>NZ_JBIARJ010000012.1:237086-254274 GCF_042889825.1 Streptomyces sp. NPDC002467 | reverse complement strand
ATCCACCGAAGTGGACGGGGTATCAACTTCTGGCGTTGATTTTTGGCACGCTGTTGAGTTCTCAAGGAACGGACGCTTCCTTTGTACTCACCCTCAGCAACATCGGCTGGGGCTTTCCTCCGGGCTTTCGTTCTTGCGTTTCAGACTCTATCAGAGTCTTTCTCGCTTGCTTTCCAGGTTCTTCGCTTTCGCGTTTTCCCTTTCCGGCGATTCCGACTCTATCAGATTCTTTTCCGTGTCGTTTCCGACTGGATTGGAATTCCGATGGCCTTCGGTGGGCCTTTCCCTTTCGGGTGGATCAGACTTTATCAGGTCTCCCTGGTCTTGATTCCCACCCGCCCGCACGACGCGGCCGGACACACATGTGTGCCCGGTTGTCTCGCGGGGTGGAGACGTAAACGTACTGGAGCGGGGCCCCCGGATGCAAATCCGGTTGCCCCGCTCCGGTGACGTCGCTACGGCGAGGGTCAGACCTCGACGACGACGGGGAGGATCATCGGGCGGCGGCGGTAGCTGTCCGACACCCACTTGCCCATCGTGCGGCGGATGAGCTGCTGGATCTGGTGCGGCTCGGCCACACCGTCGGAGGCCGCGCGGGCGATGGCCTCCTCGATCTTGGTGACCACCGGCGCGAAGGCGGAGTCCTCGATGCCGGAGCCGCGGGCCTGGATGCTCGGGCCGCTGACGACCTTGCCCGTGGTGCTGTCCACCACGACGTAGACCGAGATGATGCCCTCTTCGCCGAGGATCTTGCGGTCCTTGAGGTGGACCTCCGTGACGTCGCCGACCGAGAGGCCGTCCACGTACACGTAGCCGGCCTGGACCTTGCCGGAGATCCGGGCCTTGCCGTCGATCAGGTCGACGACCACTCCGTCCTCGGCGATGACGATGCGGTCCTTCGGGACACCCGTCATGGCACCGAGTTCGGCGTTGGCGCGCAGGTGGCGCCATTCACCGTGGACCGGCATCAGGTTCCGCGGCTTGCAGATGTTGTAGAAGTACAGCAGCTCGCCGGCGGAGGCGTGGCCCGAGACGTGGACCTTGGCGTTGCCCTTGTGGACGACGTTGGCGCCCCAGCGGGTCAGGCCGTTGATCACGCGGTAGACCGCGTTCTCGTTGCCCGGGATCAGGGACGACGCGAGGATGACCGTGTCGCCCGGGACGATGCGGATCTGGTGGTCCCGGTTGGCCATGCGGGACAGGGCCGCCATCGGCTCGCCTTGGGAACCCGTGCAGACCAGGACGACCTCGTGGGCCGGCAGGTCGTCGAGGGTCTTCACGTCCACGACGAGACCGGCGGGGACCCGCAGGTAGCCGAGGTCGCGGGCGATGCCCATGTTGCGGACCATCGAACGGCCGACGAAGGCGACCCTGCGGCCGTACTCGTGAGCGGCGTCGAGGATCTGCTGGATGCGGTGCACGTGGCTGGCGAAGCTGGCCACGATGATCCGGTTGTGGGCGTTCGCGAAGACGTTCCGCAGGACGTTGGAGATCTCGCGCTCGGGCGGTACGAAGCCCGGGACCTCGGCGTTCGTCGAGTCGGAGAGGAGGAGGTCGATGCCCTCCTCGCTCAGACGCGCGAAGGCGTGCAGGTCGGTGAGGCGCTTGTCCAGCGGGAGCTGGTCCATCTTGAAGTCGCCGGTGGCGACGACCATGCCCGCGGGGGTGCGGATCGCGACGGCCAGGGCGTCCGGGATGGAGTGGTTGACCGCGATGAACTCGCAGTCGAAGGGGCCGAGGGCCTCGCGCTCGCCTTCCTTCACCTCGAGGGTGTAGGGGCGGATGCGGTGCTCCTGGAGCTTCGCCTCGATGAGGGCCAGCGTCAGCTTGGAGCCGATCAGCGGGATGTCCGGCTTCTCCCGGAGGAGGTACGGGACTGCGCCGATGTGGTCCTCGTGACCGTGCGTGAGGACGATGCCCTCGATGTCGTCGAGGCGATCCCGGATGGACGTGAAGTCCGGAAGGATCAGGTCGATGCCCGGCTGCTCCTCCTCGGGGAAGAGCACGCCGCAGTCGACGATCAGCAGGCGGCCGTCGAACTCGAAGACGGTCATGTTCCGGCCGATCTCACCGAGACCGCCCAGGGGGGTGACCCGGAGGCCGCCCTTGGGGAGCTTCGGCGGCGGGCCCAGTTCAGGGTGCGGATGGCTCAAAAGTTTCTCCTTCACCACACACGCCACGTACCCCTTAAGGCACGTGGCGCGCATGTCATTCGTGCACTTGCTGTTGTGTGTTTGGTCTTGCTTGTTCAGTTGTGAAGTCTGTTGTCAGAGCTGTACCCCGCCCGCGGCAAGATCGATCTTGAGCTGGGCAGTCTCTTCGTCGGTCAGCCCGATCAGCGGGAGCCGCAGCGGGCCGGCGGGCAGGCCCTGCAGGTCCAGGGCAGCCTTCGTGGTCATCACGCCCTGGGTGCGGAACATGCCGGTGAAGATCGGGAGCAGCTTCTGGTGGATCTCGGTGGCCTTCTGGACGTCCCCGCCCAGGTGCGCCTCCAGCATGGCGCGCAGGTCGGGGCTGACCACGTGGCCGACCACGGAGACGAAGCCGACCGCGCCCACCGACAGGAGGGGCAGGTTCAGCATGTCGTCGCCCGAGTACCAGGCCAGGCCGCTCTGCGCGATGGCCCAGCTTGCACGGCCGAGGTCGCCCTTGGCGTCCTTGTTGGCCACGATACGGGGGTGCTCGGCCAGTCGGACGAGGGTTTCCGTCTCGATCGGGACACCGCTGCGGCCGGGGATGTCGTAGAGCATGACCGGCAGCTCGGTGGCGTCGGCGATCGCCGTGAAGTGCCGGAAGAGGCCCTCCTGCGGCGGCTTGCTGTAGTACGGGGTGACGGCGAGCAGGCCGTGGGCCCCCGTGCGCTCGGCCTGGCGGGCCAGTTCGAGGGTGTGGCGGGTGTCGTTGGTGCCGATGCCGGCGACCACGTGGGCGCGGTCTCCGACGGCTTCGAGGACGGCTCGTACGAGGTCGTTTTTCTCCGCGTCGGTGGTGGTCGGCGACTCACCGGTGGTGCCGTTGATGATCAGGCCGTCGTTGCCTGCGTCCACCAAGTGGACGGCGAGCTGCTGCGCGCCGTCGAGGTCGAGATCGCCATTCGCCGTAAACGGCGTGATCATGGCGGTGAGGACCCGCCCGAAGGGGGTCTGCGGAGTCGAGATCGGAGCCATGGGTAACACGCTACTCGCTGCCACGCTCGCGGTGTCCCCTCGGGGGACGTCAACAGGGTGTTGGAGCCCGGCACTGCCTGCTCGGGGGTTCAGGCAGTGCCGGGTCCGTTTGATCAGCCTAGATGAACTTTCCGAAACGTCGCAATACGGACACTTCGGACTTGTCTCAGCACATCTGTGCGTGACGGTCGAACCAGACCTTACGGGGCGATCCGTCCGTTGTCGTTGAAGGCCGCGTAGGTGAGCGGCATGAGCTTCGCCCAGTGCCGCTCCATCTTCTCGCCGACCATCTCGATCTCCCGCTGCGGGAAGGACGGCACCTTGGCCAGCTCGTGCTGGGTGCGCAGGCCGAGGAAGTGCATCAGCGAGCGGGCGTTGCAGGTGGCGTACATCGAGGAGAAGAGGCCCACCGGCAGGACCGAACGGGCCACCTCGCGGGCGACACCGGCGGCCAGCATCTGCTGGTACGCCTCGTAGGCCTGGACGTACGAGTCCTCCATGACCCGGGCGGTCAGCTCCTGTTGAGCCTCGGTGCCCTCGACGAAGACGTACTTGCCCGGGCGGCCCTCCTGGACGAGCTTGCGCTCGGCGTCCGGGACGTAGAAGACGGGCTCCAGCTCCCTGTAGCGGCCCGATTCCTCGTTGTAGGACCAGCCCACCCGGTGACGCATGAACTCGCGGAAGACGAAGATCGGGGCGCTGATGAAGAAGGTCATCGAGTTGTGCTCGAAGGGGCTGCCGTGGCGGTCGCGCATCAGGTAGTTGACGAGGCCCTTGGAACGCTCCGGATCCTTCTGCAGCTCTTCGAGCGACTGTTCGCCGGCGGTGGAGACCCGGGCGGCCCACAGCACGTCGGAGTCGGCGGCGGAGTGCTTCACCAGCTCCACCGTCACATCGCTGCGGAAGCTGGGTTTCAGATCTGAAGCGGGGGTCTCGCTCACCGGGGTCCTTCCGAACGCTCATTCCTGGGGCGCGCCCAACTCTATGTCGGAGCTCGTCGCCGCCCGCGCAAGCGCGGACGTGGGCCGGACGCCCGAACAGCTGACGCGGCGACACGAAATCCGGTGAATGTCCGGAAATCCGGCACCGATTGGCCGGCTCGTACGTCTATCCAGGAGAACCCGCAGAACGCCCGCCATCCACTGTCGAGGAGATGCCCCTGATGTTTCGCCGGCGCGAACCCGTCCCGTTCGCCTTCGTCGCCGAGGCCGACCGTTTCCGCAGCAATGTCACTCCGCCGCCGCGCGAGAGTCTGAGCAAGAGCCAGTTGGCCGCCCGTAGTCTGGTCGGTCTGACCGTGGTGGCGGGGCTCGTCGGCTCGCTGCTCTTCGGCATGCCGGCACTTCAGCCGAGCAAGGCTCCCGCGAAGTCGCAGCAGTCGGAGGCGTCCGAAGGGCGGTAGCCTCACGGGCACAGCCCAACCGAACGTGCATGTGAGTGAGGTCCAGCCGTGCCCCTGCCCTTCCTGACGGCCGACGGCGTGTCCGAGACGGACGACGACGACGCGGTACTGGCCCATGTCGACCACGACCGCTGGCGCCGGCCCTACCGGCCGGGGCCCTGGCGGGTGGCCATCTCCGCGGTGCTGCTCCTGTTGTCCGCCTTCATGCTGTTGTCCACGATGATCGTCGCCTTCGCCGGGGCGTGGACCGGGGCGCTCGTGTGCCTGGTCGCCGCCCTCCTGGTGGTCGGGTCGGCGCTGCGGATGCTGCAGGTGGGTGTGTGGGTGAGCCGTGCGGGGCTGCGCCGGGTGGGGTTCTTCGGGAGCCGCACCCTCGCGTGGAGCGAGATCGCCGAGCTGCGTACGGTGCAGCAGCCGGTGCGCTGGCTCGGGCTGCCGAGGACCGTTCAGGGGCAGGCCCTGACGGCGGCCGTGCGCGACGGCGCGGAGCCGCCGGCCCTGCTGACCGACCACAGCGCCGATTTCCTGTCGCGCTCCGAGGCCTTCGACCGGGCCGCCGACATGGTCGGGGCCTGGGCCGAGGAGTACCGGCCCGTGGCCGCGTGACCCCGCGGGCCTGACGGGCCTCGCAGGCCTCGTGTTCGAGCTCGGACGGGAAGCCCGTACAGGTCAGACCTGTACGGGCTTCTTGTCGTGCAGGGCGATGGCGCGCTGCATCGCCGTACGGGCCCGCGGGGTGTCGCGGGCGTCGCGGTAGGCGACGGCGAGCCGGAACCAGTTGCGCCAGTCCCCCGGCTCGTCCTCGGTCTCGGCCTTGCGGCGTGCGAAGACCTCGTCGGCGGAGTCCCGCAGGATCCGGCCGTACTGGTCCCGTTCCAGTTCGTCGACGGGCAGGCCGCCCTCGGCCTCCAGCTCGATCGCGAGCTGGTTGGCCTTGGTGACGAACTGCGTGTTCTTCCAGAGGAACCAGATGCCGATGACCGGCAGGATCAGCACGGCCGCACCGAGGGTGACGGTGATCCAGGTCCCGTGCTGGATGAGCATCAGGCCCCGGCTGCCGGCCAGGACGAAGTAGACGACCAGGACGGCGGCCGTGAGGAAGTACGTGATCTTCGCGCGCATCGTGAAATCAGTCCGGTCAGCCCAGGTCGAGGAAGTTTTCCAGGCCGAAGGTGAGGCCCGGGGTCTGCGGCACGCGGCGCGCGCCGAGCAGGATGCCCGGCATGAAGCTGCTGTGGTGCAGGGAGTCGTGACGGATGGTCAGGGTCTCGCCCTCGCCGCCGAGGAGCACCTCCTGGTGGGCCAGCAGGCCCCGCAGGCGGATGGCGTGCACCGGCACCCCGTCGACGTCCGCGCCGCGCGCGCCGTCGAGGGAGGCCGCGGTGGCGTCGGGCTGGGCGCCGAGGCCGGCCTCGGCACGGGCGGCCGCGATGAGCTGCGCCGTACGGGTCGCGGTGCCGGAGGGGGCGTCGACCTTGTTCGGGTGGTGCAGCTCGACCACCTCGACGGATTCGAAGTAGCGGGCGGCCTGGGCGGCGAACTTCATGGTGAGGACGGCACCGATGGAGAAGTTCGGGGCGATGAGCACACCGGTCGCCGGGGAGCCGGCGAGCCAGGTGTTCAGCTGGGCGAGACGGTCCTCGGTCCAGCCGGTGGTGCCGACCACCGCGTGGATGCCGTGGCGGACGAGGAAGTCCAGGTTCCCCATGACCGAGGCGGGGGTGGTCAGCTCGACGGCGACCTGGGCGCCGGACTCCGCCAGCGTCTCCAGCTTGTCGCCGCGGCCGAGGGCGGCCACCAGCTCCATGTCCTCGGCGGCCTCGACCGCCTTGACCGCTTCGGAGCCGATGCGGCCCTGAGCGCCCAGGACCGCCACGCGCAGCTTGCTCATATTGCTTCCCTTACATCCGTACGAAACTAGGCGACCGCTTCGTCGAGGCGTGCCGCCTGCTTCTCCTTCAGGGGGCCGATCACCGCGAGCGAGGGCCGCTGGGCCAGTACATCCTGTGCGACCGAGCGGACGTCGTCCGGGGTCACCGCGGCGATGCGGGCCAGCATGTCGTCGACCGACATCTGGTCGCCCCAGCACAACTCGCTCTTGCCGATGCGGTTCATGATCGCGCCGGTGTCCTCCAGGCCGAGGACGGTCGAGCCCGAGAGCTGTCCTATCGCCCGCTTGATCTCGTCGTCGGCGAGGCCCTCGGAGGCCACCTTGTCGAGCTCGTCGCGGCAGATCCGCAGTACGTCGTGGACCTGGTTGGGGCGGCAGCCCGCGTACACGCCGAAGAGGCCCGTGTCGGCGAAGCCCGAGGTGTACGAGTACACGCTGTAGGCCAGGCCGCGCTTCTCCCGCACCTCCTGGAAGAGGCGGGAGGACATGCCGCCGCCGAGTGCCGTGTTCAGCACGCCGAGCGCCCAGCGGCGCTCGTCGGTACGGGCCAGGCCGGGCATGCCGAGGACCACGTGGGCCTGCTCGGTCTTGCGGCCGACCAGGTCGACGCGGCCAGCGGTGCGGATGCGCTTGGCGCCGCCGCGCGGGCCGATCGGCTCGGCGTCGGTGTGCTTCAGCGCGCCGGCCTTCTCGAAGGCCGCGCGGACCTGGCGCACGACCTTGTTGTGGTCGACGTTGCCGGCCGCGGCGACCACCAGGTGGCGGGGGTCGTAGTGCTTCTTGTAGAAGCGGCGGATGCGGTCGGCGCCGAGGGCGTTGATCGTGTCGACGGTGCCGAGCACGGGACGGCCCAGGGGGGTGTCTCCGTACATGGTGTGCGCGAACAGGTCGTGCACGCAGTCGCCCGGGTCGTCCTCGGTCATCGCGATCTCTTCGAGGATCACGCCGCGCTCGGCGTCGACGTCCTCCTCGCGGATCAGCGAGCCGGTGAGCATGTCGCACACGACGTCTATGGCCAGCGGCAGGTCGGTGTCGAGCACCCGCGCGTAGTAGCAGGTGTACTCCTTCGCCGTGAAGGCGTTCATCTCGCCGCCGACCGCGTCGATCGCGGAGGAGATGTCGAGGGCGCTGCGCTGCCGCGTGCCCTTGAAGAGGAGGTGCTCCAGGTAGTGCGTGCTGCCGGCCAGCGACGGGGTCTCGTCACGGGAGCCCACGTGGGCCCAGATGCCGAAGGTGGCGGAGCGGACCGAGGGCAGCGTCTCGGTGACGACGCGCAGGCCGCCGGGGAGGACGGTGCGACGGACGGTGCCGATCCCGTTGCTGCCCTTGAGGAGGGTTTGGGTACGGGCGACGGCCCGCCCCTCCGAAGAGGGGCGGGCCGTCACACGGGAACTACGCGACATCACTTGTCGGAGTCGTCCTTGTCAGCGTCGTCACCGGCGGCCTCGCCGTCGATCACGGGGATCAGGGAGAGCTTGCCGCGCTGGTCGATCTCGGCGATCTCCACCTGGACCTTGGTGCCGACCGCGAGCACGTCCTCGACGTTCTCCACGCGCTTGCCACCGGCGAGCTTGCGGATCTGCGAGATGTGCAGCAGGCCGTCCTTGCCGGGCATCAGGGAGACGAAGGCACCGAAGGTGGTGGTCTTGACGACCGTACCCAGGTAGCGCTCGCCGACCTCCGGCATGGTCGGGTTGGCGATCGAGTTGATCGTGGCGCGGGCGGCCTCGGCGGCCGGGCCGTCGGAGGCGCCGATGTAGATGGTGCCGTCGTCCTCGATCGTGATCTCGGCGCCGGTGTCCTCCTGGATCTGGTTGATCATCTTGCCCTTGGGGCCGATGACCTCACCGATCTTGTCCACCGGGATCTTGACGGTGATGATCCGCGGGGCGAACGGGGACATCGCGTCCGGCGTGTCGATCGCTTCCATCATCACGTCGAGGATGTGGAGGCGGGCGTCGCGGGCCTGCTTGAGGGCGGCGGCCAGAACGGAGGCCGGGATGCCGTCGAGCTTGGTGTCCAGCTGGAGCGCGGTGACGAACTCCTTGGTGCCGGCGACCTTGAAGTCCATGTCGCCGAAGGCGTCCTCCGCACCGAGGATGTCGGTGAGGGCGACGTAGTGGGTCTTGCCGTCGATCTCCTGGGAGATCAGGCCCATGGCGATACCGGCGACGGGGGCCTTGAGGGGCACACCGGCGTTCAGCAGCGACATGGTGGAGGCGCAGACCGAGCCCATGGACGTCGAACCGTTGGAGCCGAGGGCCTCGGACACCTGGCGGATCGCGTAGGGGAACTCCTCGCGGGTCGGGAGGACCGGCACGATCGCGCGCTCGGCGAGCGCGCCGTGGCCGATCTCGCGGCGCTTCGGCGAACCGACGCGGCCGGTCTCGCCGACGGAGTACGGCGGGAAGTTGTAGTTGTGCATGTAGCGCTTGCGGGTCACCGGGGAGAGGGTGTCCAGCTGCTGCTCCATGCGGAGCATGTTGAGGGTGGTGACGCCCAGGATCTGGGTCTCGCCACGCTCGAACAGCGCCGAGCCGTGCACGCGCGGGATGGCCTCGACCTCGGCGGCGAGGGTACGGATGTCCGTGATCCCGCGGCCGTCGATGCGGACCTTGTCCTTGATGACGCGCTCGCGCACCAGGGCCTTGGTCAGGCTGCGGTAGGCGGCGGAGATCTCCTTCTCGCGGCCCTCGAAGGCCGGGAGGAGCTTCTCGGCGGCGATCTCCTTGACGCGGTCCAGCTCTGCCTCGCGGTCCTGCTTGCCCGCGATGGTCAGCGCCTGGGAGAGCTCGCCCTTGACGGCGGCCGCGAGGGCCTCGTACACGTCGTCCTGGTAGTCCAGGAAGACCGGGAACTCGCCCTCGGGCTTGGCGGCCTTGGCGGCCAGGTCGGCCTGGGCCTTGCAGAGGACCTTGATGAACGGCTTCGCGGCGTCGAGACCCGCGGCGACGATCTCCTCGGTCGGCGCCTGGGCGCCGCCCTTGACGAGGGCGATGGTCTTCTCGGTGGCCTCGGCCTCGACCATCATGATCGCGACGTCACCGTCTTCGAGGGTGCGGCCCGCGACGACCATGTCGAAGACGGCGTCCTCGAGCTCGGTGTGCGTCGGGAACGCCACCCACTGGCCGCGGATCAGCGCGACGCGGACGCCGCCGATCGGGCCGGAGAAGGGCAGGCCGGCCAGCTGCGTGGACGCGGACGCGGCGTTGATCGCGACGACGTCGTACAGGTGGTCCGGGTTGAGCGCCATGACGGTGGCGACGACCTGGATCTCGTTGCGCAGGCCCTTCTTGAAGGACGGGCGCAGCGGGCGGTCGATCAGGCGGCAGGTGAGGATCGCGTCCTCGGAGGGGCGGCCCTCACGGCGGAAGAAGGAGCCGGGGATCTTGCCGGCCGCGTACTGGCGCTCCTCGACGTCCACCGTCAGGGGGAAGAAGTCGAGCTGGTCCTTGGGCTTCTTCGACGCGGTGGTCGCGGAAAGCACCATCGTGTCGTCGTCCAGGTAGGCAACGGCGGAGCCGGCGGCCTGGCGGGCCAGACGGCCCGTCTCGAAGCGGATGGTGCGGGTGCCGAAGGAACCGTTGTCGATCACGGCTTCGGCGTAGTGGGTCTCGTTCTCCACTAGCGTTTTCTCCATTTTCGTCGTCTCCGTCCGCCGCCCGTGTGGCGGTGGACGGTTGCGGAGAAGCGCGCCTGGCCTGGGGGCCGGTCTTCGATCGAAGCATCCGGGTCCGTCGCCCGTGCGGGCATTTCCGGGTGCCACTACCGAGGACCGGCGGCGTAGGGAGGGCGCTCCTCCTCTTCAGTTGTGCGCGTCTTCGTCAGGTGCGCACGGCGTCCGTTCCAGACTACAAAGGGTCCGGTCCGGTGCGCACGTACAGCAAAGGGAGCGGCCCCCGGAAGTGGGAACCGCTCCCTCCACGACGCTTTACTTGGCGCCGGCCGCACCGCGGCGGATGCCGAGGCGCTCGACCAGCGTACGGAAGCGCTGGATGTCCTTCTTGGCCAGGTACTGCAGCAGGCGGCGACGCTGGCCGACCAGGATCAGCAGACCACGACGGGAGTGGTGGTCGTGCTTGTGGGCCTTGAGGTGCTCGGTCAGGTCCGAGATGCGGCGGGACAGCATCGCGACCTGGACCTCGGGGGAGCCGGTGTCGCCCTCCTTGGCACCAAACTCTGCGATGATCTGCTTCTTCGTAGCGGCGTCGAGCGGCACGCGTACTCCTCGTATGGGTCTTCGTAGCCACCGAGTGCCCCAGGTCTGAATCTCTGGGGAGCTTCCGTAACTCGGGAGGCGGGGCTCGCTGAGCGCAGTCCACAGACCCTCTCGTCGAGGTATCCGGGGGACGCGTACACAAACGGCCGTCACACAGCGTACCAGGCTGCCGGGTCGCGACGTCTCAGCTGGTGAGAGAGCGGGCCCGGGAGTAGACGTCCAGCACGGCCAGGGCCAGGGGGACCAGGCTGAGCAGGACCGCCGCCTCGGTGAGGTCGAGCAGCCTTCCCCAGAAGGGTGACAGGCCCTTGCGGGGGATGACAAGCGCAATTCCCGCGAGGAGGGCCGCGCCGGCGGCGACCGCGGCGGTCAGCCAGATCGTACGGATGTCCATGCCGCTGTGGTCCTGCTTGGCCAAGGCCGCGAGGAGCTCGACCGGCGGGTGCAGGGCCAGGCCCAGGATCAGCAGGGCGACGGCGATCAGTCCGGCGGCCAGGGCGCAGACCACCTGCGAGGTGTAGCGGAAGAGCCGGGCGCGCAGCAGCATGGCGAGGCCGGTGGCGAGCGCCAGCAGGCGGCCCCAGGTGTTGTCGGAGAAACCGAGGACGGCGGCGGAGCCGACGGCGACCGCGGCGCAGCCGGCGACGAGTCCGAGCAGCATCTCGTGGCCGCGGCGGGCCTGGGCGGCGATGGCCTCGGCGTCGAGCGGGGCGCCCTGGTCGGAGCCGTCGGCGGCGGACTGGTCACCGTACGGCTCGGTGTCGTGGCGGTCCGGGGTCCCCGCGTAGTCGACGTACTCGTCGGTTGCGCTCTGCGGGGCCGCGTAGCCGATGGGCAGCCGGGCGACGCGGGCGGAGAGGCTGGGCAGGAAGGCGACGAGGCCGATGGCGACGGGGGCGCAGACGGCCGCGGTGTGGGTGGCGGAGGCCTCGGTGGCGATGGCGCCGAAGGTGGCGAGGGTGCCGGTGGCGGCCACGAAGGTGGCCGCGACGAAGGGGGCGTCCCCGCTGGGGGTGAGCGCGACGAGGGCGACCGAGGCGACAAGGACGCAGACGCAGCCGAGGAGGAACTGGAGGCGGCCGGGTCCCTCGCCGGCGGCGGGGGCGATGATCCCGGAGCCGGCGATCAGCAGGAGCGGGAGGGAGCTGAGGCCGAGCGCGACGGCGGAGCCCCGGTCGCGGTAGACGCGTGCGCGGACCCCGGCGAGGGCGGTGAGCAGGATGCCGACGGCGCCGGCGATGATGCCGGGCAGTCCGTGCACGTCGTGGCGGATCGGGTCGGCGTACCAGAGGACGAAGCCCAGCATCACGAGGAGCACGGCGGCGCCGGCCAGGCCCGCGCCGCGCAGCATGTCGTCGCTCCAGCGGTGCCGGTCGCGGACGACGGCGGAGGCGACGGCGTCGGAGACGTCGTCGAAGACGGCCGGGGGCAGGGACTCGGCGAAGGGGCGCAGGCTGAGGACCTCGCCGTCGAGGACCTGCTGGGCGGCGAGGGTCCGCGCGCCGTCGAGGACGGTGCCGGAGCGGCGCACGAGGTGGAAGCCGGTGGGGGCGCCCACGGGCTGGGTCTGACCGGTGAGGCGCAGCAGCTCGGGGTAGACGTCGGCGACGGCGATGTCCTCGGGGAGGGCGACGTCGATACGGCTGTCCGGGGCCACGACGGTGACCCTGCAGAAGCCCGTCGTTGCGGCCGTACTCACCTGTGTGACCCCCGTTGTCGGTGCCCGCGGCGGCGGACGATTCGCGGATGCGTATGCCGGGCCCCGTACGGGCGGTCTCCGCGGGTCGGCCCGCGGCGGCCGGCGCGGTGCGTCGCGCGGCGGGCATCGCAGCTCGTACTCGACCGTACGTGCGCGATGCGACGACGCAGCGAGGTGCCCGTGCCGGGCGTCGCGGGCCGACCCGCGGGGATCGCCCGGACAGGGCCCAGGCGGGCCACCCTACCGGGCATATGGCGGACTGTCGGCAAGTAGGATCACGGTCGCGCGGAGGAGACCCCCTCCGCGCCCGGGACTTGGGGGCGCCGGCAGCGGTGTCTCCCGTCCGTTTTCGAGGGGATGCTCCGGTGAGCCAGATCGTCGTCAAACGCCCGCCGCGGTCCCTGCCGCCCGAAGTCCCTTCGGACGAGCTGAGACTGGAGGCCCCTCCGGAACTCCCGCGCGGTCAGCAAGAGGGCATGTTGATGCAGGTCCTGCCGATGCTCGGCATGGGCTCGTCGGTCGTGTTCTTCTTCATGACCCCTAATCCGATCATGCGGATCATGGGCACGCTGATGCTGGTGTCCACGCTGGGCATGATCGTCGCCCAGTTGGTGCGCTACCGGCGTGGTACGCAGGGGCAAATGGCCGATGTGCGGCGGGACTACCTGAAGTACCTCGCGCAGACGCGCCGTCAGGTACGTCGCACCGCGCGGGCCCAGCGCGACGCGCAGTTGTACCTGCACCCGGCTCCCGAGCAGTTGTGGTCGGTGGTGGCGGAGGGCTCCCGGCTGTGGGAACGGCGGGTCGGGGACGCGGACTTCGGGCAGGCACGGCTCGGACTCGGCGCGCAGCGGCTGGCGACGCCGTTGGTGGCGCCGGACACGGCCCCGGTGGACGAGCTGGAGCCGTTGACGGCGGGCGCGATGCAGCGCTTCCTGAAGGTGCACTCCTCCCTGGACGGGCTGCCGGTGGCGGTGTCGCTCCGGGCCTTCTACCACGTGACGGTGTCCGGTGAGCCGGAGTCGGCGCGGGGTACGGCGCGGGCGCTGGTGGCGCAGCTGGCGACGTTGCACTCCCCCGAGGACCTGGTGGTGGCCGTGGTGGCGTCACCGGGTGCGGTGCCGGCGTGGGACTGGACGAAATGGCTGCCGCACACGCAGGTACCGGGTCAGGTCGACGGGGCTGGTACGAAGCGGCTGTTCGGCGACGACCTCGCGGAGTTGGAGGGGCTGCTGGGGTCCCGGCTGGAGGGGCGGCCCCGGTTCAGCCGCGAGGTGTCCCCGGTGCTGGACCAGCCGCACCTGGTGGTGGTGCTGGACGGCGGGATGGTGCCGCCGGACTCGGTGTTCGCCGCGGCCGAGGGGCTTCAGGGCGTGACCATCGTCGAGGTGGTCCCGGGCGACCTGGACGAGCTGCGCGGTGGGCTGTCGGTCGTGGTGCGGCCGGGCCGGCTGCGACTGGAATCGGGCGGCGGGGTCGCCTACGAAGGCGTCCCGGACACCCTGTCGCTGCCCGCGGCGGAGGCCCTGGCCCGGCAGCTGGCGCCGATGCGCACCGGTGGCGGGGACGAGGACGAGCCGCTGCTGGCGAACCTGGACTTCACGGACCTGCTGAACCTGGGCGACGCCGCCTCCGTCGACGTGGCGCGGACCTGGCGGCCGCGGTCGGCCGGTGAGCGGCTGCGCGTGCCGATCGGTGTCGGCGAGGACGGCGCACCGGTGATGCTGGACCTGAAGGAGGCCGCGCAGGAGGGCATGGGCCCGCACGGCCTGTGCGTGGGCGCGACCGGTTCCGGCAAGTCGGAGCTGCTGCGCACGCTGGTGCTGGGTCTGGCCGTCACGCACACCTCGGAGACGCTGAACTTCGTACTGGCCGACTTCAAGGGCGGTGCGACCTTCACGGGCATGGGGCAGATGCCGCACGTGGCGGCGGTCATCACCAACCTGGCGGACGACCTCACGCTCGTGGACCGCATGGGCGACTCGATCCGCGGCGAGCTGCAGCGCCGGCAGGAGCTGCTGCGTTCGGCGGGCAACTACGCGAACATCCACGACTACGAGAAGGCCCGTGCGGCCGGCGCCCCGCTGGAGCCCCTGGCCTCGCTGGTGCTGGTGATCGACGAGTTCTCCGAGCTGCTGACGGCGAAGCCCGACTTCATCGACATGTTCATCCAGATCGGCCGCATCGGCCGTTCGCTGGGCGTGCACCTGTTGCTGGCCTCGCAGCGGCTGGAGGAGGGCAAGCTGCGCGGCCTGGACACGTACCTGTCGTACCGGATCGGTCTGCGGACCTTCTCTGCGGCGGAGTCGCGGACCGCGATCGGCGTGCCGGACGCCTACCACCTGCCGTCGGTGCCCGGTTCGGGCTACCTGAAGTTCGGTACGGACGAGATGACGCGCTTCAAGGCGGCGTACGTCTCGGGCACCTACCGTTCGGGCGGGCCGGACCTGTCGGTGGGCCTGTTCCCGGTGGAGCGGCGGCCCGCGCTGTTCACGGCGGCTCCGGTGCCGGTGGTGTACGCGGCTCCGGACCCGGCGTACCTGGCGGCGCAGTCCTCGCGGGAGGACGACGCCCTCGCGGACACGGTGCTGGACGTGATCGTGGGCCGGCTGGAGGGTCAGGGCGTGCCGGCGCACCAGGTGTGGCTGCCGCCGCTCGACCAGGCGCCGCCGCTGGACCAGTTGCTGCCGGCGCTGGCGCCGAGCGCGGAGCGCGGGCTGCACGCGGACGGGTACACGCGCCCGGGCGGGCTGGTCGTACCGCTGGGCCTCATCGACAAGCCGTTCGAGCAGCGGCGCGAGGTGCTGTACCGGGACTTCTCGGGTGCGGCGGGTCACATGATGGTGGTCGGTGGTCCGCAGTCGGGCAAGTCGACGCTGATGCGGACGCTGATCTCCTCGTTCGCGCTCACGCACACCCCGCGCGAGGTGCAGTTCTACGGGCTGGACTTCGGTGGTGGCAGCCTGTCGGCGGTCGCCGAGCTGCCGCACGTGGGCGGGATCGCCTCGCGTCTGGATCCGGAGCGGGTGCGGCGCACGGTCTCGGAGGTGGCGGCCATCCTCAACCGCCGCGAGGAGTTCTTCCGCTCCAACAACGTCGACTCGATCACCACCTACCGGCGCCGGCGCGCGGCCGGTGACCTGCCGGGCGAGGCGTGGGGCGACGTGTTCCTCGTCATCGACGGCTGGGGCAACTTCCGGGGCGAGTACGAGGGCCTGGAGCAGGTCGTCAACGACATCGCGGCCCGCGGTCTGGGCTACGGCATCCACGTGGTGATCACGGCGGCGCGGTACATGGAGGTACGGGCCGCGCTCAAGGACCAGATGCTGAGCCGGCTGGAGCTGCGGCTCGGCGACGTCATGGACTCCGAGTTCGACCGGAAGGTCGCGGCGAACGTCCCCGCGGGGATGCCGGGTCGCGGTCAGGTGGCGGAGAAGCTGCACTTCCTGGGCGCGCTGCCGCGGATCGACGGCTCGCACGACGCGGGCGACCTGTCGGAGGCCACCGCGGCCTTCGTGGAGGCCGTCAAGCAGAACTGGACGGGGCCCACGGCTCCCGGCGTACGGCTGCTGCCGCGGCTGCTCCACTCCGACCAGCTGCCCAAGGGCGGGGAGCACCCGGGCCGCGGGATCGCGATCGGCATCGACGAGACCGATCTGGAGCCGGTGTTCGTCGACTTCGAGTCCGACCCCTTCCTGCTGGTGTTCGGTGAGAGCGAGTCGGGCAAGACGAACCTGCTGCGGCTCATCGCCAAGCAGATCGCCGAGCGCTACACCCCCGACCAGGCCCGTCTGGTCGTCGGCGACTACCGGCGGAGCCTGCTGGGGGCGCTGCCGGAGGAGCACCTGTTGGAGTACGCGCCGATGGCGAGCTCCCTGCAGATGCACATGGAGGCGCTGGGCGGGGTGTTCTCGCGCCGGCAGCCGCCGACCGACGTCACTCCGCAGCAGCTGCGGGACCGCAGCTGGTGGACGGGGCCGGACGTCTTCATCATCATCGACGACTTCGACCTGGTGGCCACGAGCCAGGGCAATCCGCTGGCACCGCTGGTGGAGTTCCTGCCCTTCGCCCGGGACACGGGCGTGCGCTTCGTCATCGCGCGCAACTCGGCGGGTGCCTCGCGCTCCCTGTACGACCCGTTCATGCAGCGGATCAAGGAGCTCGGCGCGCAGGGCGTCCTGTTGTCCGGCGACCCGTCCGAGGGCGACCTGGTCGGGAACGTCCGGCCGCGTCCGATGCCTCCGGGCCGGGCCTTCTACGCCTCGCGCAGGCGGGGTACGTCGCTGGTGCAGCTCGGGCGGATGCCGGGGTTGTGAGCCGGTGATGTGAGCCCGTGATGTGGGGAAACCCGTCCCCTCGGGCGGCGCAGCGCAGATAATCGGCGGTGAAGACCGCGCCACCGAGGGGAAAGGCCGCACATGGGCACCCAGCAGGAGAAGGACGAGCTGTACGCGCTCGACATCAGCGGCGTGGAGTGGGAGGGCCCGCCCGGGACCAGCCCGGACGAGGAGCGGGTCGAGATCGCCCGGCTGCCCGAGGGCGCGGTGGCCATGCGGTCCTCGCTGGACCGGGAGACGGTGCTGCGGTACACGGCGGCCGAGTGGGAGGCCTTCGTACTGGGTGCCCGGGACGGCGAGTTCGACCTGGACCGCCACCGTCCCTGAGCGGTCACGGACATGCGGAAGGGGGGGGGGCCCCCCGGGGGGCCCCCCCCCCCCCCCCAGGGGGAGAAGGCCGCGGTGAAACGGCGCGGGGGCATGGCCGGGGTGGTGGGGGGGTGGGGCGTTGCGCCCGCGGAGGTGTGGGGGGC
>NZ_JBIARJ010000012.1:0-237076 GCF_042889825.1 Streptomyces sp. NPDC002467 | reverse complement strand
GTGTGGGAGGCTTTTGTTGGGGGGCCCGGGGAGGGGGTTTTCCACCTGCACCGCCACCGCCCGTGCGGGTACACGGACATGCGGAAGGGGCGCGCCCGGACGGGCGCGCCCCTTCTCCCACACCTGGCTCAGAAGGCCTCGGTGAACAGGCGCGAGGCCTTGACGTCGGTGGAGCGGTAGTCGTCCTTGCCGCGCTCGATGGTCTGGGCGACCTGCTCGAGCTGGTTCTTCATGTGCTCGGCCTGGCCCTTGTACTTGGCCTGGAGCTGGACGTAGGCGGCGTGGGCCTCACCGTCCCAGGTGTCCGTGACGACCTTGAGCGCCTGGTCCATCGAGGCCAGGTCGTCGATGATCTTCTTCGAGACCGTGCGGATGCGGTTGGCCATCTGCTGGACGGACTCGTATGTGACCTTGGTGTGGCCGTCAGTGGCAGCCATGTTCTTCTCCTTAGCGCTGAGCGGGGCTTACCGGAATACGACGTGCGTCAGATCGAGTTGAGGCCCGAGGTGTTGCCGCCCGCGTTGGACTGGACGGCGTTGAAGGCCGCTCGCACGTCGTCGTCCTGGGCGTTGCTCAGGTTCTTGGTCTGGGCGACCGCGTTGTGCAGCACGCCGAGCAGCCGACGGATCTGGTCGTGGTCCTCGTTCACCACCGTCTGGGCGTTGACGAACCCCTGGGCACCCACACCGGTCCAGCCCGCGCTCACGGTGGCGAGGATGTCGGCCAGCTCACGGGCCTGGGTGGTGACGGCCTCGGCCGTTTCGGAGATCTTGTTCTTGGCCTGGACGATGGGATCGTCTGCAAGTCCGAAATTGTTGCTCATCCGAAGCTCCTCACTTCTCAATTCGCCGGCAGGAACGGCGGATTACGTGGCGGAGCGGACACTTCCGGCGCGGATTTCGGCCACACGCCCTGGAGATCCCCCTCCGCTTCACGAGAATCCCCCGATCACAGTCGTGAAGCCTGTTGTCACTCTAGCCAGTTCGGCTGCCCTGCCCAACACCAGCGGTCCGCTTCTGTTGATGAACCGTGACCGTTCACTGCAAACGGCGTCTGCGGTTCCGTGTGTCCCGTGCGACGGTCGCGGTGCCCGCGATGACGGCGATGAGGACGGCGCCGATGCCGAGAGCGTACGTGCCCAGGCGCTCCTGGCGCTCCTGCGCCGTCTCGGCCATCGTCAGCTCCGCCACCTCCGGGGCGGCGGCGGGCGGCGGGCCCGGGTCGGGGACCGGGGCCTTGGGCGGCTCGCGGTCCTGGGTGACGGCCCGTACCGGGTCGACGACTCCCCAACCGACGTAGTCGTCGCGGCCCTTGACGGAGCGTTCGGCGGTGTTCTGGATCTGCCAGACGATCTGCTGCACGCTCCAGTCGTCGTGCTCGGCGCGCAGCAGGGCGGCGACCCCGGCGACGTACGGGGCGGAGAAGCTGGTGCCGTTGTCGATGCACTGGCCGAAGCCGGGGACGGTGGAGACCATGTCGACGCCGGGGGCCGCGACGCCGATGAAGTCGCCCGGCTGGGAGAAGGCGGACCGTTCGTTGTTGCGGTCGGAGGCGCCGACGGCGAGCACGCCCGGGAAGGCGGCCGGGTAGGTCTTGCGCTTCTCGCCGCTCATGCCGTCGTTGCCGGCGGAGGCCACGACGACGACCTTGGCCTCGATGGCCCGCTGGACCGACTTGCCGAGCTCGGAGTCCGGGAGCATCGGCACGTCGGTGTCCTGGGAGATGTTGATGACCTGGGCGCCCTTGGCCACGGCGTGGTCGATGGCCTGGCTCAGGGACAGGGCGTCGCCCTTGCCCTGCCCGTCGTTCTGCCGGATCGGGATGATCGTGGCTTCCGGGGCCAGGCCGACGAAGCCCGTGCCCTCCTGCTTGCGGGCCGCGATCAGTCCGGCGACCTTGGTGCCGTGGCCGACGGTGTCGGTGGTGCCGTTGCCCTTCGGGTCGAGGAAGTCCTTGCCGGCGCCGGCGTCGACGGCGTCGGCGAGCTGCGGGTTCGCCTTGTCCACTCCGGTGTCGATGACCGCGACGCGGACGCTGTTGCCCTTCTTGTCCTTGCCCTTGGTCTGCGCCCAGAGCTCGTCGAGGAGCAGGCGTTGCAGGGCCCAGGGGCGGTCGGCGATCTGCTTCTTCATGGGGAAGGTGCACTCGCCGGAGCCGTCGAGGCCGAAGGCGTACGGAGGCCGCGGCGCGGCCGCGGCCGGTGCGGCGCAGGTGCCGAGGAGGACGAGGGAGGCGGTGAGGAGCCGCGCGAGGCGGCCACGGCTGTGACTGCGGCTGCGGGGCTGGGGCTTGGGCGGCATCGGCGGTTTCCTCACGAACCCTGCGGCTGACGGGCGGAGTTGGTGTCCAGGCGCGGGCCCTTGGAGAGGAGCTCCGACCAGGCGATGGGCACCAGGGAGGGGGTCACGCTGCCGTAGCCGAGCCGGATCTGCGCCTGGCTGGCCTCGGGGCGGGCGTCCGTCGAGCCCTTGGCCTGCGGGTCCGCCGCGCCGATCTTCGACTTCTCGGTGTCGCTGTCGCCGTTGCTCTGTACGGCGTACCGCAGGCCGGTGTCGGTGACCAGGAAGAGGGTGCCGCCCGCGGTGGTCTGCTTGCCCTGGACCTGGGTGTAGAGCAGTCCGGAGCCCGGAGTGACGTAGGAACTGGTGCCGCTGGCGGTGATGTCGATGGGGAACGCGGTGCCCGCCCACGTGCTCAGGGTCTGGGCGCCCTGGGCGTCGACGGAGTGCAGGACGTTGCAGACGGTGTCGCGGCCGCCTCCGGGGCCCGCGGCCTGGCCGCCGGCGGCCGGAGCCGTCTCGTTGATCCGCTGGGACTTCTTCTGCGGCCACCTGGTGTCACCGGCGAACCGGGTCGTCGCGTCCGGGTTCAGCGTCTGCAGGTCGACCTCGCGGGCCTTGCCGTGCATGTTGAGGCCGTCGGTGGCGGGGGCCGAGATCAGCAGCCAGGCGACGAACTCGGAGACCGGGACGACCTTCCCGGGCAGCACCACGTAGTTCTGGGTGCCGGCGCCGGTCTGCGCCGTGAGCACCATGCCGACCTTGTTGTCGGCGGCGCCCAGGCCCTTGACGTCGGCGTTGGTCCCGGCCTTCGCGGGGAGCTGCGGGAAGGCCAGCTCGTCGCCGGAGTTGAGGGTGGCCAGCCACTGCTCGGTGACCTGCTGCGGGGTGGCGCCGGTGCCGACCAGGGCGTTGGTCATCGTCCCGGCTGCCGGAGTGCCCTCCGGGAACTTGTACTTCGTGCCCGAACCGTCGACGAGGTAGCGCTCCTTGCCCGCGCCGGTGCTCTGCACGTACAGCACCTGGCTGTCGGTGAGCCTGCGCTGGTCGTCCATGCGGCCGGCCTCGCGGTCCGCGAGGACGAAGGTCGCCGTCTGCACGCCCTTGTTGTTGCCGCCCGGCTGCTGGCAGACGGCCCACCGCTTGGCCTTGCCGGCGTCGTCCTTGGAGGGGAGCCGGTCGGGGGCGTAGGGGATGCCGATGATGGGTCCGCGCGGAACCTTGCCGCTGTCCAGGACGCTGTCGGCGACGGTGACGACCTTGCCGGACTTGGCCGGTTCGAGCAGGAGCCGGGCCGAGGCGAGGTTCAGCACCGGGTGCAGCCTCTTCTGCTCCTTGCCGTCCACCTTCGTCGTCAGGACCACGTACCGCGTCGTCGACTCCTTGCCGACGATGACCTGGACCCCGGCAGCGTCCCACCCCTTGGGGGCGGTCGGCTTGAACATGCCCCACGCGCCGAAGCCCGCGATCACCAGCGCGCCCGTGATCAGGCCCGGCAGGACGGCGCGCAGCGGGCGCGGTGCGCCCTCCTCGGTTCCCGTGGCGGAAGGCTGGAGGAACGCGGCCACCGTGCGCCGCTTCGCAAAGGTGTACGCGTTGAGCTCATCACGTCGTGATGCCATGACCGCTTGCTTCTCCCCGCACGGCCCGGCCGGTGAGTACTCCCCCAGCTACCGCTGGGAGGTGTCCCCGTCCCCGGGCCTCGATAGTCGGACCGGGCACCTACTATGCCTCTTGACGGACCGTATGCAGGGGCCGGGTAGGGTGAGGCTGCCGCTCGGCGCGTTCCGGACCACAGCATTCAGGATCATCGGGGCATCAGGTCTCGTCGGGGTGGATTGGGGAGATTCCGGTGGTCGGGCGGCAGGTGCCGCGCAGCGCCGGAATTCATGGGGCCGGGCCCCGGAAAGGGGAGCTGCGCGAGTGATGGCCACCGCGACGCGGCCACGGACTGGTACCGACGCACCCGCACGGGGCGGAGTGGCGCCGCATCCGAAGTCGAGCCCAGGCCGCTTCGGCCCGTTCCGACTGCAACAGCTCGTACTGCTCCAGGCCGCGGCGGCCGCCCTGCTGGTGGCGTGGGTGGTGGATCCGGTGCTGCTGGTCCCCGCCGGCGTTCTCGCGCTCGCCCTGGTGGTGCTCGCGGTCGTACGCCGTCACCAGCGGTCCCTGCCGGAGTGGCTCGGCGGCGCCCTCGCACTGCGCGCGCGCAAGCGGCGCTCCGCTTCCCTGGCGGTGCCCGCCGGTACCGAGCCCGGGCTGGCGCCGCTCGTCGAGGCGGATCCGGCGCTGCGGACGCTCACCTTCGGCGACCGCGACCGGCGGCCCGTCGGGATGGTCGGCGACGGCACCTTCCTGACCGCGGTCGTCCAGGTGGACACGGACGCCACCGCGCTGCGGCCCGACCGGGCGGAGCGGCCGCTGCCGCTGGGACTCGTACGGGACATCCTCGAAGTGGACGGCATCCGGCTGGAGTCCGCGCAGTTGGTGCAGCACACCCAGCCGGCGCCCGCCCCGCACCTGCCCGCCCAGTCGATGGCCACGCGCAACTACGCCCCGCTGCAGGCCCGTACGGGCACTCCGGCGGTGCGCCTGACCTGGATCGCCCTCAAGCTCGATCCGGAGCTGTGCCCCGAGGCGGTCACCGCGCGCGGCGGCGGACTGGCGGGCGCGCAGCGGTGCGTGGTGCGGGCGGCCGACCAGCTGGCGAGCCGGTTGACCGGGGCCGGGTTCAAGGCCACCGTGCTGACCGAGCAGGAGTTGACGGCGGCGCTGGCCACCTCCTCGTGCGCGAACCCGATGGCGATCACCCAGGCGGGTCGGTCCGCCAGTACGGGGCGGCGCACCGAGGAGACCCCGCGGACCTGGCGCTGCGACGACCGGCGGCACACGACGTACTGGATCGCGCGCTGGCCGCTGCTGGGCGGCTCGGGGGCGGCACTGCCGCAGTTCGTGGCGCTGCTGACCTCGCTGCCCGCGCTGGCGACCAACTTCAGCCTCACGATGTCCTCCGCCGAGCGACAGGGCGTCACCCTGTCGGGACACGTACGGGTGACGGGACGCAGTGACGAGGAACTGGTTTCGGCGCGGCGCGAGTTGGAGCGTACGGCGCGCGGCGTGAAGGCCGGGCTCGTCCGTCTCGACCGGGAACAGGTGCCGGGGCTGTTGGCTTCGCTTCCGCTGGGAGGGGCCCGATGAGGGGTGGCTTCGGGCTGGTCGGCCCGCGCCGGGAGCGGCACGTGGTGTCGGCCTCGGATCTGGACGCGCTGGCACTGCCCGTCGGGGACGACGGGGTCGTCATCGGTGTGGACGCCGAGGGCAGGCCCGCAGTGCTCGGCATCAACCGGCCGACGCCGTACGAGGTGACGCTGATCGGCGGCCTGTGGACGGCGCAGGTGCTGGCGCTGCGCGCGGCGGCCACGGGTGCGCGGGTCGCGGTGGAGACCGGGCGCGCGCAGGTGTGGTCCGGGCTGGCCCAGGCGGCGGGTGGCGGGCAGCAGTGCGTGACCCTGCACGAAGTGGGCCGGGTCCCGCCGCAGGGCGCGTCCGCGGGAAGTCCGGTGCTGGTGATCCGCGACTGCGGGATGCGGCCGCCGCGCGGGCGCGTGGTGGCCGGGCCCTGGCAGTCGGTGCTGACCCTGCTGCCGTATCTGAGCCCGACGGCGCCGCGACTGCTGCAGCAGTCCGCTCTGGTGGGCGTGCAGCGGGTGTCGCCGGACGAGGCGGAGCAGGTCGGACGGCTGATGAACCTGTCGCGGCGGGCGGTGGATTCGCTGCCTACGCTGGGTGACGGGGTGACGCTGTGGTGCACGCCACGGGACCGGCAGTTCGTCATGACGCAGGGGACGGAAGCCGAGACGGGCCTGCTGGGCACGGCCCGGCGCATCGACTGACGGTCGACTGACCATCGACCGGGCCCGGTTGGTCGTCGGCCGACCGGGGAGGGTGGCCCCGTGCCCCGCGCACGAGCGCGCGGGGCGGGGCGGACGGGGGCGGACACGGGCGGCGGGCCGCGATTAGGCTGGGCGCGGGCGCGCGTCGAGGTGGGCGCCGGACCAGTTCGACAGACCAGGAGGACCAGTGAGCGGCGATCGGAACGAGAGGCGCGGCGGGACGTGGGACGTCCCGACGGACGATCAGTCCGACGCGGAGCCCGAGATGACGGGCGAGTTCACCATCGACTACACCCCGCCCGCCTGGTACACGCAGGGCGCGAGCCCGGCCGCGGTGCCGGGGCTGCCCGAGGGCAGCGGTTTCGAGCCCCACCGGCCGTCGGAGCTCGACTCGCCCCGGACCATGCGCGTGGGCCCGCCGGCCCAGCGGCGCGCGCCGGACGGGACGGCCGGGCCGTCGGCCCCGTCCGTCGGCATGCCTCCGGCGCCGGAGGCCCCGACCGCCCCGGCGGAGAGCCTCCCGCCTTACCCGGCCCCGGCCTTCCCCTCGAACCCGACCGGCGGCACGCCCGACGCGGCTCCCGCGTTCCCGTCGAACCCCACGGGCGGCATGCCCGACTCCGCGCCGCCGTACCCGTCGAACCCGACCGGCGGCACCCCCGACTCCACGCCGCCGTACCCGGCACCGGCGTTCCCCTCGAACCCCGTCGCCGGCGCTCCCGGGTCGGACGCGGCCCCGCCCTACCCGGCGGCGCCGTCCACCCCGGCCTCCGGCGTGCCCGGGCCGGACGCGGCCCAGCCGTATCCGGCGGCTCCCTCGACTCCCCTCGGCGGTACGCCCGTACCCGATGCGGCCCCGCCGTACCCGGCGCCGGTGTTCCCGTCGGCGCCCGTCGGCGGCGCGCCCGCGCTCGACGCGGTCCCGGCGTACCCGGCGCCCCTGCCGGCCCCGGTCGCCGACGCACCCGGGCCGGACTCGGCCCCGGCCTTCCCCGTGCCGGCACCGTCGTCGACGCCCGTCGGCGGTACGCCCGTGCTCGACGCCGCCCCGTCGTCCGGCCCCGTCGGGGACGCGCCCGCCCCCGCCGCCCTGGCGCTGCCTCCGGCGGGCGAGGCCGGTGTCGCGCCGTTCGCTCCCCCGGCCGAGCCGCTCCCGCCGTTCCCCGTCCCGGCACCGGGCCTTCCGGCGGCCCCCGTCGGCGGTGCGCCCTCGCCCGACGCTCCCACGGCTCCGGCCGAGACGCTCCCGCCGTTCCCGGCCCCGGCACCGGCCCTGCCGCCGGCGGGCGGCTTCACGGCCTCTCCCGACGCGCCCACCGCGCCCGCCGAAGCGCTCGGCCGGCCCCACGACACCCCGGCCGACGGGGTTCCCGTACTGTCGGCCGCTCCCGGGGACGGCCCGGGCGGTGAACCGTCTCCGCAGCCACCCGCCTTCGGGGCCGAGGACGGCGGCTATTCCTTCGCCCCGCCGCAGCACCAGCCGCCCCAGCAACCCCAACAGCAGCAGCCGCAGGCCCCCGCTCCGCAGCCGACACCGCAGTACGACCCCCGCTCCGGCGGTCAGTGGCCCGCGCCGCAACACCAGTTGCCGCCGCAGCCCCAGGACCCCCGTTACTCCTCCGGCCAGTCCACCGGCGGGGCGCCGCTCGGCTACACCGCCGCCGTCGAGCTGTCGTCGGACCGCCTGCTGCGCAACAAGCAGAAGCCGAAGAGCAACAACAACGCCGCCGCCGGGGGCCGTTTCCGCTTCGGCGGCAAGGCGGCCGAAGCCGAGCGTCGGCGCAAGCTGGAGCTGATCCGCACCCCGGTGATGTCCTGCTACCGCATCGCCGTCATCAGCCTGAAGGGCGGCGTCGGCAAGACCACGACCACCACCGCCCTCGGTGCCACCCTCGCCACCGAGCGCCAGGACAAGATCCTGGCCATCGACGCGAACCCCGACGCCGGCACCCTCGGGCGCCGCGTCCGCCGCGAGACCGGCGCCACGATCCGCGACCTGGTCCAGGCGATCCCGTACCTGAACTCGTACATGGACATCCGCCGGTTCACCTCTCAGGCGCCCTCCGGTCTGGAGATCATCGCCAACGACGTCGACCCGGCCGTCTCGACGACCTTCAACGACGAGGACTACCGCCGCGTCATCGAGACGCTCGGCCGCCAGTACCCGATCATCCTCACCGACTCGGGGACCGGGCTCCTCTACTCCGCCATGCGCGGGGTCCTGGACCTGGCCGATCAGCTGATCATCATCTCGACCCCGTCGGTGGACGGCGCGAGCAGCGCCAGCACCACCCTCGACTGGCTCTCCGCCCACGGTTACGCCGATCTCGTCTCGCGCTCCATCACCGTCATCTCGGGGGTCCGCGAGACGGCCAAGATGATCAAGATCGAGGACATCGTCCAGCACTTCGAGACCCGCTGCCGCGGCGTCGTCGTGGTGCCGTTCGACGAGCACCTCGCGGCCGGTGCCGAGGTCGACCTCGACATGATGCGACCCAAGACGCGCGAGGCGTACTTCAACCTCTCCGCGCTCGTGGCGGAGGACTTCGTACGGGCCCAGCAGCAGACGGCCCACGGCCACTGGGGTGCCCAGCAGCCCCAACAGCCCCAGCCGCACCAGCAGCCCCCGTACGGCCAGCCCCAGGGCCAGCCGCAGTACGGGCAGCAGCCGCCCCAGGCCCCGCAGCCGCAGCAGCCGCAGCAGCCCTACGGCCAGCCGTACCCGCAGCCCGGCCAGCCCTGGCAGCAGCCCCCGGCGCCCCAGCAGCCGCACCCGCCGCAGAACCCCCAGCAGCAACAGCCCCCGCGCGACCCGCGCCTCGGCTGAGAACGACCGAGGGCCCGTACCACCACCGGTACGGGCCCTCGGTCGTTCGCGTCAGCGCGACAGGTCGTACGCGTCCGTCAGCACCCGCGCCCGCTTCACGTCGTCCGCGATCGCCTCCAGCAGCCCGTCGAGCGACTCGAACTTCGCCATCCCGCGCACGTACGCCAGGAAGTCCACCGCCACGTGCATCCCGTAGAGGTCCAGGCCGATCCGGTCGATCGCGTACGCCTCCACGGTCCGCTCGGTCGCGTCGAACTGCACGTTCGTCCCCACCGAGATCGCCGCGGGCATCCGCTCGCCGGCCGCCGTCAGCCAGCCCGCGTACACCCCGTCCGCCGGGATCGCGGTGTGCGGGGCCGTCTCGACGTTCGCCGTCGGGTATCCGAGCTCGCGACCGCGCTGCGCACCGCGCACCACCACGCCCTCGACCCGGTGCGGACGGCCCAGGATCTCGGCCGCGCCGTCCATGTCGCCCTCGGCGACGAGCCTGCGCGCGAGCGTCGAGGAGAACGGCACGCCGCCGCCCGCCTCGCCCCGCTCGACCAGGTCCACGACCTCGACCGTGTAGTCGTAGGTGGAACCCAGCTCGCGCAGGAAGTCGACGTTCCCGGCGGCCCGGTGGCCGAAGCGGAAGTTCGGTCCCTCGATGACGGCCCGGGCGTGCAGCTTGTCGACGAGCACCTTCACGATGAAGTCGGCCGGGGACAGCTGCGAGAACTCCGCCGTGAACGGCAGGATCAGCAGCGCGTCGACGCCCAGCCCGGCCATCAGTTCGGCGCGCCGGTCGTACGGGGCCAGGATCGGCGGGTGGCTGCCGGGGCGGACGACCTCGCTCGGGTGCGGGTCGAAGGTGACCACGACCGACGGGACGCCAAGCTCGCGCGCCGCCGCCACGGCCCGTCCGATGATCAGCTGATGCCCTCGGTGCACGCCGTCGTAGGAGCCGATGGTGACGACGCTGCGTCCCCAGTCCTGGGGGATCTCCTCCAAGCCACGCCAGCGCTGCACTGTGACCGCTCCTCGCCCGAACCCGTTTAGGCCTTGTATTTGAATGCCGATTGCAGGTCTAAGACTGCCATGCCGCCGCCCGGTGCCGAGCATCGGCGTCCGAGCGCGACAACTGCCGTGTCAGATCGTCACGTCACATCGTGCGCGGCCCGGCTGAGGGTCTCCACCGTCCGCCGCGCGCTCGGCCCCAGCAAGGCCGCCGCCTCCGCGCCCGCCTGGGCCAGCCAGCGGGCGACGAGCGCCCCGAACGCCGGTGCGGTCCGGGCCAGCTCCACCGTCCGCCGTTCGAAGACCGCCGCCCCTCCGGGGGCCCGCAGCAACTGCCGCCCGGTACGGCGCAGCAGCTCCCGCGTACGGTCCTCCGGGCGGACGGCGGCCCCGGCCGCGAGGGAACCGAGGAAGGCGTCGAGCACCAGCGGGTCGGTCTCCTCGCGCAGCAGTACGTCGGCCAACTCGCGCCGCAGCGCGTACGCGGGCTCCTCCCCGCCCGGCGCGGCCAGTACGGCGGCCAGCTCGCACCGCACCCCGGCCGGCGAGCCGCGCAGCAGGTCCAGCACCAGCGGGCGTACCACGGGGCCGGCGGCCGGTCCCTGCTCCAGGCGCAGGCCCACGAAGGCGGCGGCGTGCGGCGCGTCCTCGGGTCGGCGCGCCAGGTGCTCCCGTACGAGCTCGGCGGCGCGGCGGGCCAGCCCCGGCGTGGTCAGCGCGGCCAGGGCCCGCACCACCTCCCCGTCGGCGCGGGCCCGCAGGGCGGCGAACACCGCGTCCGGGTCGGGCAGCACGGGCAGGGCCGCGACCAGCGCGGAGGCGGGCAGCCGGGTGCCGTGCTCCGGGTCGCGGAAGCAGGCGAGGGCCTCGGGCAGGTAGCGGCCGCGGGTCTGCGGGTCGCGGAGCAGGGTGGCCAGCGCGCTGCCGTGCAGGGCGGCGTCGGCGGGGCGGGCGAGCAGCGCCTGGGCGGCGTGGCGCAGCAGCTCGCGGTCGGCGGGGGTGCGGACGTGGGGGGCGGTGGCGAGCCCGTACGCGGCGGCCGCGACCCGGCGCCCGGGCCGTTCGTCGTGGGCCCAGCGGTCCACGGCCCGGCACATGGCGGAGGGCTCCTCCTCGGCGAGCACGGCGAGGAGTTCGTCGGCGCGGGGGTGCGCGGCGGCGACGAGCCGCTCGGTCAGGTCGTCGAGGGCGAGCCGGCGGTGGGTGTGCAGCAGGGCCTGCGCCGCGCCGGCGACGGTGGCGCCGGGGCGGCCTCGCAGGCGGCGGGCGTCGCCGAACCAGGCGCAGAGCAGCGGCTGCACGGTCTGGGGGTCGCGGGCGAGGCGGCGGGCGGCGGCGTCGAGGTAGCGGTCGCCGGGGACCGCCTCGGCGGGGTCGGCGGGCAGCAGGCGGCGCAGCAGGTCGAGCCGCTCGGGCTCGGGCAGCCGCAGCCGGTTCCAGAACCACCCGCCGAACTCGCCGGGCCCGGTGCGGGCCACGTGCTCGGCGAGGGCGTGCAGGACCGGGAGGTGCGGGTGGGCGTCGGCGGCGGTCAGGAGGGCCTCCCGGAGCAGCCGGGCCGCCCACCAGGCGGGGTCGGGTTCGTTCGGTGAGGTCTCCGCGAAGGTGTTCAGGGCTTGGACCAGGCGGGTGAGCTCGGTGCGGAGTCGGTCCGGGGGGAGCCTGCGCAGGGCCTCCAGGACGGGGCCGATGCGGTGCCGGGGTACGGGCGGGCCGGATGCGGAGGGGGCGTGGACGAGCGAGCGGACGGCCGCCGGGACGTCCAGGTGGCAGCCCTGGAGCCAGTCCGACAGCTCCTCGTGGGCGAAGCGGTAGCCGGGCCCGGCGGGCACCAGGAGCCCCTCGGTGAGCACGGCGGAGGCCCAGCCGGTGCGCCACGGGAACAGCTCCTCGAACGAGGCCCGGTCCAGCTGCCCCTGCCCGGGCCCCAGGCAGCGGCGGGCGGCCTCGTGGACCCGGCCGGCCACGCGGGCCGCGAGCCGCCTGACCCCGGGGCCGTGGACTCCGCCGCCGGGTCCGGGCGACCCGCCGGCCGCGGCGGCGATCCGGACGGCCGCCCGCAGGGCCACCAGGTCCAGGTGGGCGGCGAAGACCTCGTCGCGGCCGGGCCGCCCGGCGGTCACCTCGGCGGCGCGGACGCCGGCGAGGAGGCGCAGGGTGAGCGGGTGGCGGGCATCGGCCTCCCGGACCGCTTCGGCCGGGAGGCCGAGACGGGCCCGCGCGGCCTCGGCCTCGGCGGGGGTGAGGTCGCCGAGCGGGAGCGCGGCCGGCAGGCGGCGGGCCGGGCGGGTGGGGGTGTGCAGTGCCTCGGGCGGGTAGAGCGCGCCGGCCCGCTCCCAGTACTCGGGCCGCGCCGCGACCACGAGGCGGGTGCCGGTGCCCCGGAGCCAGGCGGCGGTGGCCCCGGTCCAGGGGGCGAGGCGGTGCGCGAGCTCGGGCGGCATCTCCTCGGGCGCGTCGAGCACGACGAGCAGCCCGCGCCCGGCGGCCGCGGCGACGCGGGCCACGTCCTCGGCGATCCCGCTCGCCCGCGCCACCCGGGCGGGGGCCGGAGCTCCGCCAGGGCCGGCGAGCGGCGGCGCGCAGGCCGCGTCCGGGCTTCCGCCGGCGCCCGGCAACTGCGACGCTCGGGCCGGACCCGCAGCTCCGCCTGGGCCCAGCGGCTCCGCCGCCCAGGCCGCCTCCGGGGTTCCGACGGGGACGGGCGCGCGCCGGGGCACCTCCTCCGGCGTCGAACCCGCGGCGGCAGCGGACATGTACGAGGGGGTTGCGTTCGACGCCGTGCGGGGGCGCCCCACCGCACACCCGTCCCCGTCGGAACCGGGCGTCGCGATGATGCGGGCCGCGGCTTCCAGCGCACGGATGACGGCGGTGGACAGGTCGGGGTCCTGGGCGTGGAGGTCCGCGCCGCGGAGCCAGAGGGTCGGGGACGGGTGGGGGCCTCGGGAGCGGCGCGCCGCGAGGGCGGCCAGGGCCGTGGTGCGGCCCGTGCCCGGGTGTCCGATCAGGGCCAGGACCGGTGCGTCGGCCGTCGTGAAGGCGTCCAGGTCCGCTGCGACGGCCGGCCGATCCACCGGGACGGGATCGAGGTCGCCCAGGACGCAGCCCAGGGTGGTGCCCGTCAGTTCCAGGGCTCCGGCCAGGTTCAGGTCCGCGCCGTACGCCGGTACCGTCGCCGCGTTGCGGTCCAGCAGCTCGGCCAGGGTGGGGTCGGCCGCGGCCGCCGCGCGCAGCGGCACCGCGCCGCCGCCCGACAGGACCGCCAGCACCGCTCCGGTCTCCGCGTCGACGACCGGGCCTCCGCAGGCCTCCCCGCCCATGCGCAGGGCGTCCCGTCCGTCGGTGCCGATCGCCAGGTCCACGCTCAGGGCATCCGCCCCCAGCACCCGTGCCTGGCGCCAGCCCCGCGCGGGCACCCGTACGTAGGTGCCCTGGGGGATCGCGTCACGCATCGTCACCGGCAGGGGCCGTACCCCGAGCCCGTCCGCCCGTACGAGCGCGACCTCGGCCCCCGCCAAGGCCGTGACGTCGGCCAGGCAGCTCCGCCCGGCCGGTCCGTGCAGGAGCACCCTGGTCAGCCCGTGGACGGCCTCGTGACTGGTGACCACCGTGCCGCGGTCGTCGGCGACGAAACCGCTGCCGCGCGGCTGCCCGGCCGGATCGCAGATTGTGACGAGCTCCGCCATGGCCGCACCACTCCCCCGCAACTGCCCGTTGTCAGGAACGGTAGGCAGGTGAAGATCAGCACGAAAAGCACGCGAGGCGAAAGCGCCCCCTTACGCTCCCTCCATTCACTCCGAGCGCCTGCTCGGACGGGTGAATAGCGGGGTCCGGGTGGATAGAGACCTACCCGAGGGGGGTCGTGGAGCGGTGAGCGTCGGATGATCGGCGCTCACCGCTCCACGTCAGACGAAGACCGCGAGGGACTTGGCCTTGCCGCCCTTGCTCTCGACGAGCCCGAGGAGCGTTCCCTCCGGTCCGAAGACCGCGACCGTCTGGCCGGCGGCGTAGGCGTCCGGCATCTCGATCCGCACGCCGTTGGCGAGCAGCGAGGCCCGCCGTGCGTCCAGGTCCCAGCGCGGGAAGGCCGCGGCGGCCGCCTCGCCGATCGGCATGACGGTCAGCTCCTCCTGGAGCTGGTCCAGCGTCCGCGCCCGGTCGAGCTTGTACGGGCCGACGCGGGTGCGCCGCAGCGCGGTCAGGTGGCCGCCGACGCCGAGGTCGGCGCCGAGGTCCCGGGCCAGGGCGCGGATGTACGTACCGCTGGAGCAGACGACGGAGACGACGAGGTCGACGACCTTGGTACCGTCCTCGGCCTCGGCCTCGCGCATGTCGTACACCTGGAAGGAGGAGATCGTGACCGGTCGGGCCGGGATCTCGAATTCCTCGCCGTCGCGGGCGCGCTTGTAGGACCGCACGCCCTTGATCTTGATGGCGCTGACCTTGGACGGGACCTGCATGATCTCGCCGGTGAGCTTGGCGATGCCCGCGTCCACGCCCTCCCGGGTGACCCCGGAGGCGTCCGCGGAGGAGGTGATCTCGCCCTCGGCGTCGTCCGTCAGGGTGTACTGGCCCAGACGGATCGTCCCGAGGTACTCCTTCTCGGTGAGCGCGAGGTGGCCGAGGAGCTTGGTGGCCTTCTCGACACCGAGGACGAGGACGCCCGTCGCCATCGGGTCCAGCGTGCCTGCGTGGCCGACGCGGCGGGTCTTGGCCATCCCGCGCATCTTGGCGACCACGTCGTGCGAAGTGAAGCCGGACGGCTTGTCGACGATGACAAGGCCGTCCGGCGTCTTTCCTGCGTTGCTCATTCGGCGGCTGCGTCCTCGTCGTCGCCCGGCTTCTTGTACGGATCGGCGTCGCCGGCGTACTGGGCGCCGGAGGAGACCTCGCGCACCTGGGCGTCGGAGGCGCGCGCCTTGTCGAGGAGGTCCTCGATGGTCTTGGCGGTCTCCGGGAGGGCGTCCGCCACGAAGGTCAGGGTGGGCGTGAACTTGGTGCCCGCCGCCCGACCGACCGCGGAGCGCAGTACGCCCTTGGCGCTCTCCAGGCCCGCTGCCGCGCTGGCCCGGTCCTCGTCGTCGCCGTAGACCGTGTAGAAGACCGTGGCCTCCCGCAGATCGCCGGTGACGCGGGTGTCCGTGATGGTCACGTGCGTGCCGAGGCGGGGGTCCTTGACGCCGCGCTGCAGCTTCTCGGCCACCACCTCCCGGATGAGGTCCGCCAGCTTCTTCGCCCGCGCATTGTCGGCCACTGGTCCGTCTCCTTCTTATGTCTTGCTATCAGTCTTCATCACCGTGGAGGCGCCGTCGTACGGACAGCAGCTCCACTTCCGGACGCGCCGCGACCAGCCGCTCGCAGCGGTCCAGTACGTCCGAGAGGAACCCCGCGTCCCCACTCACCAGAGCGACCCCTATACGGGCCCTGCGGTGCAGGTCCTGATCGCCCACTTCGGCCGCGCTCACGGAGAACTTTCGTTGGAGCTCGGCCACGATGGGCCGGACCACGGAGCGTTTCTCCTTGAGCGAGTGGACGTCGCCGAGGAGCAGATCGAAGGACAGAGTCCCCACGTACATGCAGTTCCGGATATCCCGCCGGTGCGGGTTCGGTGGCCTGCCGGCCGTCGCTCGGCAGGGTCACCAGAACCGTACACGCAACGGCCGGGGCCGATCGACGGATATTCCGTCGACCGGCCCCGGTGTCAAACCGCCTGGCGCTTACGCGCGGGGCTTCTCGCGCATCTCGTACGTCGCGATGACGTCGTCGATCTTGATGTCGTTGTAGCTGCCGAGGTTGATACCGCCCTCGAAGCCTTCGCGAATCTCGGTGACGTCGTCCTTGAAGCGGCGCAGACCGGAGATGGTGAGGTTCTCCGCGATGACCTTGCCATCGCGCAGGAGCCGCGCCTTGGTGTTGCGCTTGACCTCGCCGGACCGGATGAGGACACCGGCGATGTTGCCCAGCTTGGACGAACGGAAGACCTCGCGGACCTCCGCCGTACCGAGCTCGACCTCTTCGTACTCGGGCTTGAGGAGACCCTTCAGGGCCGCCTCGATCTCCTCGATGGCCTGGTAGATCACCGAGTAGTAGCGGACGTCGACGCCTTCGCGGTCCGCCATCTGCGCGGCACGGCCGACAGCGCGGACGTTGTAGCCGATGACGATGGCGTCGGAGCCCATCGCCAGCGAGATGTCCGACTCGGTGACCGCACCCACACCGCGGTGCAGGACGCGGATGTCGACCTCTTCGCCGACGTCGAGCTGGAGCAGCGAGGACTCGAGGGCCTCGACCGCACCGGACGAGTCGCCCTTGATGATGAGGTTGAGTTCCTGGACCAGACCGGCCTTGAGGACCGAGTCGAGGTCTTCCAGGGACACCCGGCGGACGCGCTTGGCGAAGTTGGCGTTGCGCTCGCGCGCAGCACGCTTCTCGGCGATCTGACGGGCGGTGCGGTCCTCGTCGACGACGAGGAAGTTGTCGCCGGCGCCGGGGACGTTGGTGAGACCCAGGACCAGGACGGGGGTCGCGGGACCCGCTTCCTCGATGTTGTTGCCCTTGTCGTCGAGCATGGCGCGCACGCGGCCGTAGGCGTCGCCCACGACCATCGTGTCGCCGACGCGGAGGGTACCGCGCTGGACGAGGACGGTGGCGACGGCACCGCGGCCACGGTCGAGGTGGGACTCGATCGCAATACCCTGAGCGTCCTGCTCCGGGTTGGCGCGCAGGTCGAGCGAGGCGTCGGCGGTGAGGACGACGGCCTCCAGCAGGGAGTCGATGTGCAGACCCTGCTTGGCGGAGATGTCGACGAACATCGTGTCGCCGCCGTACTCCTCGGCGACCAGACCGAACTCGGTGAGCTGACCGCGCACCTTGACCGGGTCGGCACCCTCGACGTCGATCTTGTTGACCGCGACGACGATCGGGACGCCGGCGGCCTTGGCGTGGTTCAGCGCCTCGATCGTCTGCGGCATGACGCCGTCGTTGGCCGCGACCACGAGGATCGCGATGTCGGTCGACTTCGCACCACGGGCACGCATGGCGGTGAACGCCTCGTGACCCGGGGTGTCGATGAAGGTGATCTTGCGGTCTTCACCGTTGACCTCGGTGCCCACCTGGTAGGCGCCGATGCCCTGGGTGATGCCACCGGCCTCGCCCGCGACGACGTTCGTCTTGCGGATGGCGTCGAGGAGGCGGGTCTTACCGTGGTCGACGTGACCCATGACGGTGACGACCGGCGGACGCGGCACGAGGAATTCCTCGCCGCCCTCGTCCTCGCCGAACTCGATGTCGAAGCCCTCGAGGAGCTCGCGGTCCTCTTCCTCCGGGCTGACGATCTGAACGACGTAGTTCATCTCGTCCGCGAGGAGCTGGAGGGTCTCGTCGGACACGGACTGCGTGGCCGTGACCATCTCGCCGAGGTTCATCATCACGGCGACGAGCGACGCCGGGTTGGCGTTGATCTTCTCCGCGAAGTCGGTGAGGGAGGCACCGCGCGACAGGCGCACGGTCTCGCCGCCACCGCGCGGCAGCATCACGCCGCCGACCGACGGGGCCTGCATGGCCTCGTACTCCTGGCGACGCTGGCGCTTGGACTTGCGACCACGACGGGCCGGACCACCGGGACGGCCGAAGGCGCCCTGCGTGCCACCACGGGCACCGGGACCACCGGGACGACCACCGAAGCCGGGACGACCGCCGCCACCGGCACCGGCCGGGCCGCCACCGAAGCCGCCGCCACCCGGACGGGGGCCGCCGAAGCCGCCACCCGCGGGACGGGAGCCCGGACCGGCCGGACGGCCGGCGAAGCCGCCGCCACCGGGACGACCGGCGCCACCGGGACGCGGGCCACCGGCACCGGGACCACGGCCACCGGGGCCGCCACCGGGACGGGGACCGGGACCACCGGCAGCGGGACGCTGCGGCATCATGCCCGGGTTCGGACGGTTACCGCCGGGAGCACCACCGGGACGCGGGGCGCCGCCCTGCGGACGGGGCATGCCGCCCGGGGTCGGACGGGCGCCGCCGGGACCCTGCGGACGCGGAGCGCCGCCGGGACCACCCTGCGGGCGGGGAGCACCCTGGCCGCCACCGGCGCCGGGAGCACCGGGACGCGGGGCGCCGGCCGGACGGGGCGCCTGCGGGCGCGCCATGCCGGTGGAGCCGCCGGAGGTGAAGGGGTTGTTGCCCGGACGGGGACCGGCCGGACGGGCGCCACCGGGGCGCGGAGCCTGGGCGCCGCCCGCGGGGCGGGGAGCCTGGGCACCGGGAGTGGCACCGGCCGGGCGCGGGGCGCCGGGACGGGCACCGGACTGGCCCGGGCCGGCCGGACGCTGCTGCGTCGGACGGGGACCGGGGGCCGCGGCGGGACGCTCGGTGCGCGCCGGGGCGGCCGGGGCCGCCGGAGGCGCGGAGAACTCGGTCGCCACGGGAGCCGCCGGAGCGGGCTTCGGGGCGGCCGGAGCCTTCGGGCCGGGACGCGGGCCGGGGGCGGCCGGGGTCACCGGTGCGGGCGCCGCGGGGGCCGGAGCCTCCGCCGCGACCGGCTTGGGGGCCGGTGCGCCGGGCTTCGGCGCAGCGGGACGGGCGGGACCCGGAGTCGGAGCCCCGGGCTTGGCGGGGGCAGCCTTGCGGGGCGCACCCGGCTTCGCAGCGGACTTGCCGGCGTTGCCGCCGGGGCCCTGCAGTGCGTCGGTCAACTTGCGCACAACCGGCGCCTCGATCGTCGAGGACGCCGAACGGACGAACTCACCGAGTTCCTGGAGCTTGGCCATGACGACCTTGCTCTCAACTCCGAACTCCTTGGCGAGTTCGTATACCCGGACCTTAGCCACTTCGCTCCTTTTAGGTCCGGGTTACGCCGGACCGTCGCTACTTCATGGGCGTACTCATCGCGTACTCATCGAGTGCTCATCGCAATCTCGACCTACTTCCAACTCGCGAGGTACCTGACCGCACGGGGCTCCGTGCCGTACTACTTCTTACGGTGTGACCACGGCCTCACCGGCCATGGCTTTGTGCAGCTCCGCCGTGTCGAGCGCCCCGGTGGACCTGAGGGCCCGGGGGAACGCGCGGCGGCGGATCGCCTGGTCGAGGCAGACCACGACCGGGTGCACGTAGGCACCCCGGCCGGGCAGCGTACCGCGCTGATCGGGGACGCATTCGTCTCCGATCGCCACGATGCGCAGCAGATCGCTCTTGGCCGCTCGCTCCCGACACCCCACACAGGTGCGTTCGGGGCATGCGCGGGCTTGCGTCCGGCCAGACACGCCTAAGTCTACCTCCCCGTACCGACCTCACCCCTTCAGGCGAAAAATCGAACGGACGTTGTCGTGTTATTCCCTGTCTACCGTCCGGGAAGCCCCGGCGGGTACCGGTTTATTCCCCGTCGCGGACCCGGTCCCGGTCCGCGTCGCGGTCGGCGTCACGGTCCGGCTCGGTGTCCGGGCGGATGTCGATGCGCCAGCCGGTGAGGCGCGCGGCGAGGCGGGCGTTCTGGCCCTCCTTGCCGATGGCCAGCGACAGCTGGTAGTCGGGAACGGTCACCCGCGCGGAGCGGGAGTCCCAGTCGACGACCTCGACCTTGCTCACCCGGGCGGGTGACAGCGCGTTCGCGACCATCTCCGCCGGGTCGTCCGACCAGTCGACGATGTCGATCTTCTCGCCGTGGAGCTCGGCCATCACGTTGCGCACGCGGCTGCCCATCGGGCCGATGCAGGCGCCCTTCGGGTTCAGGCCCGAGCGGGTGGAGCGCACGGCGATCTTGGTGCGGTGACCGGCCTCGCGGGCGATCGCCGAGATCTCGACGCTGCCGTCGGCGATCTCCGGGACCTCCAGCGAGAAGAGCTTCTTCACCAGGTTGGGGTGGGTGCGCGAGAGGGTCACGGACGGACCGCGGACGCCCTTCGCCACCCGCACGACGTACGCCTTCAGGCGCAGACCGTGCGTGTACTCCTCGCCGGGCACCTGCTCCTGCACCGGCAGGATGGCCTCCAGCTTGCCGATGTCGACGAGGACGTTCTTGGGGTCCTTGCCCTGCTGCACGACGCCGGTGATGACGTCGCCCTCACGGCCGGCGAACTCGCCGAAGGTCAGGTCGTCCTCTGCGTCGCGCAGACGCTGGAGGATCACCTGCTTGGCGGTCGTCGCGGCGATCCGGCCGAAGTCCGACGGAGTGTCGTCGAACTCCTTCGGCTCCTGCCCCTCTTCGAGGTCCCTCGGGTCTTCCGTCGCCCACACGACCACGTGACCGTTGGTGCGGTCCAGCACGACGCGGGCGCGGCGGAAGCTCCCCTCGGTCCGGTGGTACGCGATGAGGAGGGCCGACTCGATCGCCTCGACGAGCAGGTCGAAGGAGATCTCCTTCTCCCGGACCAGACCCCGCAGGGCACTCATGTCGATGTCCACGGCTACGCCTCCTCTTCCTTCTTGTCCTTGCGGTTGAACTCGATCTCGACACGCGCCTTGGCGATGTCGGTGAAAGCAATGCGGCGGGCGGTCGCCTTGCGGCCCTTCACGCCCGGGACCTCGAGGTCCATTCCCTCGTCGTCCACGTCGAGGATGCGGGCGATCAGTTCCCCGCCCTCGACGAGCTGGAACTTCACGAGGCGTTCGATCGCCCGTACGTAGTGACGGTGCTCGGTCAGCGGGCGGTCCGCGCCCGGGGAGCTCACTTCGAGGACGTACTCGTCCTCGCCCATCACATCGGATTCGTCGAGCTTGTCGGAGACCTCACGGCTCAGCTCGGCGCACGCGTCCAGCTCCACGCCCTCGTCGGAGTCCACGATGATCCGCAGCATCCGGCGCTTGCCCGCCTTGGACATCTCGATCTCCTCGAGGTCCAGGCCCTTGGCGGCGACGAGCGGCTCCAGCAGTCCGCGCAGCCTGTCGCTCTGGGTGGTGCTCATCCGGGTGACTCCTCGGCCGCGTGTGCTGTTGTGGTTTCCGTCGTGCGTCAGGTCAAAGGGTATCCGGTCGCGGAGGGTGTTGCCGTCCGCCCTGTGGACAGGGCCCCGGGTACCGTGATCACACCCTGCCCCGCCCATCACCCCCGAGGACGTCCCCGTGCCCTGGACCTTGCCTTTCAGGCCCTCGCGAAGGAGCCTGCTCGCCGGCGCCGCCGGTGCGGCGGGCGCCGCGCTGCTCACCGGGTGCTCCGGCGGCCCCTCCCCCGAGGAGGAAGCACGGATTCCACTCGAACGGCGGATGCGGGAAGCGGCCGTTCGTGAGAGCGAGCGACTGCTGGAACGTTACGACGCCACGCGCGCGGCCCACCCCGCCCTCGACGCGCAGCTCGCTCCGCTGCGCGCCGCCGTCGCCGCGCACGCGGCGGCCCTCGCCCCGGCCCCCGCGGGCTCCCGTTCCCCCCGCCCCGCCTCCCCGTCCGGCCCCGTGGGCGCCGCCGCTCCCACGGGCAGCGCCGAGCCGGTGCCGCCGAAGCCCGCCGATGCCCTGACCGCCCTCGCCGACGCGGAGCGCAAGCTGTCCGAGGCCCGCATCATCGACCTCGCCGGAGCCCCCGGGGAGCTGGCGCGGCTGCTCGCCTCGCTGGCCGCCTGCGGAGCCGTCCACGTCCACCTGCTGACCTCGAACCCCGGAGCCGCGTCGTGAGCGACGGTCCCTCCCCCGAGGGGAACCCCCTGCCGGCCGCCCAGGCCGCCCTCGCCGCCGAGCACGCGGCGGCGTACGGCTACGGCGTCATCGGCGCGCGCAGCACCGGTGCCCGCGCGACCCAGGCCCGGGAGGCCTACGGCGGCCACCTCGCGCGCCGCGACTCGCTCGCCCGTACCGTGCGGGAGCTGGGCGGCACACCGCGGGCGGCGGAGGCCGCGTACACCCTGCCCTTCGAGGTGCGCACGCCCGCCGACGCCGAGCGGCTGGCGGCCGAGATCGAGGACCGCGTGGCCGGCGCCTACTCCGATCTGGTGCGTGCCTCGCAGGGCAAACTGCGCCGCGAGGCGGCCGACGCGCTGAGCGCCGCGGCCGTGCGCGCGGCACGCTGGCGCGGTGTCGGCGTAGCCTTCCCTGGGCTCCCGGAACGATCGGATCGAGCCAAGCAAAGCTGAAAGGGACCACGCACGCATGGCTTTCGAACCGCCGCAGCGGCTTGTGAGGGCGCTCGGCGAGATGCCGCAGACGGAGCGGGACGCGACGTGGCTGGGGCAGTTGCCCGGGCTCACCGCGGTCGCGCTGTCCCGGCGCGGGCTGCAGTCCCAGCGGGTGCAGGCCCCGGGCGGCCGGAGCAGTCTGGTCGTCCTCGTCCGGTACTCCGACGGGACCCCGGCCGCACTGAAGATGGCGCCCCCGTACGCCCGCCCCGACCTGGAACTGGCCGCGCTGGCGCACTGGGGCGGCTTCGGGGCCGTACGGGTGCTCGACACGCGGTACCACGAGGAGGACGGGGCGCTGCTGCTGGAGCGGCTGCACGCGGAGGTCTCGCTGCGGTCGCTGCCCGAGGCGAAGGCGCTGTTGGAGGCCGGCGGCACGCTGCGCCGACTGTGGGTCACCCCTCCCGCCGGGCACGGATTCGAGTCGGTGGCGTCGCGCACGAAGCGGCAGTCCGAGGCGCTGCGGGCGGCTCCGCCGGAGGTCCGGGCGCTGGCGGACACCGCGCTCGCGGTGCGCGAGGAGCTCGTCGCCGTCCCCCCGGAGGAGCTGCTGCTGCACGGCAACTTCCGCCAGGGCAAGGTCCTGGCGGGCGACCGGGCGCCGTGGCTGACGGTGGGTCCCGAGCCGCTGATCGGCGAGCGGGCGTACGACCTGGCGCGGCTGGCCCGGGACCGGCTGGAGGACCAGGTGGCCTCCTCCACGGGCGCGGCGGGTGCCCGCCGGCGCGTGCAGCGGCTGGCGGACGCCCTGGAGGTGGACCGGGAGCGGCTGCGGGGCTGGACCCTGTTCCGCGCCGTGGAATCGGGCAACCGCGCGCTGGCCGCCGGGCGGCGCCGGGACGCGGAGCAGCTGCTGGAGTTCGCGGCCTGGTTGTAGGGCATACCGTGAATAGGTAGGCATGTCCGGTATCTGACATGCGTCAGGCGACATGCGTTCTGCGGTATGCACAGCAGGGGGCCGTCATGGTCGAACAGCTGCTGACGGCGGCGATCGCCGCCGGTGTGGGCATCGTGGTCTACATGGGCGCGGCGGCCCGCGTGGTGAAGCAGTACGAGCGGGGCTTGGTCTTCCGCTTCGGCCGGCTGCGCGACGGGATACGGCCGCCCGGCTTCGCGGCGATCGTTCCCGGGATCGATCGCATGCGGAAGGTGAACATGCAGATCGTGACCCTCCCGGTGCCGGCGCAGGAGGGCATCACGCGGGACAACGTCACGGTGCGGGTGGACGCGGTCGTGTACTTCAAGGTCGTCGACCCGGCCAGCGCGATCGTGGCCGTGGAGGACTACCGCTTCGCCGTCTCGCAGATGGCGCAGACCTCGCTGCGGTCGATCATCGGCAAGTCCGACCTGGACGACCTGCTCTCCAACCGGGAGATGCTGAACCAGGGCCTGGAGCTGATGATCGACAGTCCGGCGGTGGGCTGGGGCGTGCAGATCGACCGGGTCGAGATCAAGGACGTGTCCCTGCCGGAGTCGATGAAGCGGTCGATGGCACGGCAGGCGGAGGCGGACCGGGAGCGGCGGGCGCGCGTGATCAACGCGGACGCGGAGCTCCAGGCCTCGCACAAGCTCGCCGAGGCGGCGGCGGTGATGTCGGACCAGCCGGCGGCGCTGCAGTTGCGGCTGCTGCAGACGGTGGTGGCGGTGGCGGCGGAGAAGAACTCCACGCTGGTGCTCCCGTTCCCGGTGGAGCTGCTCCGCTTCCTGGAACGCGCGACGCCTGCGGAGGCGGTCCCGGTGCCCCCGGAATCGGCGCCGCCGGTCCCGCCGCTCGCCCCTACGGACACCGCCGTGCCCCCGGGACTGCCGCCCGTGCCGGACCCGCCTCCGGCGCCGCCGGCCGGGGCCGTGGACGACGCGCCGTCCGGGACCGGGACCGTGAACGGGTCCGCGCGGCCGGGGTAGCCGCTGCGCGGGGCCGGTCCCCTACCCGCCCTTCCACCGTTCCCCGGGGCTCCGCCCCGGACCCCGGTCCTCGAACGCCGGACGGGCTGAAACTCAGCCCCGCCGGGGCTACGTCAGGCGGGACAGGGCCTCCTGGAGGGGGAGTTCCTCCCGGGTGCCCGTGCGGCGGTTCTGGAGTTCGACCACCGACTCCGCCGCCCGGCGGCCCGCCACCAGGATCCACGGGACCCCGATCAGCTCCGCGTCGGTGAGCTTCACCCCCGGCGAGAGCCCCGCGCGGTCGTCCAGGAGGACCCGCAGGCCGGCCCCCGCCAGGGCCTCCGCGGCCGAGGCGGCCAGTTCCTGCTGGGCCGCCTTGCCCGCGGCCACCACGTGGACATCGGCCGGGGCCACCTCCGCCGGCCAGCACAGCCCGCGCTCGTCCGCCGACTGCTCGGCCAGCGCCGCCACCGCCCGGGAGACTCCGATGCCGTACGAGCCCATGGTGACCCGTACCGGCTTGCCCTCCCGCCCCAGGACGTCGAGCCCGAACGCGTCCGCGTACTTGCGGCCGAGCTGGAAGATGTGGCCGATCTCGATGGCCCGGTCGAGCCGCAGCCCGGCCCCGCAGTTCGGGCAGGGGTCGCCCGGTTCCACGACCACCACGTCGAGGTACTGGTCGACCTCGAAGTCGCGGCCGCAGACCACGTTCCGGGTGTGGGTGTCGACCCGGTTGGCGCCGGTGACCCACGAGGTGCCCGGCGCCACCCGCGGGTCGGCGAGGTAGCGGACCTTGTCCAGGCCCTGTGGGCCGACGTAGCCGCGTACGAGGTCGGGGCGGTCGGCGAAGTCCTCCGCCGTCACGAGCTCGACGACGGCCGGCGCCAAGTGCTCGCCCAGCTTGCCGAGGTCCACCTCGCGGTCACCCGGCACGCCGACGGCCACGATCTCGCCGTCGACCTTCACCAGGAGGTTCTTCAGCGTCGCCGAGGCGGGCACGTCCAGCCGGGCCGCCAGGGTCTCGATCGTCGGGGTGTCGGGGGTGTCCACGTCCTCCGGTGCGGGGTGCTCCACGGCGACCGGGGTCAGGGCGAAGGTGACGGCCTCCGTGTTCGCCGCGTAGTCGCAGGACGGGCAGTCCACGAAGGTGTCCTCGCCCGCCGCCGCGGGGGCCAGGAACTCCTCGGACGCCGAGCCCCCCATCGCGCCGGACACCGCCGACACGATCCGGTGGTCCAGGCCGAGGCGGGTGAAGATGCGGACGTACGCCTCGCGGTGCAGCCGGTAGGACTCCGCCAAGCCCTCGTCGGAGACGTCGAAGGAGTACGAGTCCTTCATCTGGAACTCGCGGCCGCGCAGCACGCCGGAGCGGGGCCGCGCCTCGTCCCGGTACTTGGTCTGGATCTGGTAGAGCATGACCGGCAGGTCCTTGTACGAGGTGCACTGGTCCTTGACGACCAGGGTGAAGATCTCCTCGTGGGTGGGGCCGAGCAGGTAGTCGGCGCCCTTGCGGTCCCGGAGGCGGAACAGCAGGTCCCCGTACTCCGACCAGCGGCCGCTGACCTCGTAGGGCTCCTTGGGCAGCAGCGCGGGGAGCAGCACCTCCTGGGCGCCGATCGCGTCCATCTCCTCGCGGACGACGCGCGAGACGTTGTCCAGCACCCGCTTGCCGAGCGGCAGCCAGGTCCACACGCCGGCCGAGCTGCGCCGGACGTAGCCGGCGCGGACCAGCAGCCGGTGGCTGAGGGTCTCGGCGTCGGCCGGGTCCTCGCGGAGGGTCTTGGCCATGAGACGGGACATGCGCTGCACGGGGGGCGTGCCGTGGTGTGTGGACATGTGCGGAGGCTACCGGGGGGCGCGCGGGGCCCGGAAACCCGTTTTCCCCGTGCTCAGGGCCTGCGCAGCGGCAGTTCCGCGCCCATGACGGCGTACGGGAGGCTCGCGCTCGGGAAGAGGACCTGACGGGCGAGGTCCCGGTAGCCGAGGGCCCGGTAGAGGCCCCGGGCGGGGCTCTCGGTGTCGATGGCGGAGAGGATCGAGCGCGGCTCTTCGGCGCTGTCGGTGATGCGGGTGATCAGCTCGCGGCCGACGCCGTGGCCCTGGAAGCCGGGGTGGACGTGCAGTTCGGTGATGACGAAGGAGCCGTCGAGCCAGGCCTCGTGGCCGCCGGCCCGCAAGTAGGGCTCGACGATTCCGGACCACCAGTGGCGGCGGTCGTTCGGCATCCCGTAGACGAATCCGGTGAGCGCGCCGTCCTCGGTGAACGCGCCGAGCGCGCGGGCTCCCGGGCAGGTCATGTGGCGCTGGACGATGTAGCGCCGGATGCCGACCTCCTCCTCGCTGAGGCCGAAGGCGACGGCCTGCACGCGCAGGGCCTCGTCCACGCGGGCGGCGAGGTCGAGGGGGCCGATGCGGAGTCCGGAAGGCAGCATGCGGCTGACCTTACTGCGCGGTTCCGGCGTGCCGGTATGCCAGGCCCCGTTCGGAGCCGGGGCGTTCAGAAGAGCACGCTCATGAACGCGCCGACCTCGCGGAAGCCGACGCGCCGGTACGCGGCCCTCGCCGCGGTGTTGAAGTCGTTGACGTACAGGCTGACCACGGGTGCGACGTCGCGCAGCGCGTAGTCGACGACGGCGGCCATGCCGGCCTCGGAGTGGCCGCGGCCGCGGAATTCGGGGGCCACCCACACGCCCTGGATCTGGCAGGCCTTGGCGGTGGCGGCGCCGATCTCCGCCTTGAAGACGACCTTGCCGTCCTCGACGCGGGCGAAGGAGCGGCCGGTGCCGACGAGCTCGGCGACGCGGGCCTGGTAGAGCAGTCCGCCATCGCCGGCCATCGGGGAGATGCCGACCTCCTCGGTGAACATGGCGACGCAGGCGGGCATGATCAGCTCCATCTCGTCCTTGCGGATCCGGCGGACCCGGGGGTCGGGGGCGACCGTCGTGGAGGAGTGCTCGATGATCATGAGCGGCTGGTGGGAGCGGACCTCGCGGGCCGGACCCCAGCTGGGCTCCAGGAGCTTCCACAGCAGCCGGGTGGGTTCGGCGGGGCCGACGATGGAGGAGCAGCGGCGGCCGGTGCGGCGGGCCCGGTCGGCGAAGGCGCGCACGGCGTCGGGTACGGCGCACACCGGGACCAGGTTGGCGCCCGCGTAGCAGAGGGAGCGGAGCTCTCCGTCGGCGTACCAGCCCCACATCTCGCCGCCCAGGCGCCAGGGGTCGAGGCCGGCGACCTGGACCCGGGAGGTGACGAAGGCGTTCTCGACCGGCTCGCGTCCGAGGACTTCGAGCGCGGCGTCGAGATCACTGGGGTCAAGGACCCTTGTGGTGGTCTGCGTCAACACGGGGGCCTCACGGTACAAGTCTGCTGATCTCCGCACTGTACCCGGCGGGGCCGGAGGATGCCCGGCCGGCGGGTCACGAAAAGGCCCCGGCCCCGCCCGCGAGCTGCGGTAACGGGGCCGGGGCCGATGCCTTGGAGGGCCGGGTGCCGGGCCTGGATCAGACGCCGATGGCGACGGTGGGCTCGCCGCTCATCACGCCGTCCTTCTCCATCTGCTCGGCGATCTTCATCGCCTCTTCGATGAGGGTCTCCACGATCTTCGACTCGGGGACGGTCTTGATGACCTCGCCCTTCACGAAGATCTGGCCCTTGCCGTTGCCGGAGGCGACGCCGAGGTCGGCCTCGCGGGCCTCGCCGGGGCCGTTGACGACGCAGCCCATGACCGCGACGCGCAGCGGGACCTCCATGCCCTCCAGGCCCGCCGTGACCTCCTCGGCCAGCTTGTAGACGTCGACCTGGGCGCGGCCGCAGGAGGGGCAGGAGACGATCTCCAGGCGGCGCGGCTTGAGGTTCAGCGACTCCAGGATCTGGATGCCGACCTTGATCTCCTCCACCGGCGGGGCCGACAGGGAGACGCGGATCGTGTCGCCGATGCCCTCGGAGAGCAGCGCGCCGAAGGCGACGGCGGACTTGATGGTGCCCTGGAAGGCGGGGCCGGCCTCGGTGACGCCGAGGTGCAGCGGGTACTCGCACTGGGCGGCCAGCTGGCGGTAGGCGTTGACCATGACGACCGGGTCGTTGTGCTTGACCGAGATCTTGATGTCGCTGAAGCCGTGCTCCTCGAAGAGGGAGGCCTCCCACAGCGCGGACTCGACCAGCGCCTCGGGGGTGGCCTTGCCGTACTTCTTCAGCAGTCGGGCGTCGAGGGAGCCCGCGTTGACGCCGATCCGGATCGGGGTGCCCGCGTCCTTGGCGGCCCGCGCGATCTCCTTGACCTTGTCGTCGAACTGCTTGATGTTGCCGGGGTTCACGCGGACGGCGGCGCAGCCGGCGTCGATCGCGGCGAACACGTACTTCGGCTGGAAGTGGATGTCGGCGATGACCGGGATGTTCGACTTCTTCGCGATCACGGCGAGCGCGTCGGCGTCGTCCTGCGTCGGGCAGGCGACACGGACGATGTCGCAGCCGGAGGCGGTCAGCTCGGCGATCTGCTGCAGGGTGGCGCCGATGTCGGAGGTACGCGTCGTGGTCATCGACTGCACCGAGATGGGTGCGTCGCCGCCGACGGCCACGGAACCGACCTGGATCTTGCGGCTGACCCTGCGGTCGGCAAGCTTCGTCGGCACGGCCGGCATTCCGAGAGAGATGGCAGTCATCTGCTGTGCAACCCCAAGGTGTGGATCATGGTCCCGAATTCGGCGGGCTCCAGGCTCCGAGATTACGGCAATCCCCGCGTGCCCCTCGCATCCGAGGGGGGTGCGCCACCCGAACGTAGGGAGCCGGGCACGATCCGTGCCCGGCTCTCCTGTCGGTGGGGTATCGACCCCGGCCGCTAGGTGATCTTGATCGGGTTCACCACGTCGGCGACCATCACCAGCAGCGTGAAGCAGATGAACACGCCGGCCACCACGTAGGCGACGGGCATCAGCTTCGCGACGTCGAACGGGCCCGGGTCGGGGCGCCGGAAGATCCGCGCCAGGTTGCGGCGGAACGACTCCCACAGGGCTCCCGCGATGTGCCCGCCGTCCAGCGGGAGCAGCGGGAGCATGTTGAACAGGAACAGCGAGAGGTTGAAGCCGGCCAGCAGGTTGAGGAAGAAGACGAGCTGGTGCTGGGCGGGGATGTCGAGGGTGAAGATCTCCCCGCTGACCCGGGCCGCGCCGACGACGCCCATCGGGCTGTCCTGCTTGCGCTCGGCGCCGTTGAAGGCCGCGTTCCACAGGTCCGGGACCTTGGACGGCAGCTGGACCAGCGACTGCACGCCGGCCTGCATCATCTCGCCCATGCGGTCGACGGACTGGCCGAAGGACTGCTGGACGTAGCCGGGGGCGGGGGTGAAGCCGAGGAAGCCCGCGGTGACGTACTGGTCCTTGACGTACTTGCCGCTGCCATCCGTCTTGGCGACCTTGTTCTCGATCAGGGTGGCCTTGAGGTCCACGCGCTGACCGGCCCGCTCCACCGTGATGGTCGCGGGGCCGACGGTGGCCCGGATGTCCTTCTGCAGGGCGGACCAGTCCTCGACCCGTCGCCCGTTGAAGGCGACGATCTTGTCGCCCGCCTTCAGGCCCGCGGCCTTGGCGGGGGCGGCCGGGTCGCCGGGGGCGCACTTGTCGCGCTTCTCGCTCTGCTGGATGACGCAGTCCGAGACGGTCTGGACCGAGGTGGTCTGCGTGTTCAGTCCGAAGGTCATCAGGGTGGTGACGAAGATCGCCACGGCCAGGACCAGGTTCATGAACGGTCCGGCGAACATCACGATCACGCGCTTCCACGGCTTGCGCGTGTAGAAGAGCCTGCTCTCGTCGCCGGGCTGGAGCTCCTCGTACGCGGCCGAGCGCGCGTCCTCGATCATCGACCGGAACGGCGAGGTGGACCGGGCGGTCACCTTGCCGTCCTCGCCGGGCGGGAACATCCCGATCATGCGGATGTAGCCGCCCATCGGGATGGCCTTGATCCCGTACTCGGTCTCGCCCTTCATCCGCGACCAGACGGTCGGGCCGAAGCCGACCATGTACTGCGGCACGCGGATGCCGAAGAGCTTGGCCGTGGAGAGGTGCCCCAGCTCGTGCCAGGCGATGGACACCAGCAGGCCGAACGCGAAGATCGCGACCCCGAGCACCGTCATCAGAACTGTCATGCGCGCGCCTCCGCGGCGGCCCGAGCCGCCATCTCCCGCGCCCGGGCCCTGGCCCAGGCCTCTGCTTCAAGGACGTCCTCGACGGTCAGGGAGGTTCCCGACGCCGGCGTCCCGTGCTCACCTACCACGGCAGAGACCGTATCCATGATTGCTGTGAACGGCAGCCGGCCGGCCAGGAAAGCCTCGACGCACTCCTCGTTGGCCGCGTTGAACACGGCCGGGGCGGTGCCGCCGAGGGTCCCGACGTGCCGGGCCAGCCCCACCGAGGGGAAGGCCTCGGTGTCCAGGGGGAAGAACTCCCAGGTGGACGCCTTGGTCCAGTCGAAGGCGGGAGCGGCGTCCGGGATCCGCTGGGGCCAGCCGAGGCCGATCGCGATGGGCCCGCGCATGTCCGGCGGGGTGGCCTGGGCGAGCGTGGAGCCGTCCGTGAACTCCACCATCGAGTGGACGTAGGACTGCGGGTGGACGACGACCTCGATGCGGTCGAAGGGGATGTCGTAGAGCAGGTGCGCCTCGATGACCTCCAGCCCCTTGTTGACGAGGGTCGCCGAGTTGACGGTGATGACCGGGCCCATCGCCCACGTGGGGTGGGCCAGGGCGTCCTCGACGGTGACGGCGGCCAGCTCGGCGCGGGTGCGGCCGCGGAAGGGCCCGCCGGAGGCAGTGACCACGAGCTTGCGGACGTCGGCCCGGGTACCGGCGGCGAGGGCCTGGAAGAGGGCCGCGTGCTCGGAGTCCACGGGGATGATCTGGCCGGGCTTCGCGAGGGCCTTGACCAGCGGGCCGCCGACGATCAGCGACTCCTTGTTGGCGAGGGCCAGCGTCCGGCCCGCGCGCAGCGCGGCGAGGGTGGGCGCGAGGCCGATGGAACCGGTGATGCCGTTGAGGACGGTGTGGCACTCGGAGGCGGCGAGCTCGGTCGCGGCGTCGGGCCCGGCCAGGATCTCGGGCAGCGGCTCTCCGGCCCCGTACTGGGCGTTCAGCGCCTCCTTGAGGGCCGGTACGACGTCCTCGCGGGCGACGGCGACCTTCTCGACCCGCAGCCGGCGGGCCTGCTCGGCCAGCAGTGCGACCCGCCCGCCGGCGGCGGACAGCGCGGTCACGCGGAACCGGTCGGGGTTGCGCAGGGCCAGGTCGATGGCCTGGGTGCCGATGGAGCCGGTGGACCCGAGGATGACGATGTCCCGGCGGCCGGCCGCGGGGTCGAAGAGGAGGTGCGGGTCGGCGAGGGGGGCTGGGCTGTCGCTCATGCCCCCATTGTTGCCGCAACTCACGACGGCTTGGACACGGAGTCCCCCTGGACGACGGCGGCGAGGAGCTCGGGCAGGGTCCCGGCGAACTCGGGGAGCGAGCGGGCCGCGCGCCACCAGGTGTCCGTGTCCGCTCCGAGTGCGGCGTCGAACAGCCGGTCCGCCTCCGCCCGGGCGGCGAGGACCGCCTGGTGCCGGTCGTGGCGGTCGGGGTAGTCGGTGTCCCCCAGCCAGTGGTCCTCGTCCAGGGCCCAGGCTGCGGGGGCCTTGTGCCGGATCACGTCGTCGCCGGTGAGCACGCCGCGGTCGAGGCAGGCGCGGACCCACCGGATGTCCTCGTAGAGGTCGCCCATGGCGTTGGGCACCGCGAGGCTGGCGAGGGCCAGCTCGCGGTTCACGGTGTCGTTCGGCCACCACGGTGAGCCGGGGGCGAGGGAGTCGACGGCCTGGGTGAGCCCCGGGACCGCGGGCGCGGGGCCGCGCCCGGGCACGGCGACGGTCCCGGCGGCGATCTCGGCGGCCAGCTCCGGCAGGGTGCCGGTGAACCCGGGGGCGTGCCGCTTCAGCTCCGCCCACAGACGCGGGTCATCGCCCAGCGCCGGGCGCAGCACCCGCATCAGGGCGGAGCGCATGCCGGCCCACTCGGCCAGGTTCCAGGCGAAGCGGCCGATGGCGTGGGCCCGCCCCAGCAGCAGGGTCCGGTGTGCCGGTGCCGCGGCCGCCGCGAGCTCGTCGAAGGTCAGCATCCCCGTGCGCACGGCGCGCACGGCGGGGCGGTGCCAAGAGGGCCCGTACGCCTCCTGCGCACGCGTGTCGAGCAGCGCGAGGCAGACCCGCCGGTCCAGCCCCGCCACCAGCATCAGGGCCTCCACCGAGCCGGGCGGCAGCGGGGCCCGGGCGTGCTCGCGCAGCAGGACCTCCGGGTCGAGTTCGTACGGCAGGGCCAGCACGTCGAGCGGGATCCGCGGCCGGCGGCTGCCGTGCCGGCGCAGCAGGACGATGAGGTCCTCGCCGGCCAGCGGCACCCGGAGCGGGCGGCCGAGCTCGGCGCGGAAGGTGGCGAGCAGTTCCGGGGAGGGGCCGGGGCGGCGCGCGTACCGGGCGGGGCCGGGCAGACCGGGCAGCGGGCGGCCCCGCACGTGCGGGTTGCGGGCGATGGTGCGGCGGTCCTCTTCGGTGCCGTCGCGCAGCAGGAGCGTGACGACGGGGGCCGGGAGGATTTCGTCGCGGCTCAGGTAACGGCGGGTGGACGCGTCGAGGCGGGCGAGCAGGTTCGCCGCGACGGTGTCCGGTGCGTGGCGCAGGAGCAGTGCCACGCACCAGGCCAGCCGCCTGCTCTGTCTGTCGACGTCCACATGCATCCGATTCCCCGTCGCCGCTCCGGTACGCCTTTCCGCGTGCGGAGATGATCTCAGTCGACGGGCCGGGGGTCAGCGGATGGGGCGGTGAACGTTCGGGTGCGGGGAGGGGCCGGGGGTGGCGTCCGCGATCCAGGGGCCGTCGCCGGAGGGGTCGATGATCCCTTCTTCGAGCCAGGCGTAGGTGCCGGTCAGGACGCCCGCGACGACCTTGTGGTCGAGGTCGTCGGTGTTGGACCAGAGGCGTCCGAAGAGTTCCTCGACGCGGAGCCGGGACTGCTCGCAGAAGGCGTCGGCGAGCTGGTAGGCCTCGCGACCGTGGTCTCCCGTGGCGCGCAGGTGCTCGGCGCGGACGCAGGCCGCGCTCATCGCGAAGAGTTCGGCGCCGATGTCGACGACGCGGCCGAGGAAGCCCTGTTTGGTCTCCATGCGGCCCTGCCAGCGGGACATGGCGTAGAAGGTGGAGCGGGCGAGTTTGCGGGCGCCGCGTTCGACGTAGCGCAGGTGGGTGGCGAGGTCGGGGTGGCCGGCGGGGTGGAAGGCCCGGTAGGTGCCGGGGACCTGGCCGGCGCCGGTGGCGAGCTTGGGCAGCCAGCGGGCGTAGAACCCGGCGGCGCGGGCGCCCGCCTTCGCCTTGTCGCCGAGGGCCTTCTCCGGGTCGATGAGGTCGCCCGCGACCGAAAGGTGGGCGTCGACGGCCTCGCGGGCGATCAGCAGGTGCATGATCTCCGTCGAGCCCTCGAAGATCCGGTTGATGCGCAGGTCGCGGAGCATCTGTTCGGCCGGGACGGCCCGCTCTCCGCGGGCGGCCAGGGATTCGGCGGTCTCGAAGCCGCGGCCGCCGCGGATCTGGACGAGTTCGTCGGCCATCAGGCAGGCCATCTCGGAGCCGTAGAGCTTGGCGAGGGCGGCCTCGATGCGGATGTCGTTGCGGTCCTCGTCCGCCATCTGGGAGGCGAGGTCGACGACCGCTTCCAGGGCGAAGGTGGTGGCGGCGATGAAGGAGATCTTGGCGCCGACGGCCTCGTGGTTCGCGACGGGGCGGCCCCACTGCTCGCGTACGCCGGCCCACTCGCGGGCGATCTTCAGACACCACTTGCCGGCGCCGACGCACATCGCGGGCAGCGAGAGCCGACCGGTGTTCAGCGTGGTCAGGGCGATCTTGAGGCCGGCGCCCTCGGCTCCGATGCGCTGGTCGGCGGGGACCCTCACCTGGTGGAAGCGGGTGACGCCGTTCTCCAGGCCGCGCAGGCCCATGAAGGCGTTGCGGTGTTCGACGGTGATGCCGGGCGAATCGGCCTCGACGACGAAGGCGGTGATGCCGCCGCGGTGGTTCTCGCTCTTCGGCACCCGGGCCATCACGACGAGCAGGTCGGCGACGACCCCGTTGGTGGTCCACAGCTTCACGCCGTCGAGGACGTACGCGTCGTCCCCGTCGGGCACGGCCGTGGTGGCCAGCCGGGCCGGGTCGGAGCCGACGTCCGGTTCGGTGAGCAGGAAGGCGCTGATGGCGGTGGTGGCGCAGCGCGGCAGGTAGGCGTCCTTCTGGGCCTGCGTGCCGAACATCTTCAGCGGCTGGGGCACGCCGATCGACTGGTGCGCGGAGAGCAGGGCGCCGATGGCGGGGCTGACGGAGCCGACGAGGGCGAGGGCCTTGTTGTAGTAGACCTGGGTCAGACCGAGGCCGCCGTACTTGGGGTCGATCTTCATGCCGAGCGCGCCGAGCTCCTTGAGCCCGCGCACGGTCTCGTCGGGGATCTTCGCCTCGCGTTCGATGCGCTGCCCGTCGATCTCGTTCTCGCAGAATTCCCTCAGCCGGGCCAGGAAGGCCTCGCCGCGCCGGACGTCCTCGTCGGCGGGGAGCGGGTGGGGATGGATCAGATCGAGGCGGAACCGCCCCAGGAAGAGCTCCTTGGCGAAGCTGGGCTTGCGCCAGTCCTGTTCCCGGGCCGCTTCCGCGACCTGCCGTGCCTCGCGCTCGGTCACCTTGGGCGTTACGGGACGTGCGGGCTGTGTTGCGGACATGAGCGGGCTCACCTCGCCGCGGGAGTCGGTGGAACCGGGCCTACCGGCCGGTACTCCCTGTGAGGCGTACCCGTTTCGCGTGCCGGGGAAAAGCGGCATTGGGCAGAGTGGGGGACCAGGAGGGCGCCGGGAACCTCCCGCGACAGGCCCCGCGAACCGGCGCCGGCCTGCGAAGATCCATGCCCATGGACACCCTGGAACACGAGGAAGCCCGGACTGGCGGAGACGGGCGCGAGGACCTCCTGCACCTGGTACGGAAGGCCGCCCGCCCGGAGCCGGACGGAGGGCGGGTCGAGACCCGCCTCGCCGTGTGCGAGCTGTGCGGTGGCGGTACGGACGAGTTCGAGGTGGCGCTCTGGAGGCCTACTGCGTCGGCTGCTGCATACCGATCGACATCACGGTCGGGCTGCAATGCGCGCACGACGGCGCGCTCCACCTGTACGTCGACAACGCGCGCGTGGTGAAAAAGGAGACGGCCGGAGCCCCCGCACAGTAGGCTCCGGCCGCCGGCTCAATGGCCGTACGAGATCAGATGTCGAGGCCGGTCAGGACCAGGACCCGCTCGTACGTGTAGTCGTCCATCGCGTAACGGACGCCCTCGCGGCCCACACCGGACTGCTTGACGCCGCCGTACGGCATCTGGTCGGCGCGGTAGGACGGCGCGTCGCCGACGATCACACCGCCGACCTCGAGCTCGCGGTGGGCGCGGAACGCCGTCTGGACGTTGCGGGTGAAGACACCGGTCTGCAGGCCGAACTTCGAGTCGTTGACGGCGGCGAAGGCCTCGTCGGTGTTCTCGACCTTCAGCAGGGTCAGGACCGGGCCGAAGACCTCCTCGGTGGCGAGCTTGACGCCGTCCGGGACGTGGGCGACGACGGTGGGCTCGAACGAGGCACCCTCGCGCTTGCCGCCGGTGAGGAGCTTGGCGCCCGCGGCGACGGCCTCGTCGACCCAGGACTCGACACGCTTGGCGGCGTCCTCGGAGACGAGGGGGCCGACGTCGGTGGCGGAGTCGGACGGGTCACCGGTGACCTGCGCCTGGACCTTCGCGACGACCTTCTCCACGAGGCGGTCGTAGACGGAGGCGTCGGCGATCACGCGCTGCACGGAGATGCAGGACTGACCGGCCTGGTAGTTCGAGAAGGTCGCGATACGGGTCGCGGCCCAGTCGAGGTCCTCCTCGGAGGACCAGTCGTCCAGGACGACGGCCGCGGCGTTGCCGCCGAGCTCCAGGGTGCAGTGCTTGTGGGGCACCGACTGCTGGATGGCGTAACCGACGGTGTCGGAACCGGTGAAGGAGATGACGGGCAGGCGCTCGTCCTTCACCAGGGCCGGCATCTTGTCGTTCGCGACCGGCAGGACCGACCAGGAACCGGCCGGGAGGTCGGTCTCGGCGAGCAGCTCACCCAGGATCAGGCCGGAGAGCGGCGTGGCCGGGGCGGGCTTGAGGATGATCGGCGCGCCGACGGCGATGGCGGGGGCCACCTTGTGGGCGCACAGGTTCAGCGGGAAGTTGAACGGCGCGATGCCGAGGACCGGACCCTTGACGAAGCGGCGGGTCAGGGCGAGACGGCCGACGCCACCGGCGTCGGTGTCGAGGCGCTGGGCCTCTCCGCCGTTGAAGCGGCGGGCCTCTTCGGCGGCGAAGCGGAACACGGACACCGCACGGCCGACCTCACCGCGGGCCCACTTGATGGGCTTGCCGTTCTCGGCGGAGATCAGCTGGGCGATCTCCTCGGTGCGCTCGACGAGCCGCTTGGACACGTGGTCCAGGGCGGCGGCCCGTACGTGGGCGGGGGTCGCGGAGAACTCCGCCGTCACGGCGTACGCCGCGGCCACGGCCTCTTCGACCTGCGCGTCGGTGGGCACGCTGACGGTGCCGACGAGGCGTCCGTCCCACGGGGAGTGGACGTCGAAGCTGTCCTCGCCGGTGGCCTGGCGGCCGGCGAGCCAGAAGGCGTGGGTGGAAGTCATGCGAATCCCGGCCCTTCGGAGTGTGCGGTGGGTCCTTGTCCCCTCCACCGTAGGACTCCGGCGGGGATTCGGCGTTTATCCGGGGTGTAGTACCTGGTGTCGGGGGCGCGCCGGTTTGTCACTGTCCCGGGCGGCCCGGCCTGTGCGGGCCCTGCCGGGTGCGGCTCCCACGGCGGCTCCCACGAGGGGGGCGGGCCGGCCTTGACGACGGGTTCGAGTACGACGGGTTCGAGCCGGCCCCTACGACGGGGTCGAGCTGGCCTTGAGGGCGAGCCACAGTTCCATGCGTACGTCCGGGTCCTCCAGGGAGCGGCCGAGGATCTCCTCGACGCGCTTCATCCGGTAGCGCAGGGTGTGCCGGTGGACGCCGAGGTCGGCGGCGGCCGCGTCCCACTGGCCGTGCCGGGACAGCCAGGCCTGCAGGGAGGCCACCAGGTCGCCCCGGCCCGTCGCGTCGTGCTCCTTCAGGGCCCGCAGCGTGCCCTCGGCGAAGGCCCGTACGGCGTCGTCGGCGAGCAGCGGCAGGACCGAGCCCGCCGCCATGTCCTCGTGCTCGACCATCGGCCGGCCGCGCCTGCGGGCCACCGCGAGGGCCTGGTCGGCCTGTTTCAGGGCGGCGGCCACGGTGCCCGGTCCGGCCGGCGCGGACAGGCCGACCACCAGTTCGTCGGGCTCCGGCCCGCTGGTGTCCCGGCCGCGCCTGGCCTCCAGGGCCTCCGCGTGGTCCACGCACGCCTGTACGGCCGAACCGGCGTCGGCGGCCAGCACCACGAGCCGGCCCGGCTCGGGCACCACCAGCAGCGCCTCGCCGGTACGGGCGGCCGCGGACTCCACGGCGTCCGTCAGCAGGGCCAGGCCCTCGGGCTGGGCCGTGCCGGGGAGCGCCGGTTCGGCCACGATCAGTCGGAAGGGCGCCTCCAGGAGGGGCCCGTACAGGTCGCCGGCCACGGACCGGGCGTGTTCCGCCTCGCCCGCCAGGAGCATCCGCAGCACCGCCGCGCCCAGCCGGGACTCGGCGTCGTGCAGGGAGCGGGAGCGTTCGGTGGTGAGGGTGAGCAGGGCGACGGCGGAGTGCACGGCGTACCGCTCGGCCGTGCCCAGCGGGGCGGCGGTGCCCACGGCCAGCGCGCCGCGGGCCCGGCGGCCGGTGCCGAGCGACTGGAGCTCGACCCGGTCCTCCGCGCCGCCGACCACGGCGCTGGCGGGCGCGGGCCGGTCCCGCAGCCGCTCCACGTCGGGGGTGAGCCGGGCGGCCCGGCGGGCGGCCCAGTCGGGGGCCGCGGCGACGACGGCGCCCGAGGTGTCGTAGAGCGCGGCCCAGCCCTGCACGTGCGCCGCCAGCCTGCCGAGCAGTTCGGCGGGGCCCTCGGCGGAGAGCGCGGCCCGCGTCAGCTCCCGCTGCGCCTCGAAGCCGGCGGTCACGGCCCGGTACTGGTCCGCCGCGAGGGCCGCGGAGACGGCCTTGCTGATCGCGAGGAAGGGGGTCTTGCGCGGCACCTCCAGCAGCGGCATCTCCTCGGCCCGCGCGGCCTCGACCAGGGCTTCGGGGATCGCCTCGTAGTTGACCCCGATCGCGAAGCCGATGCCGACGACTCCGGCGGCGGCGAGGCGGCGCACGTAGCGGAGCATCTCCTCGGGATCCTCCGCGTCCAGCTTCATCGCGGTGATCAGCAGCAGTTCCCCGCCCTCCATGTAGGGGACGGGGTCGGCGAGCTCACTGACGTGGGCCCAGCGCACGGGGGTGTCGAGGCGGCCCTCCCCCGCCCGGACGCCGAGTTTGAGCGCCGAGTGCTGGACGAGTGAGGCGAGGGTGAGCGGCATCGGTTACCAGGAGCCTTAGCGGGGAGGGAGCGACGGAGGAACGGGCCGACGGGGGAAGGGACCGACGGGAGGAAGGACCGACGGGAGGAAGGCCGGAACGGTGGCCTACAGGCCACCAGAACGACTGCGGGGCTTTTCGCCGTGGCGTATGAACGGCTCCCCTCGATTCTGCCACCTCGTACGGGTCCGGGTGTGGTTCAGGCCGATCCGGCCAGCCGTACCAGCAGCGGCGCCGCCCGCTCCCCGCGGACCGAGGTCAGCGACAGCACGGCCGAGCCCGGGGGCACGGCGTGCGCGAGGTCGGACGCGGACCAGCGTTCGCGCTCGACCTGGCGCACGGTCACCGCGTCCGTGGTGACGGCCTTGCCCGTGACGAGCTTGCGGAAGGTGTGGATGGCCCGGGTCAGCGGCTGGTCGGCGAAGACGGTCCGGTGGGTGACGTCGCGGGTCTCGACCCACTCGGTGCCCCAGGCCTCGGCGAAGCGCTTGCCGTCCCAGGTGGTGACCCCGGAGAAGGCCATCCGGCAGCCGACCGCCCCGAGCAGCGGGATGCGCAGGGCCTCCGGTACGTCGTCCAGCGTGCGCAGCGTGAGCAGCACCCCGGCGTTGGTGGAACGCAGCCGCTGTACGCCGCGCACGGTCTCCGGGGTCAGGGTGTGGGAGGCGTCGTCTAGCGCGAGCAGGGCGAAGAGGGAGCGGTCGGTGCGGGCCGCCGCGGCGGCGTTGAACTGGGCGAGCAGCAGCCGGGCCAGCATCCGGGAGGCGTCGGCGTGCGCACGCTCGGGCAGGTCCACCCGCACCCGGATCGGGTGTTCCAGGGCGCGCAGGGAGAAGGGCCGCCCCTGCCCGGTGGTGTCGAAGAAACCGGCGAAGGCGGGCCGGTCCAGCAGGGCCACCCGGTCGGCGAGGGCCGGCCCCGGGTCGCCGTGGGCCCCGTACTGCCGCTCCCGCGCGTCGAGGTCGCGGAGCATGGCGTGCGCCCCGACGTTCCCCGCGGCCCCGGCGTCCTCCAGGGCGCGCCGCAGCCCGTCGAGTGCCGGGCGCGCCTGGTCGAGCAGCCCGCGCAGCTCGGGCACGGCGGGGAAGCGACCGTACGCCGTCCGGAAGGGCCCGAGGAGCTGTGCGAGGGCGGTCGCGGCGCGGCGGACGTCGATGCCGGGGACGTCTCCGACGAAGCCCTCGGCGAGCAGGGTGGCGGCCTCGTCGGGATCGGTGGTGCCGCCGTAGAGGTCGAGGTCGTAGACGGACTCGGGGTCGCCGACGCGGACGACGACGTCGTAGGCCGCGTCGGGCCCGAGCTGCGCGCCGGCCGCCCCCACGGCGACGACGGCCGCCTGCCCGGCGAGCGCCTGCAGCGCGAGCGACTCGACGACGGGCCGCACGAGGCGCCCCGTCTTCCCGGCCCCGGAGGGCCCGACCGCGAGGAGGGAGGTGCCGAGCACCGCGGGATCGAGGGCGAGGCCGGTGCCGCGGCGGGCGTAGGGGTTGCGGGGCTCGTCCTCGACGGTGCCGAGGCGCACCTGCCGGACCAGCAGATCGTGCCGCGCCGCCCTGACGGGCAGGTCCCGCGCCCCGGAGGGGTGGGCGCAGGCGGCGGCACCCTTGTCCCGAACGGCATCGACGAAGGCCCGCAGCCGGCCGGGATCTGCTTGGACGGACTCCCAGGCCCTGGCGATACGGGCGTAGTCCACGTCGTTCATCCGCCCGTCGGCGATGGTCGCCTCCAACCGGTCGGCAACGTCCCCGAGTCCGGCCCCCCGCACCTGAGGCCACCGCACGGGGTCGTCGGCCGGAGTCGCGGTGGCCGGGGTCTGCGGTTGCCGCCGGGGGGCGGTGGCCGTGGACGCGGTCGATCGCTGCGATCCGGGCAGGAAGCGGCGCACCAGGCGGTCTCCGCCCGCGAGCCAGAGGAAGGCGAGAACGAGGAGCACGTCGATGACGGTCCTCGTCGTGTTCATCAGCTCGCGGTTGGCCTCCGGGGTTCCGTCGAAGGTCAGGAACGCCTCCGCCAGTTGCCGGAGCGGCAGCTGGTAGTTGTGGACGAGCAGCAGGGTGAGGTAGCCGAGGGGCACGACCGCGAGGGGCTGGATCCAGGGCCCGCGTGCCTCGGCCAGCCGGCGCCACGCCGCCCCCCAGTTCCCCAGACGGCCGAAGCCGTAGAGGAGCGCCGCGTCGAAGAGCAGCTCGTAGATGGGTTTGGCGCGCACCCCGCCGGTCCCCGTGAGGGGCTCTCCGTTGCCGGCCCACCAGCTGTTCGGCGTGAAGAGCTTCAGCGGCACGTCCCAGAACGGGATGTAGGCGTTCCTCATGAGGGACCAGACGAGGACGCACGCCAGGAAGGAGATGACGGCGCCGGCCGCGAGGGCCCGGTCGGGGGTCCGCGCCGGTTCCACCTCCGCGCGAGGGGTGTGGGCGTGGCGCCAGACACCCGGTTCGGCGGTGGGGCGGGCGGTGCGCAACCAGTCGGCGAGGACCGGTCCCCCTCCGGGTGCATGACGCGGCTTCGGCGGATGGGCGGGAGGAGCGGGAGGAGCGGACGGTTTCAGGATGTGGCTCGGGCGCGTCGTGTTCGCCTCGTGCGTGCCCTCGGTGTCCATGAACCCCTGCCCCCTGCCAGTTCCGGTGCTGCGCCGCTCAATCTAGTGCCCGGCCCGGGCCTTCGGCCCGTACCCGGTCATGATCCACAAGACACGCCGCGGATCCCTCCTATGGCCGTCACGGACAAGGACACGCGGGCACCACTCCCGAACGGAGCATGCAGGACCCCCTCCCCCGGGCCTAGCCTGCGGACAAAGACACAAGTGCGTCCGAAATCACCCCCCAGGGAGCTCCCTATGACCGCTGTCCCGCAGGAGCGCAAGCTCGTCACCGCGATCCCCGGCCCCAAGTCGCAGGAGCTGCAGGCCCGCCGCCTTGAGACCGTGGCCGGCGGCGTGGGCTCCGTGCTCCCCGTCTTCACGGCCCGCGCGGGCGGCGGCATCATCGAGGACGTCGACGGCAACCGCCTGATCGACTTCGGCTCCGGCATCGCCGTGACCTCCGTCGGCGCCTCCGCCGAGGCCGTCGTGCGCCGCGCCTCCGCGCAGCTCGCCGACTTCACCCACACCTGCTTCATGGTCACCCCGTACGAGGGCTACGTCGAGGTCTGCGAGGCGCTGGCCGAGCTGACCCCGGGCACCCACGCCAAGAAGTCGGCGCTGTTCAACTCCGGCGCCGAGGCCGTCGAGAACGCCGTCAAGATCGCCCGTGCGTACACCAAGCGCCAGGCCGTCGTCGTCTTCGACCACGGCTACCACGGCCGTACGAACCTCACGATGGCTCTGACCTCGAAGAACATGCCGTACAAGCAGGGCTTCGGGCCGTTCGCCCCCGAGGTCTACCGCGTCCCGGTCGCCTACGGCTACCGCTGGCCCACCGGTGCCGAGAACTGCGGCCCCGAGGCCGCCGCCATGGCGATCGACAACATCGTCAAGCAGATCGGCGCCGAGAACGTCGCCGCGATCATCATCGAGCCGGTCCTCGGCGAGGGCGGCTTCATCGAGCCGGCCAAGGGCTTCCTCCCGGCGATCGTGAAGTTCGCCAACGAGAACGGCATCGTCTTCGTCGCCGACGAGATCCAGTCCGGCTTCTGCCGCACCGGCCAGTGGTTCGCGTGTGAGGACGAGGGCATCGTCCCCGACCTGATCACCACCGCCAAGGGCATCGCGGGCGGTCTGCCGCTCGCCGCCGTGACCGGCCGCGCCGAGATCATGGACTCCGCCCACGCGGGTGGCCTGGGCGGCACCTACGGCGGCAACCCGGTGGCGTGCGCCGGTGCGCTCGGCTCCATCGAGACCATGAAGGAGCTCGACCTCAACGCCGCGGCGAAGAACATCGAGTCCATCATGAAGTCCCGCCTGGCCGCCATGCAGGAGAAGTACGACATCATCGGCGACATCCGCGGCCGCGGCGCCATGATCGCGATCGAGCTCGTGAAGGACCCGGTCTCCAAGACCCCGTTCCCGGAGGCGGCCGCGTCCCTGGCCAAGGCCTGCCACGCCGAGGGCCTGCTCGTCCTCACCTGCGGCACCTACGGCAACGTGCTCCGCTTCCTGCCGCCGATCGTGATCGGCGAGGACCTGCTGAACGAGGGCCTGGACCTCATCGAGGCCGCGTTCGCCGGTATCGGCACGGAGATCTGATCGAACGTCTAGAACGTCCGATCGCAGCGCCCGGCCGGTACCCGCGGTAACGGTCGGGCGCTGTGAAGAAGCTGTGGGGGGCCGATGGCAAGAGCGCGTTCGTGCTGTCGGTCCCCTTTTCTCTGCCGTACGGTTTCTGCAGATGAGTGAGACACCCCGCTCCCGGGAAACCGGGGGCGAAACCAGTACCGGGCTTCCCCAGCGCCGCACTGGGCATGCGTTCGCGCACACTCCTCGCCGATCGGACAGCCGTCCGCCCCAAACCCCCCGGGGCGTACGGCAACCCGATCCGGGCGGCCGTCCCGGAACCACCCCCCCTGTTCCGGGACGGCCGGCCATTCTCCCGGCGCTCTGCGCCGGCCTCCTCGGCCTCTTCGCCCTGATCACCTGGCAAGTGCTCGCGTCGGGCCCGCTGCTGACCCCGGATCACGCGCTCAGCCGCACGCTGGTGCGCACCCTCCCGGACGCGCTCACCGAGCGCCTCGCGGACCTGGGCAACATTCCGGTCGCCGTGCCCGTCCTCGCACTGGCCATGGCCTACGCGGCCCGGCGCGGCCGGTACCTCGCCGCGGGCGCCGCGGGCCTGGCGATGGCCCTGGTCCCGGCCCTGGTCATCCCGCTGAAGGAATGGACCGCCCGGCCCGGCCCCCTGGAGCCCTGGGCCGCCGGCTACTACCCCTCCGGCCACACCGCCACCGCCGCCGTCGCCTACTTCGGGGCGGCCGTCCTGCTGCGCCCCCACACCCGCCGGGCCTGGCCGACGGCCGTCGCCCTCGTGCTGACGGGGGCGACGGCCGCGGGTCTCGTCGTACGGGGCTGGCACTGGCCGCTGGACGTGGTGGCCAGCCTCCTGATGTGCGCGCCCCTGCTGCTGGGCGTGCGGTGGGTCAGCCTCCGAAGTAAGCGTCGAAGTTCCGGCTGAACTCGCCGCCTCCGAAGCGGTCCCAGTTGATGGACCAGGTCATCAGGCCGCGCAGGGCGGGCCACGTGCCGTGGGTCTGGTAGCCGCCGCAGTTCGTCTTCTTCGTCAGGCAGTCCAGGGCCTTGTTCACCTCGGCGGGCGGGGTGTGGCCGTTGCCCGCGTTCGGCGTGGCCGGCAGGCCGATGGCGATCTGGTCGGGGCGCAGCGGCGGGAACACGCGGGCGGTGTTGCCGGCCACGGGGAAGCCGGTGAGCAGCATGTCGGTCATGGCGATGTGGAAGTCCGCGCCGCCCATGGAGTGGTACTGGTTGTCCAGGCCCATGATCGAGCCCGAGTTGTAGTCCTGGACGTGCAGCAGGGTGAGGTCGTCGCGCAGGGCGTGGATGACCGGCAGGTAGGCGCCGGCCCGCGGGTCCTGGCCGCCCCAGGGGCCGGATCCGTAGTACTGGTAGCCCAGCTGGACGAAGAAGGTCTCGGGGGCCATGGTCAGGACGAAGCCGGGGCCGTACTTGGCCTTCAGGGTCTTCACGGCCGAGATCAGGTTGACGATTCCGGGGGTGGTGGGGGCCCTGAAGTCGGTGTCCCCGGTGGCCAGGGAGAGGGAGTGGCCCTCGAAGTCGATGTCGAGGCCGTCGAGGCCGTACTCGTCGATGATCTTCCCGACGGAGGAGACGAAGGCGTCGCGGGCGGCCGTGGTCCCGAGCTGGACCTGGCCGTTCTGGCCGCCGATCGAGATCAGCACCTTCTTGCCCGCCGCCCGCTTGGCCTTGATGGCCGCCTTGAACTCGGCCTCCGACTCCGCGTTCGGGCATTCGGTGACCGGGCAGAGGCGGAAGCGTATGTCGCCGGAGGTCACCGAGGTCGGTTCGCCGAAGGCGAGGTCGATGACGTCCCAGGAGTCGGGCACGTCGGCCATCCGGACGTAGCCGGAGCCGTTGGCGAAGCTCGCGTGCAGGTAGCCGACGAGCGCGTGCGCGGGAAGCCCGCCGCCACCGCCACCGCCGCCGCTCGTGGTGGTAGCGGAGACGGGGGCGCTCTTCGGGGACTCGCCCGCCGCGTTCGCCGCGCTGACCTGGAAGGTGTACGTGGTGGAGGCCGCGAGGCCGGTGACCGTCGCCGAGGCGGTGGCGACGGAGAGGGGCGCGGCGCCGTCCCGGTGGACGGTGTACGAGGTGGCCCCGGGCACGGCCGTCCAGGACAGGGAGATCGCGCTCGACGAACCGGCGGAGGCGGTCAGGCCGGTGGGGGCGGCCGGGATCCCCGGCTGGCCGGTGCCGCCCGGGTCGGGTCCGACGAGGGTGAGGTCGTCGGTGAAGTGGGCGGGCTGGCCGTACCAGCCGTGGGTGTAGACCGTCACGGAGGTGGTCGACGGTCCGGTGCGGAAGGTGGTCGTCAGCTGCTTCCAGGCGCCCGGGGTCTGCGTCCAGGTGGAGACGTCGGTGGTGCCCGTGCCGCTCGCGCCGAGGTAGACGTAGGCGCCCTGCACCCAGGCGGTCAGCGTGTACGCCGAGTCGGGCTTGACGGTGACGGTCTGCGAACAGCGGGCATTGTCCTGGCCGGCCGGGATGGCCCGGAGGGCCGAACTCCCGCCGTGGACGGGTGTGGTGACGACGGCTCCGCTGCCCGCCGAGCAGCTCCAGCCGTCGAGGCCGGTCTCGAAGCCGCCGTTGCGGATCAGGTCGGCGTCGGCCGCCGCCGCGGGCGGGCCGGCGGCGAGGAAGCCGGCCACGGCGAGCGCGGCGGCACCGAGGAAGGACATGGCTCTGCGCACAACTGCCTCCGGGGCGTGGGGGGATGGAGGGGGTCAGCGGCGCCCAAGATGGTCCAGACCAATGCCCTTGTCAAGACCTCCGGTCCTCCTGCGCGAGCACGCGTGCGGCGGCCTCGTGCATCGCGAGCTCCAGCAGCGCCGGGTCGGTGAGCGTCCCCCCGCCGTCCGGGAGCACCAGCCAGCGCACGCCGCCCGTGGCCCGACCGGGGTACGGGACCACGATCCAGGTCCCGCGCCCCGCTCCTCGTACGCCCGTACCGAGCCAGCGGGAGGCCGTGCCCGGGGGCACGAAGAAGCCCAGCCGCGAGTCGCCGAAATCGGCGAGCACCGGGCCGGGCAGGTCGAGGAGCATCTTCAGTACGTCGAGGGTGGCGTGACCCAGCTCCCCGGGCAGGATCAGCACGTCCCAGCGCCGGCCGGCGGGCAGCAGCGCGACCCCGAGGGGGTTGCGCTCCCACTCGAACCGGCAGGCCTCCGGGTCGGGCGCCGCCGACGCCAGCCAGTCCACCGCCGTCTTGGTCTCCGGGATCGTCATCGCCCGGCCTCCGTTCCCTGTTGGTGAGGTCCTCACCAGGGGAGAGCGGGGCCGGGCGCGACTATGACGCGGGTTCGGGCACCCCGTGTCAGTGAACCGGGTCACAGGGTGAAGGAACGGTACGCCGGGGCCGTGCACCCCGGCGTACGCGCGGCCTCAGGGCCTCAGGGCCTCAGGGCCTCAGCTGTCGAAGCCGAGCCCGAAGCGGTCCAGTGTCCTCAGCCAGAGGTTGCGCCGCCCGCCCCGGGCGTCCGCGCGGGCCAGCGACCACTTGGTGAGGGTGATCCCGGTCCACGCGAAGGGCTCGGGCGGGAACGGCATCGGCTTGGAGCGCACCATCTCCAGCCGGGTGCGCTCGGTGGGGACGCCGTCCAGCAGGTCCAGCATCACGTCCGCGCCGAAGCGGGTGGCGCCCACCCCGAGCCCGGTGTAGCCGGCGGCGTAGGCGACCTTCCCGGAGTGCGCGGTGCCGAAGAAGGCGGAGAAGCGCGAGCAGGTGTCGATCGCACCGCCCCAGGCGTGGCTGAACTTCAGCCCCTCCAGCTGCGGGAAGGCGGTGAAGAAGTGCTCCGCGAGCTTGAGGTAGGTCTCCGGGCGGTGGTCGTACTCGGAGTCGAGCTTCCCCCGGTAGGGGTAGATCGCGTCGTAGCCGCCCCACAGGATCCGGTTGTCCTTGGTGATCCGGAAGTAGTGGAACTGGTTGGCGCTGTCGCCGAGGCCCGCCCTGTTCTTCCAGCCGATGGAGGCCATCTGCTCCTCGGTCAGCGGCTCGGTCATCAGCGCGTAGTCGTAGACCGGGACGGTGAACGGGCGGATCCGCTTGACCAGCGACGGGAAGATGTTGGTGCCCAGGGCGACCCGGCGCGCGAGGATCGTGCCGTACGGGGTCTCGACGGTCATCCCCTTGCCGGCCGAGGCCATCTTCAGGCCGGGGGTGTTCTCGTAGATGCGTACGCCGAGGTCCAGGCAGGCCTGCTTGAGGCCCCAGGCGAGCTTCGCCGGGTTGAGCATGGCGACGCCGTCGCGGTCCCAGACGCCCGCGAGGAACGTCGGGGAGTTCACCTCCGCACGCACCGCGTCCTGGTCGAGGAATTCCGAACTGCCGGCCAGACCGGCGGCTTCGGCCTCCCGGTGGAGCTCCTTGAGCTCCTCGACCTGGTGCGGCTCGGTGGCCACGTCGATCTCGCCGGTGCGTTCGAAGTCGCAGTCGATGCCGTAGCGGGCGACCGCCTCCTCGATGGCGTCGAGGTTGCGCGCGCCCATCTCCTCCAGCTTGGCGAGCTCGCCGGGCCAGCGGGCGAGCCCGTTGGCGAGGCCGTGGGTGAGGGAGGCCGCGCAGAAACCGCCGTTGCGGCCGGAGGCGGCCCAGCCCGCCTCCTTGCTCTCGATCAGGACGACGTCCCGCTCCGGGTCCCGCTCCTTGGCGAGGAGCGCGGTCCACAGGCCGCTGTAGCCGGCGCCGATGACGAGGAGGTCGCACCGCTCGTCGGAGGTGAGCGCCGGCCGGGGGGCGGGCCTGCCGGGGTCGTCCAGCCAGTACGAGACCGGCTTCGCTTCGGAAAGGGATTTCGCAACACTACGCATGGCGACTGGGGCCATGTCTTCCAACTCCCTACAGGGTGTTACTTGGGCTGTGCCTTCTTGCGGCGGTTGCCGACCATCTGGCCGGCGAGGACCACCAGCACCGCGATGACGAACATCGCCGTGCCGATGACGTTGATCTGTACAGGCGTACCGCGCTGGGCCGATCCCCACACGAACATGGGGAAGGTGACGGTGTTGCCCGAGTTGAAATTGGTGATGATGAAGTCGTCGAACGAGAGCGCGAAGGAGAGCAGCGCGCCCGCCGCGATACCGGGTGCGGCGATCGGCAGGGTGACCCGTACGAAGGTCTGCACCGGGCCCGCGTAGAGGTCGCGGGCGGCTTCCTCCAGGCGCGGGTCCATGGACAGCACGCGCGCCTTGACGGCGGCGACGACGAAGCTGAGGCAGAACATGATGTGGGCGATCAGGATCGTCCAGAAGCCCAGCTCGATGCCCATGTTCAGGAAGAGCGCGAGCAGCGAGGCCGCCATCACGATCTCCGGCATGGCCATGGGCAGGAAGATCAGCGAGTTGACCGCGCCGCGCGCCTTGAAGCGGTAGCGCACCATCGCGAAGGCGATCGCGGTGCCCAGTGCGGTGGCCACGATGGTGGACCACAGGGCGATCTGGAGCGAGAGCGAGAGCGAGCCGCACATGTCGGCGACCCCGCACGGGTCCTTCCAGGCGTCGAGCGAGAACTCCTGCCAGGAGTAGTTGAACCGTCCCGTCGGGTTGTTGAAGGAGAAGACGGTGACGACGACGTTGGGCAGGATCAGGTAGGCGAGCGTGCCGAGACCTGCGATGACCACCAGGTTGCGCCGCAGCCAGGCGAGTGGAGTCTTGCGCATCAGACCAGGTCCTCCGTCCCCGCACGGCGGATGTAGATGGTGACCATGATCAGCACGATGGCCATGAGGATGAAGGACAGCGCGGCCGCCGTCGGGTAGTCGAGGATCCGCAGGTACTGCGACTGGATGACGTTGCCGATCATGCGGGTGTCCGTGGAGCCGAGCAGTTCGGCGTTCACGTAGTCGCCGCTCGCCGGGATGAACGTGAGCAGGGTCCCGGAGACCACGCCCGGCATGGAGAGCGGGAAGGTGACCTTGCGGAAGACCGTGGCCGGCTTCGCGTACAGGTCCCCGGCCGCCTCGTGGAGGCGGGTGTCGATGCGCTCCAGCGAGGAGTACAGCGGCAGGATCATGAAGGGGAGGAAGTTGTACGTCAGACCGCAGACGACCGCGAGCGGCGTGGCCAGTACCCGGTCACCCTCGGTCATCCCGAGCCAGCTGGTGACGTCGAGGAAGCCGATCTTGTTGAGGACGCCGACCACCGGGCCGCCGTCGGCCAGGATCGTCTTCCAGGCCAGCGTGCGGATCAGGAAGCTGGTGAAGAACGGGGCGATGACCAGGACCAGCAGCAGGTTGCGCCAGCGGCCCGCCCTGAAGGCGATCAGGTAGGCCAACGGGTACCCGAGCAGCAGGCACAGCACGGTCGCCGTGCCGGCGTAGGCCAGGGAGCGCAGGAACTGCGGGTAGTACTCGGTGAAGGCGTCCCAGTAGGTCTGGAAGTGCCAGGTGACCTTGAAGCCCTCTTCGAGGGAGCCCGTCTGCACCGAGGTCGAGGCCTGGTAGACCATCGGCAGTACGAAGAACACCAGCAGCCACAGGATGCCGGGGAGCAGCAGCCAGTACGGGACCAGCCGCTTGCGCACCGACGGCTTGTGCACCGGCGGTTCGGCCGAGGCGGGCGCCTGGGGCGGCGCGGCGGTGGCGGTCACGCGCCCTCCTCGACGGTCTCGATGCCCGCGTCGATGTCCTGGTCGGCGTCCAGCCCGAAGGTGTGCTCGGGGTTCCAGTGCAGGACGACCTCGGCGCCGGGCACCAGGCGGGCGTCCCGCTCGATGTTCTGGACGTAGACCTCCAGCTCGGGGCAGACCTGGCTGTCGATCACGTACTGGGTGGAGACGCCGATGAAGGAGGTGGCGGCTATCCGGCCGGTGATCTTGTTGCGGCCGACGGCTATCGAGTGCTCCTCGTCCGCGTGGACCAGGGAGATCTTCTCCGGGCGCACTCCGACCAGCAGCTTTCCGCCGGCGCGCGGGGTGGTCGAGCAGCGGGCCGCGGGCAGGCGCAGCTTCGTACCGGAGGCGGAGACGGCTATGTCGGATCCGGCGGACTCCACGGAGGCCTCGATGAGGTTGGAGGTGCCGAGGAAGTTGGCGACGAAGGTGGTGCCCGGGTTCTCGTAGAGCTCGGCGGGGGCGCCCAGCTGCTCGACCCGGCCGCCGTTCATCACGGCCACGGTGTCGGCCATGGTCATGGCCTCCTCCTGGTCGTGCGTGACGTGCACGAAGGTGATGCCGACCTCGGTCTGGATCCGCTTGAGCTCCAGCTGCATCTGGCGGCGCAGCTTGAGGTCGAGGGCGCCGAGCGGCTCGTCGAGGAGGAGCACCTGCGGGTGGTTGATCAGGGCGCGGGCGACGGCGACGCGCTGCTGCTGGCCGCCGGAGAGCTGGTGCGGCTTCTTGCGGGCGTGCTCGCCGAGCTGGACCAGGTCGATCATCTCGTCGACCTGCTTCTTGACCGACTTGATGCCGCGGCGGCGCAGGCCGAAGGCGATGTTCTCGAAGATGTCCATGTGCGGGAAGAGCGCGTAGCTCTGGAAGACCGTGTTCACCGGGCGCTTGTACGGCGGCAGGTCCGTGACCTCGCGGTCGCCGAGGTGGACGGTGCCGGTGGAGGGGTCCTCCAGGCCGGCGATCATGCGCAGGGTGGTCGTCTTGCCGCAGCCCGAGGCGCCGAGCAGGGCGAAGAAGGAGCCCTGGGGGATGGTGAGGTCCAGCGGCTGCACGGCGGTGAAGGAGCCGTAGTGCTTGCTGATCCCGGAGAGGCGGACGTCGCCGCCCTCGGTCTTGTCAGTCATGGATGGGTCCCGGGGTGGTGTGGTCGAGGGGTCGGAGGTGGGCCGGGCCGTCGAAGAGGCTCGGGGTGCCGGGCGCCTACGCGCCGATGAGCTTGGCGAACTTCTCTTCGTACGCGGTCTCTTCCTCACTGGTGAGGGAGCGGAAGGCGTGCGCCTTGGCGGCCATCGCCTTGTCCGGGACGATCAGGGGGTTGTCCGCGAGCGCGGGATCGATCTTGGCGAGCTCGTCCTTGACGCCCTCGACCGGGCAGACGTAGCTGATGAAGGCGGCCAGCTGGGCCGCGACCTCGGGCTCGTAGTAGTAGTCGATGAGCTTCTCCGCGTTGCCCTTGTGCCTGGCCTGCGCGGGGACCAGGAGGTTGTCGCTGGAGGTGATGTAGCCGGGGGCCGGGATCGCGTACTGGATGTCCGGGTTGCCGGCCTGGAGCTGGATGACGTCGCCCGCCCAGGCGAGACAGGCCGCGAGGTCGCCCTTGTCGAGGTCCGCGGTGTAGTCGTTGCCCGTGAAGCGGCGTATCTGCTTGGTGTCCACGCCCTTCTGGAGGCGTCCGACGGCGGCGTCGAAGTCCGCGTCGGTGAAGTTCGCCGGGTCCTTGCCCTGGTCGATCAGGGTCATGCCGACCGAGTCGCGCATCTCCGTGAGGAAGCCGACCCGGCCCTTGAGGGTGGGGTCGTCGAGGAGCTGGGTGACGGAGTCGACCTTCTTCCCGTCGGTGGCCTTCGTGTTGTAGGCGATGACGGTGTCGATGCCGGTCCAGGGGTAGCTGTGGGCGCGGCCCGGGTCCCAGTCCGGGTTGCGGAACTGCGGGATCAGGTTGGCGTAGGCGTGGGGCAGGTTCGACGGGTCGAGCTTCTGCGCCCAGCCCAGGCGGATGATGCGCGCGGCGAGCCAGTCGGTGACGACGATCAGGTCGCGGCCGGTGTCCTGGCCGGCGGCGAGCTGGGGCTTGATCTTGCCGAAGAACTCGACGTTGTCGTTGATGTCCTCGGTGTACTTGACCTTGATCCCGGTCCGCTTGGCGAACTCTTCGAGGGTGGGACGGGACTTCTCGTCCTCGCTGGTGTCCATGTACTCGGTCCAGTTGGAGAAGTTGATCTCCTTCTCCTGTGCCGAGTGGTCGTCGGACGCCGCTGCCGCGTCCCCCTGGCGCTTGGCGGGCGGGATCCCACAGCCGGCGAGGGTGGACAGACCGCCGAGGGTGAGCGCGCCGACACCGGAGGCGCGCAGCAACGAGCGGCGGGTGAGGGCGCCGCGCCCGCTGGTGAGGCTGCGCCGCATCGCGGCGAGTTGCGCCTCCGAGAGGCGGTCGGGCTCGAACTGCTCCATGCTCAATGCCCTTTCGGGAGGTGTACCGCTGGTCGGGCGGTGGGCGTTTTATCGGTCCCCGAAGATCGTGCGGTGCCAGTCCTTCGCGGCCACCGCGGTGTTGTCGAACATCACGTGCTTGACCTGCGTGTACTCCTCGAAGGAGTAGACGGACATGTCCTTTCCGAACCCGCTGGCCTTGTAGCCGCCGTGGGGCATCTCGCTGATGATCGGAATGTGGTCGTTGACCCAGACGCAGCCGGCCTGGATCTCCCGGGTGGCCCGGTTCGCCCGGTACAGGTCACGGCTCCAGGCGGAGGCGGCGAGCCCGTACGGGGTGTCGTTGGCCAGTGCGATGCCCTCGTCGTCGGTGTCGAAGGGCAGGACGACGAGGACCGGGCCGAAGATCTCGGACTGGACGACCTCGCTGTCCTGGGCGGCCCCGGTGATCAGGGTGGGCCGGTAGTACGCGCCCTCGGCCAGCTCCCCGCCGGGGATCTCGCCGCCGGTGACGACGGTGGCGTAGTCCCGGGCCCGCTCGACGAAACCGGCGACGCGGTCGCGCTGGGCGTGGGAGACCAGCGGGCCGAGGTCGGTGGAGGCGGCGAAGGGGTCGCCGAGGCGTACGGTCTCCATCAGCTCGGCGACGCGGGCGACGAAGGCGTCGTGCAGCGGCCGCTGCACGTAGGCGCGGGTGGCGGCCGTGCAGTCCTGGCCGGTGTTGATGAGGGAGGCGGCGACGGCGCCGTTGGCGGCCGCCTCCACGTCGGCGTCGTCGAAGACCACGAAGGGCGCCTTGCCACCGAGCTCCAGGTGGAGCCGCTTGACGGTGGCGGTGGCGACCTCGGCGACCCGCTTGCCGACCGCGGTGGAGCCGGTGAAGGAGGTCATGACGACGTCCGGGTGGCCGACCAGGTGCTCGCCCGCCGTGCGGCCGGCGCCCGTGACGATGTTGATCACGCCGTCGGGCAGGCCCGCCTCCTTGGCCGCCTGCGCGAACATCAGCGAGGTCAGCGGGGTGAGCTCGGCCGGCTTGAGGACGATCGTGTTGCCCGCCGCGATCGCCGGGAGGATCTTCCAGGCGGCCATCTGGAGCGGATAGTTCCAGGGCGCGATGGAGCCGACGACCCCGATGGCCTCACGGCGTACGTAGGAGGTGTGGTCGCCCGAGTACTCCCCCGCCGCCTGCCCCTGGAGGTGACGGGCGGCGCCCGCGAAGAAGGCGGTGTTGTCGATGGTCCCCGGCACGTCGAACTCCGTGGACAGCCTGATCGGCTTGCCGCACTGGAGGGACTCGGCGTACGCGAAGTCCTCGGCCTGCTCGGCCAGCACGGCGGCCAGCCGGTGCAGCGCGTCCGAGCGCTCGCCCGGGGTGGCGCCGGACCAGGCCGGGAAGGCCCGCTTGGCGGCGGCGACGGCCTCGTCGACGTCCGCGGTGCTCGCCAGCTCGTAGGTGAGGACCTCATTGCCGGTGGCGGGATCGACCACGGTGTGTGACTGGCCGGATGTCCCGGCCCTCAGCTGTCCGTCGATGTACTGCGCGCCGTCTGCGAAGCGGTCTTTGACCTGGAAGCGGTTGCCCATCACGCTCTCACGCTCTCCGTAGCTACAGTTCGAGCTAAAGCCCGAATTGAGTGCCGATCCTGACAGAGGAGAACCACTCGGCCAAGTGATTCCGCTGTTGCCTTTTGATTACGCGACGGAATCGGTCGACCATGTGTCGAGGCACGCCCGAAATCCCGTACGAAGTGTCAGTGGCGACTGTCAGACTCGCGTGCATGGAGATGATCGAGAAGCTGACGGAGCAGGTCAGCCGTGGTGAGCGGGTCAAGTTCCTGCCGTTCTGGGGACACCGTCCGAGGCCCGACGGAAGCCTCGGCCCGAGCTGCCTGAGCCAGTGGTGGCCGTCCGAGTTCACTGTGGGTGACGTCCGCTACGACACGGCGGAGCACTGGATGATGGCCGCGAAGGCCCGGCTGTTCGGGGACGCGGAAGCGGAGCGGGCGGCCCTGGAAGCGCGGACCCCGGCCGAGGCGAAGAAGGCCGGGCGGCTCGTGCGCGGCTTCGACGACGCGATATGGGAGCGCGAGCGGTACGGGATCGTGGTGGAGGGCAGTGTGCACAAGTTCTCCTCCACGCCGGAGCTCACCGCGTACCTGCTGGGGACGGGGAACCGCGTGCTGGTCGAGGCCAGCCCGCTGGACCGCATCTGGGGCATCGGACTCGCGGCCGACGACGAGCGCACCCTGGACCCGGCCCGCTGGCGGGGGCTGAACCTGCTCGGTTTCGCCCTGATGGAGGCTCGCGAGCGGATCGGTTGGGGCGAAGGACCGGGCGGGGCCGCCAAGTAATTGCGTGGTGGATCCCCGCCCCGGCACCTAACGTGATGCTCGTCCAGGTGCGAAGGCGAGACCTACTTCCACTGTTAATGGGGTGGCCGCGGGTTCGAGTCCCGTCACCGGCTTCGGGCCGGTGTAGCTCAGTTGGCAGAGCACCTTCTGGTTTCGCCGACCTCGATCTCTGGACACCCACGTCACGCACCTCCCGGTGCGCGGGCTGCGGCTCCTTCTTTCCCAAGAGAATCCCAAGCCGCCGCCACCTTGATCTCGGGAGGCACGCGTGGGGGACGCCCGGTGCGCAGGCGACGGTTACTTCCGGATCAACGTGTCGCGGGTTCGAATCCCGCCCGGCCACGGCCGGTAGCTCAGTCCGGTAGAGCAGTCGACACAGTCCGTCGCCGACTTCGATCTCGGGCGTCCCCCACGTCGGGCCTCCCCGCTTTCCTTTGAATTCGGGGGGATTCACCATGGCTCGTTTCAACCTGCGCGCACTCAAGGCGGCGCCCGCCGCGCCCGCTCCACCCACTTCGCCCGTACGCGCGACCCGCCGCGCCCGCGCCCTCACCCGCGAGGGCGGCCCCGGGTACGAACGCGATCCGCGGTCCGAGCTGTTCCTGCTCGCCGTCTCCAACTTCGTGACGCAGCGGACCTTCTACGAGAGCGGCGAGAACCGCGACGACCGCTTCGCCACGCTCGTGCGCCGGCTCGCCGTGGAGGACCCCGCGTGGACCGCCGGCCTGCTGCGCTGGCTCCGCGGGGACGCGCACATGCGGACGGCCTCGATCGTCGGCGCCGCCGAGTACGTCAAGGCGCGCCTCGACGCGGGCGCCGACGACGGGCCCTCGAACCGCCAGGTCGTGGACTCCGTGCTGCAGCGCCCCGACGAGCCCGGCGAGCTGCTCGCGTACTGGACGGCCACGCACGGACGCAACGTGCCCAAGCCCGTCAAGCGCGGCATCGCCGACGCCGTGCGCCGGCTCTACTCCTCGGCCTCCCTCCTGAAGTACGACACGGCGTCCAAGGGCTACCGCTTCGGTGACGTCCTCAACCTCGTGCACGCCTCCCCCGACCCGGCCAAGCCCTGGCAGGGAGAGCTCTTCCGGCACGCCCTCGACCGCCGGCACCACCCCGAGGACGCGCGGGTCCCGGAGGGCGACCGCACCCTCGCCGCCCACCGGGCGCTGATGGAGCTGCCCGTCGCGGAGCGGCGCGGTGTGGTGCTCGCCCCGGACGGCGCGGAGCGCCTCGCCGAGGCGGGCATGACCTGGGAGGCGCTCGCCGGATGGCTTCAGGGGCCGATGGACGCGGCCGCCTGGGAGGCGGTCATCCCGTCGATGGGTGCGATGGCGCTGCTGCGCAACCTGCGCAACTTCGACCACGCCGGGGTCTCGGACGAGGTGGCCGCACGGGTCGCGGCGAAGATCTCCGACCCGGAGGTCGTCGCCCGGTCGCGGCAGTTCCCCTTCCGCTACCTGGCGGCCTACCAGCACGCGCCCTCGCTGCGCTGGGCGTACCCGCTGGAGCGGGCGCTGGGGCACTCGCTGGCCAACGTACCGGCGCTGACCGGCCGGACACTGGTGCTCGTCGACCGGTCCGGGTCGATGTGGAGCCCGCTGTCCGACCGCTCCCAGCTCAACCGGGCGGACGCCGCGGCCGTCTTCGGCACGGCACTGGCGCTGCGGGCCGAGAACGCCGACCTGGTGCAGTTCGGCACGACGAGCGCGGCGGTCCCCTACACCCGGGGCGAGTCCGTGCTGAAGGTGCTGGAGCGGTTCGGGGACCTCGGCGGCACCTACACGGCCCAGGCCGTGAGGGAGCACTACCGGGGGCACGACCGGGTGCTGATCGTCACCGACGAGCAGGCCGCCTCGTACGGATACGGCGGCGACCCGACCCAGGAGGTGCCCGGCACGGTACCGGTGTACACCTGGAACCTGGCCGGGTACCGAGTGGGCCACGCGCCCTCCGGTTCCGCGAACCGGCACGCCTTCGGCGGGCTCACCGACGGGGCGTTCCGCATGGTGTCGCTGATCGAGGCGGGCCGGGACGCCGACTGGCCGTGGGCCTAGGCGGACCCGTGCCGGGGTCCGCTCAGACCCTCTCGCGGTCCTGGGAGTTCGAGTACGGGCTGTCGTAGCGGGTGCCGGGGAGCGGGCCCTGGTCCATGAGCGTCTTGATGCCCAGGACGAGCATCAGGCCTCCGAGCACGATGCCGATGGCGCCGAGGATGATGCCGGCCAGCGCCATCCCGCCGTTGTCGGCCTCGCCTCGGTTCGCCTTGCCCTTGCCCAGGGCGCCGAAGACCACGGCCGCGATGCCGATGGCGACGGCTATGAAGCTGGTGACGCAGCCCACCACGGAGAGGATGCCGAGGACGAGGCCGGTGACGCCGAAGCCGTTGCTCTTCGGCATGCCGTAGGGCTGGTACGCGGCGTAACCCGGGTACCCCGCCTGGCCCGGATACCCCGCCTGGCCCGGATACCCGGGCTGGCCGGGGTACCCGTACGTCGGCTGGGCGGGGCCGGCACCGGGGTGGGCGTAGCCGTGGCCGTTCGGGTCGGGCTGCGACGGATAGCCGTACGCGGCGGACGCGGTGGGAGCGGGTCCGGACGCGGGGAACCCCGCGGGGGCCTCGGCCCCCGGCAGCCCGACGACCGTCTGCTGGTCGTGCACCGACGGCGGACCCGACACGCCCGGAGCGCCCGACATCCCGTGCGTGTCCTGCGGCTTGGCCAACTCCACCGGCGGCCGCTCCGGCGGAGCCCACGGGTCTCGCGGCTCGGGACTGTTCTCGGTCATACGGAGCCCCCTCTCGTACAGCCATGCTAAGCGCTGCCACCGACGGTCACCGGTCTGCCTACGATGAAGGCCGACCTGCCCGCACCAGCGTCTTTTCCGGAGGCATCCCCATGACCGACCTGCACCCCTTCATCGCGGGGCTGCCCAAGGCGGAACTCCACGTCCACCACGTCGGCTCCGCGTCGCCGCGCATCGTCGCCGAGCTCGCGTCCCGGCACCCGGACTCGAAGGTCCCCACCGACCCCGAGGCGCTCGCCGACTACTTCACCTTCACGGACTTCGCGCACTTCATCGACGTCTACCTGTCGGTCGTGGACCTGATCCGCACGCCCGAGGACGTCCGACTGCTGACCTTCGAGGTCGCCCGCGACATGGCCCGGCAGAACATCCGCTACGCCGAGCTGACCATCACCCCGTACTCCTCCACCCGCCGCGGCATCGACGCGAAGGCCTTCATGGACGCCATCGAGGACGCCCGCAAGGCCGCCGAGGCCGAGCTCGGCGTCGTCCTGCGCTGGTGCTTCGACATTCCCGGCGAGGCCGGCCTGGAGGCCGCCGCCGAGACCGCCCGCCTCGCCGTCGACCTCCGCCCCGAGGGGCTGGTCTCCTTCGGCCTCGGCGGCCCCGAGATCGGCGTCCCGCGCCCGCAGTTCAAGCCGTACTTCGACGCCGCCCGCGCCGCCGGCCTGCGCAGCGTGCCGCACGCGGGCGAGACCACCGGCCCCGAGACCATCTGGGACGCCATCCGCGAGCTGGGCGCCGAGCGCATCGGTCACGGCACCAGCGCCACCCAGGACCCGGAACTCCTCGCGTACCTCGCCGAGCACCGCATCGCGCTGGAGGTCTGCCCGACCTCCAACATCGCCACGCGCGCGGTCGCGGACCTCGACCAGCACCCGGTCAAGGAGATGGTCGCGGCGGGCGTGCTCGTCACCATCAACAGCGACGACCCGCCGATGTTCGGCTCGGACCTCAACAACGAGTACGCGGTGGCCGCGCGCCTCCTCGATCTCGACGAGCGCGGGGTGGCCCGGCTCGCGAAGAACGCCGTCGAGGCCTCCTTCCTGGACGACGCAGGCAAGGCTGCGCTGAGCGCCGAGATCGACACGTACACCACCGCCTGGCTGGCGCGCTGACGCCCCGTCGACAATGGGCGCATGCGCACCCTTACTGCCGTCGGTCACCGCGGCGATCCCTACCGTGTCCGTGAGAACACCCTGGCCTCGATCCGCTCCGCGTTCGCGCGCGGGGCGGACGCGGTCGAGATCGACGTCCGGCTGACCCTCGACGGGGTGCCGGTCCTGCTCCATGACGAAACGCTCCAGCGGCTGTGGGGCCACGACGTGCGCCTGGACGCCGTCACGGCCCCGCGGTTGCGGGAGCTCACCGGAGGCGGCGTCCCGACCCTGCGCGAAGCGCTGATGGAGGCCGGGGCGGGCCGGCTGATGATCGATCTGCCAGGTGCCACGGCGGAGTCGGTGCGCACGGTCGTGGGCCAGGTCCAGGAGTGCGGGGCCCGCGAGCGGACGTACTACTGCGCGGGCCCGAACACCATGCTGGCCGTCCGCGCCGCCGATCCGGCCGCGGAGATCGCCCTGACCTGGACCACGCTGTCGCCGCCGCGCCGGGTGCTGATCGACGCGGTGTCCCCGCGCTGGCTCAACTACCGCTTCGGGCTGGTGAGCCGGGAGCTGACGGAGGCGCTGCACCGGGACGGGCTGCTGGTGTCGGCGTGGACGGCGGACACCAAGAGGACGATGCGGGCGCTGGTCGCGGCCGGCGTCGATTCCATCACCACGAACCGCCTGGACGCGCTGGCCGCCGTACGCGCCGGGCTCGGGCAGTGACGGGCGGGCTCGGCGAGCGCCTGCGCGAGCGGGTCGTACGGGCGGATCCGCGCTGGCAGGACGTGGGGCTGACGCTGCTGGTGCAGGTGGCGACGACCATCCCCTTCGTGGTGCCCCGCGATCCCGAGGACTCACCGGCGACCTGGGCCGCGTACCTGCTGACCACACTGGGCAACCTGCCGCTGGTGTGGCGGCGGCGGGCGCCCACGGCGGCTCTCCTCGGGGTGATCGCGGCCGGCTACCTCTACCGGACGGTGCTGGACGGTCCCGGGCAGCCGTTGCCGTACGCGGGCCTGATCTGCGTCTACTCGATCGCCCTGCTGCGGCCGCCGCGGGAACGGCTGGCCGTCGGGGCGGCCCTGGTCGTGGTGATCGCCGTGTCCGTCGGGCTCAACACGGGCACGGCCAGGGAGCTGTTGTTCGCGCTGTTCGTGTTCGCGTCGGCGTTCGCGCTGGGGCGGCTCCAGGCCACGCGGCTGGCGTACACGGAGGCGGCCCTGGACCGGGCGGCGCAGTTGGAACGGGCGAACCGGATCGAGGCGGAGCAGGCGGCGGCCCGCGAACGGGCGCGCATCGCGCGGGAGATGCACGACATCCTCTCGCACGCCGTCAGCATCATGATCGTGCAGGCGGAGGCCGGTCCGGTGGCGGTGCGCCGGGCCCCGGAGCGTGCGGAGGCTGCTTTCGAGGCGATCGCCGAGACGGGCCGGGACGCGATGGCCCAGCTCCGGACGATCCTGGGAGTGCTGCGGGCGGAGGAATCGGCTCCGCGCGCTCCGCAGCCGGGGATCGGGGAACTGCCGGCGCTGGTGGACCGGGTGCGGGCGAGCGGGCTGGCGGTGTCGTACGAGCGCACGGGCGAGGTGCGCGGGCTGCCGGCCGCGCTGGAGGCGACGGTGCACCGGGTGGTGCAGGAGGCGCTGACCAACGTGGTGAAGCACGCGGGGGCCACGGCGGTGGACATACGTCTGGAGTACGGGGCGCGGGAGCTCGCGGTGCGGGTCACGGACGACGGCCGGGGACCGTCCGGCGGCGGCGCGGGCGGGCACGGGCTGATCGGGATCCGCGAGCGGGCGGCGGCGCACGGCGGGACGGCGTGGACCGGACCGGGGGCGGACGGGCGCGGCTTCACGGTGCTTGTAACCTCACCGCTGGAGGTGGGGAATTGACGATCCGTGTGGTGGTGGCGGACGACCAGGAGCTGGTGCGCAGCGGGTTCGCGATGATCCTGGACGTCCAGGAGGACATCGAGGTCGTGGCGGAGGTCGGGAACGGGGCGGAGGCGGTGTCGGCGGTGGAGCGGCTCGCCCCCGACGTGGCGCTCCTGGACGTCAGGATGCCGGTGCTGGACGGGATCGAGGCCTGCCGGGCGATCTCGGCGCGCAGCGCGTGCCGGACGGTGATGCTGACGACCTTCGACTCGGACGAGTACGTCTACGAGGCGCTGCACGCGGGGGCGAGCGGGTTCCTGCTGAAGGACGTGCGGCGGGACGATCTGGTGCACGCGGTACGGGTGGTGGCGGCGGGCGAGTCGCTGCTGGCGCCTTCGGTGGCGCGGCGGTTGATCGAGGAGTACACGGCGGCGACGGCCCGGCAGCCGGTCGTGTCCCCGGCGGCTGCGGAGCGGCTGGAGGCGCTGACGGCCCGGGAGCGGGAGACCCTGGTGCATCTGGGGCGCGGGCTGTCGAACGCGGAGATCGCGGCGGCGCTGGTGGTGAGCGAGCACACGGTGAAGTCCCATGTGGGGAACGTGCTGGCGAAGCTGGGGCTGCGGGACCGGATCCAGGCGGTGATCTGCGCGTACGAGACGGGGCTGATCGCGGCGGGGGCTCCGGGCTCGGCGGGCTCGGCGGATCCCTCTGCGGTATCTCCCTCTGGCGGGTGAGGGGCGGCGGGCCGACTCCCCCGTGCCGGTGAGTTGTCGTACCGCTGAAGACCCCTCTTGGTGGTGATCCGCAACGGCCCCTGCGACCTGCAGCATTGAGTCATCGGGGGGCAGCGGGCCCCGCGGGTCGCACACAGGGGGAACGTCATGAAGGCACGTACGCGCACGCTGGTCGCCGCCGCTCTGGTCCTGGGCATCGTCGCCGGTCCGGCGGCCGCCGCCCAGGCCGCTCCGGCTCCGGCGCCGACGCCGGTTTCGGCTCCGGCCGCGTCCCCGGTCTTCTCCACGCCGCCGGACGCGGCGGCCCTGCGGAAGGCGATCGCCGGGGTCGGACCGCAGAACAAGGACGCGACGGCCGCGCTGGTCCGGGTGGGCGGTACGAGCGGCAGCTGGCGGGGCGCGGCGGGCGTCGCGGACGTCCGCAGCGGGCGCGCGGCGGTGGAGGACGCCCGTTTCCGGGCCGGTTCGGTGACGAAGACCTTCACGGCGGCGGTGGTGCTCCAGCTGGCAGCCGAGGGCAAGGTGGACCTGGACCGGCCGGTGCAGGAGTACCTCCCGGGGCTGCTGCCCGGGTTCGAGCCGGTGACGGTGCGCCGGCTGCTGAACTACACGAGCGGCCTGCAGTCCGCCGACGGTCCCGGAGACACCTTCCAGGACGAGTACGCCCACCGCTTCGACCTGGTCGACCCGCACGCGCTGATCGCCAACGCGGTGGCGAAGGGGCCGGAGTTCAGGCCCGGTGAGAAGCAGCGTTACAGCAACATCCACTACACGGTGCTGGGCGTGCTGATCGAGAAGGTGACGGGGACGACGTACGAGAAGGCCGTCGGGGACCGGATCATCAAGCCGCTGGGCCTGCGCCACACCTCGTTCCCGGCCCGTACCCAGAACCGCATACCGGGTCCGTACAACCACGGCTATCAGGCGGTGGTGGGGGCCGACGGCAGCCGCACGCTGGTCGACGTGTCGGATTGGAACTCCTCGTCCAACTGGGCGGCGGGGGACCTGATGTCGACGACGGCGGACCTGGAGCGGTTCACGACGGCCCTGTTCGCCGGCCGGGTGGTACCGAAGACGCAGCTGGAGGAGATGTTCACCGTCCCCGACGTGACGGACGCCGCGAACGGCGAACACGCCGTGCAGACGGCCGGCATGAAGGAGTTCGTGCTCCCGGACGGCACGAAGCTCTACGGCAAGACGGGCTCCCGGTACGGCTACAGCACGGTCATCGGCGGCACCCGCGACCTGTCGCGCACACTGGTGTACTCGGTGAACGCCACCGACGCCAAGGGCCGGGACATGAATGCCGTGGGCTACGGCATCATCGGTGCGGCCTTCGCCAAGTAGCGCGGGCCATCGGCCTCTTGCAGGACCTCCAGCCGCTTGATCATGCGGCGCAGGACCAGCAGGGGGATCACTCCGAAGACGCCGAACGACATGTCGATGACGCTCCACCAGACGGGTATCCCGCGGATCGGTCCGCAGATCAGGGCGAGCGGGATGATGCCGGCGCAGGCGACCATGCCGGCTTCGACGATCCAGATGTTGCGGACGGGGTCGCGGTGGACGCCGTAGAAGAACACCGCGATCACCAGGTGGGCGAAGGCGAGCCAGTCCGTGCCGTAGAGGAGGAAGGGGTACTCGGCATCGGCCCGCTCCAGCCCGTCGCCGACCCGTCGGAGCCACTCGTTGTCCACCAGGGCGTTGGCCCAACGGAGTTCGCTCACCAGGGGGAAGGCGGTGAGTCCGCTCAGCACCAGGCAGACGAGGAACAGGACCAGCCAGGCGCGTATGCGCCGCTCAAGGGCGCTTCTCTCGCTCATGGAAGGAAGCGTACACCTGGAATTGAACACGTTCAGCCAAATCTCTGAACGTGTTCAATCGACCGATGGGCCCGGCTCAGAGTCCGACGATCGCGTTCCAGCGCTTGGCGAAGGTGCGGCGCTCGGCGGTGGAGATGCCACGGGCGACGGCCAGCCGCTTGCGCATCTCGTCGTCGGGGAAGATCAGCGGGTTCTCGGCCAGTTCGGCGGTCTCCTTGTCGTCGGATCCGGCCAGGACCTCGCGGGCCGCCGGGACGGGGCAGACGTAGTTGACCGAGGCGGCGAGCGCCGCGGCCGTCTCCGGCTCGTAATAGTGGTCGATCAGGGCCTCGGCATTGGCCTTGTGGCGGGCGAGGTTGGGGATGAGCAGGCTTTCCGCCCAGAGTTCGGCACCCTCCTCGGGGACCACGAACTCGATGTCGGGGTTGTCGGCCTGGAGCTGGATGACGTCGCCGGAGTAGGCCTGACAGGCCAGGACGTCGCCCTTGCTCAGATCGGAGGTGTAGTCGTTGCCGGTGAAGCGGCGGATGTGCTTCTTGCGCACGAGCTCCTCGACCTGGTCGCACACCCGGTGGTAGTCGGAGTCGGTCCAACGGGTGACGTCCACCCCGTTGCCCTGCATCAGCAGCGAGAAGGACTCGTCGAGGCCGGAGAAGAGGGTGACCTTGCCCGCGAGGTCCGTGTGCCACAGGTCCTTGACCGATTTGATCTCGCGGCCCAGGGCCTTGCGGTTGTAGGCGATGCCGGTGATCCCCGACTGCCAGGGGACGGTGTGCAGTCGGCCCTCGTCGAAGACGGGGGAACGCAGCTGCGGGTCCAGGTTGCGGGAGACGTTGGACTGCGCCGAGCGGTCCATCTTCTGGGCCCAACCCAGGTGGACGAAGCGGGCGGCCATCCAGTCGCTGACCACGACCAGGTCGTGGCCGGTCTCCTGGTGGTTCATCAGGGCGGGGCTGATCTTGCCGAAGAACTCGTCGTTGTCGTTGATCTCCTCGGAGTACCGGACCTCGATCCCGGTGCGCTCCGAGAAGGAGTCCAGCGTCGGCCGGCTCTCCTCGTCCTCGTCGTCGGTGTCGATGTAGAGCGGCCAGTTGGAGAAGACCACGCTCTGCTCCCGCTCGGAGCGGTCCGCGCCCGCGCGCTGCTCTTCCGGGACGTAGGCGGCGGGGACGCCGCAGCCGGTGAGGGCGGCGAGCAGGCCCGCGGCACCGAGGCCGCGCAGCGCGTCGCGGCGGGAGAAGTCGAGTCGAGGCATGGCCAAAGCCTCGGTGAACGCCGAAGGGCGGGCAATAGACAACGTGTCTACTGCCCGCCCCTTCAGCACTGTGCTGTGATCAGTGCGGCGAGGCCGCCGATCAGCCGTCGAGCGAGGTCATGACGTGCTTGATGCGCGTGTAGTCCTCGAAGCCGTAGGCGGAGAGGTCCTTGCCGTAGCCGGACTTCTTGAAGCCGCCGTGCGGCATCTCGGCGACGAGCGGGATGTGGGTGTTGATCCACACGCAGCCGAAGTCGAGGTTCTTGGACATCCGCATCGCGCGACCGTGGTCCTTGGTCCACACGGAGGAGGCGAGGGCGAACTCGACGCCGTTCGCGTACTCCACGGCCTGGGCCTCGTCCGTGAAGGACTGGACGGTGATGACGGGGCCGAAGACCTCGTTCTGGATGATCTCGTCGTCCTGCTTGAGGCCGGAGACCACGGTCGGGGCGTAGAAGTAGCCCTTGTCGCCGACCTGGTGGCCGCCCGCCTCGACCTTGGCGTGCGCGGGGAGGCGCTCGATGAAGCCCGCGACCTGCTTGAGCTGGTTCGGGTTGTTCAGCGGGCCGTACAGCACGTTCTCGTCGTCCGGCTGACCGGTCTTCGTGTCCGCGGCGGCCTTGGCGAGCGCGGTCACGAACTCGTCGTGGATCGACTCGTGCACGAGCACGCGGGTGGCCGCGGTGCAGTCCTGGCCGGCGTTGAAGTAGCCGGCGACCGCGATGTCCTCGGCGGCCTTGGCGATGTCGGCGTCCGCGAAGACGACCACGGGGGCCTTGCCACCGAGCTCCAGGTGGACGCGCTTGACGTCCTTCGAGGCGCTCTCGGCGACCTGCATGCCGGCGCGCACGGAGCCGGTGATGGAGGCCATCGCCGGGGTGCTGTGCTCGACCATGGCCTTGCCGGTCTCGCGGTCACCGCAGATGACGTTGAAGACGCCCTTGGGGAGGATCGAGTCGATGATCTCCGCCATCAGGATGGTGGAGGCCGGGGTGGTGTCCGAGGGCTTGAGCACCACGGTGTTGCCCGCGGCGATCGCCGGGGCGAACTTCCACACGGCCATCATCATCGGGTAGTTCCACGGCGCGACCTGGGCGCAGACGCCGACGGGCTCACGGCGGATGATCGAGGTCATCCCCTCCATGTACTCGCCGGCCGAGCGGCCCTCCAGCAGACGGGCGGCACCCGCGAAGAAGCGGATCTGGTCCACCATCGGCGGCAGCTCCTCGCTGGCCGTGAGGCCCAGCGGCTTGCCGGTGTTCTCCGACTCGGCGGCGACGAGCTCGTCCGCGCGCGCCTCGAAGGCGTCCGCGATCTTCAGCAGCGCCTTCTGGCGCTCCGACGGCGTGGTGTCGCGCCAGCCCGGGAAGGCGGCCGCGGCGGCGGCCATGGCGGCGTCGACGTCGGCCTGGCCCGAAAGCGGGGCCGTCGCGAAGGCCTCGCCGGTGGACGGGTTGACCACCTCGGTGGTCCGCCCGTCGGCGGCGTCCTTGAACTCCCCGCCGATGTAGTTGCGCAGACGACGCAGTTCGGTGGTCACTACAGCCACACTCCTGATCACATGTCCAACGATTGAGACGAATCCCAAGCCTAGCCCCTCGGGCGACGCTTTCGACAGACCCGGATGCCACCAACTACGAAATCGGTGAGATCCGAGTCGGCAAACAACGGATTTCATCGATTCCGTCTTGCGGAACAGACGACCCTCGTGCACAGTGAGGTCGTGGTCAGTCGAAGCGCAGATTCCAGGAACAGACAACCGTCCCCTTCGGTCGATGCTGTGTCCCTGGCGATCATCGAGCAACTGCAGGAGGACGGCCGCCGTCCCTATGCATCGATCGGCAAGGCCGTCGGCCTGTCCGAAGCCGCCGTACGCCAGCGCGTACAGAAGCTGCTCGACCAGGGCGTCATGCAGATCGTCGCCGTCACCGACCCGCTCACCGTGGGGCTGCGGCGCCAGGCGATGGTCGGCATCAACGTCGAGGGAGACCTCGACCCGGTGGCCGACGCACTGACCGACATGGCCGAGTGCGAATACGTGGTGATGACCGCGGGGTCGTTCGACCTGATGGTGGAGATCGTCTGCGAGGACGACGACCACCTGCTCGAAACGATCAACAAGAAGATCCGCACGCTCCCCGGCGTGCGATCAACCGAAAGCTTCGTTTATCTGAAGCTCAAGAAGCAGACCTACATGTGGGGAACTCGATAGCCCGTGAGCCAGGACCTCTCCAAGACCGCGTACGACCACCTGTGGATGCACTTCACCCGCATGTCGTCGTACGAGAACGCACCCGTCCCCACCATCGTGCGCGGTGAGGGCACCTACATCTTCGACGACAAGGGCAAGCGCTACCTCGACGGCCTCGCCGGCCTGTTCGTGGTCAACGCCGGCCACGGCCGCAAGGAACTTGCCGAGGTCGCCTACAACCAGGCGCAGCAGCTGGCCTTCTTCCCCGTGTGGTCGTACGCCCACCCGAAGGCCGTGGAGCTCGCCGAGCGCCTCGCGGACTACGCTCCGGGCGACCTGAACAAGGTCTTCTTCACCACCGGTGGCGGCGAGGCCGTCGAGACCGCCTGGAAGCTCGCCAAGCAGTACTACAAGCTGCAGGGCAAGCACACCAAGTACAAGGTCATCTCGCGTGCGGTCGCCTACCACGGCACCCCGCAGGGCGCCCTGTCCATCACCGGTCTGCCGGCCCTGAAGGCCCCCTTCGAGCCGCTGGTCCCCGGTGCCCACAAGGTGCCGAACACCAACATCTACCGCGCCCCGATCTACGGCGACGACCCCGAGGCCTTCGGCCGCTGGTGCGCCGACCAGATCGAGCAGGAGATCCTGTTCGAGGGCGCCGACACCGTCGCCGCCGTCTTCCTGGAGCCGGTGCAGAACGCCGGTGGCTGCTTCCCGCCGCCGCCCGGGTACTTCCAGCGGGTCCGCGAGATCTGCGACGAGTACGACGTGCTGCTCGTCTCCGACGAGACGATCTGCGCCTTCGGCCGCCTCGGCACGATGTTCGCCTGTGACAAGTTCGGCTACGTGCCGGACATGATCACCTGCGCCAAGGGCATGACCTCGGGTTACTCCCCGATCGGTGCCTGCATCGTCTCGGACCGCATCGCCGAGCCGTTCTACAAGGGTGAGAACACCTTCCTGCACGGCTACACCTTCGGCGGGCACCCGGTGTCCTCCGCGGTGGCGATCGCCAACCTCGACATCTTCGACAAGGAAGGCCTCAACCAGCACGTGCTGGACAACGAGGACGCCTTCCGCTCGACGCTGGAGAAGCTGCTCGACCTGCCGATCGTCGGCGACGTCCGCGGCAACGGCTACTTCTACGGCATCGAACTCGTCAAGGACAAGGTCACCAAGGAGTCCTTCACCGACGAGGAGACGGAGCGCGTGCTCTACGGCTTCCTCTCCAAGGCCCTCTTCGACGCCGGCCTGTACTGCCGCGCCGACGACCGTGGCGACCCGGTCATCCAGCTGGCCCCGCCGCTGATCGCGGACCAGGGAACCTTCGACGAGATCGAAGGCATCCTGCGCGCGGTGCTCACCGAGGCGTGGACCAAGCTGTAACCCGAGCTGCACCCGGACTGTAAATAGTCCGATCCACACGGCCCGGATCCCCCTTTCGAGTGAGAGGTGGGGGTCCGGGCCGCGTGCTGTCGGCATCCAAGACGTTCATCTCTTTACATCTCCATGCGGCGCCAGTGACCGAACCGGCTCCGCTTCGTTCCCCCGGACGGAGGTGTACGCCATGGTGGCTCCACCGGACAATGCCCCGCCTGACAATGACGTCCTGTGGGCACGGTCCCTTCAGTACTCCCACAGCGGTTCTCCCGGTCTCGCCGGGATCTCCCTGGGAGTGCGCCAGGGCGAGATCCTGGCCCTGACCGGCCCCCGCGGCAGCGGCAAGACCACCCTGCTGCGCTGCCTCTCCGGGCAGCTGCTGCCGGATGAGGGGGAGGTCTGGTTCAACAGCCTCCCCGTGCACACCATGGGCGCGCTGTCCCGGGAGCGGCTGCGCCGTGACCGGTTCGGCTGGATCGGCCCCGAACCGCAGCTGCTGCCCGAGCTGAAGGTCTGGGAGAACGCGGCCCTGCCGCTGCTTCTCTCCGGCGCCTCCCACCGCAGTGCCAAGCACGCCGCGTGCGAATGGCTGGACCGCCTCGACATCGGCGCCTTCGCCCGCAAACGGCCCACCGCCCTGGGGCGGGCCGAGTCCCAGCGGGTGGCACTGGCCCGGGCGCTCGTCAACCAGCCCGCGGTGATCTTCGCCGACGAGCCCACGGCCCCGCTGCACCAGGCCGAGCGCGCCCTGCTGCTCCGTACGCTGACCACGGCGGCCCGCTCGCACGAGATCACCGTGCTGTTGGCCACCCACGACGAGGAGAGCGCCGCCGTCGCCGACCGGCGCCTGGCCCTGCTCGACGGCCGCTGGGCCGGAGCCGCGCCGGCCGCCCCGTCGCAGGGTCCCGAGACGTCGGAGGGGCAGGCCGCGTGCTCGCTCTCCGCCTAGCCCGAGGCTCCCGGCCCCTGGTCCAGCTGCGCCGACTCCTCGTCGCGGCCGCCTCCGCCGGTACCGGGTTCCTGCTGCTCTACGTCCTCCAGGACGCCGTGGTCCGGCCCGCCGGATCGTTCCCTCGCCTGCTGTGGGCGCTCGTCCCGCTCGCCGCGACCGTCCACTTCGCCGTCGCCGTGGCCCGTACCGACCCCGCGACCCGCCCCCGCGAGGGGCTGGACGCGGCGGGGCTGGGACCCGTACGGCTCGTCCTCGTCGCGGCGATCTCCACCGCCGTCGCCTGCACCCTCGGCAGCGCGCTGGCCCTGGCCGCCTTCCTCCACCTGCGCGGCGACCTGTCCGGGGTGCCGTTCGACGGGGCCGGGGCCCGGCTCCTGCACGCCGAGCAGCCGCTGCCCGTGGCCGCCGCCCTCACCCTGCTGGCCGTGATCCCCCTCACCGCCTCGATCGCGACCGCCCTCACCCTGCGACCCCGGCCGTCCATGGCCCCGCAGACCGGGCTGCCCTGGGGCATCGCGCTGACGGCCTGCGGGCTCGCGGTCCAGGCGTACGCGGGCCGCAGCGGCACGGGGACGCTGACCGGCTGGTCTCTGACCGCGCTCGGCCTCGCCCTCGCCGGACCCGGACTCGCCTACGCCTGCGGCGCCCTCGTCCAGGCCGTACGTCCGGGCGCGCTCCGGCTGCTGGCCGGACGCGCCCTCCAGGAGGAGGCTGCCCGGCTCGGCCCGCCGCTCGGGGTGCTGTGCGCGGTCGGTGCGGGCGCGCTCACCGCGCTGGCGCTGCCCGGCGGGGGCGGGCTGCTCGCGCCGCTCGGCCCGCTGACCGGGCCGGCCGCCGCGCTGGTGGCCGGGTGCGCGGCCGCGACCCTTCTCACATCCGCGGTCGAGGCGAGGCAGACCCGGGCCTCGGCCCGCGAGACGCTGACCGGCATGGGCGCTCCGGCCAAGGTGCTGCGTACGGCGGCGAGTTTGCGGGCCACCGCGCTCGTGGCCGTGTGCCTGCCGCTCAGCTGGGGTGTGGCGCAGCTGACGTCGCTGGCCCTGACCCGCTGACGGGGCAGCCCTTAGGGTGGGCCGGATGGTCAACGGATACATCGACATCGAGATCGAGACGCTCGCCGAATTCGACCGGGTCGCCTCCCGCGGCTCGCTCGGCGGCTACCGGATCCAGTCGGTCAACCTGCTGGAGCGGACCTTCGCGCTGCTGTCCGCCGACACCGCGGCGGCCGTGTTCCTGGGCTGCCCGATGGAGCCCGACGCGGCCGCGAAGGTCCGCGCCGACGGCGCGCTGGTCTTCCCGCCCGTCCCCGACCTGCCCTTCGACCCGTACCGGGGGCTCCTCTACAGCCCCGAGGAGCTCTTCGCCGGGCTGGCCGACGGGTACGGGGCGACCCCGGACTGTCAGGCGTACGCCTGGTTCCAGGAGACCAGGGCCGACGGGGACGTCTTCTCCTCCATGCTGCGCTCGCTCCACGACGACGCCGTCTCGGACGCCCTCGACGAGCACCTCGCGGGCGCCCGGGTCGTGGGCGTGATGGGCGGACACGCCATGGCCCGCGGCGGTGCGGCCTACCGGGGCGCCGCCGAGCTGGGCCGGGCGCTGACCCGGTCCGGGCTGACCGTGGCCACCGGCGGCGGGCCGGGCGCGATGGAGGCCGCCAACCTCGGCGCCCACCTGGCGCCGGCGGCCGACGAGGCGCTCCCCGAAGCCCTGGAGTTGCTCGCCAAGACCCCGTCCTTCGAGCCGTCGGTGGCCGAATGGGCGCGTGCGGCGTTCGCCGTAAGGGACCGCCTGCCCGGCGGTGGCGAGTCGGTGGGCATCCCGACCTGGTTCTACGGGCACGAGCCGCCGAACGCGTTCGCCTCGCACATCGGCAAGTACTTCGCGAACGCCACCCGGGAGGACGGGCTGCTGGCCCGGTCCAACGCGGGCGTGGTCTTCCTGCCGGGCGCGGCGGGCACCGTACAAGAGGTCTTCGACGCCGCCACTGCGAACTACTACGAGTCGCGGGGCGAGCCGGCGCCGATGATCCTGGTCGACCGGGCCCACTGGACCGAGCACCTTCCGGTCTGGCCGCTGCTGCACGCGCTGGCGCGCGGCCGGTCGATGGAGTCCCGGATCGCGCTCGTGGACTCGGTGGACGAGGTCGCGGACGTCCTCGCCTCGATGGCTCGAACCGAACCGAACTGAGTTTCCGAAGCAACTTCGGGGCCCGTTCACACGTCTGGCAGAGGTACCGCAAAACCTGCCAGACGTGAACGGAGCCCTCGGTGCTCATAGGCCTGCTGACCGCTGTCGCGGCGTCCATCTGCTACGGCACGGGCTCCGTGCTGCAAGCCGTCGGATCGCGCCGCGCCGCACGGATGTCCCCGGCCACGGCCGGGGTGACCGCCCATGGCGGACCCAATCTGTCGTCCACCGCGAAGGCGGCGATGACCTGGGAGTTCATCGTCGGCACGATCCTGGACTTCGTGGGCTTCGGCCTGGGCGCCCTGGCCGCCCGCCTCCTTCCCCTGTTCCTCTCCCAGACGGTGATCAGCGCCAACCTGGTGATCACGGCCGTGCTGAGCGTGAAGATGCTGGGCATCCGGCTCAGCCGCAAGGAGTGGACCTCCATCGGGGTCGTCTGCACGGCGCTGGTCCTGCTGGCGACGGCGGCGGGCCACGAGGGCGGCCACCACGCTCCGATGGCCACCCACTGGTGGCTGCTGGGGATCACCGTGCTGCTGATGGTGGGCGGCACCGTCGCCGTACGCCTCCTGGGCGGCGGGGCGGCCATCCTGGCGGGTCTGCTGTCGGGGCTGGGCTTCGGCGCGCTGGGCGTCGGCGTCCGGATCCTCGACGGGGTCGACCCGTTCGACCTCGGCACCCTCCTGTCCGACCCCGCGCTCTACGCCATCGTGCTGGCGGGTGTCGGCGGCATGTACCTGCACACGGTCGCCCTCCAGATCGGCTCGGTGAACGGCGCCACGGCGGCGCTGGTCGTCGGCGAGACGGTCCTGCCGGGCGCGATCGGTGTCCTGTGGCTCGGCGACGCGTCCCGCCCGGGCCTGGCGTGGCTGGCGGTGCTCGGCTTCGTCCTCGCGGTCGCCGGTGCGGTGGCCGTCGCCTGGTACGGCAAGCACGAGGGCTCCGAACCCCAGGTGGAGACCCCGGTCCCGGCGGCGGTCGGGTAGGCGCGGGGCGGCCGGCCGCCGGTGTGGCCGGCCCGGGGCCGCCCCTTCACCCGCTCGCTCTCCCCCGGTGGCGTACGCCCGGCGGCTGCCGCTTGCTGGACGGGGGAGAAAGCGAGGAGCCGATGGCCGCCACGGACACCGCCACCGCCCGGCTGTACGCGCCCCGGGCCGCCGGGGCGGCGGGCGTCGCCTTCGCCGTGCTGCTCGCGGCGGCGATCGTCCTGATGCGGCTCGCCATCCCCTCGGGCGGCGCCGGGGAGGCGGTCCCCGAGGAGGACCGCTGGGCGGTGCGGCTGGCCCTGGAGATCGTGCCCTTCGCCGGAATCGCCTTCCTCTGGTTCATGGGCGCGATGCGCGCCCATGTCGGGGAGGTCGAGGACAAGTTCTTCGCCACCGTCTTCCTCGGCAGCGGCTTCATCTGTGCCGCCACCCTGTTCGTCGCCGCCGGGGCGGCGGGGACCGTGCTGGCGGAGGACACTCCGTCCGACTTCGGCCGCCACTACGCGTACACGATCCTGGCGACGTACTCCATGCGGATGGCGGCCGTCTTCGTCCTCTCGACCTCGATGATGGGGCGCCGGCTCGGGGTCTTCCCCCGGCCCCTGATCGCGCTGGGCGTCCTCGTCGGCCTGGTCCTGCTCGTGGTCGGGTCCGGCGTGCCCTGGTCCGAGTTGGTGTTCCCCGTCTGGGCCTTCGTCATCAGCGTCCACATCCTGCGCATGAGGCCCCGGCCGTAGTAGGCAGTCGACTCCGCAGAGCCCCCGTCACCTCCCCTGACCTGCGGGTTCGTTCCCCGGCAGGACGCACCCGGCTGCCGCATGCATCCTGGATGAGGTAAGGGAACGGGGGGTCGGGGAACTCGGGGACGACGGGGAAGATCCAGCCACGGAAAGGCGGATGCCTCATGAGGCTTGTCGTGGACCTCAACCGCTGTCAGGGCTACGCCCAGTGCGCGTTCCTCGCCCCGGACGTCTTCGCCATGCACGGCGACGAGTCGCTGTTGTACAACCCTCAGCCCGACGAGGAGCACCGCGAGAACGTCGTCCGCGCCGTCCACGCCTGTCCGGTCAGGGCCATCCTGCTGGACGCGATGAACGGTTCCCTGTCGACCACGGAGGCACCCGGTGAGCGGTGACTCAGCCCTTGAGCGGCTCAAGCGCGACGGTCGCATCGTGGTCGTCGGCGCTTCCCTCGCCGGCCTGCGTGCCGCCGAGACCATGCGCGAGAAGGGGTTCGCCGGATCCCTCACGATGATCGGCGACGAACCCTACGAGCCTTACGACCGCCCCCCGCTGTCCAAGCAGGTCCTGCTGGGCAAGGCGACCGCGGACCGTACGCTCCTCCCCCGCCGCCGGGACATCGACGCCAAGTGGCGGCTCGGCGTACCGGCCAGCGGCTTGGACATGGCGGCCCGCCGGGTCAAGCTCGCCGACGGTGACGAGGTGGAGTACGACCGGCTGCTGATCGCGACCGGGGTACGGGCCCGCCCGTGGCCCAACGAGGAGGAGGCGGCCCTCGAAGGCGTCTTCACCCTGCGCACCCGCGACGACGGGGCCGCCCTGGAGCGGCGCCTGGCGGCCGGGCCGCGTCGGGTCCTGGTCATCGGCGCCGGGTTCACCGGCTCCGAGATCGCCTCGGCCTGCCGGGAGCGGGACCTCGCGGTCACGGTCGCCGAGCGGGGCGACGCACCGCTGGTCGGGGCCCTGGGCGGGGTGATCGGCGAAGTCGCGGCCGGGATGCACCGCGAGAACGGGGTGGACCTGCGGACCGGGATCATGGTCACGCGGCTGGAGGGCGACTCCTCCGGCCAGGTACGCGCGGCCCACCTGTCGGACGGCAGCGTCCTGGAGGCCGACGTCGTGGTCGTGTCGCTCGGCGCCCAACGCAACACCGACTGGCTGACCGGCTCCGGGCTCGGAGCGGGTCCGCGGGGCATCGCCTGCGACGCGGGCTGCCGCGCCTTCAACATCTGGGGCATCGTCACCGACGACATCTACGTGGCGGGTGACGTGGCACGCTCCCCACACGCGCTCTTCGGGTACCAGTTCCTGTCCCTGGAACACTGGGGCAACGCCGTCGCCCAGGCCGAGACGGCGGCGCACAACATGCTCAGCGAGGGCGTGGACCGCCGCCCGCACGTGTGGGTCCCGGCCTTCTGGTCCTCGCAGTTCGGGGTGAACATCAAGTCGGTCGGGGTGCCCTCGATGGGCACCGAGATCCTCATCACGCAGGGCTCGCGCGCCGAGCGCCGCTTCGTGGGCGTCTACGGCTACCAGGGGCGCGTCATCGGCGCCGTCACCTTCGACCAGTGCCGCTGGCTGGACTTCTACGAGCAGCAGATCGAGCAGACCGCGCCGTTCCCGCCGCCCTTCGCGACGGTGGACCGCAGGAGCGAGGGGAACAACCCGCTGGACGCGGACTTCCCAGACCCGTCGGTGCCCACGCACGGCCCGACCATCACCCTGAGCGGCTACTCACCGGCCGACCGGCGGATGACGTTCACGCCGGCCCACAACTGAGCACGAGGACCTCCCATGACCGAAGGCATCCTGCGCCAGATCCTCGACTACTCCAGCCGGTCCAACCCCTATCCCCTGTACGAGGAGCTCCGCGAGACCCCGGTGTTCCAAGACGGGGACGGACTGTACGTCATCAGCACGTACCACGAGATCAAGAGCCTGCTGCACGATCCTCGGATCAGCTCCGACTCGCGCAACCTGGCGGTCACCGGCGACCTGCTGGACGAGGGGACCGGCGAGGGCGACGCGACGGCGGCGGCCCTGCCCCCGTCCTTCCTGAAGCTGGACCCGCCCGACCACGACCGGCTGCGCCGGATGACGAACCGTCCCTTCGGTCCGCCGCACTCACCGCACCGGATCCACGACATGCGCGGCGAACTGGGCGACATCGTCACCGGCCTGATCGACTCCGTGGCCGAGAACGGCAACGCGGCACGGATCGACCTGGTGGAGGAGTTCTCGTACCCCTTCCCGGTCACCGTGATCTGCCGGCTGCTGGGGATCCCGCCCGAGGACGAGGCCCGCTTCCACGTCTGGGCCGACACGCTCGCCGCGAGTCTGGACCCCGATCCGGACGCCGACCCCGCCGAGCGCATCAAGAAGACGCAGGACACCCGCATGGAGCTCGGCATGTACCTGGCCGGGCTGATCGAGGAGCGGAAGAAGAACCCGGGTGACGACATGTTGTCCCAGCTGTCGACCGCGGACGGCCCGGACGGCGCCATGAGCACGATGGAAGTGCTCAGCACCTCGGCGCTGCTGCTGATCGCCGGCCACGAGACCACCGTCAACCTGATCACGAACGGCATGCTCACCCTCCTGCGGCATCCGGAGGTCCTGGACCGGCTGCGCGCCGAGCCGCAGCTGTCCGTCCCGATCGTGGAGGAGCTGCTGCGCTACGAGCCGCCGGTGCAGCTGCTGCCGCAGCGGACCCCGCTGGCCGACATCGAGATGCAGGGCGTGACCATCCCCAAGGGCTCCTCGCTCTGGCTGATCCTGGCCTCCGGCAACCGCGACCCCCGCCGGTTCAAGGACCCGGACCGCTTCGACCCGGACCGCCCGGACGTCCAGCACCTGGGCCTGGGCAGCGGCATCCACAGCTGCTTCGGTGCGCCGCTGGCCCGGCTGGAGGCGGCGCTGGCGCTCAGCGAACTGGCCCGCCGGCTGGAGAACCCGAGGCTGCTGGAGGACCCGCCGACGTACCGGCAGAACGCGGTCCTGCGCGGCCCGCGCCACCTGCCGATCGCCGTGGACGGCATCCGGGCGGCCTGAGGAAGACCCCGGCGGGCCCTACTTCCCGGGCCCGCCCCGGGCCGGGGTGGTCGGCAGGACGACCACCTCGGTCGGCGTGAACGTCACCGCGACCCGGTCGCCCACCGCGGGCGCCGCCGCCAGACCGCACTCCGCCTCCAGCACCGGCCCTGACTCGGGCCTCAGCCGCAGCGCGACGTGCGTGCCCCGGAAGGTCCGGGAGACCACCTCGCAGCCCAGACCGGCCGCGCACAGCACCACCCCGGCCGGGCGGATCAGCAGCCGGTGCTCCCCGTCCGGGGTGCCCGCCGGAACCGGGACCTTGCCCCACGGGGTGCCGGCCGCGCCGCCCGACACCGTGGCCGGAACCACGTTCTCGAAGCCGAGGAACCGCGCCACGAACTCCGACGCGGGCCGCTGCCACACCTCCAGCGGGGTCCCGGCCTGCGCGATCCGCCCCTCCCGCATCACCACCACCCGGTCGGCCAGGGCGAACGCCTCGCCCTGGTCGTGCGTGACGGCCAGTACGGTCGTCCCCAGCCGGGAGAACAGCCCCCGCAGCTCCACCACGAGCCGCTCGCGCAGCCCCCGGTCGAGCTGCCCCAGCGGTTCGTCCAGCATGAGCAGCCTCGGCGAGGGCGCCAGCGCCCGGGCCAGCGCGACGCGCTGCTGTTCGCCGCCCGACAGCGAGGCCACCGCCCGGCCCTGGGCCCCGGGGAGCCCGACCAGCTCCAGCAGCTCCGCGACCCGGGGCGCGTACGAGCCCCGTCCGTACGCGGAGCCCCTCATCCGCAGCCCGAACGCGACGTTCCCGCCGACGTCCCGGTGCGGGAAGAGCTGGTGGTCCTGGAACATCAGGCCCACGCCACGCCGGTGCACCGCCACCCCGGCCTGGTCCGCGCCTCCGAGCAGCACCCGGCCCTCGGACACCGGCTGGAGCCCGGCGACCACCCGCAGCAGGGTGGACTTCCCGCTTCCGCTCGGCCCCAGCACGCACACCGTCTCGTGCTCGGCGACCTTCAGATCGACGGCGTCCACGACCGCGCGCTCACCGAAGCGGACCGACACCCCTTCCAGCTGAAGCAGTGTCATCAGAACTCTCCGGAGGTCTTGTCGGGGCGCAGCCGCTCCAGCACCAGCAGGGAAACCGCGCACACCAGCATCAGGATCGTGCTCAGGGCCATCGCCTGCCCGTAGTTCAGTTCCCCCGCCCGGCCCAGCAGCCGCGCCACGGCCACCGGCAGCGTCGGGTGGTCCGGCCGCGCGATGAACACGGTCGCGCCGAACTCCCCCAGCGAGACCGCGAAGGCGAACCCGGCCGCGATCAGCAGCGCCCTGCGCACCAGCGGCAGGTCCACCTCCCGCCACGCCCGCAGGGGCGACGCGCCGAGCACCGCGGCCGCTTCCCGGAGCCGCCCGTCGACCGCGCGCAGCACGGGCAGCATGGTCCGTACGACGAAGGGCACGCCGACGAGGGCCTGCGCGAGCGGCACCAGGATCCAGGAGGTCCGCAGGTCCAGCGGCGGCTCGTCCAGGGTGATGAGGAAACCGAAGCCCACCGTCACGGCGGACACCCCGAGGGGCACCATCAGCAGCGCGTCGAAGCCGCGTACGAAGCGTCCCCCGCGCCGGGTCAGCGCCGCGGCCGCGAGCCCCCCGATGACGAGGGCGATGGCGGTGGCGGCGAGCGCGTACTGGAGGGAGTTCCAGACCGCCTCCAGCGGCGCGACCAGGAACGTCCCGCCGCCGGGGTTCCCGAGCGCGCGGTAGAAGCCGAACCCGTACCCGCCGGGAGCGTCGAAGGAGCGTTCCACCAGCACCGCGAGCGGCGCCACGATCAGCAACGCCACCGTCAGCAGCACCCCGCCGAGCAGGGACCGCTGCGCCCAGCCGCGCGGCCGGTGCGCGGTCCGGGCCGGATCGACGAGCCGCAGCGCGGTCTCCCGCTTGCGCACCGTCCAGGCGTGGATGCCGAGGATCGCGGCGAGCGCGGCGAACTGCACCATGGTCAGCACGGCGGCCGTGGACAGGTCCAGGAGCTGCGCGGTCTGCCGGTAGACCTCCACTTCCAGCGTGGAGTACGAGGGGCCGCCGAGGATCAGCACGACGCCGAAGGAGCTGAAGGTGAACAGGAACACCATCAGCGCGGCGGCGGCCACCGCGGGGGCCAGGGCGGGCAGCGTCACCCGCCGCCAGGCGGCGAAGCGCCCGGCGCCGAGCACCCTGGCGGCTTCCTCCTGCCTCGGGTCCAGCTGGGCCCAGAGCCCGCCGACGGTGCGTACGACGACGGCGTAGTTGAAGAAGACGTGCGCGAGGAGGATGGCCCAGACGGTGGTGTCGAGCCGGACCCCCACCAATTCGTCCAGCAGCCCGCCCCGGCCGACCAGTGCGAGGAAGGCGGTGCCGACGACCACGGTGGGCAGCACGAAGGGGATGGTCACCAGGGCCCGCAGCAGCTGCTTGCCGGGGAACTCGAAGCGCGCGAAGACGTAGGCCGCCGGGAGCGCGATCACCAGGGTGAGCGCGGTGGAGGCGAGGGCCTGCCACGTGGTGAACCAGAGCACGCCGGCGATGTCGGGCCGGGTGATCACCTCGGTGATCCGGCCGAACTGCCAGCCGGTGTCGGTCTTCAGGCCGCGCCCGAGGATCGCGGCGACGGGGTAGGCGAAGAACAGCCCGAAGAAGGCCAGGGGCACGATCATCAGCGCGAGCCGCACGGCCGTGGCCCGCCCGGACTCGCGCACGGGATGGCGTACGCCCCCCGCCGGGACCGGCGCGGCGCCCCCCGCCGCCGCGACCGCTCCCTCGGTACCGCTTACTTCACGACGAGCGCGGTCCATGCCGAGACCCACTGCTCACGGTTCTTGGCGATGGTCTCCGGGGCCACGTTCTCGGGCTTCTCGACCACCACGCCGTGCTTGGTGAACAGCTCCGGCAGGGAAGCGTCCTTCGTCACGGGGTTCACGAACATCTGGAGCGGCATGTCCTCCTGGAACTTCTTGCCGATCAGGAAGTCCACGAGCGCCTTGCCGCCCTCGGTGTTCTTCGCGCCCTTGAGCAGGCCCGCGAACTCGACCTGGCGGAAGCAGGTGCCGGTGGCGACGCCCGTCGGGGCCTCGGCCGGCTGCGGCTCCCCGTACAGCACCTCGACCGGCGGGCTGGAGGCGTAGGAGACGACCAGCGGGCGGTCGCCCTTGGCCTTCTTGCCGCCCGCGGAGCCGGAGAAGCGCTCGTTGTAGGCCTGCTCCCAGCCGTCGACGACCTCGACGCCGTTGGCCTTCAGCTTGCTCCAGTAGTCCTTCCAGCCGTCCTCGCCGTACTTGCCGACGGAGGCGAGCAGGAAGCCGAGGCCGGGCGACGAGGTCGCGGCGTTCTCGGTGACCAGCAGGTTCTTGTACTCCGGCTTGACCAGGTCGTCCAGGGTCTGCGGCGGGGCGATCTTCTTGTCGGCGAAGTAGGCCTTGTCGTAGTTGACGCAGATGTCGCCGGTGTCGATCGGGGTGACCCGGTGCTGCTTGTCGAGCACGTACTCGGGCTTCACGCCGGCCAGGCCCTTGGCCTCGTACGGGGTGAAGATGCCGTTGTCGAGGGCGCGCGAGAGCAGGGTGTTGTCCACGCCGAAGAAGACGTCGCCGCGCGGGGAGCCCTTGGTGAGGATCTCCTGGTTCAGCGCGGCGCCCGCGTCCCCGGACTTCAGCACCTTGACCGTGTAGCCGCTCTGCTGCTCGAACTCCTTGAGGACCGCCTCGGTCACGTTGAAGGAGTCGTGCGTGACGAGCGTGACGGTCTTGGACTTGGGGCTCTCGGTCCCGCCCGCGCTCTTGTCCTTGGCGTCGCCGCCGCCGCAGGCACTGAGCGTGGTGACGCCCAGCGCGGCCGCGAGCGCGACGCCCGCGATCTTCTTGGTGGTGCTCACTGGTGATTCCTCCTGGGATGTCCAGGAGAAGACGCGGCCCTGCCCGGCGCTCTGTGGGAGCGGACGCCGGGCAGGGCGCAACAGCTTGAGTGGTGACCGAACTTCCTACCCCGAATGACCGGGGCGAGGTTCAGAGGGTCTGCGGATGACGGATACCGCACTCTCAGCGCTGTGGCGCTCCCCTGTCGGAATATGAAATTGGTTCGGCCACAGGGTACCCCGTGGCCGAACATGATCGATCAGGACCGGAATCTAGCGCTCCGAGGCGGCGAGCTGCCCACACGCGCCGTCGATCTCCTGGCCGCGGGTGTCCCGTACGGTCACCGGCACGCCGTGGCGGGCGATCGCGTCGACGAAGGCCCTCTCGTCCTCGGGCCGCGAGGCGGTCCACTTGGAGCCGGGCGTCGGGTTCAGCGGGATCAGGTTGACGTGGACGCGCTTGCCCTTGAGCAGCCGGCCCAGGAGGTCACCGCGCCAGGCCTGGTCGTTGATGTCGCGGATCAGCGCGTACTCGATCGAGATGCGACGGCCGGACTTCTCGGCGTACTCCCAGGCGGCGTCGAGGACCTCGCGGACCTTCCAGCGGGTGTTCACCGGGACCAGCGTGTCGCGCAGCTCGTCGTCGGGCGCGTGCAGCGAGACGGCGAGGCGGCACTTGAAGCCCTCGTCGGCGAAGCGCAGCATGGCCGGGACCAGGCCGACGGTGGAGACGGTGATCCCGCGCTGGGACAGGCCCAGGCCGTCGGGCTCGGGGTCGGTGAGCCGGCGGATGGCACCGACGACGCGCTTGTAGTTCGCGAGGGGCTCGCCCATGCCCATGAAGACGATGTTGGACAGTCGGGCGGGGCCGCCCGGGACCTCGCCGTCGCGCAGGGCGCGCATGCCGTCGACGATCTGGTGCACGATCTCGGCGGTGGACAGGTTGCGGTCCAGACCGGCCTGGCCGGTGGCGCAGAACGGGCAGTTCATGCCGCAGCCGGCCTGCGACGAGATGCACATGGTGACCCGGTCGGGGTAGCGCATCAGCACGGACTCGACGAGCGTGCCGTCGTGCAGCTTCCACAGGGTCTTGCGGGTGGTGTCGTCGTCGCAGGAGATGTGGCGGACGACGTTCATCAGCTCGGGCAGCAGCTCCTGCTGGAGCTTCTCGCGCGACGCGGCCGGGATGTCGGTCCACTCGGCCGGGTCGTGCGCGTACCGGGCGAAGTAGTGCTGGGAGAGCTGCTTGGCCCGGAAGGGCTTCTCGCCGATCGCGGCGACCGCCTCGCGGCGCTCCTCCGGCGTGAGGTCGGCGAGGTGCCGGGGAGGCTTCTTCGCTCCGCGCGGTGCGACGAAGGTGAGCTCTCCCGGAACAGGGCGGGCCATGGCAGGTACTCCTTGTAAGACGAAAGGCGCGCCGCAGAAGCAGCGCGCCTTTCTAGAGTAACCGCCCGGCGTCCTACGACGCCTTTTCCCAGGTCAGCCCGTACCCACGAAGGCCGCCAGCAGCAGCCACACCACCGGGGCGGTGGGCAGCAGCGAGTCGAGGCGGTCCATGATCCCGCCGTGCCCCGGGAGCAGGGTGCCCATGTCCTTGATGCCGAGGTCCCGCTTGATCATCGACTCGCCGAGGTCGCCCAGCGTGGCGCTGACCGCGACCGCGAGCCCCAGCAGCAGGCCCTGCCACCAGGCACCGCCGTCGATCAGGAACTCCATGCACAGGGCGCCCGCCGCCATGGCGAAGGCCACGGCTCCGAAGAGCCCCTCGCGGGTCTTGCCGGGGCTGATGCGCGGCGCGAGCTTCGTCTTGCCGAAGCGCCAGCCCACCGCGTAGGCCCCGGTGTCGCTGACCACGGTCAGCACGAGGAAGGTCACCACGCGCTGCGGACCGTCGTCGGCGGTGAGCAGCATCGTGACGAAGGTGGCGAGGAACGGTACGTAGAACGCCGCGAAGACTCCCGCGGTGACGTCCTTGAGGTAGTCCTCGGGCGGCTCGGTCATCCGCCACACCAGCACCGCGAGGGCGGTCAGGGCCATCGCGACCCAGGCTCCCTCGGCGCCGCGGACGTACCCGGCGATGACCATGGCCGCGCCGCCCACCGCGAGCGGGACGAGAGGGGCCTTGATGCCCTTCTTCTCCTGCAGCCGGGAGGTGAGCTCCCACAGACCCACGACGACCGCGACGACGACGACGCCGACGAAGACCGCCTTGACGATGAAGAGCGAAGCGAAGATCACCGCGCCGAGGCCGACGCCGACCCCTATGGCGGCGCGCAGGTCCCGCCCCGCACGCTTCTTCTGCGGCGGGGGCGGGGGGTCCTGCGGTGCCTGCGAAGGCGGGGGCGGGGGGCTGGGCATGGGCTCCTGCGGCGGCGTCTCGTCGCGGAAGAGGGGGCCGCCGTCCGGGGCGGCCCCCCGATCGCGTGCTTCCCGGTCGTCGAAGTCACGGCCGGCGGCATCGGGCACGATGGGCATGGGCCGAGTGTGCGGGCCCACCAGCGCATCGTATGCGGGACCCGCCGGAACCGGCTCCGGCTGCCAGGAAGAGTCGTTCATCAGACTTCGAGCAGCTCGGATTCCTTGTGCTTCAGGAGCTCGTCCACCTGCGCGACGTACTTCGCGGTGGTGTCGTCGAGCTCCTTCTCCGCGCGGCGCACCTCGTCCTCGCCGGCTTCCTTGTCCTTGACGAGCTTGTCAAGGGCGTCCTTCGCCTTGCGGCGGACGGCGCGGATCGAGACCTTGGAGTCCTCGGCCTTGGTACGCGCGACCTTGATGTACTCCTTGCGGCGGTCCTGCGTCAGCTCGGGGAAGGTCACCCGGATGATGCTGCCGTCGTTGCTCGGGTTGACACCGAGGTCGGAGTCGCGGATGGCCTGCTCGATGTTGCGCAGCGCGCTCTTGTCGAACGGGGTCACGATCGCCATGCGCGGCTCGGGCACCGAGAAGGAGGCGAGCTGGTTGATGGGCGTGATGGCGCCGTAGTAGTCCGCCACGATCTTGTTGAACATCGCCGGGTGCGCACGGCCGGTGCGAATCGCGGCGAAGTCTTCCTTGGCGACGACGACGGCCTTTTCCATCTTCTCCTCGGCCTCGAGGAGGATCTCTTCGGTCACCACGTGCTCCTGCATGTCTTGAATGGATGGTTCAGGCGGGCGGGACGGGCAGGACCCGGCTGGGCCCGGCCCGGCGACGGACAGCTCAGGCCCGGGTTCCCTCGTCGCTGACAAGCGTGCCGATCTTCTCACCCTTGACGGCGCGCGCGATATTGCCCTCGGCGAGGAGCTCGAAGACGAGGATCGGCAGCTGGTTGTCGCGGCACAGCGTGATCGCCGTGGCGTCGGCGACCTTGAGGTCGCGCGAGAGGACCTCGCCGTACTCCAGAGCGTCGAACTTCACCGCGTCCGGGTTCTTCTTGGGGTCGGAGTCGTAGACCCCGTCGACGCCGTTCTTGCCCATGAGCAGGGCCTCGGCGTCGATCTCCAGGGCGCGCTGGGCGGCCGTGGTGTCGGTGGAGAAGTACGGCATGCCCATGCCGGCGCCGAAGATCACGACGCGGCCCTTCTCCAGGTGGCGCACGGCGCGCAGCGGGATGTACGGCTCCGCGACCTGGCCCATGGTGATGGCGGTCTGCACGCGGGAGTCGATGCCTTCCTTCTCCAGGAAGTCCTGGAGGGCGAGGCAGTTCATGACCGTGCCGAGCATGCCCATGTAGTCGGACCGTGCCCGGTCCATGCCGCGCTGCTGGAGTTCGGCGCCTCGGAAGAAGTTGCCGCCGCCGATCACGACGGCGATCTCCGCGCCGTCGCGGACCACCGCGGCGATCTCACGGGCGATGGCGTGGACGACGTCGGGGTCGACGCCGAGTCCTCCGCCACCGGAGAAGGCTTCGCCCGACAGCTTCAGCATGAAGCGGCGGCCCTTCTTCGCCTGGTCGCTCTTGTCGTCGGATGCGGTGTGGGGGTCCACGCCCTGATTCATGGAGATCTCCTCGTGCACATACGAAGAAGGCCATTGCCGGTGGGTCCTTGCGGTTCCCTCTACGGCAATGGCCTCCTCGTCAGATCTGCGGTCGTCCTGCGCGAACGCGGACGACTGCCTCAGACCCTACCGGGGTCCGGTGTCCGTCGCGTACGGACGGACTCAGATGCCGACCTTGATGCGGGTGAAGCGCTTCAGGGTGACACCGGCCTCGTCCAGAACCTTCTGCACGGACTTCTTGTTGTCCAGGGCGTAGGCCTGGCCGAGCAGCGTGGCGTCCTTGAAGAAGCCGTTGACGCGACCCTCGACGATCTTCGCGATGGCAGCCTCGGGCTTGCCCTCCGCGCGGGTGACCTCTTCGGCGATGCGACGCTCGGACTCGACCTTGTCGGCCGGGACGTCCTCGGCGGACAGCCACTGCGGGGCGAACGCGGCGATGTGCTGCGCGACGCCGCGGGCGACCTCGGCGTTCTCCTTGTCGAGCTCGACCAGGACGCCGATCTGGAACGGCAGGTCGGGCATCGTGCGGTGCATGTACGAGGTCACGTAACCGCCGGTGAACTGCGCGAAGCGGTCCAGGACGATCTTCTCGCCGAGGTTGGCGTTGGCCTCGTCGACGAAAGCGGTGACGGTCTTGCCGGGCTCGATCTCGGACGCGAGCAGCGCCTCGATGTCGGCCGGGGAGGTGGCGGCGACGTGCGCGGCCAGCTGGTTGGCGACGGCCAGGAACTTCTCGCCCTTGGCGACGAAGTCGGTCTCGCACTTCAGCTCGACGATGACACCGGAGGTGTTGTCGTCGGCGATGAGGGAGACGACGGCACCGTTCTCGGCAGAACGGCCCTCGCGCTTGGCGACGCCCTTCTGGCCCTTGATGCGGAGGGCTTCCTGGGCCTTGTCGACGTCACCGTCGGCGTCCACGAGCGCGTTCTTGCAGTCCAGCATGCCGGCGCCGGTGAGCTCGCGGAGCTTCTTGACGTCAGCGGCGGTGTAGTTCGCCATGAGTCTGTGATTCTCTCTCGAAGTCGTAGATCTACGGGTGAACGGCGGAGGCGCCGCGCTTGTGGCGCGGCTCCCCCGCCGTCATCGTCCGTGCTGCGAGTGCCCGGCGAGTGAACGCCGGGCTCTCTCAGAGGGTCAGGCCTGCTCGGCGTCGGCGGCCGGGGCCTCGACAGCGGCCTCGGCGGCCGGAGCGGCCTCGGCCGGAGCGGCCTCGGCGGCCGGAGCCTCGTCAGCCTTCTTGTCGCCCTCGAGCAGGTCGCGCTCCCACTCGGCGAGCGGCTCGGCGGCGGCCTTCTCGCCCGGCTTCGAGTCGCCGGTCGCGGCGCCGGAGCGGGCGATGAGGCCCTCGGCGACGGCGTCGGCGATCACGCGGGTGAGCAGGGTGACGGAGCGGATCGCGTCGTCGTTGCCCGGGATCTTGTAGTCGACCTCGTCGGGGTCGCAGTTGGTGTCGAGGATCGCGACGACCGGGATGTGGAGCTTGCGCGCCTCACCGACGGCGATGTGCTCCTTCTTGGTGTCGACGATCCAGACGGCGCTGGGGACCTTCGACATCTCGCGGATACCACCGAGGGTCTTCTCCAGCTTGGCCTTCTCGCGGGAGAGGACCAGGAGCTCCTTCTTGGTGAGACCCGAGGCGGCGACGTCCTCGAAGTCGATCGCCTCAAGCTCCTTCAGACGCTGGAGGCGCTTGTAGACGGTGGAGAAGTTGGTGAGCATGCCACCGAGCCAACGCTGGTTGACGTACGGCATGCCAACGCGCGTCGCCTGCTCGGCGATGGCCTCCTGGGCCTGCTTCTTGGTACCGACGAACATGATGGAGCCACCGTGCGCGACGGTCTCCTTCACGAACTCGTAGGCGCGGTCGATGTACGACAGCGACTGCAGCAGGTCGATGATGTAGATGCCGTTGCGCTCCGTGAAGATGAAGCGCTTCATCTTCGGGTTCCAACGACGGGTCTGGTGACCGAAGTGGACGCCGCTCTCCAGCAGCTCCCGCATCGTGACGACGGCCATGGCCATCTCCTTGGTTTCTCGGTTTGGTTCCTGACGCCCCACCGCGCCCTGCCCCATGAAGGGACCGAGAGACGCTGCCACCCGACCGGAACCGGTCGGTGCTGGGGCGTGCGAAGTCGACCCGGTGACCCGGATCGCCACAAGAAGTGTACGGGACCCGGCGGTATGCCGGGTGACGCCGTTGTCCACACCGCCCGGACCGTCCACAGGCCGGCGCGTGCTCCCGGCGACCGCGGGACGCTTCCGGACATGACGACACTGCTGATCAGCCTGCTCCTGGCCATGGCCCAGGCCGCCGTTCCCGGGGTCCGTCCGCTGCTCGGGCCACTGTCGGTGGTCCGCTGGTGGGACCCGCCGCCGTCGCCGTACGCGGCCGGGCACCGGGGCGTGGACCTGGCGGCCGACGTGGGTGCGGAGGTACGGGCGCCGGCTGCGGGCCGGGTGCACTTCGCCGGCCCGGTCGGGGGCCGCGGGGTCCTCTCGCTGGCCCTCCCGAACGGCTTGCGCACCACTTACGAACCGGTCCGCGCGCTGGTCTCCGAAGGCGAGGCGGTCACCGCCGGCCAGGTGGTCGCGGTCCTCACGGAGGGCTCCCACTGCCCGACCCCCTGCCTCCACTGGGGCCTCCTGAGGGGCGAGGAATACCTCAACCCCCTCACCCTCCTCCCCCGCCCCACACCCCGCCTGCTGCCGATAGGCGCCGGCCCCGCCGGGCAAACACCCAGTCCCGCCGGCGTTTGAGGCGCGGGGTCCGGGGCGGAGCCCCGCGGGCCTCAGCCCCGGACGCCCCGCAGGGCCATGGCCACGGCCGTCTCCGTCACGACCTCGGGATCCTCCGCGGCCCCCAGCTCGATCCTCCGCACAGCCGCGTCCACCACACCCTGCAACAGCATCGCCGCGAGTTTCGGCTCACGCTGCCCCAGGGCGGCCAACGCCTCGACGATCATCGCGACGAGCCCCCCATGGGCCGCGCGGATCTTCTCTCGCGCCCCGGCGTCCAGCTCGCTCGCGGAGATGGCCACCACGGCCCGGTGCCGCCGGTCCCCCACCAGCCCCAGCTGGCTCCGGACATAGGCCTCGATCTTCGCCTCCGGCGCCTCCGCGGCCTCCATCGCCGATTCGATCTCGGCGGCCCACACGGGGAAGTCCACCGCGCACAACTCTTCGACCACGGCCGCGCGGGAGCGGAAGTACTCGTACACGGACGACCGGGCCAGCCCGGTCCGCTCCGCCAGGGCGGGGAAGGTCAGCGCCTCCGTACCGCCTTCGGACAGCAGGGTTCGCGCGGCGTCCAGAAGGGCGCCGCGCTGCATCGACCGGTGCTCGGCCACGGAGGCCGCTCGAATCCTGGGCACACGTCCACTCTACGGAGGTACCGCAAGCTCAACGCCCCACGTCCGCCAACTTTGCACGGAGTTGCAGCACCGACTTGGTGTGGATCTGGCTGACCCGGCTCTCGGTGACGCCCAGTACGTTGCCGATCTCGGCCAGCGTGAGCCCCTCGTAGTAGTAGAGGGTCACCACGGTCTTCTCGCGCTCGGGCAGGGTGTTGATGGCGCGCGCCAGCAGGCGCCTGAGTTCGCGGTCCTCCGCCACCTCCACCGGGTTGTCCGCGGCGGTGTCCTCGAGGGTGTCCATGAGCGAGAGCCGGTCGCCGCCCTCGCCGCCCACGTGCAGGAGTTCCTCCAGGGCGACCACGTTCGCCAGCGACAACTGGCTGAACACGGCGTGGAGGTCCTCCACCCCGATCCCCATCTCCCCCGCGACCTCGCTCTCCGTGGGAGTGCGCCGCAGCTGCGCTTCCAGCGTGGCGTAGGCGCGCTCCACGGCCCGCGCCTTCTGCCGCACCGAGCGCGGGATCCAGTCCAGCGCCCGCAGCTCGTCGATCATCGCGCCGCGGATGCGCGTGATCGCGTAGGTCTCGAACTTGATCGACCGCTCGATGTCGAACTTCTCGATGGCGTCGATCAGCCCGAAGACCCCGGAGGAGACGAAGTCGGCCTGTTCCACATTGGGCGGAAGACCCACGCTCACCCGGCCGGCGACGTACTTGACCAGCGGGGAGTAGTGGAGGATCAGCTGCTCCCGCAGCCGCTCGTCACCCGAGGCCTTGTACGAGCGCCACAGCACCTCCAGGGACGAGGGCGCGGTGGACCGCTCGCTGCCGCGGGCAGCGGGGGGCACCGCAGCGCGGTCGGACCCTGAGGTGTGCTGGGGCATGCTTCGCCTTTGCCGGAGCGGGATTCCTTGGGAGCGTAGCGTGACGGAAGTGTCGCGGTGCGCGAAGAGTACGGGATCGGGCGGGGGCGCAGGCGCGCCCCGACTCGCGCCGGCGGCCCGGGACCGGCGCCCGGCGCTCGGTCCCGGCAGCCTGCATCGGGAAGACCGCGTCTCTCATCGCTTTCACTCTTTCACCGGATCGCCCCAGGTCAACCACCGCCTCGCCGGACATCCCCGGTTTGTGTGCCCGCTCCAGCCGTTCGTCTGCTCAACTGCCAGTCGTCGCCCTGCCGTTCGACGAACCCCAGAGAGTGAAGTTCGTACAGTCTGCCGATGACTTCATCGGTGCCGGTGCCGGAGGCAAGTGCCAACTCCGCCACCCGCACGGGCCGGCCGGCCGGGAGTGCTTCGAGGACCCTGGCGGTGTCGCGGGCGAGGAGGTCCCGGGCGAGCAGCGGTCCGCGTCGCTCCGGGGCCAACTCGCCCATGGCTCCGACCAGCTCGACCACCTCGGCCGCATCGGTGACCAGCTCGGCCCCGCCCCTCAGCAGCTCGTGCACTCCGGCGGAGAGCCCGCTGGTGGCGGGCCCGGGGACGCCCATGGTGAACCGGCCGAGCTTCTGGGCCTGGCGGGCGGTGACCAGTGAGCCGCTGCGGAGGGCCGCCTCCACCACGACGGTGCCCCGGGTGAGGGCGGCGATGACCCGGTTGCGCAGGACGAATCGGCTGGGGGTGGGATGACTGCCGGGTGGCAGTTCCCCGAGGACCAGCCCCTGGCCGGCGATCCGGCCGAGCAACTCGGCGTGTCCGCGCGGATAGGCGACGTCCGCCCCGCAGGCGAGCACCGCCGCGGTGGCGCCGCCCCGGGCGAGGGCCCCGCGGTGCGCGGCGCCGTCGATCCCGTACGCGGCTCCGGAGACGACCACCCAGCCGCGCTCGGCGAGCCCGGCGGCCAGGGTCTGGGCCATGTGCGCGCCGTACGGGGTGCAGGCCCGGGCGCCGACCACGGCGACGGAGCGCAGCGCCCAGGTCCGCAGGTTCGGCCGGCCCCGCAGCCACAGCCCGACGGGACGGCCGTCGCCGAGGTCGTCGAGCTGGCTGGGCCACTCCGCCGACCCGGGGCACACGAAGCGGCCCCCGTACGCCGCGGCCGCCGCCAGGTCCTTGTGCGGGTCGGCCACCGCCGCGCGCCGCCGGTACCCGGCGAGCCGCTCGGCCCCCACGCCGCCCGGTGCCGGTACCGGGACTCCTCCGTCCCCGTCACCGCCGCTCCCGGTCAGCATCCGTATCAGCCGCACGGCCCCGTACTCGCGCAGCCACCTTCCCGCGATCTCGTCCCCCGGCTCCACGACCCGTGTCAACGCGGCCCTGGCCAGCACCTCCGGTCCGGCCGCGTCGGTCGGGTCGGGGCTCCGGCCACCGGAACCACGCGGCCCACCCGGCTCCCCGCTCCCGTCGCCGGCCCTGGCCCTGGCCCCGGTCCCGGTCATGACCCGGCCCCCATGACAGCCGCGGCACCGCGGGCGATGCCGGTCCTCAGTTCCAGGGCGACGGCAACGTCCAGCGCTTCGGGGCGGTCGCGCCCCCTCAGATCGGCGACCGTCCAGGCGACCCGCAACACGCGGTCCAGCCCGCGGGCGGTGAGCAGGCCGCGTTCCATGTCCCGCTCGGCCTGGGCCAGGGCCCCGGGGCCCGCCCGCCACCGGGTGCGCAGTTCCTGGCCGGGCACCTCGGAGTTGAGCCGCCACGGGGTGTCGGCGAGCCGGGCCGCCGCCCGGTCCCTGGCCTCCCGCACCCGGTCGGCGACCTTCTCGGTGGATTCCCCCCGGCCACCCTGCCCCAGGAGATCGGACCGGGTCACGGGCTCGACTTCCACCCGCAGGTCCACCCGGTCGAGCAACGGCCCGGACAGCCTGCCCTGATAGCGCCTGATCACCGAGGGCGGGCATTCGCACCCGGCCCCCTGGAGGGTGTGGCGCCCGCACGGGCAGGGATTGGCGGCGAGCACCATCAGGAAGCGGGCCGGGAGCCGGACCACTCCGGCCGCGCGGGCGATGACCACATAGCCGGATTCGAGGGGCTGGCGCAACGCGTCCAGTGCCCGGCCGTGGAACTCCGCGGCCTCGTCGAGGAAGAGCACGCCCCGGTGGGCCAGGGAGACCGCCCCGGGCCTCGGGACCCCGTTCCCGCCGCCGACCAGCGACTGCATGGTCGCCGAATGGTGAGGTGCGCAGTACGGCGCCCTGGCGACCAGCGGCTCTCCGGGTGGCAGGATGCCCGCCACCGAGTGGACCGCCGTCACCTCCACCGACTCCTGACGGGTCAGTGCGGGCAGGATCCAGGGCAGCCGCTCGGCCAGCATCGTCTTGCCCGCTCCGGGCGGCCCGCTGAGGAAGAGGTGGTGACCTCCGGTGGCCGCCACTTCCAGGGCGCGGCGCGCGGCGTGCTGCCCGGCCACGTCCGCGAGGTCGGGGAAGTCCGGCACGTCGCCGGCGCCGGAACGGCCCTGGCCGCCGAGCCCCGCCCCCAGTCCCGCCCCCGGCACGAGCAGTCCCGCCGCCATGGGGTCGGGGCGGCCGTGGGTCAGGGTGGTGTCGAGGTCGTCCTCCTCGGGAACGGGCGCGTCCGTCAGGACCGCGATCAGCTGGCGCAGGCTGCGGACCCCGAGCACCGAGACCTCCGGTACGAGCGCGGCCTCGGCGGCACACTGCTGCGGAACCACCACCTGCCGGTACGCGGCCTCCGACGCGGCCAGGACGGCCGGCAGGATCCCCCGGACCGGGCGCACCCGGCCGTCCAGCCCCAGCTCCCCGATGAGTACGAGATCGGCGATCGCGCCGGGGTCGACCACCTCGGCCGCCCCGAGCACCGCCGCGGCGACGGCGAGATCGAAGGCTTGTCAAAGACACATTTAAACGGCCGGGCGTTCCCGGGATTCGCCTTGCGCGTTATAGGGGACGACGTACCCCACTGCGTAGGCGTGCTCGATGTGGTCGTTAAGCTCCCGGACGACCTGCTCAAGTTCGGCGTCCGGGCGGACGGCGATGTAGACCCGGCCGGCCGCCTGTACGGGGATGAGGGCCCGTCCTTCGGGGACGAGCTCAGAGAGGACGACCCGGGGAGCCGTCACGGCTGCGCGATTGGATTCGTCCTCGGTTTCGGTGCGTGATCCCTGCGACATGCAACCCCCTTGGCGCGGCCTACCCCTTGCGATTCGTGCATGAGTTCGAACGTGCAAGCGTATGGGCAGGCTATCGGACAGTGCGCCCCCAGGCGGCGGTTCAATAGTGCCGTATTGAACCGCTTGTGACTACATCCTGCTCAGGAGTACTACGCTGCGTGGCGGTCATACCCGCTGGCATATGCCCGAATCCTTATTCCTGTCGGATGAACGATTCGATCAGGCCCTTCAGCTGCTCACGCTGAGTGGACGTCAGCTTGTCCAGGTCCTTTACGAGCGCGCGGGCCTCGCCGGACTCGGCCCAGACGACATCGATCCCGAGGAACTCGGCGCCGGCCGCATCCTGCACCTTGGGCAGCGGCACTTCGAGGCCGGCGGCGAGGCCGCGCAGCATGGGGAAGTCCGGAGTCTGCACGGGTAGATCCGTGGCCAGTCGATGCAGCCAGGAGGCTTTGATCACCTGCTCGCCACTGTCCGGGTCGATGCAACGCGCGGCAAGTCGCTCGTAGCTCAGCCCGAGCACAGCCTTTCGGTCGCGCACGAGAGACCTGAGCTGAGAGCGCTCCGTCTCGGAACGATCTTGTGCAGCCATGATGGTCATCCTGCCACTCCTGCTTTGGTCACGAGCTGTGGGGTGTCCATGTGGCAGGCAAGGCGGTCCACCTATCCCCCCTATGGGCGCGGGTCTGCCATCCCAGCCGTAGAGGAGAGTGTCCATCCCGCGCAACGGCGCACGCTAGAGCGCACCGGCCAGATTGGCCAAATCCTCACCGGACATCCAAGAGGCTGGACGCGACGTCCAAGCTATGCAATGCTTCATTCATCCAAGCAGTGCAACAACTCACTGCACGAGATGGACGGATGCTGATGTCTGAGCACACCATTCCGCTCTTCCAACTGGTCGACAGGTCTCTGCTGGCCACCCTCATGAAGCGCACCGGTTCCGGCGCCTCCGTGAGCGTGCGGGAACTGGCCACACGGGCCGGCGTCTCCCGCTCCACCGTCGGCAACCTGCTGTCCGGCGAACAGGAGGCCGTCTTCTATCCGGCCGCCTGCCAGATCGCTACGGCGATCGGCGTGGACGTCCTGATCCTGTTCACCCCCACGGGCCGGGCCACTCGGCACTCCAGCCCTTCGCGGCTCCAGGCCGCGGCGTGACCGCCGCCCCGTTCGACCGCGCTGCGGCCCGACGACGGCTCGGCCCGGATGCCGTCGCCGCGATCGAGGCAGTAGTCGCTGCGGCCCCGCCCCTGACCGCGGAAGCCCGCATGCAGCTCCAGGCGGTATTCGCCTCGGCGCCCAAGGCCTCGTCGGCTCCGCCGATGGCGGCCTGACCCGTCGAGAACAACAGCGGGGCCGCCCGGACCGGGCCTGGTCCGTGACAGCCCCTCGGCACACCTCACCAATCGGACAAGAGAGGTACACCGTGAACCACAACCCTAGCCCCACCCCCGTCCCCGTCTCGCTCCCGTCCCGCCCGCTCCCGGAGGTCCCGGTCGAGCTGTGGGTCGACCCGCGGGGCTTCCTGTGGCGGCTCGCCGAGGACGGCCAGGACGGCCGGCTGTTCGTGCCGGAGGCCGTGAACCCGGCGAACTGCCCGCGGATGGTGTGGGCCCGTGAGGCCGAGCTGATCGAGGCCTTCGACGGCCCGCTGACCCGGCTGGAGCGTGCGGCGTGAACACGCGGAGCATCGAGCTTGCCGCGCAGATCATCTGCGCGAGGATGGCCCGCCCGAATGCGGTCCCGGCGACGATCGCGGTCGCGTTGGACGCGAATGGCCTGCTGAACAGCGCGGACGGGGCGGTCGAGCTGCTGGCCCTGCGGGCCCGTGTGGCCGAGTTGGAGGCCGACCTCAACGCCCGAGGCGAGGACCTGGCTGCGGCCGTGGCCGGCTGGGGGCGTAGCCGCGACCGGGTGGCCGAGCTGGAGGCCGAGAGCCCGGCCGGCCACCGGTTTCAGGACGGCGGGGGCCGCACGTGGCGGGCCCGTGGCGGCTCGGTCGAGCTGCTGCAAGCTGTCCGGCCCGCCGAGGACCCGTACGAATCCCCGCTGCACCACGACTACAAGACCGGCCGAGACCTCCCGGAGGTTCCCAGTGTCTGACCCCACCCCTGCACAGGAACCGGGCCTGTCCTTCCGCCTCGACGTGACATGGCTGTACGGGATCCTCCGCGCCGACGCGATCCGCCGGGACACGCTCGTCTCCCTCGTCCAGACGTGGGCCGAGGACGGCGCCCGCGAGGACGTCATCGACCAGCTCGACGCGCTCGCCGAGGCCGTGCAGTCGCCCCGCGAGGGGGAACTCGACGGGCTACTCGAAGCGGTCGAGAGTGCGGCCGCCATGGACGACGCCGAGGTCCGCATCGACCTGCATGCCGCACTGCGGCTGCGGGCCGAGCTGGACGCGGTGATCGCGAAGCTCGCCAGGTTCAACCCCACCCGTGTCGAGCTGCCCCGGCAGCAGGACCGGAGGGCCGCGTGAACGCCTTGGACCGTATCCGTAAGCACCCCTCCGTTGCGGCGCTGCCGGCGCGGTGGCGGCCGGTGTTCATCGAGGCCGACTGCGAGCCGGACGGAATCGCCCCGGCGTGCACCGATGAGGGCCACGAGGACACCGACGGCTCCGTATACGGGTGCTGCCCGGAGCCCGTGATCGAGGTTGCCGATCCCCACGTCGCGGAGTACTTGGCTGCGCTGCTGAACGCAGATCGGGGTGTGGGCCGATGACCGACACCGTGTTGGCCGGGGCTTCGGCCCCGGCCGCCGGGCGGCGGGTCACCCCGACCGGCCGGCTCATTCTCCCCGCGGACGCCGACCGCGCCGACTGGCTCACCGCCCGCCGCTCCGGTATCGGGTCCTCGGACGTCCCCGCCATCCTCGGCGTCGTCAAAGAGCGCACCCCCAGCCACGTCTACTACGACAAGCGCGGCGAACTCCCCGACGACGCCGGAGAGGCTGCGTACTGGGGAACCGTCCACGAGGAACCCGTCGCCCGCGTCTGGGCCATGCGTAACCGGTCCGTCATTCGGCGCGTCGGCCTCGTCGCCCACGAGGACCACCCGTGGATGATGACGACCCTCGACCGGCGCGTCACCGAGTGCCCCCTCTCCGAGGACCGCACGCCGTGCGCGCTGGAAGTCAAGACCCGCTCCGCGTTCAAGGCCGCTCAGTGGCACGCGGGCCCGCCGGACGACGTCCTCGCACAAATGCTGTGGCAGATCCGGGTCAACGGCTACGAGCACATGCACTACGCCGTCCTGATCGGCGGCAACGAGTACCACCAGGGCGTCGTCCGGGCCGACCAGTACGAGACCGTGAGCGCGGACATCGTGGCCGCCTGCGAACGGTTCTGGACCGGCCACGTGCAGGCCGCCGTACCGCCGCCGCTGACCGGCGACGGTGAGGCCCTTGCGGCCATGTTCCGCCGGCAACACCCGACCCGTGCCGGGTCCGTCGACATCGACCGGGACGACACCCGAGACGACCTCGCGGACTACGAGCGTCACCGGCTCGCCGAGGGCACGGCCCGCAAGGCGAAGGCCACGGCCAAGGCCCGGCTTCTGGCCCGGCTCGGCGGTGCGCAGGCCGCGCTGATCGGCGGCGAGACCGCCTACTCCATGGAGCCGACGAACGCCGCGCCGCGCGTCGACTTCGAACTCCTCGCTGAGCGCTGGCCGGACGCCTACGCCGCGTGCGTCGCCCCGAATCCGACCGAGCGTCTCGTGATCGCTCCAACTTACAAGGGGGTCTCCTGATGGGACTCGCAGAAAACGCGGCCGCGGCCGCCGGCCGCACCGTCGCGCCGGATGACCTCCAGCTTCCTCAGACCTTCGTCGATGAGTTCCCGGCCTCGGACCTGTCCGAACCCGACCTCGGAGACCTCAGCAAGGATGCCGAGCCCACCACCAACGCCGTCACCGCGTGGTCCCGGGTCATGGGTGAGGTCCGCTCGATCGGCAAGGTCGAGAAGTTCGACGGTGGCAAGGCCGGACGGTTCAACTTCCGTGGCATCGAGACCGCGCTGAACGCCTTCGGTCCGGCCTGCCGCAAGCACGGCGTCCTCGTCATCCAGCACAAGGTAGAAACGGAGTACCGCGACATCTCCACCAGCGGCGGGAGCCGCATGCGCGAGTGCACGGCCCTGGTCACCTTCCGGATTTACGGCCCCGACGGATCGTTCTTCGACTCGCAGGCCGCCGGTGAGGCCTCGGACTCGGGCGGTCGGTCCACGCCCAAGGCGCAGAGCATCGCCCTCCGCACCCTGCTGATCAACAACGGGTTGGTGCCCACTCAGGACCGGGACGCGGACGCCAACCACTTCGAGCGGGCGGAGCCGATCGGGCCCTCGGCAAAGGAGTACCGCGACGAGCAGCTCGACCCGAAGACCAGCCCGAGCCGGCTGAACCAGATCCGCAACGAACTGCGGTCACGCGGGATGTTGAACGCCAGGGTCACGAACGAGGTCGGCGAGCAGGAGTCACTCGACTCGATCGGTGGCCGGATGTACCGCGAGCGCACCGGCGGTGGCGAGTGAGTTGGCACCTCGGCCGCCTGTGCGGCTTCGACCTGGAAACCACCGGCATCGACGTCGAGACCGACCGCATCGTCACCGCGTGCGTAGTCCAGTGCGGCGGCGGCCAGCCGACCGTCTCCGCCTCGTGGCTCGCCGACCCCGGCATCGACATCCCCGAGCAGGCCGCGAAGGTCCACGGCATCACCACCGAGCGGGCCCGCACCGAGGGCAAGCCCGCAGCCGAGGTCGTCGCCGACGTCCTCGCCGCGCTCGGCCAGGTCATCGCCGCCGGCGTCCCGGTCGTCGCGATGAACGCCCGCTACGACCTGACCCTGCTGGACCGCGAGGCCCGCCGGTACGGGCTGGCCCCGCTTCCCGCCGGGCCGGTCATCGACCCGTACGTCATCGACAAGCACGTCGACCGCTACCGCAAGGGCGGCCGCAAGCTCGTCGACCTGTGCGCGCACTACGGCGTACCGATCGGCGACGCGCACACCGCGGACGCCGACGCCATTGCGGCATGCCGGGTGGCGTGGCGGATCGGCAGTACCCGGCCGGACATGGCCGCGCTGTCTCTGGCGGCGCTGCACGACCAGCAGACCGTATGGGCCGCAGAGCAGGCAGCCGGCTTGCAGGAGTACTTCCGCCGCAAGGACCCGAACGCCGTGGTCCGCGGCGAGTGGCCGCTCATCCCCCACCAGCAGGACGGAGACCAGTGATGCGAGTACGAGACCTCATCCGCCGCTTCCGTGGCGAGCAGGACCGGTCGGCCGGTGTGATCGCGGGCCAGGCAGTGAAGATCCGGGACCTGGAAGCCAAGTTGGAGACGGCTGAGACCGCGATCGTCAAGCTGATGCGGGCCGGACACGGGGGCACCGACGACCAGGTCCGGTTCCTGAAGAAGGAGCTTGAGCAGCGCGCCCGCCTGATTGACCAGCTGCGCGCTGGTGTCGTCGACGACGCCCAGACGGCCGCGCTCCGCTACGACCTCCAGCAGGCCCGCGCAGCGGCCCGCGCCCTGGAGTCCCGGCTCGCGATGCTCCAGGCCGCCAACGATGGCATCTCGCAGGCGGTGGCCGCGTGAGCCTCACCCTGACCCCCGCGGCCGGGATGCCCGCCCTCCCGGCCGCGGGCACCAACCCCGCAGACCTCACGATCGTCGTCCTCAACCACCGGCCCGCGCCGCAGGGCAGCAAGCGCCACGTCGGTCAGGGCCACCTCATCGAGCAGTCCCGGCGGGTCAAGCCGTGGCGGGCCGCCGCCGAAGCCGCCGCGCGAGCAGCCCTGACCGGCGACCCGCTCGACGGGCCGCTGTCCGTCGAGGTCGCGTTCACCGTCCGCAAGCCCGCCAGTGCCCCCAGGACCCGGATCACCTGGCCCACCACCCGCGACAGCGGCGACCTCGACAAGCTCCTCCGCTCCACCTTCGACGCCCTCACCAGCGCCGGAACCATCGCCGACGACTCCCGGATCGTCGAGGTCACCGCCCGCAAGATGCACCCCGGCGAAGGCCTCGACGCCCTCGACGCCCCCGGCGCCGTGATCCGCATCTGGCAGCTCGCCAAGGAGGCGACCCGATGACCCTCATGACCATCAACCCGGCTCTTCGTGCGGACAACTGGCGAGACCGGGCCGCCTGCATCGGGCAGGCCGACGTCTTCCTTCCCCGAGACGAGCGGTACGCCAACCCGGCTAAGGCGCGCCGCATCTGCGGCGGCTGCCCGGTCCGGGAAGCCTGCCTCGCCGCCGCGATGGAGGAGGAGGAGAAGTCCGACCAGTACCGGCGGGCCGGCATCCGCGGCGGCCTCGACCCCCTCGAACGCGCCGCCCTCGCTGGCTGCGTGCAAAAGAAGGTCGCCACCGAGCAGCCGATGCCCGAAGAGCGCGGCGACTACGCCGAGTTGGAACGGGTCCTGCGCGAGGGCAAGGTGAGCGACACGGCCGCCGCCGCGTCCCTGGGATTCAGCCGGAGCACCGTCAGTGCGTTCCGCAGGGAACTGGGCATCCCGGCCTTCCTCGACCGGCTCACCCCGCAGGCAGCGTTCGACCGGGGGGCCCACCCCGTGGCTGGCGGACACGTCGAATGGGGCACCCGGGGTCGTCAGGTCTCCGTGCACGGCCGCACCTACGACCTCCCCCGGCTCGCGTTCCTCCTCGGCCACGGCCGAGAAGCCGAGGGCTCCGTGAAGGTGACGTGTGGCCACGTCGGATGCCTCGCCTGGCAGCACCTCGCCGATCGGGCCATCCGCCACGCAGAGCGTGACGCGTGATCGCCGCCGTCGCAGCTGAGATCCGCACCACGGTCCTCGTTCAGGCGGCTGTGTCCTTCGGGCCGCGGGCCGGCGGGCCTTGCCCGTGCGACGCCCGCGAGACGTGTGGGGCCTGCCAGGTCGACTCGCACGAGTCCTGCCCCGGCTTCCTCATCGACCGCGAGGTCGGTGTGTACGGGCCCGGCCTGGCCTGGCCACCCCGGGCCCGCGTGTTCACGGCCGGACGGACCTGTCGGGCCCGCTGCTCCTGCCGCGCCTGCCACCCGCCCACCCCGCCCACGCAACTAGGGCTCTTCGGATGACCGCCCGCCCCCGCGTCGTTGGTGGCTTGTTCATCGACGCGGGCGAAGGCCGCGAGATCAAGGCCGGGCCGAGGGCCGGAGAGATCCGGTGGGCCCGCCCACCACGCGCCCGCTACGAGTGCCTCGCCTGCCGCTGGGCCTCCGAGACCGTCACCGGCGCCGAGCCCGTCAAGGCGTTCGTCAGTCACATCCGCACCACCCACCGCAACACCTGCACCGGCACACCCCAGGCAGACGCTGCCTGACCCGGGCGCCCGACCCCGACGGGCGCCCACCCACCACCCGCCGCACAGAGGAGACCGTACGTGGAGAACGTCCGCCCCTTCCCGCACCAGCAGGCGGACCGCGACGGCCTCGAAGAGCAGCTCGACGCCGAGCGGTTCGTACTCGGCACCGCCATGAACCAGGCCCACGACATCCGAACCATGCGGGCCGCCATCCAGGGCAGCAGCTTCCAGCGCCCCGCCCACGAGGTCATCTGGTCGACAATCCTCACCCTCGTCGACCGCGGCGACAGCACCCACTACACCGCCGTCATCGCAGAGCTGGACCGCAACAAGGAACTGCGCCGCGCGGGCGGCATCAACTACATCACCACGGTCAACGACTACGTCGGTGGCGGCGACGCCGACCACTGGGCCGGCAAGGTCCGCGAGGCCGCCGAACTCCGCGAGGAAGCCAACATCGGCCGCCTCATCGTGCAGCGCGCCACCGCGCCCGACGCCGAACCCGGCGCAGGCATCGCCGTCTACGAGGACTTCGCCCGCCGGCGCCGCGAACGCGAGGAACAGCAGACCGGCACGGCCGCCAGCCCGTTCCTCGACTGGAACAGCTTCTTCGCCACCGACTTCGGCAAGGTCGAACTCCTCCCCGGCCGCATCCTCGCCCCCGGCCAGCAGATCGCCGTCGTCGGCGAGGGCAAGGCCGGCAAGTCCCTCCTCGTCCAAGAGTGGCTGTGGCGCATGGCCACCGGACAGCCGTTCCTCGGCGACCGCGCACACGCCCCCATCCCCGTCCTGTACGTCGACGCCGAGAACGGGCACGCCGACATTCAGGCCCGCCTCATCTCCTACGGCGCCGGCCCCGACCGCATGGGCCTACTCACCTACGCCTCGTTCCCGCCCATCCGGCCCCTCGACACTCCCGGCGGCGGCCAAGACCTCATGCGGCTCGTCGAGCAGTCCGGCGCCGAGGTCATCTGCCTCGACACCGTCTCCCGGTTCATCTCCGGCCCCGAGAACGACGCCGACACCTGGCTCGCCCTGTATCGGTCGACGCTCCTCCCGCTGAAGCGGGCCGGGAAGTCCTCCATCCGCCTCGACCACCTCGGCAAGGACTCCGAGCGCGGCGCCCGCGGCTCCTCCGCCAAGACCCAGGACGTCGACCACGTATGGGAACTGCGGTCCCAGGGCGGCGGCGCGCTCACCCTGAAGCGGACCTACACCCGTACCGGCATCGGCCCCGACCACTTCGCGATCGTCCGCATGGCCCAGCAGGACGGCGACACCTACCGGCCCGGCGGCACCCGCCACACCCTCATGACCTGGGACACCGAGGACACCACCACCCCGGGCAGCGACGACGACATCATCCGCCGCCTCGACGCCCACGGCGTCCCCGCCGGCGCCGGAAACCGGATCGTCCGCGACGCCCTCGCAGAGCTGAAGATCTCAGCCGGGAACGACCGCATCGCCAAGATCGTCCGTGCCCGAAAGGCCGCCGCGGAGCGTTCCGCAGAACGTTTCCGCGACCCCCTTCCGGAGACGTTTCCCGGAACGCGTTCCCGGAACGCGTCAAGGGACAGTAAAGCCACAGCTCAAACGTTTCCCGGAACGCGCGCGGAAACGCCGGGAACACCCCCCGTTCCCCCCGATTCCCCCCCGGAGGGGGGGAACGGGGAGGGAACGCCGGAACAGACACCGGAACAGACCCCTCTCTGCACCATCTGCGAACGCCCCCTCACCACCGACTGGGCCAACCGCGGATACGACACCCACCTCGGCTGCGACCCACGCACCGGCAGCCACCCCGACGCCGCCTGAAAGGCACCCCACCGTGATCTACCCCAACGGATGCCGCCACTGCGGACTCGACGAACGCGACCACGCCCAACGCTGGAAAACCGGCGTCGGCTGGCACCGCTGGACCGCCCCCACCAACCAACAGCGCATCGACCGCATGCGAGCACGACGAGCAGCACGCACTGCCTGACCGGCGCTCACTCGGTTCCCGCCCTCACGCGCACAAGGAGAAGACCCATGGCGCTCCGCACCTTCAGCTTCGGCGGCGGCTGGCAGTCCACAACCGCGCTCGTGCTCGCCGCCCACGGTGAGCTGGACTACCGCACGTTCCTCATGGCCAACGTCGGCAGCGACTCCGAGAACCCCCACACCATCCGCTACGTCGAGGAGCACGCGGCTCCGTTCGCAGCCGCCCATGGCTTGAACCTTCACCTCCTCGACCGGCACACCAAGGCCGGCGAGGTCGAAACGATCCGACAGCGGATCATCAGCAGCAACGGCAGCCGCCAGACCATCCCGATCTACCTGTCGAACGGGAAGCCCGGCTCCCGCGTCTGCACCCGCGAATTCAAGATCGACGTCACCGGGGCATGGCTGAAGGCCCACGGAGCCAGCCCCGACAACCCGGCCACGGTCGGCATGGGAATCACCCTCGACGAAATAGGCCGGGCCAACCCCAACAAGGCGATGCCGTACGAGCGGCTGGAGTACCCGCTTCTGGAGCTCGGCCTACGGCGCGCAGACTGCCCGGCAATCATCCGCTCTGTTGGCCTGCCCATGCCGCCGAAGAGCAGCTGCGACTTTTGCCCCATTCGGAAGATCCACGAGTGGCAGGACATGTACGAACGCGAGCCCGAACGTTGGGACCGTGCCTGCGAGGTTGAGGACACCATCAACGGTCACCTGGCCCGTCGCGGCCGGCCTCCCGTGTTCCTGACCCCGTACCGGCAGCCCCTCCGCGCACTGTTCCGCCACGGCACGCAGCTCCCTCTGATCGACGACGACGCCGATGCCTGCTCCAACGGCTGGTGCATGACCTGACCGCACATCCGAATCGTCCGCCCTCGCGTACAAGGAGACCCGCCCCATGACCGCGCACCCGCCCCGCACCCGCTGGCACGTCGAGACCTACTACCGGACCGACGCCGTATGGGTCCCCGGCGAGCCTCTCGACAGCCGACAGGCCGCCGTCAATGAGCTCGCCCGCCTCGCCGACGAGTACCCGACATGGCCCGACGGGACCGTCACCGCGCGCCGGATTGTCCTGGAGACGACCACCTACACCGACCTCACCACCGAGCCCGGCCCGTTCCGTCTCCCGAAGGGCGGGTTCGTCCTCACCGACACCAGCGGTCAGGACCTCGCTGCCGTCCCCGGCGAGACCCCCGATGGCTGGCCCGCCGTCCGGCTGGTCGTCGGCAGCTCCGAGGTAGGCCACGCCGAGACCACCGTGCCACTCGACCGGCTGGAGGAGGTCATCGCGGGCATGCGCGACACGGCCCGGCAGGCCGGCGCGCGGTGCGACAACGCAAACTGTGCCGGATCCTGCCCCGGCTGCTACCGCCCGCCCGCCACGGACCGGCCGTGATCACCGTGCTCGCCGCCCTCGCACTCTGGGTCGTCTCCGCCACGGCCATCTGTGCCCTCCTCGCCGCCGGAACCCGCCGCGCCCGCCGTCAGGACCACAACCGAGCCCGCGCACTCCGAGCACGCCAACACGCCGCGTCGTGGGGCCGCCAGCACGACACCCGAAGGAGCAGGCGATGACCGATCCGGCCAAGCCCACGCACCCCTACGTCCACCTCGACGACGAGGACGACGACCGGCCCGTCATCACCGTGGACACGATCGGAGACCTCCTGTGACCAACCAGCCCAGCCGGCACACCGCCGACACGATCACCGACGACCAACTCGACGAGCTGTACGCCCGGATCGCCACCTTGGAGGTCATCGCGGCCGGCAACTGGCGTCACGTGCAGCTCATCGCCTGGAGGCCGCGCTTGCCCGCGCCGAGCAGGCCGAAGCCGCTCTCGCCCGCGTCCGCGAATACTGCGACGGGCTCGGCATCGGGATCGGAACCCGCCGCCGTCCACCCCGTGGCCGCCAACCTCCGGCACTTCCTCGACCAGCCCAAGGAGCCCCGCCCGTGACCCGCCCCGAGAACCCCAACGAGATCAGCAGCGCTCGCCGCCGTGCCGTCTGTAAGTGGCTCGCGGCGAACGGCATCGACACCAACCGCGTCCCGGTCGACTCGATCGTCCTGATCCGCGACGGGGCCGAGGGCCGCGTCATCGGCCACACCGAGTACCAGCGCGATGCCATCGGCCAGCAGTACCGCGTGTTGGTCGAGACCCCGCTCACCGTCGAGCCCCCAGCGGCCTGGCCCGCCTGAACACGCGCGAGGGGCGCGCCGCTTGTCTCCCCAGACCGGCGCGCCCCACAGGTCGTCCCACCGTACCGCCCACGCCCCAGGAGCAGCACGTGACCACCACCGACCGCCGCCTGTACGACATCACCCAACTCTGGGACGACCTCACCGACGCCCTCGACAGCCGCCCGCAGACCTGGCCGCCGGCCGGAAAGGCCGACCTGTTGCGCGCCCTGGACCAGCGGGACGCCGACGAGGTCGCCTACGCCCGGGCGCACGCCGTACACCGCCGCTCCCGCGAACGCGACCCGGGACAGATCGGCGAGGTCGCCGCACCGATCAACCTCGGCGTGTACGACACCATGCGCGCCGTCGAGGCCGCACTCCTCCACCTCGCCGACACCCTCGCCGCCGACGTCCAGCGGCCGGCCACCGTCCCTGCGGACGCCGCGAACCCGGCCCGCTGGCGGTACACAGGCACGCGCACCGCCCCGCAGGCCGCACTGTGGCTCCTCGCCCGCTGGGACGGTGCGCCCGGACGCCTGAAGGGCCGCCCGGCCATCCCGTCCCCGTTCCGGCCCCTCACCGACGAGCACCGCCACCGCATCACGACCGTCGCCGCCGGCGCCTGCACGCGCATCGAGCAGGCCCTCGACCTCGTCGGCCGCGACCGCGTCCTCGCCGAGCCGTGCGGTTGCGGCGGGAAGATCACGCTGCGGGGCGGGGGCGGCGCCGACCCGGTCGCGCGGTGCGGGGCGTGCGGGCGGGTGTGGACCATGGCCGACGCGGCGGCCGCGTAGGTCAGGCGGGCGGCTCCGGAGCCCACACCTCCGGGCCGCCGCCGCGCCACTCGATCGGCGGCCACTCCGCCTCGTCGTCGAGCCCCACGCGGCGCAGGAACTCCACCACGTCGCGCATGCTCTGCGCCGTGCCGAGCGGCTGGTCCTCGCCGTGGACGTGCGCGACCACCCGCCGGCCGCCCGACGGTCCGACCGGGTGGACCACGATGTGCGTGCGATCCGGCATGCCTCCACCCTGCGGCCGGACGTCTCCCGACGCATCCGGACAACACGAAGCCCCCGACCAGCACGGCCGGGGGCTCATGGGGCGTGGCTACTCGGCGGCCCGTGGTTTCAGGTCCGTGCGCTCACCGGGGCGCACTCTGCGGTTGCGGAAGTAGGGCAGGGCGAGACGGTAGTCCACGGCCTTCGAGCTGCCCACGGGCACCACTGGCGGGAAAGCCGGGTCCGTGGCTGCGATCTTCGACAGCCGTTGATGGCTCATCGTCTGCACGACTCCGTCCGCGACGAGTCGCCGCGCCAACTCCCTGAACGACACCATGTCAGGCCCTCCTTCGGGCTCGCTCATGGGCACCATCTTCCTTGACCCTGTTGCCACGTGGCAACAGGGTCGCTACGTTGGATCCAGCACAGCAGAACGGCCCCGGTCGGAGCGCGAACTCCGCCGGGGCCAGCCATCCACCTGCGCGAACAGGACGGACAGCCATGACACACCGTACCCACCCCGCCGAGCAGCACACCGGCGCGGTCACCCTCGAAGGCCTCGTCACGTCGGTGGCCTGCCCGACCTGCCACGTTGCCGCCGGGAGCCGCTGCATCACCCGCTCCAGGAAGCCCGCCACCACCCCGCACAGCCGCCGCTACGACGACCTGGAGCAGGCCGCGGGCATCACCCAGAACCGCGCCGAACGCCGCCTCGCAGCCAACGGCCACTCCTACGGCATCGACCGCCAGGCAGAGGCAGGCCTGCTCGCGGCCTACGCCACCCGCATCGCGCACACGGCCGGCGGCACCCGATGAGCGCCCGCCAGCAGGCCGAGGAAGGCCTCCGCCGCGTCCGAGGGAATGGCCCCACCGACACCTGCCGCGCCCTCCTCCTCCAGGCCGCCGCGCACCTCCGCGCCGATCGGCCCGAGCACGAGATGTGGGAAGCCGTCCGCGTCTACCTCGCCCGCCGCCTCTCCGGTGACCGGTTCCGCGACGATCTCGCCGCCGCCGACGAGGCCCGCGAGCAGTTCCTCACCCACGCGCCCGTGGTCCGCGCCGGCCAGACCCGCGGCGAGTACGCCCTCCTCCTCGACCGCGCCGCCGCCCGCGCCTGACCCACCCCTTGACCGGCGCGGCCCGCGCTGACCACCCGCGCGAGCCCGGCCCACCAAACCCCGGAGCCCCCGTTGAAGCGCCCCAACGCCGAGCAGGCCCTCGCCGCCGGCGCCGCAGCCGTCACCATCGCCCTCACCGCAGCCGCATTCTGGCTGTCCTACGAACACCTCCACGACATCGCCGGAGCCAACGGCCTCACCGGCGCCCGCGCATGGGCCTGGCCCGGCACCGTCGACCTGTTCATCGTCGCCGGAGAGCTCTTGATGCTCCGCGCATCCCTCCGCGGCGCAGTCGACTGGTGGGCCGTCGCACTCGCCGCATCCGGATCCCTCGGCTCCATCGCGCTCAACATCGCCGGCGTCGGCACCGGCGCGCAGCCCATGGAGTACGTCGTAGCCGCAGTCCCGCCGACGGCTGCACTCGTCGCATTCGGCGCACTCATGCGGCAGGTGCACGAGGCCCTGCACCGCATCCAGGCGGCTGCACCCGCAGCCGAGACGTTCGAGGATGCAGCCGAGCAGGCCGTCGCAGTAGCCGCGCTCCCCAGCCTGCCGCAGCCGTTCGTACTCGACCTCGCACCCATGCAGCCGCCACACCCCGAGGTGTGCGCAGCCGCATCCGCCGCAGGTCACGCCCCGGATGCAGTCGCCGTGCTCGCCGACCCGAACGCAGACGCCGCGATTCTCGCAGCCGCACTCGTCGTGAACGCAGCCGCACTCGCCGAGACCGGCCGCCGCGCATCCCTGCGACGGCTGCAAGACGAGCTTGGCATCGGCCAGCGCCGCGCCCAGCGCATCCAGCCGCAGCTACCCCGGAGCGCGTGATGCAGCTCTTCGCACTCGTCGCCCTGCCGCTGCTCACCATCGCGGCTGCACTCTCCCTGACCGCACTCGCGCCCCCGACTGCGCGCCACGCCTACGTTGCACCCGCAGCCGGAACCGTCGCCCTCGCCACACTCGCCGCGATCCTCGTAGCCGCCCTTTGGAGCCACCGATGATCAGCCCCACCCTCGGAGCCGTCCTCTTCGGCCTGATCTTCCTCGTCTGGGAGATCGCCGTCTGGTACCCCGGCATCAAGACCCTCCAGACCTCACCGCTGCCCCACCTCGGGGACCTCCTCCCCTTCCTTATCTGCTGGTCCATCGGCGCCCTCACCGTCATGGTTGTAGGCGGCCTCGTCGGCTGGGCAGGAGACACCGCGCTCTGGGGCCTCAACACCTTCGGCGACGGCATCCTCATCTTCGGCGTCGGCGCCCAGACCGGCACCGCACCCGGCTCCACCAGCGCCCCGCTCACCGAGGGCGGCCTGTTTATGACCGTCCTCGTCCTCGCCGCGTTCATCGCCCGCCGTCGGCGCGGCGCCACCGGATCGAAGTGGCGCGGGTGGCTGTCCGGGGTCGGCCTCGGCCTGACCGGCAGCATCGCCCGGTACGCGGCCGTCCCGCTCGCGTCCGCCGCCAACCTGGCCGGCGCCTGGCTTACCGGGATGATCTCGTGACCCCCGAATACCCGGCCCCGGCCGGGGAGCGAGGCGACAACCGGGCCGCGGGCGGCTGTGTCCTCGCCGTCGCCCTCGCCGCAGGCGGCACGATCGCCTACGCCGTACCCGAGTCCGCCTACTTCGTGGCCGGCCTGCTGGCCACCCGCGCCATCGGCAAGGCGCGCACGTTCGCAGGCCGGTTCCAGCGCCCCAACGAGCAGGCCGCAGCGCCAGCCGTGGACATCGTGGACACGCTCCAGGGCCTCGCCAAGGGCGGTCAGAACGTTCGCCTCACGCAGCTCGCCGAGAAGGCTGGCCTGCCCGACACGAAGGCCGTTCGCGCACTCCTCACCGCCGCCGAGATCCCGATCCGGGACGGGGTTCGAGCCGCGGGCAAGAACGGGCCCGGAGTCCACCACGACGACGTGCCGCCCCTTCCCGCGCCCGAGCAGGGGCCCGCTCTCGGGGGTTGTTTGTGCAGTTCAGGGGCCAACACCAACGCCAACAACGGCCGCCCGGAAGGGGCCGGAGAGGGGTTGTGTGTAGAGCCCATCGGCCAGAGCGGCACCGTCGTCCGGGTCCCGGGCGAGCGCCGCGCGTACACAGTGGAGGCCCACCGTGGGTGACTTCCAGACCACCATGTCCCTCGACGAGCTGCGCCGCCGCAACGAGGAAGCGCAGCGCGCGGCCGCCGAGCAGGCCCGGCAGCAGCAGCCCCAGCCCGCCCCGCCGAAGCCCTGAATCCGGCCACGCGCGAGGGGTGTTGTTCCAGCCATACGAGGCGTAGCGTGATCACCACCTGGAGGGGTCGCGCGCCAACCTCCCACCCGGTGGCGCGCACCTGAAGAGCCCTGCCGCAACGTCCCCCGTGCGGCAGGGCTCTTCCGCACCCGGACGGAGGCCAACCCATGAGCAGAGCACCCGAGACCATCACCGAGATCGCCGCCCGCTACGGCCGCGCCCCAGCCACCATCAGAACGCAGTGGGCTCAAGAACCCGACTGGCCGGCCCCCGTCGGACGCCGCGTGAACGCCCATCTCTACGACCCGGCTGACGTCGACGACTGGCTGGCCCGCCGCATCCAGGGACCCATAGCCGTCGACTGGATCCCCGAAGGCCTCTACTCGTTGCGGGACATCGCGGCCGCAACCGGCCTACCGCTCAGCACCCTTCGGTCCCGGGTGCAGGTGGACCTGCTGCCGCCAGCGGACGACACGTCGGGGCGGCCGCACCTTTGGTTCGGGTCGACGATCGCCGCAGCCATGACCCGCTGCCTGTACCCCCGCCACTGCACCTAGTTGCAAAACGGGCGGCCGTGCCCCATCCTGGGGCCATCTCCGGCGTGCCCGGACACAAGCCCCGTCACCGCGCGGGGCTTTCGCATGTCACGATTCGGACACCGCGCCACTCTTCAGCCACAAAGCCCCCATGATGCGGTGTCAACACACGCCACTTGGGGGGTATTACCCATGCACACCCGCACCGCCGTAGCCACGCTCGCCACCCTCACCGCCCTCGCCCTCACCGGCTGCGGACCTGCCGAGATCACCAGCAAGCCCGACACCAAGACCAGCGCGCCGGCTGCGGACGCGAGCAGCGCCGCCCCCGCCTCGTCGGCCCCCAGCAAGGCGGCCACCGTCGGCGACACGGTCACCCTCAAGGGCAACAATGACGGCGAGCAGCTCGCGGTCACCCTTAAGAAGTGGGTCGACCCGGCAGAGAGCGCCAACGAGTTCAGCAAGCCCCAGGACGGCAAGCGCTACGTCTCGGCCCAGTTCGAGTTGGTCAACACGGGCAGCGTCGTCTACAGCGACAGCCCCGGCAACGGCGCCCAGGTGGCCGACAGCGACGGGCAGCAGTTCCACTCGACGTTCGCCGAGACCAAGGCTGGCCCTGAGATGACCAGCTCTGCGAAGGCCGCCCCCGGCGCCAAGGTTCTCGGGTGGATCACGTTCGAGGTCCCGAAGGACTCGAAGGTCGCGAAGGTCCAGTTCTCGATGAATTCCGGGTTCGCCTCCCAGACCGGAGAGTGGACCATCCCGTAACCCATGCTCCCGCCGCCCGGCAGGCTCCCGCGCACGAGGGCGCGCGGTAGACGCCCCGGGCGGCGGGCCCCAACGGAGGTGACCAGGATGGGCGCGAACCAGCACTCCAACCCGGTGACCGACGCCGACCGTGAGCAGGTCCGCGCGCTGCATGCCCAGGGCCTCGGCCGGAACGAGATCGCTCGCCGGCTGAACCGCGGCTCCCGCACCATCAGCGTCATCGCCGAGGAGCTTGGCCTCACCTTCGACCGCACCGCCACCGCCGTTGCCACCGAGGCCCGGAAGGCCGACGCCCGCGCCCGTCGCGTCGCCCTCGTCGAACGCGCCTACGCCCGCGCGGAGAAGATCTACAGCCGACTCGAAGCGGACGAGACCACCGGCTACCGGTTCACGTCGCCCACCGTCAACGGTATCGAGTCCAAGACCCTCGACCACGTCCCCGCCCAGGACGAACGCGCCCTCGCCATGGCCGCCGGCCAACACCTCAGCCACGCCGCCAAGCTCGAAGCCATCGACGCCGGCGCCGGACACGAGGAAGACCGCGGCATCCTGGCCGGGCTCGCGAAGGCCCTGGGCTGGCCGACCGCTGGAGGCACCGGGGAGGGCTGATGTCCGACCCCGACGTCTCCGCCAAGCAGCTCGCCAGCATCCGCGACGCGACCGCCCGCATCAACGTCTGGCACGGTGCGGTCCGGTCCGGGAAAACGATCGCGTCCCTGCTGGCGTTCCTGCTGGCCATCGCGGTAGCCCCGTCATCCGGCCTGATCATCGTGGTGGGCCGGTCCCTCCAGACCATCGAGCGCAACGTACTCGACCCACTCATGGACGTCGCGATCTTCGGCCGGTACGCGGCCGCCGTCCAGCACACCCGCGGCTCCAACACCGCGACCATCCTCGGCCGGACTGTGCACCTGATCGGCGCCGCCGACGCCCGCGCCGAGGGCCGGCTGCGTGGCCTCACCGCCTGCCTCGCCTACGTTGACGAGGCAACGCTCATCCCGCAGGAGTTCTGGACGCAGCTCCTCGCCCGCCTCTCCGTCCCCGGCGCCCGGCTCTTCGCGACCACGAACCCCGACAGCCCGCGGCACTGGCTCAAGGTCGACTACCTCGACCGCGAGGCCGACCTGAACATGCGCTCCTGGCACTTCCGACTCGGCGACAACCACACGTTGGAGCCGGACTACATCCGGTCCCTGCACGCCGAGTACGTCGGTCTGTGGCGCCGCCGCATGATTGATGGCGCGTGGGTCATTGCCGAGGGCGCGGTCTACGACATGCTCGACGACGACCGGCACATCGTCACCGAGCTGCCGCAGATCACCCGTTGGATCTCCTGCGGCGTGGACTACGGCACCACCAACGACTTTGTGGCGCTGCTCGTCGGCCTCGGCGCTGACCGGCGGCTGTACGTGGCCGCCGAGTACCGGCACGCCTCCCGCTCCGCCCACCACTCGCTGACCGACGCCGAGTACGACCGCGCCCTGCGGGCCTTCCTCCAGCAGCATCGGGCCGCGCCGGACTGGCTCGTCGTTGACCCGAGCGCCGCATCGTTCATCGAGCAGCTCCACCGGACCGGCATGCCGAACCTCGCCCCGGCCGAGAACGGCGTCACGGACGGCATCCGGACCGTGGCCTCGCTTCTGTCCGCTGGCCGTCTCCGGATTCACGCCTCGTGTGTCGGGCTGATCAAGGAGATGACCTCGTACTCGTGGGACCCGAGGGCCTCGGACCGCGGCGAGGATGCCCCGCTGAAGGTCGACGACCACGGCCCGGACGCCCTCCGGTACGCCATCCGCACGACAGAGGCCCTGTGGCGGCCCCTCGTCCCGACACACCTGGAGGTAGCAGCGTAATGGCCATGATCATCCGCATGCCTGTCTTCATGAGGGTCGGGGACGGCGAAGAGCTGGAGATCGGCGAGCTGGAGTTCCCCGTGACCGGCGAGGTCACACTGACCGGCTCCTGTGCGGCCGTCGCGACGCTGCTGCGTGCGGCCGCCGATCGGTTCGAACGCGTAGAGGAGGTGCCTAGTGCCGCTGCCGACGCATGACCAGACGTGGCCGCCCACCGACCCGCGTGTGCAATGCGACCTCGCCGACTGGGATGCCTGGTACTCCGCCGACCCCGACCGCCTCGAAGCCCGCTACGGCGGCGGCCGCCGCGGCCCCGAGCCGTACAACCGGCCCTCGCAGTACGCCAGCGGCGTCCGCGGCCGCATGGCCCGTTGGTTCTGGGGCAACCCGGTCCCCGAGGGCGAGCGCCGCGACAAGGTGCACGTCCCCCTCGCCGGGGACATCGCCCGCACCTCCGCCACCCTGCTCTTCTCCGAGCCCCCCAAGCTGGTCAGCGACCACCAGGGCACACAGGACCGCCTCGACGACATCGCCCCGGCCCAGCACCCGACCCTGTTGGAAGGCGGCGAGCTCGCGTCCGCGCTCGGCGGGGCGTACCTGCGCGTCGTATGGGATGGCGAGGTCTCTGAACGGCCGTGGGTCGACGTCGTGGCCGGCGACAGGGCCGTGCCAGAGTTCCGGTACGGGCGCCTCGTCGCCGTCACCTTCTGGACCGTCCTCCCCGACCCCACCGGACCGGACGGCCGCCGCGTCTTCCGGCACTTGGAGAAGCACGAACGCGGGCGGATCTACCACGGCCTCTACGAGGGCAGCGCCGGTGACCTCGGCGCGGCCCGCCCGCTCCAAGACCACCCGGTCACCGCGCCCCTCGCCGACGAGGTCGACGCCGAGGGCGGCCTCGACACCGGGGCCCCCGACCACCTGACCGCCGCCTACGTCCCCAACGTCCGTCCCGCGCGCGCCTGGCGACACATCCCCTCGGCAGCCGGGCTCGGGCAGTCCGACTTCCAGGGCATCGAACCGCTCCTCGACCGCCTCGACTCGACGTACTCCTCCTGGATGCGGGACGTCGACAACGGGCGCGGCCGGATCATCGTCCCCTCCTCGATGCTGGAGCCCCTCGGCCCCGGCCAGGGGGCCGCTTGGAACCCGGACCGGAACGTCTACAGCCCGCTCAACATGCTCCAGCGGCCCGGTGACCCGAACCCGCTCACCGTCGTACAGTTTGCAATCCGGGTAGCCGAGCACCGCGACACCTGCGCCGAGTTGATCGAGCAGGCCGTCCGCCAGGCCGGCTACTCCGCGAGCACGTTCGGGGAAACCGGGGATGGTGCTGCGGTCACCGCTACCGAGATCCGGGCCCGTGAACGTCGCTCGATGGCCACCCGCGCCCGTAAGACGCTGTACTGGGGTCCGGCCGTCGCCGACATCACCTCCGCGCTCCTGGCCGTCGAGGCCGGGCCCCGCTTCGGGGTGTCCGGCCTCGACGTGAGCGAGCCGATACGGGTCGAGTTCCAGGACTCCGTATCCGAGGGACCCACCGAACTGGCCACCACGGCCGAGCTGCTGCGCCGTGCCGAGGCAGCGTCCACGGACACCCTCGTCCGCATGCAGCACCCGGAGTGGGACGACCAGCAGGTGCAGACCGAGGTCGACCTGATCCTCGGCGAGTCCGGCCGGGCCACCGCCGATCCCGCGATGACCGGTGCCGAGGGCTAGGGGGTGCCGCATGCCGGTATCCCCAGCGCTGGCGGAGGATCTCGCAGCGAGGGTTCGTGAGCTGTACGACGAGGCCGAGGGTGTCCTCCTGGAGAAGCTCGCGGCCGCGCTGGAGTCGGACATCGAATCGCTGCGGTGGGCCGAGCTGAAGCTCGCGGCTGTCGGCAACCTGCGGACGGCCGTCGAGGAGATCGCGGCCGCGCTCCAGGACGACACCACCGGGGCCGTCGCCGAGGCACTCGCCGAGGCGTACGGCCGCGGCCGGCAAGCGGCCGTCGCCGAGCTTGGCGCGCTCGACATCGGCCGCGAGCTGGCCGCCCGGCATACCCTGCCGAACGCGGCGGCCGTGGACCGGCTTGCCGCCTCGTACGCGCGCGACACCCGGCCGCTGTACCAGCGGATCACCCGGGCTGTGCTGGACGCTTTCCGGTCCATCGTGGCCCGCGTGTCCGGGGCGCAGCTTCTGACCGGCATCACCCGCCGCGAGGCCTCACAGCGCGCGCTCGACAGGTTTGCTGACCGGGGCATCACCGGGTTCGTGGACTCGGCCGGCCGCCGCTGGGACATGGCGAGCTACGCCGAAATGGCCGTCCGGTCCGTCACCGCCCGCGCCGCGATCGAGGGCCACATCGACGCGCTCGGCGAGATCGGGGCCACGCTCGTCATCGTCTCTGACGCGCCGCTGGAGTGCCCACTCTGCCGACCCTGGGAGGGCGAGATCCTGTCTCTCGGCGGAGACAGCGGGCCCCACACCGTCCGCGCCCGCCACGAGGGCCACGCCGACGGCCGCACGGTCGCCGTTCACGTCGTTGGCTCGTTGACCGAGGCGCGTGCGGCCGGGCTGTTCCACCCGAATTGCAGGCACAGCCTGTCCGCCTACCTGCCCGGGGTGTCCACCCGCCCCCCGCATCACGCCACCCCGGGCACCTCCTACGAGGACACCCAGCGGCAGCGCGCCATCGAGCGGCACATCCGCGCATGGAAGCGCCGCCAGGCCGCCGCCATGGACGAGACCGCCCGCCGCAGGGCGGCCGCGAAGGTCCGCGCCTGGCAGAAGGCCCAGCGCGAGCACGTCGCCGCGCACCCAGACCTCACCCGGCAGTACGCGCGCGAGCAGATCGGCTCGGCGCGCTGACCCGCCCACGGCCGCACGGCCAAGGGCACACCCGCATGGGAGCACACATGACCAGCCCTTTCAGGCACCCCCTCGCCACTCACCCCGCAGGCGCGATCCTCGGCTACCGCACGGACGGCCGACCGATCCACGCCATCGCGGGTGGCAGCGACGAGGGCGCCGGCGCCGCCGCTGGCACCCCGCCCGCCGGTGACCCCGGCACCCCGCCCCCGGCCACACCTCCGGCCGCCCCCGCCCCGAGCGGTGACGAGACGGACTGGAAGGCCGAAGCCCGCAAATGGGAGAAGTGGGCCAAGGAGAACAAAAGCGCCCGCGAGGAGCTGGACGCCCTGAAGGCGGCCAGCCAGACCGAGCAGGAGAAGGCCGTCACCGCGGCGGAGAAGGCGGGCCGCACGGCCGCCGCTAGCGAGTACGCGGGCAAGCTCGCCGCCGCCGAGTTCCGGGCCGCCTGTGCCTCGGCCGGGGTCGACCTCGGCGAGGCCGCCGGGCTGATCGACACCGGCCGCTTCGCAAAGGACGGAGAGGTCGACACCGACGCCATCAAGGCCGCCGTCAAGCAGCTCGCCAAGCTCGCCCCCCGCGGGCCTGGCCGGTCCGGCGGCGACCTCGGCGGCGGCGGATCCGGGGATACTCCCGCCTCCCTCGACAAGCAGATCGAAGAGGCCCAGAAGGCGGGCCGTATCCACGACGTGATCGCACTCAAGCGGCGACGAGCCGCGCAGACCTAGAACCTGAGGAGCCACCATGGCCGGTATCACCGGGATGGGCACGACCTTCAACCTCCCCAACTACGCGGGCGAGCTGTTCGCCCTGACCCCGGACGACACCCCCCTCCTGTCCGCGATCGGCGGCCTGACCGGCGGCGGCATGACCACCGGCGTCGAGTTCGAGTGGCAGACCTACGACCTGCGCGACCCCGGCCAGCGGGTCCAGGTCGAAGGTGCGACCGCGCCGACCGCCGAGGAGCGGGTCCGGGCGAACGTCCGCAACGTGGCGCAGATCCACCAGTCGAAGGTGTCCGTCAGCTACACCAAGCAGGCCGCGTTCGGGCAGCTCGCCACCCCGTCCAGCGCCCCGTACCGGTCCGTGAACGGCGACAACCCCGTCTCCTCCGAGCTGGACTGGCAGATCGCGCAGGAGCTGAAGAGCATCGCGCTGGACGTCAACTTCAGCTTCATCAACGGGCGCTTCTCCAACCCGACCACCAACGCGACCGCCCGCAAGACCCGTGGCCTGCTGGAGGCGATCACCACCAACCGGATCGCGAAGGCCACCGTCGTCACCGGCGCGACCTCGGCGACGGACACGGTCACCTCGACGGCGCACGGCATGGCCGACGGGGACAAGATCGTGTTCGTCATCACCGACGTCATGACCAACGTCGTCGCTGGCCGCGTTTACTACGTCGTCTCCAGCGCCGCGAACACCTTCAAGGTCGCCACCACGTCCGGCGGCGCCGCGCTCACCCTCGGGACTGCGTCCGGCATCTCCTACAACAAGCCGTGGGCCACCACGCTCAGCACGGACCACGTGTCGGACCTCATCCAGCTCGCCTACGACAACGGCGGCATGTCCGAGCAGTCCACCGCGACCCTGATGTGCGGCTCGATCCAGAAGCGCGCCATCACCAAGGCCTTCGCCTCGGCGTACGGCCAGTACCAGGAGCTGTCGCGCAACGTCGGCGGCGTCAACATGTCCACCATCGTCACGGACTTCGGCACCCTCAACATCATGCTGGACCGGCACATGCCGCAGGACACCATCCTCGCCGTGTCCCTCGAACAGCTCATGCCCGTCTTCCTCAACGTCCCGGGCAAGGGCGTGTTCTTCGAGGAGGAGCTCGCCAAGACCGGCGCATCCACCGATGTCCAGCTGTACGGCGAGATCGGCCTGAAGTACGGCGCCGAGCGGACCCACGCGGTCATGACCGGCCTGAAGGTCTGACCGTGGCCACCTACGAACGGCGCTCAGGCGAGCACGTCGCCGAGTCCGTCCGCCCGGAACCCGGGTCCGAGGCAGAAGCCGCCTACGCGGCCCTCGCCGACGACCCGGCGTCCGGCTGGCGGCTCGTGGACGCGCAGGCGCCGAAGAAGAGCAGGGCCAAGGCCGGGGAGGGCTGATGAACGAGCCCGAGATCGCTCCGGCGGTCGAGTACCGGATCACCGCGCCCGGCCCGGTTACCGGAGGCGTTCAGGGCGTGGCCTTCGCCAACGGGCACGCGGTCGCCCGTGAGCGCCGCGGCCTGCCCCTGGCGCTGGACTGGTTCCGGGCCGAGGGCTACCTCGTCGAGCAGGTCGAGGCGGACCCCGCCCCGGCCGACGACGAGCCCACCCCCGACCCCGACCCGGACCCGGACCCGGACCCGGCGGTCGACGACCCCGCTCCCACCGAGGAGCCCCCCGACGAGCATGACAGCGAGGACTGACCGTGCCTGTGATCAGCGACTTTTCCGTCACCGCCTCGGTCCTCCAAACCAAGGCCAACGACCTCACCACCAGCAGCGACCCGCTCGTTAAGAAGTGGGCAACACACCTCGACAGCGGCACGGCCGTAGGCCAGGCCGACCGCGCGTTCCACGACACCCGCACCCTCGCCGCGTCCGCGACCGAGGACATCGACCTCGCAGGCATTCTCGTGGACGTGTTCGGGGCCACACAGACGTACGTCCGGGTGAAGGGCCTGTTCGTGGCGGCCGCCGCAGCTAACACCAACAACGTCGTGATCGGCGCTGGCACGAACCCGTGGGCGACGCTCCTGAACGCCACGGGGACCGTGACCCTGCGGCCCGGCGCGGCCTGCGGGTTCTTCGCGGGCGCGGCCGACGCGACCGGCTACGCAGTGACAGCGGCGACCGGCGACATCCTCAAGGTCACCAACAGCGCGGGGTCCACCTCGGTGACCTACGACATCGTGATTGTCGGCTGCTCGGCGTAGGAGGTGGCCCATGGCCCGTGTGTACGCCACGGCCGACCAGTACGAGGAGTTCACCGGCGGCCCCCCGCCGGCCGACATCGACTATCGGCTCGCCCGCGCGTCGGCTTTCCTCGACAGCCAGGTGTTCCGGCTGTGCCGGTACGACGTCACCGATGCCGGGCTCCCCTCCAACACCGTGGTTGCGGCCGCGTTCGCGAGCGCGGTGTGCGCGCAGGCGGAATGGGGGGTCGAGGTCGGCGACGTGACCGGTGCGGCCGGTGCGGGCTGGGGGTCAGTCGGGATCGGCTCGGTGCAGCTGGGCCGGTCGGTCACCTCGGTGTCCGGTGCCGACTCGGCCGCCCGGCAGGTCGCGCCCGCGGTGTGGGACGCTCTCCAGTCCCCGGACCTCACCCCGCAGATCTTCCAGTGCGGGGCGGTGTCGACGTGGTGATCCCCGGGTGGCTGCTGCGGCACACGGTGACGATCGAGGCCTACCTCGGCGACACCGCGTACGGTCCGCAGTACGCCGCCCCGGTCACCGCGCGCGCGTTCGTCGAGGAGAAGATCCGCACCGTCCGGAACAAGGAGGGCGAGGAGGTGACCGCCTCGACGACGGTGTACCTCCTCCCGACTCAGGAGTGCCCGCCGGAGTCCCGAGTGACCACCCCGAGCGGCCGTACGGCGTCCGTCATCACCTCCGCCGCGCATACCGGCGGTGGTCTGCCGACTCCGGACCACCGGGAGGTGACCCTCACATGAGCCAGCACGTGCGCATGCGCTGGGAGGGCGGCCGCCTCGGCGTCACCACCCGCGGCCGCCGCGCGGCCGAGGAAGGCCTACAACGGGCCCTGGAACACCTCCTTGCCGAGTCCCGGAAGATTGTGCCGCTCCGCGAGGGCACCCTCGAACGGTCGGGCAGGGTGGTACGCGCTGGGATGAGCGGCATGGTCACCTATGACACGGTGTACGCCCGGCGCCAGCACGAGGAACTCACCTGGAAACACCTGCCAGGCCGGTCCGCGAAGTACCTGGAAATCCCCTTCAACCGCGACCGGGACGTCATGCTCCGGCTGATGGCGGTCCCGCTGCGGAGGTGGTTGCGTGGCTGACCTCCTCGACGGCGTCGCCCGCTACCTCGTCGGCCGCGGCCTCGTCACCTACGACCCCGCCGGTGTCGCGGGCAACGTCTTCATCGAGGCGATGCCCAGCACCCCAGACACCTGCATTGTCCTCACGATCTACGACGACGGCGCAGAGACCGACTCCCAGATCGGCTATGACGACGTGCCCTTGCAGGTCCGGGTCCGGGGCACGACCGACCCGCGGGTGTCCCGCACGCTCGCGCAGGACATCCGGGCCGAGCTGCTCGGCCTCGGCGAGACCCTGCTCCCCGACGGTACGTACCTCCTGCTCGCCCTCGGCAACTCGGCCGTCGCCAGCATCGGCGTGGACGAGAACCGCCGCCACGAGCACGTCGTGAACCTGCGCCTTCGCGTCCGCAGCGCAACCCCGCACCGCGTCTGACCCACCCCCCGTCTTCAGCCCGCCCGGCGCCGCCGGCGGGCCTTCCGTTATGCCTCGGAGGAGCACCACCATGGCCGTCGACAAGTACAACGCGCGCGATGTGCGCTTCCAAATCGAGAGCTACCTGTCACCCGGAACCTGGGTCGACATCGCCCCCCTCGCGATCAACACGTGGTCGAAGAGCGAGGAGGAAGAGACCGCCGACATCACGACGTTCGGATCTGCCGGACAGGCCGAGTCGTGGAAGCAGCAGGTAGGCCGCTCCCTCACGATCGAGGGCTTCCGGCTGAGGGACCCGGCTACGGGCGCTCTCGACCCGGGGCAGGCCCTCGTCGAGGCGATGAACGACCGCCTCGGCCCCGACTCGCTCACGGGCTTCCGGTTCGCGCACACCAACGACACGACGTGGGTGGTGTGGGCGAAGGCCCGGATCACGCTCGGCGACACCGGCGGCGGCAACAACGACCCGACCAGCTGGAGCGCCACGTTCACCCGCTCCGGTGCCTCGTCCACGGCGGCCAAGCCGTGACGGCCGCCCGCGCCGGACAGGCGCAGTCCTGGGAGGACTTCAAGGCCACCACGTTCGGCGCCCGGACAGAGCACATCGAGGGTGTCGACGTGCCGGTCCCGGACGACATCCCCCTCGGCTTCAGCAAGCTCGCCAGCGCCCTCAGCGTCGACTCTGACGTCGACGAGTTCGCCCCGGTCGTCACCCTCCTCTACGGCGACGGCGTGTTCGACCAGTGGGTCGACAACGGCATGGGCGCCAAAGGCCTCCTCGTCGCGATCATGTGGGGCTACATGCAGGGCAGCGGCCGCGACGTCACGTTCGCCGAAGCCTACGAGGTCGTAACCAGCGACGACCCGGGAAAAGCGGCCCTCGCGGCGACGGGGAACCGAGCCGCGCGCAGATCGCAGTCCAAGAGCACTGGTGGGCGGTCCGCGCGGACTTCCGCCGCGAGTACGGGATCCGCCCGCAGGACTTCCCGCACCTAGGTGAGCGCGAGTTCTGGAACCTCCTCTCCGGCCTCTCCGCTGAGTCCCTCTTCCGGCGCGTGGCCGGTGACGAACTCGCCGTCATCGACGACCCCGACCAGATCCGCGCCGCACTTCCGCGCGGCTGACCCCGGCCAGGAGGTAGCTCATGGCGGTCACCGTCGGCGAACTCGTCGCGAACATCGACGCGGACACGAGCGGCATGGAGCGTGGCCTAGCCGCTGCCGAGCTCCAGATGCGCGGCTTCACCCAGGATGCCGAGGGCCGTCTCCGGCGCCTCGACGGCACGTTCGCGAGCCACGCCGAGCGCGTCGAGCAGGGCTTCGCCCGTAACGAGGAGTCCAGCCGCCGCTTCGGCTTCAGCCTCGGTCGCCTGGGTGGGCTGGCCGGCGGCCTCGGCTCGGTTGCCGGCACGCTCGGCAAGATCGGTGCAGCCCTCGGCACGGCCGTCCCGCTCGTGGCCGGACTCGGCGCGACGCTCGTACAGATCGCCCCGGCCGCCGGTGTCGCAGTGACCGGTCTGATCGCGGTGCAGCTTGCAGCGAAGGCCCTGAAGATCGGCATGAAGGGGGTTGGGGACGCCGTCAGCGCGGCCCTGGATCCGTCCGACCCGGAGGCGTACGCCGAGGCCCTGAAGAAGCTCAGCCCGAACGCCCGGGACTTCGTCAAGGAGATCCGCAACCTCCAGCCGCAGTTCAAGGCGATTCAGCAGGGCGTGCAGGATGCGCTCTTCGAGGACTTCGGGCAACTCATGAAAGACCTCGGCGAGCACACCTTGCCGATCCTCGGCCGAGGTCTGAAGGACGCCGCGACCACCCTGAACTTGATGGGACAGAGCGCGGCGAACGCAGCGCTTGACCTGAGTCTTAATGGCACGCTCGGCAAGGCCATCAACGGCGCGAATGCAGGTCTGTCGAACCTGACGCAGGCTCCCGGACAGTTCATCACGGCCCTCACCCAGATCGGGGCCGCCGCCGGCCCGGCTTTCGCCCGTATGACGGGTGCCGCGGCCACGGGGCTGGACACCTTGTCTCAGAAGCTCACCCACGCCTTCGACTCCGGGGCCATGCAGACGGCCATCGAGGATGCCGTCACCGTCTTCAAGCAGCTCTTCGAGGTCGTCCGCAACGTCGGCAGCATTGTCGGATCGGTCTTCAGCGCGGCCCGTACGACCGGTGGTGACTTCCTCGGTGTCCTCACCCAGATCACCGGTGCCCTCGCTGAAGCATTCGCGAGCCCGGCCGTGCAGGGGGCCCTGAAAGCGATCTACTCGACGATGGCGCTGGTCTCGCAAACCGTGGGCCCGCTCCTCATCTCCGTACTGCAAGCCATCGCGCCCCTCTTCACCGCGCTGGGACCGCCGGTGCAGCGGCTCGTTGCGGCGCTCGGGCAGGCTCTCGGGCCGATCATTGCAGCGCTGGGGCCGGTGCTGGAAGCGGTGGCGGTGGCGGTCGGCGCACTGATGGACGCCATCGCGCCACTGCTGCCGGTCATCGGTTCGCTCATCGCGCAGCTTCTGCCCGCGCTTACCCCGCTGTTGGCCCTCGTCGCTGGGATCTTCAAGGCCCTCGCGCCGCTGGTCGAACAGCTCGCCGGGATCCTGATGTCGGCGCTGGCGCCGATCCTCGCCGCCCTGGTGCCCGTGCTTCAGCCGATCGTTGACGCGCTGCTGACCCTGGTCAGGGCCGTCATGCCAATCATCTCGGCGCAGGTCGCAGCCTTCGCGCCGATCATCGCGAAGCTCGCCCAGATGTTCGCTGAACTGCTGGTCGCGCTGGCGCCCGTCATCGAGCAGCTCATCCTGCTCGTTGCGGACATCCTCACCGCGATCACCCCGCTGATCATCCCTGTCATCGGTTTCGTGTCCAAGCTCGCCAGCGTCTTCGCCGACGAGCTCGGCCAGGTGATCCGCGAGGTCATCGTCCCGGCCTTCATGGCCATCGCGGCCCTGCTCCGGGGCGACTTCTCCGCGGCGTGGGACTACGCCAAGCAGATGGTGCGCGGCATCCTGGAGACATGGACCAGGATCTTCCGGGACCTACCCAACCGCGCGTGGGAGGCCCTCGGTGGACTGGCCTCGGCCCTGTGGTCACGGATCCAGGAAGCCGGCTCACGGCTGGTCGAAGGGGCCCGGCAGAAGGCGGGCGAACTCCTCGACAGGATCCGGGCTATCCCGGGTCAGGCGAGGGACGCGCTCGGCGACCTCGGATCGATGCTGTGGAACGCTGGCGCGCGCCTCATCGGCGGCTTCATCGACGGCATCCGCTCGAAGGTCAGCGCCATCCGCAACACCCTGTCCGGGATCACCGACATGCTCCCGGACTGGAAGGGCCCGGCCGCGGTCGACGCCCGGATCCTGACCCCCGCCGGCCGCTCTCTCATCGAGGGCTTCCAGCGGGGCATCACCGACCAGACCCCGGCTCTTCAGCGGCAGCTCGGCGGCCTGACCGGGGCGCTGCCGGGGATGACCCTGGGGCCTTCTGGCGGAGCCACCGTCGGAGGCATGGGCCCCGGCCGTCTGATCATCGAGGTCACCGGGCCCGACGAGGTCAAGGCATTCATTCGCAAGATCGTCGCCGTGGACGGGCGCGGCGACGTCCAGACCGCTTTCGGCTGAGGAGGCCCCGTGGCAGTGCCCGACATCCATGCCGAGCTCCAGATCGGCTCACTCTGGTCGGACGTCACCAACGACGCCGTTCATGAGGCCGCCATCCGGTACGCGTGGGGCCGCCGCGGGGAGGGCGAGCGCACCGACCCGGCATCGGCGCCGCTCGCCTTCCTCAACCCGACCGGCAAGTACAGCCCGCGCAACCCGCTGTCGCCGTACTACAGGCAGTTGGGCCGCAACACCCCGCTGCGGCTCAGTCACGGCGGCGCCGATGTCGCGCTCGTCGTTCCCGCTGGCACCGCCAGCCGGGCCACCACCCCGGACACGGCCGCACTCGACATCGTCGGGGACATCGACGTGCGGGCCGACCTCACCCCCGCCGCGTGGGGCACCACCAGCTCAGAGCTGGGGTGGGCCGTCATGGGCAAGTGGACCGACTTCGGGCAACAGTCCTGGATGCTCGGGATCGGCGACGACGGCCGCATCGGCCTCTACTGGTCCACGGACGGCTTCAACATCCTCAGCTACGGCTCCGACGTGGCTGTGCCCTTCGCCCCCGGCCAGCGCGGTGCCATCCGCGTCACCCTCGACGTCGACAACGGGTTGGGCGGCTTCACCGCCACCTACTACACCGCGCCCACCATGGTCGGACCCTGGGTCCAGCTCGGCACCCCCGACGTCACGACGAGCGGCACCACGAGCATCTTCAACAGCACATCCGCCCTGGAAGTCGGCGACCTGTCAGGCACCGACTGGGCTTCGATCGCCCGCGAGTACCACGCCATCGAGGTCCGTACCGGCATCGGCGGGTCCGCAGTTGCCACCCCGGTTTTCACCGGGCAGGCGTCCGGCACGACGTCCTTCGCCGACTCGGCCGGCCGTACCTGGAGCGCGGGCACCGGCCTCATCACCAACCGCCGCACCCGGGCCGTGCTGGAGACTGCCGATTGGGCACCTCGCTCGACGACCGCCGGACTCGTGACGGCGCCCGTCACGGGCGCGGGGATCCTGCGCCGCCTGGGCCGGGGGCAAAAGCCGCTCTCCTCGACGCTCCGCCGGACCCTGCCGAAGATCGGGGCAGGCCCTGTCGCGTACTGGCCGCTTGAGGACGGCTCCACGTCAACGCAGGTCGCCTCGGCGCTCTCTGGCGGGCGCCCGCTCACGGTCTCGGACATGTCCTTCGCCGCGGACTCCTCGTGCCCGGGTGCGTCGCCCCTGCCGACGATCGGGGCGGCCGCCACCATGGTTGCCGCGGTCCCGCCGTATACCAGCATCAACGGCTCGGGCTACACGATCTCGATGATGTACTCCCTCGACGCGATGCCCGCTTCCAAGAGCACGATTTTGTCGTTCGGGGCGAGCGGGGATTCGCGGGGCGTCGTCATCTCTCTGACGGCAACGCAGATCGTGTGCGACGTATACGGCCCCGGCGGGGCCCTCATCACCTCGTCCTCCTTCACCCCGGCCGCCGCATCCGGGGCCGACCGCTGGTGGCGCCTCACCGTCGCCGCTGACGGCATCGGCATTCCGAACACGACCTTCGTCTACGGACTCGTCGACGACCTCGGCAACGAGGACGTCGCCGGCGTCACCGTCGCCGGAGCACCGGGCATCGTCACCTACATCGATACCGCGTTCGGGGCCCTCCTCTCCGGGATGGCCGTCGGGCATCTCGTTGTCTACCCCGACCCGTTCAGCACCGGGTGGCGCGGGGCCGACCGCGGCTATGCCGGGGAGGAGGCTGGGGCTCGGCTGCTGCGGCTGTGCGGGGAGGAGGGCATCCCTGTCACGATCGCCGACGGGCCGGGCGCCCACACCCGGCTCGGCCCGCAGCGGCCAGCGAAGCTGCTGGATCTGCTGGACGAGATCGCGGCGGCTGACGGAGGCATCCTGTACGAGGACCGCGGGCGCCTGGGGCTGGTCTACCGGACCCGCAACGCGCTCTATAGCCAGGCCCCGAAGGTGACGATTCCGTTCGGACAGCTCGGGCCTCCGCTGGATCCGACCGACGATGACAAGTACGTCCGTAACGACCGCACGGTGAGCCGGGTCGACGGCTCGTCGGCTCGGGCGATCCTCACCGCGGGCGCTCTGTCGACGGCCCCGCCTCCGGCCGGAGTCGGGCTGTATGACGACTCCACCACCGTCAACGTCTACTCCGACGGCCAACTGCCCGACATCGCCGCGTGGCTGCTGCACCGGGGTACGTGGGACGAGGCCCGCTACCCGAAGTTGCGGATCCTGCTCCACAAGTACCCGGCCCTCGTGCCCGCAGTGTCCGCACTTCAGCCGGGGGACGTCATCCGCATCACGGACCTACCGTCCTGGCTGCCTCCGGGCCCCGTGGACCTGATGGTCGAGGGCGGCGACGAGGAGTTCAAGCAGTTCGAGTGGACGGTGACCCTGGCCTGCTCACCCGCCGGACCATGGTCGGTCGCGGTCCTCGACGACTCGGTGCTCGGCCGTCTGGACACCGACGGCTCGGTGCTCGTCGCTGCTGCCACGACCACCGCAACGACGCTGCTGGTCGACACCGTCCAGACCAGTGCCGGCGTGCCTCGTTGGACGGAGGACCCGGCGGAGTGCCCCATCGACATGAAGCTCGGCGGGGAGACCGTCACCGCGACGGCCATCGCCCCCTACGCCACCGACACCTACACCCGCACTGTCAGCAACGGATGGGGAAGCACCACGTCGGGGCTGGCGTGGGCGACCGCCAACGGGTCGGCGTCAGACAGGAGTGTGGCGTCGGGGCGGGGTGTGGTCACGCTGGCAGCGTCGCCGACGGTGCTCCGCTTTCAGGTCTTGCCGGACTCGGTCGGCGACTGCGAGATCCGGGCCGCGCTCTCGGTGTCCGCGACGGCGACCGGCGCGAGCCTGACCAGCTCGGTTGTCATGCGGTACACGAGCCCCACGGACTACTACCGGCTGAGATTGCAGTTCACCACGGCGGGCACGATCGTGCTCACCGTGCACCGCGACGCCACCCAGATTGATGCCTCTGTGACACCGGGCGTCAGCTACACCCCGGGGAGCCTCATCCAAGCCCGGGTACGGCTGGTCGGGCACCGCGTGCTCGGCCGCGTCTGGGCCACCGGAGACCCCGAGCCGACCACATGGCAGATCGACCGCACCGTGACCTCGTCCACGATCACGGCCGGACAGGTTGGCTTCGGGGCGGGTGCGGTGTCCGGCAACACCAACGTGGCGCCGGAGATCCGGTACGACGATCTCGTCGTCGTCGGCCCGCAGCGTATGACCGTCTCCCGGTCCGTGAACGGGATCGTCAAGGCCCAGCCGGCCGGAACGGACATCCGCCTCGCCAACCCCATGATCGTCGCCCTGTAGGAGGCCACATTGGGAACCCAGTTCAGGGCCGGACAACGCCTGACCGCCGCCCTGCTCACCATCGACAACACCCAGGTCGAGGACACCACCAGCCGCACCACCACCGCCACCACGTACGGCAACGCGAGTGGCGGGGCTTTCTCCGCCTCGGTCACGGTCCCGGCGTCCGGGCAAGTGCTGGTGGAGATCCGGTCGACGCAGCGGAATTCGACCACGAACAACAGCATTACGAGCTGGACCGCGACGGGCTCGGTGTCCGGGACGGTGTACACCGCGAATGACACCGCCGCGCTGATCGTCAACGGAGTGCAGAACAACTCGGTGGACCTGAGCTACCGGCTGACGGGGCTGAGCGTGGGCGAGACGCTCACCGTGACGACTCAGCACAAGGTGAACGCGGCCAGCACCGGCACCTTCGACTATCGGCTGATCCTTCTCACCGGCATGCCCTGACCCAACCCGCCCCGTACGCCCCGCGCCGCCTGGCCGGGGCTTTTCTTATGCCCTGGAGGCCACCGTGGGACTGTCCCGCACCGCGTACGTCAACCTGCTCAAGTCCCAGGCCGGCTACCACGAGGGCCGCGATCCGTCCGGGAACTGGAACAACATCCAGAAATTCAGCCCGGCCGTACCCGGCCTGGAGTGGTCGCAGGGCCAGGCATGGTGCGCGACGTTCACCGCGTGGGGCGCAGACGAGCTCGGCGCCCGCGACTTCTGGCCGATCACTGCCTCGTGCTGGACCGCCGTGCAGTTCTGGAAGAAGGCCGGCCGCTGGACCGAGTACCCGGTCCTCGGGGGGCCCTTCTACATGGGCAACGTCGGCGAGGACCACGTCGGTGTGGTGTACGCCTACGACGCGGACAGCATCTACACCGTCGAGGGCAACACGAACAGCGGCGGCGGCTACCAGGGCGACGGCGTGTACCTCCGCGTCCGCCCTCGCCGCGGGGCAAACAGCCCGTACGGGTATGGCGTCCCGGCCTTCGACGAGGGCACCACGAGCGCGGATCCCGCGCTCGGCGGGACCCCGGCCGCGTCCGTTGCTGCGCCCGCGCCCCCGCGGCCGTCGGTGTCCCTGGCGCACGTCGTCGCGGCCGCGCGGCGGGACCCGGGCCTGCGGCAGGGCGGCACCACCTACCCGGCCGAGGTCAACGTCGTCGAGGTCGCGCTCGCCGCCGAGGGGCTCCTGTCCGACGCATACGCCCACGACGGCTCGTTCGGCTCGCTCACCGTGACCGCGTACGCGAAGTGGCAGCGGCGTCGCGGCTTCAACGGGGCCGACGCCGACGGAATCCCCGGCAAGGCCACCCTGACCGCCCTGGGCGCCGCCCACGGCTTCACCGTCACCGCCTGATCAGGAGACCACCATGTCCCGCATCGTCCTCGACGTCGTCGAGCGCACCGTCGCCGCGTACGTCACGACCTTCCTCGGCCTGCTTCTCGCCGTCGACTTCAACCTGACCGACGTCACCGCGCTCAAGGCGGCCGCGATCGCGTCCATCCCGGCCGCGCTGTCCGTGGTCAAGGGTGCCGTGGGCGCCGTGCTCGGCGACCCGTCAACGGCCGGGTGGCTGCCCCGGCCCCGCGGGTGACACCTGAGGAGTCCACCCGGGTCGCGGTCGAGCTGGCAGAGATGAGGGGCGAGATCAGGATCGGTTTCGCCGAGCTTCGGGGTCAGCTCGGCCTCGCCCTCCAGCGCACCGACCAGGCCGAGGCGGACATCGACGCCCTGGAACAGCGGGTGGAAGCCCTGGAGCGGGCGCGCTGGCCCCTCCCCTCGATTGCCGCGGTGACCGCGCTCGGATCCCTCGGCATCGGCATGTACCAGCTCATCGCGAAGTAGGAGGCCGTCATGCCTCGACGCACCGTTCACGGCACTGTGAACGACCTCTTCACAGACGGCGCGGCCGCCGGGGTCACCGTCACCCTGTCCGCGCTGCCCCGCCGTTGGACCGACGAGACCGGCGACCGGGTCCTCGCGGCGCCGGATCACCCGGTGACGGTGGCGGCCGGCGCGTGGTCGGTGTCCCTGCTGCCGACGGACGAGCCAGGGATCGAGCCTGCGACGGGCCGCTACTACCGGCTGGTCGAGTCGGTGGCCGGGGTGCCTGTGCGGCGGCGCACCTTCGAGGTCCCGACCGGCGACGGCTCCCCCGTCGACATCCTCGACCTCGTCGTCGCCGACCCGGCGCTGCCGGGCTACGTGCGGGGCGCAGCTGGCCCGCCGGGTGCTACTGGCCCTGCCGGGCCTGCGGGTCCTGCTGGGGTTGCCGGCGCTCAGGGCCCGCAGGGGCCAGCCGGTGCGACGGGCCCACAGGGCCCGGCCGGACCGGCCGGTAGCGGCATCAGGACGGCGCAGGCCCGCATCACGGACGGCGCAATTGTCGACCTGCCGTCGGCCCCGTCGTGGACGATCGCCCTGACGAGTGTCGGCACGCCCCTCCAGTGCGCCATTGCGGCGGCGGCCGGGGACCGGATCCGTGTACACCTGTCGATGCTGTACGCGGGCTCGCGGTTCATGGATCTAGCCCTCCTCGACAGCGCGGGGGCCATAGCCCAGTACGGCGCCTCCGGCACCTCATCGCCGCTTAGCGAGGGGGCGCCGGAGTTCTACCCGAGCACCTCGTTCAGCACGGCCTCATCGGCCGGCATGTTCACCGTGGGCTCCGGCCACATCAACGGGTCCGGTCAAGCCGTGGTCGCGCTCGCCCAACAGGGCGTGGCTGCGGGCAAGGTGTACGCCAACGGGACGTATCCCTGGAGAATGCTTCTGGAGAACCTCGGCGCCAGCCCCTGACGAGCACAACGCCCCCTCTCAGCCTGCGGGCTGGGAGGGGGCGCTTTCGTGCGTCCGGGGGCGCACGGGAAAGGCCCTGCCCCCTACGCTGTCCAGCGTCGAGCTGCGCAACGAAGGGGCAAGGCCGTGTCATCTGATGCTACCCCCGACCCGTACGACAACCCCGTCGCGTTCGGGCAACGTGTCCAGATCTACCGCAACCGCCGAGGCATGACCCGCGAGCAGCTGGCCGGACTCCTCGGCCACCACACCTCATGGGTCAAGAAGATTGAGACCGGGACCATGAGAATGCCGCGACTGCCGGAAATCCTCCGCATCGCTGAAGTCCTGCGCGTCCGCCGCCTGAACGACCTCGTGGGCGACGTCGGGGCCGAGCCACACACTGACCTGTTCCTGGGACCCGGCCACGACCGGCTCCCCGCGGTCCGGGCCGCGCTGTCCACCTACCCGGCGCCCGGCACCCGCGAGGCGCCATCCCAGGCGTTCCTGCGCGCCGCGCTGGATGCCGCGTGGGCCGCCCGCCACGAAGCACCGAACCATCGCGCCGTGCTCGGCGACCTGCTGCCCGGACTGATCCGGGACACACAGCTCGCCGTAAGGCAAGCCGAAACCGCAACCGACCGGCGCGCAGCGCTCGCGCTCCAGGCCGAGACGTTCTTCCTCGCCCAGTTCTTCGTCGCCTACCAGCCCGACCCGTCCCTGCTGTGGCGGGTGGCCGAGCGGGGCATGGCCGCCGCGCAGGAATCCGAGGACCCGCACGCCATCGGCGTCGCCGCATGGCTGTCGGCGCAGGCACACCGAGACTCGGGCCCCGGACACTACGACGAGGCCGACGACGTCGTGAGGCAGGCCCTGAACCTGCTGGAGCCCAGGCTCGCCGACGCCACCCTCGACGTACAGGCCATCACGGGCGCCCTCCGCGTCGAGGCCGGGCTGACCGCGGCGAAGCGCCGCGATACAGGCACGGCGTGGGGGTGGTGGGACCGCGCCGGCAGCATCTCGCAGCGGCTTCCCGCCAGCTACTTCCACCGAGTCACCAGCTTCGGCCGGGCCGTGATGGGCGCCCACGGCGTCACCGTCGCCGTCGAGCTGCGGGCTGGCGGCGAGTCCGTGCGGCAGGCCAACCGAGCCGAGGCCGACGCAATTCCGTCCCGGCCGCGCCGGGCCCGGCACCGGATCGAGCAGGCCCGCGCCTACTACCTCGACGGGCAGCAGGAGACCGCGTTGACGACGTTGGAGCAGGCTCACGCGGCCGCTCCGGAGACGATCCGCTACAACGGGTACGCCCGCTCGATCCTGTTGGAGGAGACAGCGTCACGGCTTCCGGAGCGGCGCCGGAGGGCCAGTCAGTTGGCTGTCGACATCGGCCTGTTGGCCGCGTAGCGAGGGGGCCCGAACCGGGCCCCTTCTTCGTTTGCCCTGCCCCTACCGTCATTTCACCACCCGCTGACGACGGTAGGGAGCAGCCGTGTACGAGCACAGCCGACGGGCCCTGAGCGACGGATTCACCCCGCTCGGGGCGGCGCTTGAGAAGATCGCGGACGCCATCGAGTCGGCTGTCGAGGACGACGCGGAGCACGACATCACCACGGCCCTCACGACCGAGCCGGAGGCGATAGAGCTCGCAGCGTTGACCGACCGCCTGATCACTCATTGCAAGACCCTGGCGGTCGGCCTCGGGGAGATTCCTCTTGCTCAGCGGTCTACCCGCGCGGTGGGCGCTCTCCGGGACTGGTCGGACCTTGCGTCGGCCGGCCCGGAGGCCGACACCCGCCACGAAGCCACGGACAACCTGGCGTTCGCGCGGATGCTGGCGCTCATCGCGCGGAGCATGCTCAAGGCCATCCGCGAACACCGGAACACCCGGGCGTTCGTGGGCCGGACCGGCCTGCCGCCCGTCGCCCCTGACCGGTCCGGCCAGTGACCGAACGGGTCCGGCAGGCCCTGTACGTGGCTCGGCATCCTCGCCGCCATCGTCATCGGTATTCGCTGACCCTGCACTCCGACTCGAAGGAGACAGCCATGTCCAGCCCGTTCCCGACCCCGCCCCCGTGCTCGAACACGCCGAAGAACCCCTCGCCGCGGGCGCTGCTGAGCGACACGCAGTTCAACGACGTCCGGGCCACCGTGTTGGACAACAACCCGGGCATGGAGCCCGAGATGGCGTCCCGTCTGGTGATCGAAGCCCTCAAGTTCGTGTCGGCCGCGTCCCTGTTCCCGACGGTGCGGATCGCCCCGACCCGCGAGGTCGACGAGGGGTGGCACGCGCTCATTCTGCACACGCACCTGTACGCGTCCCTGACCAGCCGCCTGGGCCGGATGGTCCACCACTACCCGGAGCGGCCCGACGCGTCCCGCCACGACCCGGACGTCCTCACGCGCACGGTCGCCCTGATCGAGCAGGCCGGATACACCGTCGACCGCGAGCTGTGGCTCGGCCCTGAGAAGTCGCTCGTCTCGGTGGCGGCGAACTGCTCGCACACCCCGGTTCCGGGCGGCTGCGGTCCGATCAACCCCGGTAACTGCGCGACCCACGGTGGCGGCGGGGAGTAGGTTCGGCGGCACGCCGACGAAAGGGTGAGGACATGACCGCGGGCGAGGCCTTCGAGCTCCACAACGCCATGAGGCAGTACGGGATCCTGGGGTCCGTGACTCCGGAGGATCCAGAGAACCTCGATGGGACGTGGCTCGTGGTCGACGAGGACGGGCAGGACATCACCCGGCAGGCCTACGCCCGAATGCTCCAGGCGCGCACGCGGCAGCCTCAGCGAGGCTTCGTCATCGCGCGCTGACCCGAACGGCCCCGGCTGGCACCCCTCCGCCGGCCGGGGCTACTCGCGAACGAGGTCCGCGAGGGGTACGCCGACCACCCCAGCGATTCGCAGAAGTACCGAGAGCCGCGGGTCGCTGGTTCCGTACTCAAGCCGGTGGACGGTCTTGTGATCGATCCCCGCGCGCTCGCCGAGCTGGATCTGAGAGAGCTGCGCTGCGGTGCGGGCCGCCCGGATCCGGGCGCCGATGACCCGGCGGCGGGCGAGTACCCAGTCGGGGGGATCGGATGGCACCCGACCAAGCTCTGACGATCATGACGAAATGTCTTTACCTGGCCAGGTAAACCGCTAGATGATGCCTGAAGCGGAACACCGCGTTCACCCGCAGAGGTGAACCCAAATCGGCCCTCCCCGTCAAGCCCCCCAGGCGGCGGGAGGAGCCTAGAGCGGGGCCCACGCGGGCCCCGCTCTATTTCCATTCGATCCGCACCGAGGCCGGATCCATGTAGGCGCCCCCTGGCTGTCGACCGCGTCGAGCGGGAAGCAAGGTCACCTGCATGAGGTACGACACGACTGCTCGCCGCCGCGAAAGATCCAGGGCACCCCACGCGGCATCGACATCCTCGGCCGCCACGAGCCCCGCCACGGGGTTAACAGACACCGCCCGGGACAGGATGGCCTCCGCGTCCGCCATGCGTGCCTTGGCGGACTCTGAGGCCACTCTCCAAGACCTCAGGTCCATCTCTCCGCGGCCGAGGGCGGCCGACAGCTCGTCGAGGAGGCTCCTGGCGTCCTTCATTTCCTTCTGGGCTCCCCGTACATCTACGGGTTCTTCCCGGTCGGCGAGCAAATCGGAGGCGTCTGGCCGCGACAGCCGCCCCAGTACGGCGAGCTGCACCATGTCGTCGACAAAGTCCCGGCGACGGCTGATGTGACGAAAGCACCGGTAGCCGGGCATGCGGTTGCTGGTGGAGCCTGAACCGCAGCTGGAGGAGATGACCGGCTTTTCGCACACCCCACAGAGGTAGATCCCTGTTCCCAGGGCGACGCGCGCGGTACGGCCGACGTTGCTACGCCTGGCGGGGTCTGTCAGGACGGCAACGAGGCTGCGCCATGTCGGCTCATCGAGGGCGGCGGGCCATTGGCCGGGCCCCACTTCCTGCCCGCGGTGAACTCTGATCCCCGCATTGCGGGCGCGGATGAGCATCTTCTTGACCTCGCTGGGCTCCCAATGGCCGCCCGTGGACGTCTTGACGCCCTGCTCGTTCCATTCCCCGGCGACGGCCCGCAGCGAAGCGCCGGCAAGGATCGCCGCCGCGGCCTGCTGGATGAGGGCCGTTTCCGCGTCCACGGGGGTCAGGCCGTCGATTTCCCACCCGAATGGGCGACGCCCTCCGAAGTGCTTGCCGTGTTGCGCCATCTGTTCGCGGGCCCGCTTTTGCCGTTCGACCATCCGCTCGACCTCGTAGCGCGCTTGCACGCCGAGCTGTCGGGCGATCATCCGGCCGGTGGCGGTCGACAGGTCGAGGTGGCCGGCTTTCACGGTGCGGGTCTCGACCCGGCGGGGTTCGCATACGTCGATGTACTCCTCCAGCTCCAGGGGGCGCCGGTGGAGGCGGTCGGTGTGCCAGGCCAGGACGCAGTCTGCGAGGCCGTCACGCAGGCCCTGGAGCATCTTCAGGTAGCCGGGGCGGGGCTTGCCGGAGTACGCCGACAAGTCGTTGTCCTCGAAGACCTCGATCACCCGGTACTCGGCGTCTGGTCTTGTGAGCTGCTCGGCCAGGGCGTGACAGTCCTCGATCTGGCGCTCGACGCCGAGGCCGGCGCCCTCACGGTCGGAGCTGATCCGGGCGTAGGCGTAGCAGCGGATCAGGCGGCGGCCGGAGGGCGTCGTGTAGGGCGTCATGGCCACATGCTGGCACCGCAGAAGTGTCTTTCGCAGGCGTTTGCTAGATCGAAACCGGCGCCGCTCTTGGGCACGGAGGCCGGGCTGAGGCCCACCGTGAGTTTCTTCTGCGGCCAGGCGGCACCCGAGTTGACCACGGCGGCGCGCACCCGGTCCCGGCTCTCGACCAGGGTCTTGTCGGGGAGCCCCACCAGGGTGAAGGCCGCGACCCCGGGTTCCAGGTCGGCCTGGACCTCCACCACCACGCCGTCGACCCCGACCAGGGCCACTGAGCAGGCTCGTGCGAATCCCATCAGGCCACCCCCCTGACGTGCTCCACCACGGGCGCGCCGCGCCGCGGCAGCAGGACGCCCACGAGGTCGATGCGCACCCCGCCCGGGGGCGGTCCGCCGTGGTCCGCCAGCCACCGGCCGGCGAGCCGGCGCAGCCGCTCGGCCTTGCCGGGCCGCAGCGCGGCCATGGGATGTTCGAAGTCACCCTCCCGGCGGGTCTTGACCTCGCACACGACGAAGGCCTCCCCGTCGCGCGCGACGATGTCGATCTCCCCGCTGCGGCACCGCCAGTTCCGTGCGATCACGGTCATCCCGGCCTCGGTCAGCCGCCGTGCCGCGAGTTCCTCGCCGTACCGCCCCAATGCCTGCTGTGCCACGCCCTTCGCGTTCATCCGGCACCACCTCCGGCACCGACGGTCCCGCACCCCAGCCCACCTTGTGGATCTTGGTGGACAACCCGGCCGTTGTGGACAATCCCATCACCCACACGAAGGACGGCACAGAAGACGAGCCCCGGTCGACGCCGCGGGCCCGGCACGATCCGAAGGGGACCGCCTAGCTGCCGGGCAGTTCGAGGTCGCTCTTGTTGAGCTCCTCGATGTTCACGTCCTTGAAGGTCAGCACGCGGACCTGCTTCACGAAACGGGCCGGCCGGTACATGTCCCAGACCCAGGCATCGGCCATCGAGACCTCGAAGAAGACCTCCCCCTGTACCGAGTGCACCTGCATCTCGTAGTCGTTGGTGAGGTAGAAACGGCGCTCGGTCTCGATCACGTACTTGAACAGCCCGACGACGTCGCGGTACTCCCGATAGAGCTTCAGCTCCATCTCGGTCTCGTACTTTTCGAGGTCCTCGGCACTCATGGCATGTTCCCCTTCAGCCGTGCGTCCCCCTATTGTGCGCCAGACCCGTGCGCCCCTAAACGATTTCCGGGGCCAGGACCACGGGCGCACCCGGAGGACCGTCGTCGAGCAGATTCTTCAGCAGCTCGGCGAGTCTGGTCGGGTACACCGTCTCATGTGCCGCGAGCAGTTCCTCGTAGGTCCACCACCTGGCTCCGGTGACGCTGCGCCGCTCCAGCTCGGTGAGCCCGTCCATCGCCGTCTCCGTCCGGTCGGTACGGGCCAGGAAGTACCACTCGTCCTGTTCCCAGCGCCGCCCGTCGAAGGGGAAGGAGCAGTACCGGCGCCACAGCACCGGCCCCAGGTCGACCTCCGTGATCCCCGTCTCCTCCGCCAGCTCCCGCAGCGCGGCCTGCTCCCGGCTCTCGGCCCCCTCCAGCCCGCCGCCCGGGGTGAACCACCAGGTGTCGGCGGGGTCGGCCGGTTCGAAGCCGTGCAGCAGCAGGATCCGGTCCGCCGGGTCCAGCAGGATCACCCGGGACACCTGCCGCGGGGCGACGCTCCCGGCCTCCGGGTCAGTGGGCATCGGCCCGCTCCCGCCGCCGTCCGCGACCCAGCACCCGGGCGACGGGCCCGTACGCGGCCCCCAGCACCACCAGGACGGCCCCGGCGGCCACCGCCGCCAACTGGAGCAGCAGCGGACCGTGCCCGGAGGTCCCGCCCGGCAGGGACTCGTACGTCCTCGGCCGCTCCAGCATCGACATGGAGGGCCAGGCCAGCGCGTCGACGCGGGCGCTGACGGCCGACCTGGGCACGGTGCCCTGCCCGGCCTCCTGGAGGTGCGCCCGGGAGTCCAGCGAGGCACCACGGCGGTCGCCCATGAGGAAGAGGTTCCCCTCGGGGACCGTCACCTCGAAGGGGGTGCCTGTGGGGGCCGCCTGACCGGGCGGCATCTCCAGGCCCAGGGAGGGCTTGGTGCCGTCGATGTACGGCTCGTCGAGGGGCGTGCCGTTCACGGTCAGCTCGCCGCCCGCGCCGCAGCACTTCACGGTGTCGCCGCCGATGCCGACGACCCGCTTGACCATGGGCGAATCGCTCCACGTGGAATCGGTGAAGATGACGACGTCGCCGCGGCGCACCTCGGCGCCGTCGATCCGCTGTGCCAGCACCCGGTCGCCGGGCTTCACGGTCGGCATCATCGAGTCGGTCGGCACCGTGTACGGCCGGTACTCGACCGCGCCCCAGACGAAACCGCCGAGGAAGAGCACAAAGCCGATGGCCACGGCGAGCCCCGACAGCACATTGCCGAGACCGCCGCGGCCATCCTTGCCACCGCGTATCGCACGGGCATCGCCCGTACGCGTAGTACCGCTTGCCTGCGTGCCGCCCATTGCAGCGCCCCCACACTTCGGAGATCGTCGACCTGGGCGGCACCCTACCCGGCAGTACGCCCGCTGGTCAGCCTCCTGCGGCGCCACATGACGAGCGGCACGGCGCCGGCGAGACCGAGCGCGGCCGGGCCGAGCCCGACGGGAGCCAGACCGGAGGCCCCGAGGCCGAGCGCGTCGGCCGCCGCCTGATGGTTGATGCCGGGCTGGTCGAAGGTGTCCGGGACGGGCAGGGTGGACCAGCGGTTGAGCGGCCACGCGACGACCACGGCCCGCCCGACGACCTTGTCGACCGGCACGAAGCCCTGGGTGGAGTCCTGCATGTGGTAGCGGGAGTCCTGGGAGTTCTGGCGGTGGTCGCCCATCACCCAGATCTTGCCCTTGGGCACGGTGATCGGGCCGAAGGGCATGTCGTCGCACGGGGTGTTGCCGGGGAAGATGTACGGCTCGTCGAGCGGCTTGCCGTTGACGACGACCGGGCCCCCCTTCTTGCACTCGACCGTGTCCCCGCCGATGGCGATGGTCCGCTTGATCAGGTCCTTCTCGTCCGCGGACGGCATCAGACCGATCTTGCTGAGGACCGTCTGCACGAAGTTGGGCTCCGGAGTGGCCTCGCCGGACAGCCAGTTCAGGGGATCGTGGAAGACGACGACCTCGCCGCGCTCGGGCTCGGAGCCGAACCACGGGGTCAGCTTGTCGACGAGCACCCGGTCGCCCCGCTGCAGGGTGTTCTGCATCGAGTCGGAGGGGATCGAGAACGCCTGGACCAGGAAGGTCTTGATCAGCAGGGCCAGCAGCAGGGCGATGCCCACGAGGAGCGGGAGCTCCTTCCAGAAGGAGCGGTGCGCCTCCGCCTTGGCTTCGCCCTCCCCCTCCTCGGCCTCGCGCGCGACGGCGTCGTCGTCCGGCCGCTCCTCGCCCTCGTCGCGTCCGGATCGTGCGCCTACCGCCACGTCCCCCACATCCACTCCTCAATTAGAGATCGCCGCCCGCGCCGGATCGGACACGGGCCCTCCCCTCCCCTAACGAGCGGGAGTTCCCCAAGGATCGGGAGACCCAGGACACACTATGCGAACGGCGCGGCCCGGCGGCGCCGACGACGCGTCCGTGCCGCACGCCTCGCCTGATCGGGAACCATGCGGAAGGTCGCGGGCGTATCGAAGCTCGTCCAGTGCCCGTACGGCCAGGCGATCACCACGGCCTCGCCCACCACCCCGTCCTCGTCGATCGTGCCCTGGAAGGCCTCGTCGAGGTGGTAGCGGGAGTCCGCCGAGTTCGCGCGGTGGTCGCCCATCACGAAGAGCCGGCCCGCCGGCACCTGTACCTCGAACGGAATGTCGGAGGGGGCGTTTCCAGGGCTCACGTACGGCTCGTCGAGCGGCTGGCCGTTGACGGTGACCCGGCCCCTGGCGTCGCAACACTTGACGGTGTCCCCGCCGACGCCGATGACGCGCTTGATCAGGTCCTGCTCGTCGGCCGACGGCAGCAGGCCGATGAAGGTCAGGGTCTGCTTGATCTGCTTGATCCCGATCGGGTCGGGGGCCGGCCGGGCCGCCTCGCCGCGGAGCCACCCGCCCGGGTCCTTGAACACGACGATGTCGCCGCGCTCGATCTTGGAGCCGAACCACGGGGTCAGCTTGTCCACCAGCACCCGGTCGCCGATCCGGATGGTCTGCTCCATCGAGCCCGACGGGATGAAGAAGGCCTGTACGAAGAAGGTCTTGAGGAGCATGGCGATGCACAGGGCCGCCACCACCAGCAGCGGTACCTCGCCGGCCCTGCGCGTGCGGCGGCGCCGCTTCACCCGGCGGGCCAGCCGGCGCCGTTCGGCCCGACTGCCCGGCTCGGGGGGCGGTTCGCTGCGGGGCCGCCCGCGGCTACCCATGGCCGCCGCCGGCGGCACCCCAGCGCGACACCGGCCAGCCGATCCAGTCGGCCCGCCCGATCACCTTGTCCACCGGCACCATCCCCCCGCCCGGCTCCCCCAAGTGGTCCCGGGAGTCCCGGGACTGGGAACGGTGATCGCCCATCACCCACAGCGTCCCGAGCGGCACGACGATCCGGAACGGCACCTTCGAGGGCGTGTCTCCGGGGAAGAGGTACGGCTCCTGGAGCGGCACGCCGTTCACCTCGATCCGCCCGCCGGCATCACAGCACACCACGTCGTCGCCGCCGACCCCCACGACCCGCTTCACGAAGTCGGTGTCGGAGGGCTCCGCGAGCCCCAGCGCGGAGGCCGCGCCGTGCAGGAGCTCGCCCACCGGATTGCCTTCGGGGCGTTCCCGTACGAAGGACCCCGTGCCGTCGAAGACGACGAGGTCGCCGCGGCGCGGCTGGTCGCCGAAACGGTACGCCAGCTTGTTGACCAGCACCCGGTCGCCGACCTGGAGCGTCGGCTCCATCGAGCGGCTCGGGATGAGGAAGGGCTGGACCACGAAATTGCTGACGAGCAGCAGGAGGACGGTGCAGAGCACGCCGAGCACTCCGGCGCGCCGCCAGGTCAGCGGCCGCACGGCCCCGGACAACGCAAAACGCGACCGCCCCGCCCCCTTGTCGGGGGAGGAGTGGTCGCGCTGCGTGTGAGGTGCTTCGGTGTCCATCGGGGGCGAGCCTATCCGGCCTGCCCCGGACACCGGAGGGGACCTCAGTTGTCGCGCTTCTCCTTGATCTTCGCGGCCTTGCCGCGGAGCTCACGGAGGTAGTACAGCTTGGCGCGGCGCACGTCACCGCGGGTGACGAGCTCGATCTTCTCGAAGATCGGGGAGTGGACCGGGAAGGTACGCTCCACGCCGACGCTGAAGGAGACCTTGCGAACGGTGAAGGTCTCGGAGACACCGGCGCCCTGGCGACGGATGACTACGCCCTTGAACTGCTGGATACGGGAGCGGTTGCCCTCGATAACGCGGACGTGCACGTTGATCGTGTCACCCGGGCGGAAGGCCGGGACGTCCGAGCGGAGCGCGGCGGCGTTGACGCCATCGAGCAGGTGAGACATGTTCTTCGTCTGCTTTCTTCGCATGACGCCACAGGTCGCCGATGCGGGTTTCCGTAGAGAATTCGGGAGCCGTGTCACCCGCCGGACGACGATCCCCCTGTGGCAGGGGCGCCCGCGAGCACACAACAGCCGCCTATTCTTCCACGGCCTCGGGCCTGCGCCAAAATCGGCCGTCGGCCGTGGGCCGCCAACCCAGGATGGACAGGACCTCCCGGTCCTTCTTGTCGAAGGCGGATGCCTCGCAGCGCTCGATCAGGTCGGGCCGGTTGGCCGCGGTCCGACGGAAGGCCTCGTCGCGGCGCCAGCGGGCGATCTTCCCGTGGTGGCCGCTGAGCAGCACCTCGGGGATGTCGCGTCCGCGCCACACCGGGGGCTTCGTGTAGACGGGCCCCTCCAGCAGGTTCGCCATCTCCCCCGGCGCGAAGGAGTCGTCCCGGTGCGATTCGGCGTTGCCGAGCACTCCGGGCAGCAGCCGGGCCACCGCCTCGGTGACGACGAGCACCGCGGCCTCGCCGCCCGCCAGGACGTAGTCGCCGATGGAGACCTCGTACACCGGCATGCGCGTGGCGTACTCGTCCATGACCCGGCGGTCGATGCCCTCGTAGCGGGCCGGCGTGAAGATCAGCCAGGGCCGCTCGGAGAGCTCGACGGCGAGCTCCTGGGTGAAGGGGCGGCCGCTCGGCGTGGGGACGACCATGACGGGCTCGCGGGCGCCCGCCTCGTAGCCGTCGGCGAGCGCCTGGTCCAGGGCCGCGCCCCACGGCTCGGTCTTCATGACCATGCCGGGGCCGCCGCCGTAGGGGGTGTCGTCCACCGTGTTGTGCCGGTCGTAGGTCCAGTCCCGCAGGTCGTGGACGTGCACGTCGAGCCGGCCGCGGGCGCGCGCCTTGCCGACGAGGGAGACGTTCAGCGGTTCCAGGTACTCGGGGAAGATCGTGACGACGTCGAGACGCATCAGGCGTCGCCCTCTGCGTCACGGGCGGAGGCGATCTCGGCGCGGTCGTCGATCAGCCCGGGCGGCGGGGTGATGACGCAGCGCTGCTCCTCCAGGTCGATCTCGGCGACGATCTCCTCGACGAAGGGGATCATCACCTCGGTGCCGTCGGGGCGCTCGACGATGAAGAGGTCCTGCGACGGCAGGTGGGAGATCTCGGTGATCCGGCCGATCTCGGTGCCGTCCTCGAGTACGACGTCCAGGTCCATGAGCTGGTGGTCGTAGTACTCGTCCTCCTCCTCGGGGAGTTCGGTCGGGTCGACGTCCGCGATCAGCAGGGTGTTGCGCAGCCCCTCGGCGCCGGTGCGGTCCTTGACGCCCGCGAAGCGGAGCAGGAGCCGGCCGCTGTGGACCCGGCCCGTCTCGATGGTCAGCGGACCCGCCGACGCCGGTTCGGTCCGGAGCACGGCGCCGGGCGAGAGCCGCAGCTCCGGCTCGTCCGTCCGCACCTCTACGGTGACCTCACCCTTGATCCCGTGGGCGCGGCCGACCCGCGCGACTACCAGCTCCACCTGAGAAACTCTCCTGTTCGGACGACAACGGGCCGGGGCGGACACGTATGCCCTCCCCGGCCCGTGCCGGTGATTCAACTGCTCAGCGGACCTGGTCCACGTCGACGAGGTCGACGCGGATCCCCCGGCCGCCGATGGCGCCCACGACGGTACGCAGTGCACGTGCGGTGCGGCCGTTGCGACCGATCACCTTCCCGAGGTCGTCGGGGTGGACCCGGACCTCCAGCACCTGCCCGCGGCGCAGGTTGCGCGAGGCGACCTGCACATCGTCGGGGTTGTCCACAATGCCCTTAACGAGGTGCTCAAGAGCCTCCTCGAGCATGATCAGGCCTCGGTCGACTCGGCGGCGGCCTCAGCCTCGTCCGCCTTCTTGTCGGCCTTCTTGGCCTTCTGCGTGATGGCCTCGCCCTTGGCGTCGCCACCCTCGAGGGCCTTGGCGAACTCGTCGAAGGAACGACGCTTGTCTTCCTTCGTCGCCGGCTGGAGCAGCGGCGCGGGGGCGGGGAGGCCCTTGTGGGCCTGCCAGTCACCGGTCAGCTTCAGGATGGCGAGCACAGCCTCGGTGGGCTGGGCGCCGACGGACAGCCAGTACTGCGCACGCTCGGCGTTGACCTCGATGCGCGACGGGTTGTAGGTCGGGTGGTAGATACCGATCTCTTCGATCGCGCGACCGTCCCGACGGGTACGGGCGTCCGCGACGACGATGCGGTAGTGCGGCTGGCGAATCTTGCCGAGGCGCTTGAGCTTGATCTTGACTGCCACTGGAGTGGTGTCTCCTGAACTTGACGTGGTTGGGCACATGAGATGCCACGTGGGGTTGCGGTACTCGGGTGCCCGATGGACGCGTCAGCCGGAGGAGAGAGGGGTCCTATGCGACTGTCGAGTACAGCTAGCCATTGTGCCATACGCCTGCGGCGCGCTCGGCGGTGAGGGGTGATCCACTTCTCGCGGGGCGGGCTCGCTCCCGGCCCCGCGCGCTCCGTGCCCGCCGCGCGCCCGCCCCGGGCACGGGACACCGCCCCACCACGCGGGAGACCGCCCGGCGTACGGGGCGACAAGCCCGATGTGGGGTGGGGACGATGTCCGGACGACGCCGGCGGGCAGTGCCCGGCCGGCGGAGCACGGCCCGCCCGGGCGGGGCCGAGGGGGTGGGGTCCGGACGCCGCCGGTCGCCCGGCAGCGCGCTCAGGAAGCGGCCGAGAGGGCCACCACCTCCGGGATGCGGAAGGGCTTCATGCAGCCGCCGCAGACGATCGGGGCCTGCGCCAGGACCGAGGGGACCACCCGGACGTTGCGCCCGCAGTCGCAGACCGCCTTGACCCGGACGCCGCCGCCGGAGGAGCCGTGGCGGGCCGCCGGGCCGCGGAAGCTGCGCTTGGTGTCGGCGGCGGTGGCGGCCGTGTGCGCCTTGAGGGCGCGCTGCAGCCGCTCCATCGTCGGGCGGTAGCGCTTCTTCGCCTCGGCGTTGAGCGTGACCAGCGAGAAGCCGCTGCTGGCATGCGGCTCGTCGGAGTGGTCCAGCCCCATCTCCTCGGCGATCGCGAGGAATCTGCGGTTGTGGTAGCGGCCGGCGCGGGAGGTGTCACGGACCCCGCGGGCGGCGGCGATGCCGTGGACTGCCTCGTGCAGCAGTCGCTCGAAGGAGAGCTCGGCGCCGCAGGCGGACGAGGACTCTCCGATCAGGGACTCGGGCGCGGCAAGGTCAGGCAGCTCGGGGTGGTACCGCTGAATGTCGGCCCACGCCTGCGCCAGCTCTGCGGCGAGAACAGGTGGTGTCGTGCTCACGTCGTGACAACGAGCCGAGGTGCCCGGGTGTTCCGATTCCGGGCCATTCCAAATTTTTTGCACGTACCAGTCAGTTCAGCCTCATGCGTCCTGACGAGGACGGGTGCGCCGATGTCAGGAGGAGTCGGTACGTAACGTCGACCGGCAGACGTCAGCCCCGGCGTGCGGCACTCGCCGCGCGCCGGGGCTGAGGAGCCGTCAGTACGAGCGCGCGACGATCGCGAGGGTACCGGGGGCGTCGTCGGCCTGCGGGACCGACCCGTCCTCGGCGATCAGGCAGCGGACGGAGACGGCCTGCTCGGCCAGCTTCGCCTCGCCCTCCGGACCGAGGTCGGCCCACGGGATGCGCGCCCAGCCGCCCGCGATGGCGGCCTCGGCGGCCTCCTCGATGGTCGCGACGTCGGACGTGCGGGACTCACGGCGCTCGCGGGACTCGCGCAGCAGCTGCGCCTGGTCCTCGTCCAGCACCTTGGGCAGCAGGTCGAGCAGCTCGGTGATCTGGACCGGCTCCTTGCCACCCGGAATGCGGCGGGCCAGCATCGCGGTGCCGTTCTCCAGGTCGCGCGGGCCGATCTCGATGCGGACCGGTACGCCCTTGAGCTCCCAGTCGACGGCGCGGCGGCCGAACGGGGTGTCGACGCGGTCGTCGACGTGCACGCGCAGACCGGCGGCCTTCAGCTGGTCGCCCAGCTCGCGGACCTTCGCCACGGCCTCGTCGCCCTTGATCGCCATGACGACGACCTGGACGTGGGCCAGGCGCGGCGGGACCCGCAGGCCGCTGTCGTCGCCGTGGGACATGATCAGGCCGCCGACCATGCGGGTCGAGACGCCCCACGAGGTCTGCCAGACGAGCTCCTGCTTGCCTTCCTTCGACAGGTACTGCGTGTTGAAGGCCTTGGCGAAGTTGGTGCCGAGCTCGTGGCTCGTGCCCATCTGCAGGGCCTTGCCGTCGCCCATCATGCCCTCGAGGGTGAGGGTGTTGATGGCGCCGGCGAAGCGCTCCTTGGCGGTCTTGCGGCCGAGGACCACGTCGATGCCGAGGACGTTCTTCATGAAGTCGCCGTAGACGTCCGTGTGGATCCGGGCGGCGTAGTCGCGGGCGTCCTCGTAGGTGGCGTGGGCGGTGTGGCCCTCCTGCCAGAGGAACTCGCTCGTACGGAGGAACACGCGCGGGCGCATCTCCCAGCGGACCACGTTGGCCCACTGGTTGATCAGCAGGGGCAGGTCGCGGTAGCTCTGGACCCACTTGGAGAAGTAGTCGTTGATGATCGTCTCGGAGGTGGGCCGGACGACGACCGGCTCTTCGAGCTCCTTGCCGCCGCCGTGCGTGACGACCGCCAGCTCGGGGGCGAAGCCCTCGACGTGCTCGGCTTCCTTCGTCAGGTACGACTGCGGGATGAACAGCGGGAAGTAGGCGTTCTGGGCGCCCGCTTCCTTGATGCGCGCGTCCATCTCCTGCTGCATCCGCTCCCACAGCCCGTAGCCGTACGGTCGGATGACCATCGTGCCGCGCACCGGGCCGTTGTCGGCCAGCTCGGCCTTGTTGATCAGATCCTGGTACCAGCGGGGGAAATCCTCCGCCTGCGGGGTGAGAACGGGTGCCTTTGCCATGGCGCGAATGGTACGGCGCCGCGCGCGTCGAGCGTGAATCGGGTGACCCGCTCCTCTGGACGCGGGGGCGAATGGGGAGTTCTCTGGCAACGGGGGCAGGGGGGCGAGACGGAATCAGGAGCGCTCTTTCGATGACACCGACGCCGACGGCGACGCTCGTCGCCCGGGACTGGGCGGAGATCCAGGAACGGATGCTGGTACCGCTGTACGAAGCGGTCTACGACCGGCTGGAGGTCGGGCCGGGCGACCGGCTGCTGGGCCTCGACTGCGGGGCCGGTCTGCCCCTGTTGCTGGCGGCCGGGCGGGGTGCCTCGGCCACGGGCGTGGAGGCGGATCCGGCGCGGCGCGCGCTGGCGCGCGAGCGGCTGCTGGAGGTGCTGGCGGCCCCGCCGTCGCAGCCCGCGGCGGACCGCCCCTACGACGCCCTGCTGGCCTTCTCGCCCACCCGGGCGGCCCTGGCCTCGGCGCTGCCCCTGGTGCGGCGCGGCGGGGCCGTGGTGCTGGCCGGCTGGGGTCCCGCGGAGCGCTGCACGGTGCCCTCGGTCCTCGGCCGCGGGCCGGTGCCGCGGGACCTGGACGCGCTGGCGGAGGGGGCCGGGCTGCGGCCGGACGGATCGGGGCGGGTGTTCTGCCCGTTCGGGTACGCGGACGTGGACAGCGCGGTGCGGGGGCTGGTGTCGACGGGGCTCTACGACGCGGCCGCGGATCCCGCGCTGGCGGAGAAGGAGCTGGCCGAGGCGCTTCACCCGTTCGAGCGGTCCGACGGCGCCGTGTGGCTGCCGAACATCTTCCGGTACGTGATCGCCCGGGTGGCGTAACGGCCGCCCGTCAGTCGGTGGAGTGCGCCTTCGTCAGCCGCGGGATGCCCGCGGCGGCGTAGGCGGCCGTCTCGTCGAGGGTCTCGTTGGCGAGGAGGGCCTCCGCGAGCGCGTCGAGCTTCGGCCGGTGCTCGCGCAGCAGGCGGCAGGCCTCCACGTAGCACTCGTCGACGATCCGGCGCATCTCGTGGTCCACGGCGTCGAGGGTGGCGGGGGCGGCGGTCAGGCCGTACGGGCTCTGCGCGTCGGACGGGATCGCGGTGAGCCGGCCGATGCGCTCGCTCATGCCCCAGCGGCCGACCATGCCGCGCACGATGTTGGTGACCTGTTCCAGGTCGTTCTCCGCGCCCGTGGTGATGACGTCGTAGACGGTCTGTTCGGCGGCCATGCCGCCCAGCGCCCCGATGATGCGGCCGCGCAGGTAGTCCTCCGTGTACGCGTACCGGTCCGCGTCGGGGACCGAGAGGGTGACGCCGAGCGCCCGGCCGCGGGGGACGATGGTGATCTTGCGGACGGGGTCGGCGCCCGGCTGGAGCATCCCGAGGAGGGCGTGTCCGCTCTCGTGGTACGCCGTACGGCGGCGCTCCTCCTCCGGCATCACCAGCGGCCGCTCCGCGCCCAGCTGCACCTTCTCCAGGGCGTCGGACAGGTCGGACTGCGTGACCTGCCGCTGCCGGCGTTTGACGGCGAGCAGCGCGGCCTCGTTGGCCAGGTTGGCCAACTCGGCGCCGGTCATGCCGGGGGTGGTCGTGGCGACCTGGGCCAGGTCGACCCCGTCGGCGAGGGGGATGTCGCGGGTGTGGATGCGCAGGATGGCCTCGCGGCCGGCCCGGTCCGGCGGGGAGACGACCACGGTGCGGTCGAAGCGACCGGGGCGGGTCAGGGCCGGGTCCAGCACGTCGGCGCGGTTGGTGGCGGCGAGCACGACGACGCCCTCCGAGCCCGAGAAGCCGTCCATCTCGGTGAGGATCTGGTTCAGGGTCTGCTCGCGTTCGTCGTGGCCGCCCATGGCCGCGCCGCCGCCGCGGATCCGCCCGATGGTGTCGATCTCGTCGATGAAGATGATCGCGGGGGCCACCTTGCGCGCCTCGGCGAACAGCTCCCGCACCCGGGAGGCGCCCACGCCGACGATCATCTCGATGAACTCGGAGGCGGAGGCGGAGAAGAACGGCACCCCGGCCTCGCCCGCGACGGCCCGCGCGAGCAGGGTCTTGCCGGTGCCGGGCGGGCCGGCCAGCAGGACCCCGCCGGGCATCCGGGCGCCCATCCTGCGGTAGGACTGCGGGTTCTTGAGGAAGTCGACGACGTCGTGGAGTTCCCCCTGCACCTCGTCGATCCCGGCCACGTCCTCGAAGGTGGTGCGCGGGGCGCCCTCCTCCAGCTCCACCGGCTTGGGCGGGGCCTTGCGGCCGAGCCCGCCCATGCCGCCCATGCCCGCGCCCATGCGCCGGGCGACGAACACCCACAGGAGGACCAGCAGCAGCACCGGGGCGAGGGAGAGCAGCAGGTTGGCGAGGAAACTGCGCTGTTCGACGACCGGGCGGGCCGTCACGTTCACGTTCTGCTTGGTGAGGTTGGCCCACAGGTCGTCGTCGGCGAAGGCCGGGCGCTGGGTGACGAACTTGGTGTAGTCGCCCTTGTCGCCGTCGGGCAGGGGCTGCTTGGCCTTCAGCTCGCCCTGGATGGCGTCGCCCTTGGAGTAGATCTTCGAGACGTTGCCGCTCGCGACCTGCTTGCTGAACTCGGTGTACGAGATGGTCGGCTCGTCGCCCTCGTTGAAGAAGGACAGCACCAGGTTGGCGATCAGGTACGCGATCAGGGCGAAGAGGACGAGCATGCGCCAGCCGCCCGGCAGCTTCTTCTTGGCGGGAGGCGTGGGCGGTGCGCCCTCCGAGCGCCAGGGCGTATCGGCCCGGTCTCGGGGCGGTACGGGGGATGGGCTGGGCACCGGTCCTCCTTCTGCCGTCCCCCCGGCCGACGATAAGGGATAAACCGGACCGTCGCCCCGGCGGGAACGCGAAGGGCCCCGGCCGTGCGAACACGGCCGGGGCCCTTCTGGTGAAGCACTACTTCATGAACTTCTTGAACTCGTCCGGGAGGTCGAAGTCCTGGCCGCCCTGACCGCCGGCGGGAAGGCCGAACGGGTTGGACCCGGCCGCGGGCTCGATCGCCTGCGCGCCCTGCTCGCGGCGGGCCGCCGCTGCGGCCTCCTCTTCCCGGCGCTTCATCGGGTTGCCGCTCTTGCGCTTGCCCTTGGCCTGCTTGACCTGCTTCTTCTGCCGGCCGGGGCCGCCGCCCATCCCGGGGATGCCGGGCATGCCCGGCAGGCCGCCGCCCTGGGCCATGCGGGACATCATCTTGCGGGCGTCGAAGAACCGCTCGACGAGCGACTTGACGGCGCTGACCTCGGTGCCGGAACCCTTGGCGATGCGCGCGCGGCGCGAGCCGTTGATGATCGTCGGGTCCTGGCGCTCGGCCGGGGTCATCGACTTGATGATCGCGGCGGTGCGGTCCACGTCGCGCTCGTCGATGTTGTTGATCTGGTCCTTGATCTGCCCCATGCCGGGCAGCATGCCGAGCAGCTTGGAGATGGAGCCCATCTTGCGGACCTGCTCCATCTGGGCCAGGAAGTCGTCGAGCGTGAACTCCTTGGGGCCCTTGGCGAGCTTGGCCGCCATCTTCTCGGCCTCGGCCTGCGAGAAGGTCTTCTCGGCCTGCTCGATGAGGGTGAGCATGTCACCCATGTCGAGGATCCGGCCCGCCATGCGGTCCGGGTGGAAGGCGTCGAACTCGTCCAGCTTCTCGCCGTTCGAGGCGAACATGATCTGCTTGCCGGTGACGTGCGCGATGGAGAGCGCGGCACCGCCTCGGGCGTCGCCGTCGAGCTTGGAGAGCACCACGCCGTCGAAGCCGACGCCGTCGCGGAAGGCCTCGGCGGTGTTGACCGCGTCCTGACCGATCATGGCGTCGACGACGAAGAGGATCTCGTCGGGGCTGACGGCGTCGCGGATGTCCGCGGCCTGCTGCATCAGCTCCTGGTCGATGCCGAGGCGGCCGGCGGTGTCGACGATGACGATGTCGTGCTGCTTGGTGCGCGCGTACTCGACGGAGTCCTTGGCCACCTGGACCGGGTCGCCGACGCCGTTGCCGGGCTGGGGACCGTAGAACGCCACGCCGGCGCGGTCGGCGACGACCGAGAGCTGGTTGACGGCGTTGGGGCGCTGGAGGTCGCAGGCGACGAGGAGCGGGGTGTGGCCCTGCCCCTTCAGCCAGAGGCCGAGCTTTCCGGCGAGGGTGGTCTTACCGGCACCCTGGAGACCGGCCAGCATGATCACGGTGGGAGCGGTCTTGGCGAAGCGGAGCCGCCGGGTCTCGCCGCCGAGGATCGTGACGAGCTCGTCGTTCACGATCTTCAGGACCTGCTGACCGGGGTTCAGCGCCTTGCTGACCTCCTCGCCGCGGGCGCGTTCCTTGACGTTCGCGATGAAGGAACGGACGACCGGGAGGGCGACGTCGGCCTCGAGGAGGGCGATACGGATTTCCCGGGCCGCGGAGTCGATGTCAGCCTCGGACAGCCGGCCTTTGCCGCGCAGGCCCTTGAAGGTATTCGCCAAGCGGTCGGAGAGCGTATCGAACACGGTGGTCGCGATTCCTCGGGTCGGGGGCGGTGTGGTTGCCCCCCAGGGTATCGGGCCGGGCCGCGTGGTGGGCCCGGCGGTGTGCACCGGGGCTCCGCCCGGGCCCGCGCCTCGATCGCCGGCGAGGCTGGACATGGCTGATGCCGTCCTGCCCGGCGCGTCTCAAGGACCGGGGCTCGCCCCGCACCCCGCTCCTCAAACGCCGGAGGGGCTGGATTCGGCTCGCGCCGCCGGCCAGGCGCGGCTGGATCGCCCGCAGGCGGTCCAGCCGCGCCCGGCGTTTGAGGGCACGGGCGCGCAGCGCACGTGGGGGGTCCGGGGCGGAGCCCCGGGGAACGGTGGAAGGGCGGGTAGGGGACCGGCCCCGCGCAGCGGCCCCACCCGCACCCGCTAGGCCAGCGCGGCCTCCACCAGCCCGGCCAGGGCCGCCGCCTCCTCCGTGTCCAGCGGTTTGCCCTCCGGCGTGGTGACGTACAGGGTGTCCACCGCGTTCGCGCCCAGTGTCGAGACGTGCGCGCTGCGCACCCGCACCCCCCGGGACTCCAGGGCGCGCCCGATCCGGTGCAGCAGCCCGACAGCGTCCGGCGCGCGCACCTCCAGGACGGTGGCCAGCGAGGAGACGTCCGCGACGACGGTGACCCGGGGCGGCGGGGGCACCACCCCGCGCCGCCGGGGGTAGGCCGCCTCGCGGTCGGCCAGCTTCGTCGGGACGTCCAGCGAGCCGTCCAGCGCGCGGACCAGGTCGGTCCGCAGCCGGGCCGCCTGCGGCAGCGCGCCGTACTCCGCCGACACCCGCCACCGCAGCACCAGGACCTCACCGAGCTGGTCCGGGAGCTCGGTGGAGCGCAGGTCCGCCGCCCGCACCGTGAGCCGGTGCAGGGCGAGCACCCCGGCGACGGCCGGGAGGACCCCCGGCTGGTCGGGGACGGCCACGACGAGTTCCACGCCGACCGCGTCCTCCTCGTGCCGGGCCTGGAGCGCCAGCACCGGCTCACCCGTGCGCAGGGCCTCCACCGCGAGGCGTTCCTGTTCCGCGGTCGGGATCTCCGGCTCCCCCGCCGCCGGGGCGGTGCCGCGCAGGACGGCGGCGGCCCGTGCGACGAGGTCCGCCACGAGGGAGCCGCGCCAGGCGCTCCACGCGGCCGGGCCGGTGGCGAGGGCGTCGGCCTCCGTGAGGGCGTGCAGTATCTCCAGCGTGCCCACCGACCCGACGGCCTCGGCGACCGAGCGGACGGTCGCGGGGTCGTCCAGGTCCCGCCGCGTCGCGGTGTCGATGAGCAGCAGGTGGTGGCGTACGAGCGTGCCCAGGACGGCGGTGTCCCGTTCGTCGAAGCCGACCCGGGCGGCGACGTCGCGGGCGATGGTCTCGCCGGCCACCGAGTGGTCCCCGGGCCAGCCCTTGCCGATGTCGTGCAGGAGGGCGGCCATCAGGAGCAGGTCGGGGCGGCCGACCCGGCGGGTGAGGGCCGAGGCGCGCACGGCCGTCTCGATGAGGTGGCGGTCCACCGTCCAGGTGTGGACGGGGTTGCGCTGGGGGCGGCAGCGCACCCGCTCCCAATCGGGCAGCAGCCTCCCGATCAGGCCTTCGGCTTCCATGGCTTCCCAGACGGCGACGGTCGGCTCCCCCGCGCCCAGTAGCGTCACCAGCTGCTCGCGGGCCTCGGCGGGCCACGGCACCGGGAGCTGCTTCGCCTGCGCGGCGAGCCTGCGTACGGCGTGCGGCGAGACGGGGAGGCCCGCCTGCGCGGCGGCCGCGGCGAAGCGGAGCGGGAGCACCGGGTCGCGGTCGGGGCGCGCGGCCAGGGCCAGTACGGCCTCGCCGTCGGACTCCACGACCCCGTCGGCGAGCGGTGCCCGCGCGGCGGCCGGGGCGCCCTTGCCGCCGAGCAGCCCGCGGAGCCTGGGGCGGGCGGAGCGCGCCCGCAGCACCCGGCCGACCTCGCGCCAGGTCACGTCTCCGGCGTACGAGACCACGCGCGCGGCCTCGTACACCTCGCGGAGCAGCGCGTCGGCGTCGAGCAGGCCGAGCCGGCCCGCGACCTGGTCCTGTTCCTGGAGGGAGAGCCGGTCGGTGGCGCGACCCGTGACGAGGTGGAGGGCGTCGCGGGCGTCGAGGAGCCGGCGGCGGGCCTGGGCGAGGCCTTCGCGCGGGGCGTCGGCCAGCCAGGACGCGGCGACGGCCCGCAGCGCCGTGATGTCGCGCAGGCCGCCGCGGGCCTCCTTGAGGTCGGGTTCGAGGAGGAAGCGCAGCTCGCCCGAGCGTTCGGCGCGGTCTCGGCACAGGGAGTGCAGTTGCGGGAGCCGCTTGGCGGCCTGGTTGCGCCAGTCGGCCAGGACGGAGGTGCGCAGTCCGGCGAGGAGCCCGGCGTCGCCCGCGACGGAGCGGGCGTCGAGCAGTCCGAGGTGCACCTTGAGGTCCTCGGCGGCGGTCTTGCGGGCCTCGGCTGGGGTTCGTACGGAGTGGTCGAGGGCGAGGCCGAGGTCCCACACGGGGTACCAGAGCCGGTCGGCGAGCGCGCCCAGTGCCCGCGGTTCGGTCTTGCCGTCGTGCAGCAGCACCAGGTCGAGGTCGCTGCGCGGGGAGAGTTCGGCCCTGCCGTAGCCGCCGACGGCCACGAGGGCGGCGCCCCGGACTCCCGTCTCCCGTGCGGCGGTCGTGAACAGGGCGGTCAGCCATTCGTCGGTCAGCCCGGCCAGCGCGGAACGCCGCGAGGGCCCGGACCGCGACTCCTCCTGGAGGAGTCGCAGCCGGGCCGCGGCGTATCCGCCGGCTCCCGAGTCGGCCGTGTGGTCCGTGGGTTCTTCGACGCTCGTCACCCGGGAGCTCCTTCGCCTAGAGCGCGTCCGCGCCGCGCTCGCCGGTGCGGACCCGTACGACCGAGTCCACGGGGACGCTCCACACCTTGCCGTCGCCGATCTTGCCGGTGGCGGCCGCGCTCACGATGACGCGGATCAGCTCCTCGGCGTCGGAGTCGTCGACCAGCACCTCGATGCGGATCTTGGGGACGAGGTCGACCTGGTACTCGGCGCCGCGGTAGACCTCGGTGTGGCCGCGCTGGCGGCCGTAGCCGCTGGCCTCGGTGACGGTGAGGCCCTGGACTCCGAAGGTCTGGAGGGCTTCCTTGATCTCGTCCAGCTTGTGCGGCTTGACGATCGCGGTGATCAGCTTCATGCGTCGACCTTCTTGTTCGCGGCGGAGTGGGTGGGGGCGGCGGGGGTGTTGCGCGAGGCCGCACCGCCGCCGGCGCCGCTGAAGTCGTAGGCGGTCTCGGCGTGTTCGATCTGGTCGATGCCGACGACCTCGTCGTCCTCGGTGACCCTCATTCCGATGGTCTTGTCGAGGAGGAAGGCGAGCAGCGCGGACGCCACCAGAGAGTAGGCGAGGACGGAGAAGACTCCGATGGCCTGCTTGCCGAGCTGTTCGAGGCCGCCGCCGTAGAAGAGGCCGGCCGCGTCGGACTGGACCCCGCCGGTGGCGAAGAGGCCGACGAGGAGCGAGCCGACGACACCGCCGACGAGGTGGACGCCGACCACGTCGAGGGAGTCGTCGTAGCCGAACTTGTACTTGAGGCCGACGGCCACGGCGCAGAGCAGACCGGCGATGGCGCCGATGGCGATCGCGCCGAGCGGGGAGCAGGAGCCGCCGGAGGGGGTGATGGCGACGAGGCCGGCGACCGCGCCGGAGGCGGCACCGAGGGTGGTGAAGGAGCCGTGGCGCAGCTTCTCGTAACCGAGCCAGGCGAGCATGGCGGCGGCGGTGGCGACCTGGGTGTTGACGAACATGACCGCGCCCACGCCGTCGTCGTTGCCGAGCCAGGAGCCCGCGTTGAAGCCGAACCAGCCGAACCAGAGCAGACCGGCGCCGAGCATCACGAGCGGGAGGCTGTGGGGGCGCATCGGGTCCTTCTTGAAGCCGACGCGCTTGCCGATGACGAGGATCACGCCGAGGGCGGCGGCGCCGGCGTTGATGTGGACGGCGGTGCCGCCCGCGAAGTCGATGACGCCGAGCTCGAAGAGCCAGCCGCCGGCGCCCCACACCCAGTGGGCGACGGGGAAGTACACGACCGTGACCCACAGGGCCGTGAACAGGACCCAGGCACTGAACTTCACCCGGTCGGCGAGGGCGCCGCTGATCAGGGCGGGGGTGATCACGGCGAACATCAGCTGGAAGACGGCGAAGACGTAGACCGGGATGGTGTAGCCGTCCCACAGCTCGGTGATCCCGATGCCGCTGAGGCCCACGTAGTCGGAGTTCCAGCCGATGAGGGAGCCGGAGTCGGTGCCGAAGGCGAGGCTGAAGCCGTAGAGGACCCAGAGGATCGTGACGATCCCGAGGCTGATGAAGCTCATCATCAGCATGTTGAGGCTGCTCTTGACGCGGACCATGCCTCCGTAGAAGAAGGCGAGTCCCGGGGTCATCAGCATGACCAGGGCGGAGCAGATGAGCATGAACCCGGTGTTCGCGGCAGACAGCGTCGGGGCGTCTGCCGCGAGGGTCGTGATGGCTGATGCCATCGGCGTCTCCTCGTCGTCGGTACGTTCGCGTGCGGGCGATCGTGAAAACCTGAGCGGCGGCGTTGGGAACTGGCCGGTTATTGGCCATGAGATTCGCGCAGGCCGGTTTCCGGCGGCGCCGCCAGGTGTTTCGCTCCGATGACGAAGAGGTCGGACGTGTTACGCGTCCATGAACTGGGTGGGTGATCCACCCGGCCGCGGCAGTACCCGGACGTCCTGGCTGGGGGAGCCTGATCGGGCTTCACGGGGTGACTGCCGCGGCCGGTGCCTTGGGGGCGGCCGCTCGGGCCGTCAGACGGCCTCCGCGGCTTCGGGGAGGCGCGAGGCGAGGTGGTCGGTGAGCCGGACGATCTCGGCCACGTCCCCGTATTCACGGGCGGCGGTGTCGACGGTCTTGCGCAGCCGGGTGTTCACCCGTTCGGACCGCACCTTTCCCGCCACGTCGAGGGCCCGGTCGACGAGGACCGCGGCCTGCTCGGGCTCGCGCTGGAGCAGGTGCACGGTGGCCATGCCGATGAGGTTGAGGGCGTAGGAGCGCTGGTGCTCCTCGTCCTTCTCGAAGAGTTCGACGGCCCGTTCCATGACGGGTTCGGCGAGGGAGGCGTACATGGGGCTGCGCCCTGCGACATAGGCCAGATCGCGGTACGAGTGGGAGTTCTCGCCGTTCAGTTCGGCCTCGGAGAAGAAGCGGATCCAGTCGGGTTCGGGCTCGCCGCCTCCGAAGCCGACGTCACCGAAGGTGTCCTCGGCCATCCGCACGGCCCGCTTGCAGCGGCTGGGCTGGCCCATGTTGGCGTAGGCGCGGGCCTCCATCGCATACAGCATGGCCTGGGTGCGCGGGCCGGCGCAGTCGCGGCTGCCGTACTGGGCGAGGTGGATGAGTTCCAGGGCGTCCTCGGGGCGGCCCAGGTGGATCATCTGGCGGCTCATGCCGGAGAGGATGTACGAGCCCAGCGGCTTGTCCCCGGCCTCCTTCGCGGCGTGCAGCGCGAGGACGAAGTACTTCTGGGCCGTGGGGTGCAGGCCGATGTCGTAGCTCATCCAGCCGGCCAGTTCGGCGAGTTCCGCGGCGACCTTGAAGAGCCGCTTCATGACGGGCGCCGGGTGGTTCTCCTGGAGCAGGTCGGTGACCTCGTGGAGCTGGCCGACGACGGCCTTGCGGCGCAGACCGCCGCCGCACTGGGCGTCCCACTGGCGGAACATGACGGTGGTCGCGTCGAGCAGGTCGAGTTCCGGTTCGGAGAGCCGGGGCGGGCGGCGGCCGCCCGCCGGCCCCGCTTCCCGCGATCCCGGGTCGGCGGCCGGGACCGGTACGAGCCAGCGCTGCATGGGCTCGATGAGGGCGGGGCCGGCGGAGAGGGCGAGCGAGGTCCCGAGGAAGCCGCGGCGGGCCAGCATCAGGTCGCTGCGGGAGAACTCGCCGAGCAGTTCGACGGTCTGCGGGCCGGCCCACGGCAGGTCGACCCCGGACACGGAGGGGGTCTGGTGGGCGGTGCGCAGGCCGAGCTGCTCGATGGCGACGACGGAGCCGAAGCGCTCGGAGAAGAGCTCGGAGAGGATCCGCGGGACGGGCTCACGGGGCTGTTCACCGTCGAGCCAGCGGCGCACCCGGGAGGTGTCCGTACTGATGTGGTGGGCGCCCATCTGGCGGGCCCGGCGGTTGACCTGGCGGGCGAGCTCGCCCTTGGACCAACCGCTGCGGACGAACCACGACGTCAGCTGTTCGTTGCGCGCGGCAGCGTCGTCCGTCGTTCCGCTTGCGCTGTTGCCGCTCACTGGAACGCCCCCATCCGCTCAGCATCTTCCACACGAAACCCTGGCCGTGACGCCGGGCGTCACCACGGACCTTCACAGGTCCTCCACACATTGCCTCCGGCATACCCACGCTTGGGGCCGCCTTCGGGGTTCGTGTACCGAAAGTAATCCTACGATCACCCCTGCGGCGAGGTCGATTGCGGAAACGCCACCATTCGCCACCCCTTCGAATGAACTCGCCACCGGCCAGGCGCGATTCACTTGACACGAGGTGAGAACGGTCCGGTTGGACTGGAGTGCGCTCGGGGCGCGCGCGGCGAGGAGTGCGCCGGGCGACGGCGGGCCGCACCCCGCGGCAGCAGGTCCCACCGGCCTCGTAACCACCGGCGCGTCCGACCCGTTGGAGGGGGCATGGGCATGGGCTTCACGATCGGCGGCAGCCGCGGCACCAAAGAATTCCGTTCGGGCGCCCGGCGCCGCGGCCGGACCTCGGAGTGCACGGCGGTGGCGGAGTACACCGGACTGTGGGGCTGGGACGTGGTTCCCGGCGCGCGGGCCGCGGCACCCGCCCGCGACTGTTCCTGCGGGGACGCGCGGTGCGCGGCACCCGGGGCGCACCCCCTGCCCTTCGCCCCCACGGTCAAGGCCGGGGCCACCCTGGACGAGGTCACCGAGGCCTGGAGCGAGTACCCGGGCGCGGCGGTGCTGCTCCCGGTGGGCCGCTCCTTCGACGTGATCGAGGTCTCCGGGGAGGCGGGGCGGCGCGCGCTGGTACGGCTGGAGCGGATGGGCCTGCCGCTCGGCCCGGTGGTCTCGACCCCCGACGGGCGGGCCCAGTTCTTCGTGGCGCCGGGCGCGGCGGCCGAGCTGCCGCAGCTGCTGTACCGGATGGGCTGGGACGACGCCGACCTGGACCTGAAGGCCCTGGGCGAGGGGGCCTTCGTGACGGTGCCGCCGTCGGACCGGGCCGGGCTCGGCCAGGTCGTCTGGCTGCGGCCCCCGGCACTGGACAACGCCGGCGGCCCGCCCCAGGCCCGCCTCCTGCTGGGCACCCTCGCCTACACCTGCCACCGCTTCCGCGGCTAGGCCCGGCCCGGCCCGCCTACGGCAGTGCCCCCGCGTTCCGATGGGACGCGGGGGCACCGGAGTGCGTACGGGTGATGCTCAGTCGCCGATCAGGGCGTCCACGAACGCCTCCGGCTCGAAGGGGGCCAGGTCGTCCGCGCCCTCGCCGAGGCCGACGAGCTTGACCGGGACGCCCAGCTCGCGCTGGACGGCGACGACGATGCCGCCCTTGGCCGTGCCGTCGAGCTTGGTCAGCACGATGCCGGTGATGTCCACGACCTCGGCGAAGACCCGGGCCTGGGTCAGACCGTTCTGGCCGGTGGTGGCGTCCAGGACCAGCAGGATCTCGTCCAGCGGGCCGTGCTTCTCGACGACGCGCTTGACCTTGCCGAGCTCGTCCATGAGGCCGGTCTTGGTGTGCAGCCGGCCGGCGGTGTCGATGAGCACCACGTCGGCGCCCTCGGCGATGCCCTCCTTGACCGCGTCGTAGGCGATCGAGGCCGGGTCGCCTCCCTCGGGGCCGCGTACGGTGCGCGCGCCGACGCGGTCGCCCCAGGTCTGGAGCTGGTCGGCGGCCGCCGCGCGGAAGGTGTCGGCCGCGCCGAGCACCACGCTGCGGCCGTCGGCCACCAGCACGCGGGCGAGCTTGCCGGTGGTGGTGGTCTTGCCGGTGCCGTTGACGCCGACGACCATGATCACGCCGGGGGTGTCCTCGCCGCTCTCCGTCTTCACGGCGCGGTCGAAGTCGGTGCCGACCAGGGTCAGCAGCTCCTCCTTGAGCAGGGCGCGCAGGTCCGCCGGGGTGCGGGTGCCGAGCACCTTGACCCGCTCGCGGAGCCTGTCCACGAGCTCCTGGGTCGGGACGACGCCGACGTCGGCGACGAGCAGGGTCTCCTCGATCTCCTCCCAGGTGTCCTCGTCGAGGTGCTCCCGGGAGAGCAGCGTGAGCAGGCCCTTCCCGAGGGAGTTCTGCGAGCGGGCGAGCCGGGCCCGCAGCCGGACGAGGCGGCCGGCGGTGGGCTCGGGCACCTCGATCACGGGCGTGACCGGGATCTCCGGCTCCGCGACCGGCACCTCTGCGGGAGCCTCTGCCTCCGCCTCGGGGAGGACGACCTCCTCGATGGTGCGGCGCGGTTCTTCCGCCGTCTCTACGGCGTCCTCCCCCACCTGCGGTTCGGCAGGCGGGGCAGTGATGGTCGGCGTGCTCGGCGGCGCCGGGGGCGGCAGCTGCTTCTTCTTGCGGCTGCTGACCACGAGCCCGCTGATGGCGCCGACCGCGACCAGGGCGATGACTACGGCAAGGATGAGGATGTCCATAACGCGTTCAGTATGCGTGACACCCCGGCCCCGACCCCGTTTCCGCAGGTGGGGCTCGCGGGCCTCACCTCCGGAAGCCCCACGGGGCCGTAAGCCCCTTTTTCCGCGTTCTACGGCAAACGTATGATGATGGGCAAATCCCCCCACCTTTCACGGAGCACGCATGCCTGCCCACGCCCCGACCGGAGCACCCGAGAGCGCGGTGGAGACGCGCGGCCTGGAACCCATCCCGGACGGCGAGCGCGGCGGTAGGGTCCGCGAGCTCGTACCCACCTGGGTCGCCGCCAACATCAGCGTGCTGCTGCTGACCATGGGCGCCGGACTGGTGATCTCCAACGGGCTGAACATCTGGCAGGTCCTCGTCGTCGCGGTCGCCGCGCCGGTGCTCTCGTACGGCATCGTCGGCCTGATCTCCATCGCCGGGAAGCGCGGCGGCGCCCCGGGCATGGCGCTTTCGCGAGCCGTGTTCGGGCAGCGCGGCAACCTCTTCCCCGGCGCCCTGATCTGGGTGGCCAGGTGGGGCTGGGAGACCATCAACGCGGTCAGCGGGGCCTACGCCGTCCTGACGGTGCTCGATCTGGTCTTCGACATCAAGAGCAGCACCACCCTCATCGTCGTCACCCTGCTCTTCTTCGTGGGCTGCACCTTCGTGGTCTCGGGGCTCGGGATCAACGCGCTGCGCGTCTGCTCGAAGTGGTCGACGTACCTCTTCGGAGCCTTCAGCGTGCTCGTGCTCGGCTACCTGGTCGCCACCACCGACTGGACCGCGGTCTTCGCCAAGCCCGCGGGCTCCACGGCGATGATGATCGCGGGCATCGGCACCATCGCGGCCGGCGGCATCAGCTGGGTCCCGTCCGGCCCGGACTTCACGCGCTACCTGCCGCGCACGGCCTCCGCCAAGGGCGTGGTGGGCGCGACCGTCGGCGGCGCCGGCGTCGTCGTCCTGCCCATGGTGCTCATGGGCGCCGTGATGGCGGTCGGCACCCCGGAACTGGCAGCGGCGCAGGACCCCGTCTCGTTCATCGGCGCGCTGCTGCCGACCTGGATCGCGGTCCCGTACCTGCTCGTCGCGCTCGTCGGCATGCTGCTGATCAACTCGATGTCCATGTACTCGGCCGGCTTCACCGCGCAGACCCTCGGCATCAAGGTGCCCCGCGCCTGGGCGGTGAGCGTCAACGCAGTCATCAGCCTGGTGTTCGGATTCCTCCTGATGGTCGTCGCGACCAGTTTCTTCGGCTCGTTCGTCTCCTTCCTGACGCTGCTGGCGGTGGCCTTCTCCGCGTGGATCGGCGTCTTCGGCGTGGACATGCTGCGCCGCAAGGAGTACGACGGGGCCGCGCTGCTGGACACCACCCCGAGCAGCGCCTACTGGTACAAGGGCGGTTTCGCCTGGCAGGCGATGACCGCGTGGGCCGCGGCCCTGGTCGTGGGGCTGCTGTTCACCGAGGTGGACTGGTTCGGCGGACCCCTGGCGGACACCTGGATCGGGCGGAACGGGCTCGGCTGGGCGGTCGGGATCCTGACCTCGGGGCTGCTGTACGCCGTACTGCCGCGCACTCCCGCACCGGCCGGGCGGGCGCCCGCCGAGGAGCGGGAGCTCGCCGGATCCCTGTCCAACTGACGCAACGTCAGCTAACGTCCCCCTTCGCTCGCCCACCCACATCCGGCGAAGGGGGACCTCTCCATGCCCATCACCGTGGCCCGGTTCAATCTCGTCGACCCGAACGGCACCCCGGAGTCCCTCTCCGCCCGCTACAAGGCGGCGCTGGAGATGGCCCGGTACGCCGACGACCTCGGGATCGACACCATCCAGACCGAGGAGCACCACGGCACCGGCAACAACTGGCTGCCCTCCCCCTTCGCCTTCGCGGGCGCGGTCTTCGGCGCCACCCGCCGGATCGCCGTCACCGTCTCGGCGATCATCGGGCCGCTGTACGACCCGCTGAAGGTGGCCGAGGACATCGCCGTACTGGACCTGCTGAGCGGCGGCCGCCTGGTCACCGTCGCGGGGATCGGCTACCGGCCCGAGGAGTACGAGCAGCACGGCGTGGAGTGGGGTCGTCGCGGGAAGCTCCAGGACGAGCTGTTGGAGACCCTGCTGAAGGCGTGGACCGGTGAGCCCTTCGAGTTCCGCGGCCGCACGGTCCGGGTCACCCCGAGGCCCTTCACCCAGCCGCACCCGATGCTGCTGGTGGGCGGGAGCTCCGAGGCGGCGGCGCGGCGCGCGGCCCGGCTCGGGCTGCCGTTCTTCCCCAGCGCGCACCTGCCGGAGCTGGAGGCGTACTACCACGCGAAGCTCGCCGAGTACGGCACGGAGGGCTTCTGCATGATGCCCGCGGCCGAGACCCCGCTGCTGCACATCGCGGAGGACCCCGACCGGGTCTGGGCCGAGCACGGCGAACGCTTCCTGCACGAGGCGGGCATGTACGCCTCCTGGCAGTCCAAGGACATCCGCAGCGCCGTACGGTCGGGCGCGCGCACGGTGGCGGAACTGCGCGCGGAGGGCGTGTACCGGATCCTCACCCCGGACGAGGCGGTCTCCTACGCCCGGACGGCCGGCGAGGCCGGGAACCTGGTGCTGCACCCCCTGTGCGGCGGGATGCCGATCGACGAGGGCTGGCGCAGCCTGCACCTGTTGTGCGAACAGGTACTGCCCCGGCTCAAGGACTGAGCCGGGGCAGTATCGAGGAGAAGGGGCGTTGGCGGGGGATGGTTACCCCATCTCCTCCAGCGCCTTGCCCTTGGTCTCCGGCACCCATTTGAGGATGAAGGGGATCGAGAGCAGGGCGAAGCCGGTGTAGATCATGTAGGCGCCGGACAGGTTCCAGTCCGACAGCGTCGGGAACGAGACCGTGATGACCCAGTTGGCGATCCACTGGGCGGCGGCCGCGACGCCGAGGGCCGCGGCCCGGATGTGACCCGGGAACATCTCGCCGAGGAGCACCCAGACCACCACGCCCCAGGACAGGGCGAAGAAGAGGACGAAGCAGTTCGCGGCGACGAGCGCCACGATGCCCTGCGTGTGCGGCAGGGAGATGTCGTCGCCGGTGCCGGACTTGAACGAGAACGCCCAGGCGGCCAGGCCCAGAGAGACCGCCATGCCGGCCGAGCCGATGAGGGCCAGGGGCTTGCGGCCGATGCGGTCCACGAGCGCCATGGCGATGACCGTACCGACGATGTTCACGACGGAGGTCTCGAAGGAGTACAGGAACGAGTCGCTCGGGTCGATGCCGACGGACTGCCACAGCAGGGAGCTGTAGTAGAAGATCACGTTGATGCCGACGAGCTGCTGGAAGACGGACAGGCCGATGCCGACCCACACGATGGGCAGGAAGCCGAACCGGCCGCCGAGCAGGTCCTTGAAGGTGGACTTCTGCTCGGTCCCCATGGCGTGCTCGATCTCGGCGATGCGCCCGTCGAGGTCGACGCGCTTGCCCTCCACCTCGGCGAGCACCTTCCGGGCCTCGGTCTTGCGGCCGACGGAGACGAGGTAGCGCGGGGATTCGGGGATGACGAAGGACAGCAGCCCGTAGACGACGGCCGGGACGACCATCACACCGAGCATCCACTGCCAGGCCTCCAGGCCCGCGATGTCACCGCGCTGGTCGCCGCCGGCGAGGTTGAGGATGCCCCAGTTGACGAGCTGGGAGACGGCGATGCCGATGACGATGGCGGCCTGCTGGAAGGAGGCGAGCCGACCGCGGTAGGCGGGCGGGGACACCTCGGCGATGTAGGCGGGCCCGATGACGGAGGCCATGCCGATGCCGAAGCCGCCGATCACGCGCCACATGGCGAGGTCCCAGAGGGCGAACGGCAGGGCCGAGCCGATGGCGCTCGCGGTGAAGAGGACGGCGGCGATCTGCATGCAGCGGATACGGCCGATCCGGTCGGCGATACGGCCGGCCGTGGCGGCGCCGAACGCGCAGCCGATCAGCGCGGCGGCGATCACCTGGGCGAGCGCCTCGGAGCCGACGTCGAAGCGTTCCCTGATGGCGACGACGGCGCCGTTGATGACAGAGCTGTCGTAGCCGAAGAGGAAACCGCCCATGGCCGCGGCGGCGGCGATGAAGATGACGCGGCCGAGGTGCTCGGGCCGCGGCGCGGCCGATCCGCCCGACGCCGGTTCCTGCGCTGTGCTGGTCAAGGTGTGCTCCGTGGGGGGTTTTGTCCGTTCTCCTAGTGGCGCACAGTTCAAGATCGAGCACCACCCGAAGGCGGGAGACAGCGGAGCGAGCTTATGTGTTCAGTTTCTGAAGTCAATACCGGGGGCGATGCGCACGTGGACGCCACCCCATCGACTGGGAGTTCATTTCTTGAAAGATCAAGATCTCAACGGAGCCGCTGACTGATGACCTTGGAGACCCCGTCGCCCTGCATGGAGACGCCGTAGAGCGCGTCGGCGACCTCCATCGTCCGCTTCTGATGGGTGATCACGATCAGCTGGGAGCTCTCCTGGAGCTCCTCCATGATCCGGATCAGCCGCTGCAGATTGGTGTCGTCCAGGGCGGCCTCCACCTCGTCCATCACGTAGAACGGACTGGGCCGCGCCTTGAAGATGGAGACCAGCAGGGCGACGGCCGTCAGCGAGCGCTCGCCGCCCGAGAGCAGCGACAACCGCTTGACCTTCTTGCCCGGCGGACGGGCCTCCACGTCGACACCCGTGGCCAGCATGTTGTCGGGATCCGTGAGGATCAACCGACCCTCGCCGCCGGGGAACAGCCGCGAGAACACCCCCTCGAACTCCCGGGCCGTGTCGTGGTACGCCTCGGTGAACACCTGCTCGACCCGCGCGTCCACCTCCTTCACCACTTGAAGGAGGTCTGCCCGGGTCTTGCGCAGGTCCTCCAGCTGAGTGCTGAGGAACTGGTGCCGCTCCTCCAGCGCGGCGAACTCCTCCAGGGCCAGCGGGTTGACCTTGCCGAGCTGCTGGTAGGCGCGCTCGGCGACCTTGAGCCGTTTCTCCTGCTGCGCCCGTACGAAGGGGCCGGGCCGGTTGCGGGGGTGCTCCGGATCCTCCGGCAGCTCCTCTCCGTCGGCCGGCGGGGAGGGCGGCACCGGCTGGTCCGGCCCGTACTCGGCCACGAGCCCGGCGGTGTCGATGCCGAACTCCTCCAGTGCCCTGCCCTCCAGCGCCTCGATGCGCAGCCGCTTCTCGGCGCCGAGCACCTCGCCGCGGTGCACGGAGTCGGTGAGCTTGTCGAGCTCGCCCTTGAGGTCGCGGCCGTGGTTTCGGGCGTCGGCCGACTCCCGCTCCCGCAGGCCCTTGGCGTGTTCGGCGGCCGCGCGCTCCTCCTCGGCCCGGCGCAGCGACACCTCCACGTGGGCGAGCAGTTGCCGGGCACCGTCGGCCACGGCCCGGGCCACCCGTGCCTCGTGGGCCAGGCGTGCGCGCCGCCGCTCGGCGCGCGCCCGGGCCTCCTCCTCGGCCCTGGCGGCGCGGTCGAGCGAATCGGCCCGGCCGGCCAGCCCCTTGACCCGCTCCTCGTGGGTCCTGAGCTGGAGCCGGGCCTCCATCTCGGTCTGCCGGGCGTTGGCCCCGTCGGCGGCGAGCCGGTCCCGCCGGGAGGTGTCCGGCTCCTCGTCGCCGCTCCCGGCGGGGGCATTCTCCTCGGCCGTGGCCAGCCGTTCGGCGCACTCCTCCACCTCTGCGAGTGCCTGCTCCAGCGCGTCCTGGGCCTTCGCGGCGGCGGTGGTGGCACGTTCGGCTTCGCCCGCGGCGCCCTTCGCCTGTCCGGCGAGCCGGCCGAGCTGCTGCGCGACCCCGGCGCGGGCCTGTTCGGCGGCCCGCCGCCGCTGGGCGAGCTCCTCCACCAGGGCGGCCGCGTCACGGCGGCGCGCCTGGGCGGACTCGCGGGCCTCGGCGAGCTCCCCGCACCGCGCGTCCAGCCGGGCCAGTTCTTGGGCGGCCTCGTCGACGGCGGCCTGCACCTCGATGAGGGTGGGCGCGCCGGCGGAGCCGCCGTGGGCGAGGTGCGCGCCGAGTACGTCGCCGTCCGCGGTCACGGCCACCGCGTCGGGGCACCGTGCGAGGAGGGCCTCGGCGTCGTCGAGCGTGCCGACGACGACGTGGTCGCGCAGGACCCACCCGACGGCCCGCCGCACTTCTGCGTCCCCCCGGATCAACTCCGCCGCGGCCACGCCCGCCACCGCGACCGCACCCACGACACCTCCGCCGGGACGCGGCGCGGCCAAGGACGCGGCTCCGCCGCCGGGGCTCCGCCCCGGACCCCGCTCCTCAAACGCCGGAGGGGCTGATTGGTGCCCGGCAGCCCGGTCCTCGGGCCCGGACGACGCTTCGGACGCGGCCCCGGGCAGTGCCCGGTCCCGCCCACCCAGCCCCGCCGGCGTTTGAGGCGCGGGTCCGGGCAGTGCCCGGTTGCGGGAAGGGGCGGGGTGGGGGAAGGAACCTTCTTCGCCCTCGACCCCGGCCGACGTCAGGTCGGGGCCCGGGCCTTGGCCCGGAAGGGCAACCGGGGCTGCGGCCGACGTGGACCCGGCCCGGCCAGGGGCAGCCTCGGCAGCGGCCGAAGGAGACCCGGACTGCCCCGGGACGGGGCCCGGTGGGGTGATCAGGAGGGTGGCTCGGCCCGCGTCCGCCTCGCGGAGGTGCCGGATGGCCCCGGCCGCGGCCCCCGGCGAGGCCACCGCCAACGCGTCCGCCGCCGACCCCAACGCGGCGGCCACCGCGACCTCGTGGCCCGGGGCCACCGAGAGCCGCTCGGCCACCGGTCCCAACACCCCCGCCAGCCGCTCGCGCGCCGCGAGCAGCGCGCCCGTACCGTCCTTGCGGCGCAGCCCCAGCGCCAGCGCGTCCCGCCGCGCCGAGACCGCGGCCCGCGAACGCTCCGCCTCGGACAGTGCGTCCCGCGCCGCCGACAGCCCCGCCTCGGCGGCCGTCAGTTCCGCCCGGGCCTCCTCGTGCTCGGCGTCCAGCGAGGGTTCGTCGAGCCCGCCGACCTCCTCCGCCAGAGCCTCGTACTCCGCCTGCGCGGCGCCCGCCCTGCGCTCCGCCTCGTCGCGCGCCGCGACCAGCCGGTCGATCTCGGACTGCGCCGCCCCCGCCCGGGAGCGCGCGGCTCCGAGCCGACCCGTCAACCGGGCCAGCCCCTCGCGCCGGTCCGCGATGGCCCGGGCGGCGTCCCGCAGCCGGCGTTCCTCGTCGGCCAAGGCGCGTTCCAGCTCGCCCCGGTGCTCGGCGGTGTCCTCCAGCGCGCGCGAGGCCGCCTCCAGAGCGGCCGTCAGTTCCGCCTCCTGCTCGCGGATCCGTGCGGCCTCCCGCCGCAGGTCCTCCGGGTCCCGGCCGCGCCGCTCCTCCTCGGGCGGAGCCGTCGCGCTCTTGACCCGCGCGTCGGCCAGGGACGCGGTCCCCCGCACCCGCTCGGCGAGTTGGGACAGCTCGTACCAGGTCTGCTGGGCCCGCTGGAGCCGCGGGGCCAGCTCCCGTACCGCCGCCTCCAGTTCGGCCTCCCGGCGCAGCGCGTCCGCGAGCTGCGCCTCCGCGGCCTCCTTGCGTTCCTTCAGGGCCGCCTCGTCCGCGAGCTCCTCGTCGAGCGCCCTCCGCAGCGTGACCAGGTCGTCGGCGAGCAGACGCAGCCGGGCGTCGCGCAGGTCGGCCTGGATCACGGCCGCCCGCCGGGCCACGGCGGCCTGCCGCCCCAGGGGCTTGAGCTGCCTCCGCAGCTCGTCGCCGAGGTCCTGCACGCGCGCGAGATTGGCCTGCATCGCGTCCAGCTTCCGCAGCGCCTTCTCCTTGCGCTTGCGGTGCTTGAGGACGCCGGCCGCCTCCTCGATGAAGGCGCGGCGCCCCATGGGGTCGGCGTGGAGTACGGAGTCCAGCTGTCCCTGGCCGACGATGACGTGCATCTCGCGGCCGATGCCGGAGTCGGAGAGGAGCTCCTGGATGTCGAGCAGGCGGCAGGTGTCACCGTTGATCTGGTACTCGCTGCTGCCGCCGCGGAACATGATCCGGGTGATGGTGACTTCGGCGTAGTCGATGGGCAGCGCGCCGTCGGAGTTGTCGATGGTCAGCGACACCTCGGCACGCCCGAGCGGCGGCCGGCCGGTGGTCCCGGCGAAGATGACGTCTTCCATCTTCCCGCCGCGCAGGGACTTGGCCCCTTGTTCGCCCATGACCCAGGACAGCGCGTCCACCACATTGGACTTGCCCGAGCCGTTCGGACCCACGACGCACGTGATGCCGGGTTCGAAGCGCAGGGTCGTGGCGGAAGCAAAGGATTTGAAGCCACGCAGGGTCAGGGACTTGAGGTGCACGCCGCCGGACTCTACCTTTCGCGTTCGGTTTCACCCATGAAGGTGCAGGGCACAACCGACGTTAAAGGAATGGCCCGGCCCGTGGCCTCGCGGCGCGGTGCTGAAAGAAAGAAGGGACGCCGGAGCGTCCCTTGCAGATCATGCCGGGCTCGAAGTCGGAGCGACGTCGAGCGACGAGTAGCGCGGATCAGGTGAGCGCAGGCTCCGCCTGGGGTACGTCGATGTCGATGCGGTCCAGCAGCGAATCTCCGTCGTGCTGGGCGGCGGCCGCGTTCAGCGCGTCATTTTCGGACTGAATCCGTACGAGCTCGGACTCGAGGTCCTGGACGCGCTGCTGAAGCCGTCGCATCTCGGCGAGGAGTCGCGGGTCGGAGCCGCCGACGTAACCGAGAAGCGCCTTTGCCATGATGGATGGTCCTCCACACTGAGTGACCGACCGAAGCGGTGTGGGTCGTGAGGGAATCGCACCCGCGGATGTCCGACAGCGACTGACAGTCACTGCGCTTACTACTGCCAACACTGCCAAACAGCTCAGGTGCGCGGGGCTTCCAGCGTCTCACCAAAAAGTTTGACGGTCAACACGATCACGCCCCGTATCGGCGGGCAGCCCGGCCCGCGCAAGGGGGGCGGAGATCATCCTCGTCTCCGAGCCTTCCACGGATCGGGGGCACCGGCAACGTCTCGACGAGGAACGCGCAGTTCCGACCGTGTGCGATCGCTCCACGGGTGTGATCAGTACATGATCAGTCGATCCGTCAACGGATCGCGAATCCGTCGTAGCCACCGCGCGGTGTGCCCCAGATCTCTGTCACTCCGTCCACCTGCCCGGGCGTGTCGGCGGACCGCATCCAATCGAGCAGCCGGTGGCAATTCTCACGTTGACCCTCGGCCACCACTTGCACTCGCCCGTCGTCGAGGTTGAGCGCGAAGCCGACGACCCCGCCGATCCCCAGAGCGTTCTCCCTGGTGAACCAGCGGAAGCCCACTCCCTGTACACGGCCGCGCACCCAGGCGGTCAGGCGGACATCTTCGTTCATGCGTGAACGCTAACCGGGCAAACGATTTTGGAGCACATCGCCCCCCTTGCCCCATGGCGTACAGTCGCGCACCAATGAGCTCACCCGTTCGGGCGAGCAAACTCCGATCGTGATCTTACAAGGAAGGCCGACGCCGATGGGACGCCACGCTCTCCCCTCCGCACCGCGCCCCGGTGGCGCGCGCCGCACCGCCCTGCGCACCGGTCTGCTGGGGGTGGCGGTGGCGGTGACCCTCGGCACGGCCGCCGTCACGACCGGCATGGTGCCCGTCGGCGGTTCCTTCCCGTACGTGGGAGTCGACGGCTCGGGGGACACCGGCAGGACGCAGGCGGCGGCGAAGGCCTCGCCGAGCGCCGACCGCGCGGTCCAGCCGCTGGGCGGCCTCGCCCAGTTGCCCGGCCGCGGCTCGCAGACCCACGCCCCCTCCCCCACCGCGAGCCCCTCGGTCTCGCCGTCGGTGTCGCCGTCGGTGTCGCCCTCGACGAGCCCGAGCCCTTCCGCGACTCCCTCGCCGAGCGCCACCCCGAGCACCATCCCGAGCGCCACGCCTTCCACCGCGTCGCCCGCGAAGCCCGCCGGCAAGGCCTCCGCCGAGCCGGCCGCCGTACCGGTGCCCACGACCAAGGCCCCGCGGAAGACCACGCCGGCCCCGACGCCCGCCACCGCGACGGACGGACAGTCCGCCGAGGAGGCCGCCGTCCTGCTCCTGGTGAACCAGGAACGCGCCATGGCGGGATGCGGCCCGGTGCGGGCCAACCCGCCGCTGGCGACGCTCGCGGAGGCCTTCAGCAAGGACATGGCCGCCCGCGCCTTCTTCGACCACACCGACCCCGACGGGCTCAGCCCCTGGGACCGGGCCGCCAAGGCGGGCATCGGGGGGCTCGGCGGCGAGAACATAGCCCGCGGCCAGGGCGACGCCGAGTCCGTGATGAAGGCCTGGATGAACAGCCCCGGCCACAAGGCGAACATCCTGAACTGCGAGTTCCGCACCCTGGGCGTCGGCGCGTACTTCGCCGCCGGCGGCCCCTGGTGGACCCAGGACTTCGGCTTCTAGCCGAAGTCCGTCGAACCCCGGTCGGTCAGAGCGCGGCGAGGGCCGCGCGACCCGCCACCACCACGCGGGCGTGCTCGGCGACGCGCCGGCCCAGGTGCTCGGCCGTGGCGATGTCGGCCTTGTGGACGGCCTCCGGGCCCTCGTCCGAGTTGCTCTGCGCGGCGGCACCGGCGAAGACGCCGAGGCGGTTGAGGTCGTTCTCGGAGGCGGTGCTGGAGTTCCAGCCCGGCTTCAGACCCAGGTTGACCCAGCTCATGCCGTGCTGCGCGGCGAGGATCTGGAAGAACTGCAGGGTGTGCAGCTTGTCGCCGCTCTTGGAGGCGGAGTTGGTGAAGCCCGCGGCCACCTTGTCCTGCCAGGCGTCGCCGAACCAGCGCTTCGAGGTCGCCTCGGCGAAGACGTGGAAGGCGCCGGAGGCGGTGCCCATGTAGGTCGGCGAACCGAAGACGATCGCGTCGGACGCGTCGAGCAGCTCCCACTGGGCGTCGTCGATCTCGTCGACCTTGATCAGGTGAACGGTGGCCCCGGCCTCGGCGGCGCCGCTGCGCACGGCCTCGGCCACGACCGCGGTGTGGCCGTAACCCGAGTGGTAGGCGATCGAGACGACGGGGGCGTGCGTGATACCGGACAAGGTGATCTCTCCCTCGGGAAGCGTTCTCGTCGCGCCACCAGGTGCGGTGCGACGAGAAGAAGCAAAGCACTAACTTTTGGAAAGCGCAACCCAGTAGTTAGCGCTGCAGAGGAGTACGCTATTCCTCATGGAGACACCTGCCGTCTGTACCGAGAGCGCCGCGGCCGAACTTCCGTTCGACGTCTTCGCGCGCGCCTGCCCCTCCCGCGAGACCCTGGAACACGTCACCGGCCGCTGGGGCAGCCTGACCCTCGGCGCCCTGCGCGAGGGCCCGTGCCGCTTCAACGAGCTGCGCCGACGGGTGGAGGGGGTGAGCGAGAAGATGCTCTCCCAGACGCTGCACGCGCTGGAGCGCGACGGCGTCGTCCACCGCGAGGCGCAGCCGACCAACCCGCCCCGCGTGGACTACGAGCTCACGCCGCTCGGCGTCGAGGTCGCGGACCGGCTCCTCTCCCTGATCCACTTCCTGGAGGGGAACATGCCGGAGGTGCTCTCCGCCCGGCAGTCCTACGACGAGACGCGCGGCGGTCGCTGACAGCGCGGGCAGAAGTAGCTCGACCGGTTCATCCACGGCCGGCGCCGCATCGGCGTGCCGCAGCGGCGGCAGGGTTCGTCCTCGCGCCCGTAGGCGTCGAGCGACCGGTCGAAGTAGCCCGACTCTCCGTTCACGTTGACGTAGAGGCTGTCGAAGCTGGTACCGCCCACGGCGAGGGCCGCGTTCATGACGTCCCGTACGTGCCCGAGGAGTTCCGCGCTCCGGGGGCGCGTGAGGTTCGCGGTGGGCCGCTCGTAGTGCAACTTCGCGCGCCACAGCGCCTCGTCGGCATAGATGTTGCCGACCCCGCTGATCAGCGACTGGTCCAGCAGCGCCCGCTTGACGGTGGTCCGCTTGGCGCGCAGCGCGAGGTGGTAGGCGCCCTCGTCGAACAGCGGGTCCAGGGGATCCCGGGCGATGTGCGCGATGACGTCGGGCAGCCCGTCGGGCGTGTTCTCGTGCAGCGACAACCCTCCGAAGGTCCGCTGGTCGACGAAGCGCAGCTCGGTCCCTCGGTCGTCCTCGAACCGCACCCTGATCCGCAGGTGCTTCTCGTCGGGGGCGTCCTGCGGCTGCACCAGCAGCTGCCCGCTCATCCCGAGGTGTCCGAGCACCGACTGGTGGCCGCCCTCCAGGGGCAGCCACAGGTACTTCCCGCGTCGCCGCGGCACACCGATCGTCTCTCCGCGCAGCCGCGCCGCGAAGTCGGCCCCGCCGGCCGCGTGGCGTCGTACGGCCCTCGGGTGCAGGACCTCGACGGCCTCCACGGTCCGCCCGGCCACCCAGCGCTCCAGGCCCCGCCGCACGACTTCGACCTCGGGCAGCTCGGGCACGGTGTTCCTCCGGGGATCGGATCGGGCTCTCTCCCGTGAGCGTACCGACCCGCGCGGCAGGCTCCGGAAACGGGTCCGCCCCGCCGCCTGCTGCGCAGGTGACGGGGCGGGGGTGCCCGAAGGCGAAGGAAGGGTCAGGCGCCCGGCGCCGGTTCGGCGGGCTTCGGCGCCCCGCCGTCCGCGGCCTCGGCCGGAGCCGTGGCCTCGACCGGGGCGGCTGCGGCAGCGGCCTCGGCCGCGATCCGCTCGTCCGCGGCGGCACGGATCCCGCGCCACGCGGACTCCGCCGCCTGCTGTTCCGCTTCCTTCTTGCTGCGGCCGGTGCCGGTGCCGTACGAGACACCACCGACGCGGGCGGCAGCGGTGAAGGTCTTCTCGTGGTCCGGGCCGGTCTCCGTGACCAGGTATTCCGGTACGCCAAGACCTTCGGCGGCCGTGAGCTCCTGGAGGCTGGTCTTCCAGTCCAGGCCGGCGCCGAGGTTCGAGGACTTCTCGATGAGCGGGTCGAAGAGCCGGTGCACCAGCTCCGAGGCCGCGTCGAGGCCCTGGTCGAGATAGACCGCGCCGATCACCGCTTCAAGGGTGTCGGCGAGGATGGAGGCCTTGTCCCGGCCGCCCGTGCCCTCTTCGCCCCGGCCGAGCCGGATGAAGGAGCCGAGTTCGAGGCCGCGCCCGACCTCCGCAAGTGCGCGCGAGTTGACCACCGCGGCCCGGAGCTTGGCCAGCTGGCCCTCGGGGAGATCGGGGTGGGTCGTGTACAGCGTGTCCGTGACCACCAGGCCCAGCACGGAGTCCCCGAGGAACTCCAGGCGTTCGTTGGTGGGCAGACCGCCGTTCTCGTACGCGTACGAACGGTGGGTCAGCGCACGCACCAGAAGGGCGGACTCGAGTCGATACCCGAGCCGCCCTTCCAGAAGCGTGTGGGACGAGGCCGCGTTGTTACTGTCTGCCTGCTTCTCAGCGTTGGACAGCTCAGACATTGCGCCTCTCACCAGCCGCTCAGACCTCGAGGACCTGGCGCTTGTTGTAGGTGCCGCAGCTCGGGCACGCAATGTGCTGGAGCTTCGGCTCCTGGCAACGCTCACACGAAACCAGGGTGGGGACCGCAGCCTTCCACTGCGACCGGCGGTGGCGCGTGTTGCTGCGCGACATCTTCCGCTTCGGAACAGCCACGGCTACTTCTCCTGCTTCTCGGCGGCGCCCTGAACTCCGTCAGAGGCAGTGCCGCTCATGTTGTCCTTCTCGTCGTCCTGATCGGTCACGACGAGTCCCTGCAAAGCCGCCCAACGGATGTCGACGGCGTCATGGTGGTGGTCCGGGTCCTCGTTCAGGCTGAGCCCGCAATCGGGGCACAGTCCGAGACAGTCCTCCCGGCACACCGGCTGCATGGGCAGTGCGAGCACCACCACATCCCGCAGCACGGGTTCGAGGTCGAACAAGCCGTCCTCAAGGTAGAGCGTGTCCTCGTCGTCCTCGGCGTCGTCGGCCGGCTCCGCCTTGGGGCGGCCCCGGTCGTCGGCGTCAGGGTACGAGAACATCTCCTGGAAGTCCGCCTTGAGCTCGCGCTCCACGGACTCCAGACACCTTACGCACTCACCTACGGCCGATGCACGAGCGGTGCCTGTGACAAGCACCCCTTCCATGACCGACTCAAGACGGAGGCTGAGCTTCACCGGGGCGCCTTCCGGCACTCCGATGACACCGACGAGACCGAAGTCCGCCGGTGCCGCGATCTCACGGGACAGCCGCTGCATGGCACCAGGACGCCGACCCAGCTCGTGCGTGTCGAACACGAGGGGGTTGCGGTGGTCGAGGCGGGTGTTCAGGGCCGTTCCTGCTTTCACAGATCGCTGAAGATCAAGATTTCCGCCACTTGAGGGCAGCATGGATCGCGGTGCATACGCGCGACCGAAGAGCCAGGATACCCGCCGCTTCGCTCTGAGCCCAATCCGGGTCTAGCGCCCCTGCTCGTACTGGCGCAGCTGGTCCAGGTTGATCATGCCCGTGTCGAAGAAGCTGGTCTCGTCGAGCGCGGGCTGCTGGGGGGCCGGCGGCTGGGACTGCGGCTGTGCGTAGGCGGCATACGGGTCGGGCTGCTGCCCGGCCTGCCGGTAGCCCGCGTACGGGTCGGGCTGCTGCCCGGCGTAGGGCGCCTCGTAGGACACGCCCGCCCCGTCGGTCCCCGTGTACGGGTCCGGGTACGCGTACCCGTCCTGCTGCCCCGCGTACGATCCCGCGTAGGCCGCCCCGGCCGGGTCCGCGCCCTGGCCGGAGTACATGTCGTACACGGGTTCCGCCTGCGCGGGGATCTGCGGGGCGACCGGGGGCGCCGGCTCGGCCAGGCCCGCCAGGAAGTCCGCGTCGCTCGCCGAGCGGGACGCCTGGCCGCCCGCGGCCTCCTGGGCGGCCATGTGCGCGCCCAGGTCGTCCGTGGGCACCCGCCCCAGCAGCTTCTGCCTGCCGCGACCCACGGCCTCCAGGGTCTTGGACAGCACCGCCTCGAAGGTCGCCAGCTTGGTGTCCACGTACGCGTCCGCCTGCCGGCGCTGCGTCTCGGGGTCGTGGCTGCGCTCGGGCGCCTCGGCGTCGGCGTAGCCGTGCTCGTCGAGGCCGGGGCCGCGACCCAGCAGCTTCTCCCGGCCGCGGTCCACCGAGCCGATGGTCTTGGTCAGCACGACCTCGAAGTTCGCGAGCTTGCTGTCGACGTAGTCGTCGGCCTCGGCGCGGATCTCCTCGGCCTCCCGGCGGGCCTCCTCCAGGATCCGGTCCGCCTCGGCCTGGGAGCGCCGCGCGATCTCGGTGTCGGAGATCAGCGAGCCGCGCTGGTTGTGGGCGGACTCGATGATCCGCTCCGCCTCCCGGCGGGCCTCCTCGACCATCTGCTCCCGGCCGCCGATGAGCTCCTGGGCCTGCGCGAGCGAGCCGGGGAGCGCCTGGCGGACCTCTTCCAGTTGGGCGAGCAGCTCGGCGCGGTTGATCACGCAGGAGGCCGACATCGGCATGGACCGGGCGCCGCCGACGGCCGCGACGATCTCGTCGAGCTTCTTCTGCACGTCCATGGGGGCTCGCACTCTCTCGGCCTCGGGCGGTTCCTGAGACGGACGCCACGACTGTAAGGCCGGCGGGCGGACGTCCGACACCGCCTGACGTCACGTCAGGCGGTGGGGCCCCCGGATCAGCGCTCGCGCAGCCGTTCCATCAGCGCCGCGTGCACGTGCGCGGGCAGCAGGTGGGCGACGTCGCCGCCCCAGGCCGCGACCTCCTTGACCAGCGAGGAGGACAGGAAGCTGTAGGTGGGGTTCGTCGGCACGAACAGCGTCTCGACGCCCGAGAGCCCCATGTTCATCTGGGCCATCTGGAGCTCGTAGTCGAAGTCGCTGACGGCGCGCAGGCCCTTGACGATGGCCGGGATGTCCCGCTGCTTGCAGAAGTCGACGAGCAGCCCGTGGAAGGACTCGACCTCGACGTTGCCGTAGTCCGCCACCGCCTCGCGGATCAGCTCGATCCGCTCCTCGACGGTGAACAGGCCCTTCTTCGACTGGTTGATCATCACCGCGACGTGCACGACGTCGTAGAGCCTGGAGGCGCGTCCGATGATGTCGAGGTGTCCGTTGGTGATGGGGTCGAAGGACCCGGGACAGACGGCGCGGCGCAACTGAACTCCCTCGTTCATGAGTCTTCGCTGGTGAAGGCGGCGCGACCGTACCAAAGGGTGCCCTCGCCGTACTTCCGGGACCGCAGCGGCTCGAAGCCCTCGGGCCACGGGAAGGCGCCGCTCCTCGTGCTGCGCTCCACGGTGACGAGCGCATCGTCCGTGATCCAGCCATTGGACCGGAGTGTGAGGAGGATCTCCCGCAGTTCCTCGTGGTCCACCGCGTACGGCGGGTCCAGGAAGACGATGTCGTACGGGTCGCCGGCCGCGGCTCCCGCGACGACCTGCTCGGCCTTGCCCGCCCGGAACTCCGCGCCGGGCAGGCCCAGCGCCCTGATGTTGTCCCGGATCGCCTTGGCGGCCTTGGCGTCGGCCTCGACCAGCAGGGTGTGGGCCGCGCCGCGCGAGAGGGCTTCCAGGCCCACGGCGCCGGAGCCGCCGTACAGGTCGAGCACCCGGGCCCCTTCGACGCCGTGCAGCGACTCCCAGGTGGAGAAGAGCCCTTCGCGCATCCGGTCCGAGGTCGGCCTGGTGCCGGTGCCGGGGGGCACGGTCAGCCGTCGCCCTCCGGCGCTGCCGGCGATCACGCGGGTCATCTGGGGGTCCTTCGATCTTCGGGGACAACGGGCACCCCCATTGTCAGCCCTTCTCCAGATACTGCTCCCGCTCGGTGTCCAGCAGTGCGTCCAGGGCGGTGCGCAGGCCCGGCAGCCGCTCCAGCTCCGGGTCGGCCGCGACGACGCGTCCGGCCTCCTCGCGGGCCTGCGCGATGACCTCCTCGTCCTCGATGACGGACAGCACCCGCAGCGAGGAGCGCACCCCGGACTGGGCCTGGCCCAGCACGTCTCCCTCGCGGCGCGCCTCCAGGTCGATCCGGGAGAGTTCGAAGCCGTCCAGGGTGGCGGCGACGGCGGCCAGCCGGGCGCGGGCGGGGCTCGCCTCGTGCATCTCGCTGACCAGCAGGCACAGTCCCGGCGCGGAGCCGCGGCCGACGCGGCCGCGCAGCTGGTGGAGCTGGGAGACGCCGAAGCGGTCGGCGTCCATGATCACCATGACGGTGGAGTTCGGGACGTTCACGCCGACCTCGATCACGGTCGTGGCGACGAGCACCTTGACCTCGCCGGCGGCGAACCGGCGCATCACGTCGTCCTTGTCGGCCGGATCCATCCGGCCGTGCAGCACCTCCACCGACAGTCCGGCGAGCGGGCCGCGCGTGAGCTGCTCGGCGATGTCCAGGACGGCGAGCGGCGGCCGCTTCTCGGCGTCGTCCTCCGCGGAGCCCTTCTTCTTCGGCTCCTCCTCGTCTCCGATGCGGGGGCAGACCACGTACGCCTGGTGGCCGTTCTCCACCTCCTCGCGGACCCGTTCCCAGGCCCGGGCGAGGAAGTGCGGCTTGTCCTTGGCGGGGACCACGTGCGTGGCGATCGGGGACCGGCCGGCGGGCAGCTGGTCGAGGACGGAGGTCTCCAGATCGCCGAAGACGGTCATCGCGACGGTGCGCGGGATCGGGGTCGCGGTCATGACGAGCAGGTGCGGCGGCTGCTTCCCCTTGGAGCGCAGGGCGTCGCGCTGTTCCACTCCGAAGCGGTGCTGTTCGTCGACGACGACCAGCCCGAGGTCGTGGAACTGCACCTTGTCCTCGATCAGCGCGTGCGTGCCGATCACGAGCCCGGCTTCGCCGGTGACGAGGTCGAGCAGCGCCTGCCGTCGTGCGGGCGTCCCCATCGACCCGGTGAGCAGCACCACCTTGGTCCCCTGGTCGGAGCCGCCGAGCAGCCCTCCCTCGGCCAGCTCGCCCATCATCTCGGTGACGGAGCGGTGGTGCTGCTGGGCGAGCACCTCGGTGGGCGCGAGCATGGCGGCCTGCCCGCCGGAGTCCACGACGGCGAGCATGGCCCGCAGCGCGACCAGCGTCTTCCCGGATCCGACCTCGCCCTGGAGGAGGCGGTGCATGGGGTGTTCGGTGGCCAGGTCGTCGAAGATCTCCTTGGAGACGCCCTGCTGGCCCTCGGTGAGGGTGAACGGGAGCTTGGCGTCGAAGGAGTCGAGGAGGCCGCCGGGGGTGGGGCGGCGGGGGACGGCCGGGAGCTGGGCGTCGGCGTGCCGGCGGCGGGCCAGGGCGACCTGGAGGACGAAGGCCTCGTCCCACTTCAGCCGCTGACGGGCGTCCTCCACGTCGGCCTTGGCGGTCGGCCGGTGGATCTTCAGCAGGGCCTCGGTGAGCGGGATCAGTCCGCGGCCGTCGCGCAGGGCGGCCGGCAGCGGGTCCACGACCTCCTGGGCCCTGGGCAGCACGGCGTCCACGCACTTGGCGATCTTCCAGGACTCCAGCTTGGCGCAGGCCGGGTAGATCGGGATGAGCTGGTTGGCGAAGGCGGCCGCCGCGTCCCGGTCGGAGGCGTCCGCGCCGAGCGGCTCGTACGCGGGGTGGGCGAGCTGGAGCTTGCGGTTGAACATGGAGACCTTGCCGGCGAACATCGCGCGGCTGCCGGGCAGCAGTTCCTTGTGCGGTTTGTGGACCCCGGCGCCGAAGAAGACCAGTTGGAGGCGGCCGTTGCCGTCGGTGATGGTCACTTCGAGGCGCTTTCCGCCGCCGCGGCCGCCCTGGTAGGTAAGCAGCCGGGCGTCGGCGACCTGCGCGACGACGGTCACGTGCTCGTCGATCTGGTCGGCGAGATCGGCCAGCGAGGTCAGCTCGCCGCGCTCGGCGTACCGCCGCGGGTAGTGGTGGAGCAGGTCCAGGGCCGTGTGCAGGCCGAGCTGCTCGGCCAGCACCTTGGCGGTGGCGGGGCCGAGCGTCTTCTTGAGGTCTTCGTCGAGCGCGGGCACGTGTTCATTGCACACCATCGCGCTGACAAGCCCGCTATTCCACCCCGATGAGCAGCGGAGCCGAGTACCGGCCGCCCCGGTAGGTGACGGTGTCCACGGCCAGGTGCCCCTGCTGCACGTAGGCCTCCAGGCGCTCGGCGAGGGCGTCCGGCACCTCGGGTCCCAGGACCAGGGTGACGAGTTCGCCGCCGGAGCCGAGCATCCGGTCCAGGACGGCCTCGGCAGTCTCGGGCAGGCCCTCGCCGATGACGGCGACGTCCCCGTCGATGAGGCCGAGCACGTCGCCGGCCTGACAGATGCCGGCCGAGGTGAAGGACTGCCGTTCGGCGACGGCCAGTTCCCCGTAGCGGGTGGCGCCGGCGGCCGCCGTCATGGCGACCACGTCCTCGTCGAAGGTGCCGTCCGCGTCGTGCACGGCGAGGGCGGCGAGGCTCTGGACGGCGGAGCGGGTGGGGATCACCGCGACCCGTACGCCCTCGGCGCGGGCCCGGTCGGCCGCCGCGGCGGCCGCCGCCCGCAGCTCGGCGCCGCCCGGCAGCAGGACGACCTCGCGGGCGTGCGCGCGCCGCACGGCGTCGAGGAGTCCCCCGATGTCCGGGGCCTCTCCGGCGCGGGCGAGCACGGTGGTCGCGCCGGCCTCCTCGCACAGCCCTGCCAGGCCTTCGCCCGGGACCACGGCGACCACGGCCCGCTGGACGCGTTGTCCGCGCGCCCGGCGCCGTTCGTCGCCGAAGTGCGTGATCCGTATCCGGTACGGGCGGCCGGCCACGACGCCGGCCTCCACGGCCGCCCCGGGGTCGTCGACGTGGACGTGGACGTTCCACAGCCCCTCGCCGCCGACCACCACCAGGGAGTCGCCCAGCCCGTCGAGCCGTGCGCGCAGTTCCTCCACCGCCGCGTCGGGGGCCTCCAGCAGGTAGACCACCTCGTAGGCGGGCCCGGCCTCCTGCTCGCAGGGCTCGGTCGACTCCGGTACGGGCACTGTCCGGCCGTGGAGTTCCTCGGGGGCCGGCTCCTGCCCGGACAGCGCCTGCCACAGGGCCCCGAGTACGGCGACCAGCCCGCAGCCCCCCGCGTCGACCACCCCGGCCCGGCCCAGCGCGGCCAGCTGCCCGGGGGTCTCGGCGAGGGCGGTGCGGGCCGCCGTGTAGGCGGCCCCGGCCACGTCGGCGGCGGTGCCGGCGGCGGCTCCCGCGGCCTCGCCGGCCCGTGCCGCCGCGGCGGCGACCGTGAGCATGGTGCCCTCCACCGGGTGCGCGACGGCCTGGTACGCCTCTTCAGCGGCCCGGGTCAGCGCGCGGGCCAGCAGCCGGCCGGGGGCCCGGTCCCCGGGCTCGTCGCCCAGGACGTCGGCCACGCCCCTCAGCAGCTGCGCCAGGATGGTCCCGGAGTTGCCGCGTGCGCCTATGAGGGCGCCGTGCGCGTAGGCCCGTACGGCCTGGGCCAGGGAGGCCGGCTCCGTGTCCTGCGTCACCTCCGTGACGGCGCGGGCTCCGGATTCGGCGGTGAGGTAGAGGTTGGTGCCGGTGTCCGCGTCGGCCACCGGATAGACGTTGATCGCGTCGATGTCCTCGCGGGCCCGGCCCAGTGCGGTCAGGGCCAGCGAGCTCCAGGTGCGCACCGCTTCGGCGTCGAGCTCGTCGGCGTACTGCGGCTGCGGCTCGTGCGGCACCGGGCGTTCCTCCTCGTGCGGGCCAGGGTTCACCGCAGGGTAACGCCGGACTGCCGGAGGGACGGGACCCCGGGGCGGGAGCGGCGGCAGCCGTGGTAGTTTTCTTGGACGGGAGCAGTCGTTGTATGCTGCTCCGGTTGCCCGATGAGAATCGGGCCATTCTTCCGGCAAACCACTTCAGACCTCTGATCCGGTGCGCCGGATTTCACTGTAATTGCATCTGAAGTTTTGGAGTGACCTGTGGCTGCCAACTGCGACGTTTGCGCCAAGGGGCCGAGCTTCGGCAACAACATCTCCCACTCGCACCGCCGCACCTCGCGTCGCTGGAACCCGAACATCCAGCGCGTCCGTGCCGTGGTCAATGGGACGCCGAAGCGCCTCAACGCCTGCACCTCGTGCATCAAGGCCGGCAAGGTCTCGCGCTGACGCCTCCCGTCGTAGCGCAGCCCTACCGGTTGCCACAAAAGGCCGGTTCACCTCTGGTGAACCGGCCTTTTGTCTTGTCCTGAGCCCGTCGCGGTGACCTGACGGCCGTGGGTCAACGCCACTGCCAGCCGTGGTCCACCGGGCCGATGCCCCCGCCGAGCGTGAAGCCGGCGGCGATGGCGCCCGTGACGTACTCCTTGGCCCGCGTGACGGCCGCCGGGACGGCGAGCCCCTTGGCGAGGCCTGCGGCGACGGCGCTCGCGAGGGTGCAGCCGGTTCCGTGCGTGTGCCGGTTGGGGTGCCGGGGAGCGCGCAGCCAGTGCTCCTCGGTTCCGTCCGTGAGGAGGTCCACGGCCTCGTCCCCGTGGGCCGCCAGGTGTCCGCCCTTGATGAGCGCCCAGCGGGGCCCGAAGCCGAGGATCGCGTCGGCCGCGCGCCGCATGTCGTCCTCGCGCTCCACGGCCAGGCCGGTGAGCTGCGCCACCTCGTCCAGGTTGGGCGTGGCCACGGTGGCCCGGGGCAGCAGCTCCTGCCGTACGGCGTCCAGCGCCGAGGCGGCGAGCAGCGCGTCCCCGTGCTTGGAGACGCCCACGGGGTCCACGACGGCCGGGGCCCCGGTGGTGGCCAGCAGTTCGGCCACGGTCTCCACGAGCACGGCCGAGGAGAGCATCCCGGTCTTCACGGCCTGTACGCCGATGTCGTCCACGACGGCCCTGAACTGGCTCCTGACGGCCTCCGGGGGCAGCTCCCAGACGCCCTGGACCCCGAGGGAGTTCTGAGCCGTCACGGCGGTCACCACGCTCATGCCGTGGACGCCGAGCGCCAGCATGGTCTTGAGGTCGGCCTGGATGCCCGCGCCGCCGCCGGAGTCGGATCCGGCGACGGTCAGGCACAGCGGCGGGGCGACGCTCACGCCGGGCCGTCCTGGGGCGCCGGGTCGGCCCCGAAGTGGTCCCAGCCACCGGTGCTGGCCCAGGGGGCGCCGTCCACGGTCACCTGGGGCAGCGCGGAGCGGTTGAGGACTCCGCCGATGACCTTCCAGCGGGCGGGCAGTTTCACGTCGGGCGGGAAGGTCGCCACGATCGCGTGGTCCTCTCCCCCGGTGAGGACCCACTGGAGCGGGTCCACGCCGACGGCTTGGCCGATGTCGTACATCTGGGTCGGGATGTCGAGGGCGGCCGTGTGCAGGTCGATCCGCACCTTGCTGGCCTCGGCGATGTGCCCGAGGTCGGCGATCAGGCCGTCGCTGACGTCGGTCATGGCGGTGGCGCCGAGTCCGGCGGCCGCCGGGCCCGCGTGGTACGGGGGCTCCGGGCGCCGGTGGGCCTCGACGAAGGCCCGCGGGGAGCGGAAGCCGCGCGAGAGCACGGCGAAGCCGGCGGCGGACCAGCCGAGCCAGCCGGTGACGGCGACGACGTCGCCGGGCCGGGCGCCGGAGCGCAGTACGGGCTCGTGGTTGCGCAGGTCGCCCAGGGCGGTGATGGCGACGGTGATGGCGTCGCCGCGGACGACGTCGCCGCCGACGACGGCCGCGCCGGCCACCTGGCACTCGTCGCGGATGCCGTCCATCAGCTCGGTGGGCCAGGTCACCGGCAGCTCGGCCGGGACGACGAGGCCGAGGAGGAGCGCGGTCGGCACGGCGCCCATGGCGGCGATGTCGGCCAGGTTCTGTGCGGCGGCCTTGCGGCCGACGTCGTAGGCCGTGGACCAGTCGCGCCGGAAGTGCCTGCCTTCCAACAGGATGTCGGTGCTCGCCACGACCCTGCGGTCGGGGGCCGACACCACCGCGGCGTCGTCGCCCGGACCGAGCCGGACCGCCGGGGTGGTGGTGAGCCGTGAGGTGAGTTCCCGAATGAGGCCGAACTCCCCCAGCTCGCCCACAGTGCCCTTCATCGCTGTGCCCCTTCTTGCCCAGTCCGCTTGCGGTCGCGAGCCGTCACAGCTCTGGGTACCGTCAACAGATACGTCAACTTCTGCTCTCCGTACGCCCCGCTGCGCGCGGCGCCGTGCCCAGGGGTCTCCCCGTGGCGCTCGGCGACGCGGTACCGTGGCGTCCCTTCTTCCCCCGGCCCTTTCGATCGTGTCGGGCCCACCCGAAGGTTAGGGGAAATGATCCTCGTGGCCGCCCTGGAGGTTCCGTGGTACAGGCGTACATCCTTATCCAGACCGAGGTGGGCAAGGCGTCGTTCGTCGCCGAGTCCATCGGCCAGATCCCGGGGGTGATCCAGGCCGAGGACGTGACGGGTCCGTACGACGTGATCGTGCGCGCCCAGGCCGACACCGTGGACGAGCTCGGCCGCATGGTGGTCGCCAAGGTCCAGCAGGTGGAGGGGATCACCCGCACCCTGACCTGCCCGGTGGTCCATCTGTAGCCCCCGTCTACTGTTGGCCGGTGATGTCCCTACACCGCCGGCCAGTCGTCCGTGTCCGTGCCTTGTCCGCCGCTGCCGCCGCGACGGCCCTCGTGGCCCTCGCGGCGTGCTCCCCGGGTGGTTCCGAGGCCCGGGTGGACCCGCCGCCCACGCCGCCGGCCGAGGTCGCGGGGCTCTGTGCGGCGCTGCACGGGGAGCTCCCGGAGACGGTGGCCGGTCAGGCCCGGACCGGGACCGAACCGGAGTCTCCGCTCACCGCCGCGTGGGGCGGCTCGGCGATCGTACTGCGGTGCGGTATCCCCAAGCCCCCGGCGATGGCGGATCCGGAGCAGGAGGGCGTCCAGGTGAACGGCGTCTCCTGGCTGCTGGAGAAACTCGACGACGGGGGTTTTCGGTTCACCACCGGCATGCGCAAGGCGTACACGGAGGTCGTGGTCGACAAGGAGCATGCCACGGACGCGGGAATGCTGGTGGGCTTGTCCACGGCCGTGGCCAAGACGGTGCCCGAGGGCATCGCCTCGTACTGAGCACGCCGCCGCACCGCCCTCACAGCGACCGCCCGCCGACCGGCCCTTTCGGGGCGGGTCGGCGGGCGGTCTGCCGTACGGGGTCCGGTGCGGCTAGCGCAGGCCGGTGGAGCGGCGCAGGGCGGCCTGGAGCAGGCGGTCCACCAGCTCCTGGTAGCCGATGCCCGACTCCTGCCACATCAGCGGGTACATCGAGATGGGGGTGAAGCCCGGCATCGTGTTGATCTCGTTGATGACGAACTCGCCGTCCTCGGTGAGGAAGAAGTCGGCGCGCACCAGGCCCTCGCAGGACGCGGCCTCGAAGGCCTCGACCGCGAGGCGCTGGACCTCGGCGGTCTGCTCCGGGGTGAGCGGGGCGGGCACGATCCCGGTGGCGGAGTCGATGTACTTCGCCTCGAAGTCGTAGAAGTCGTGGCTGGAGACCGGCGGGATCTCCGCGGGGGCGCTCGCGCGCGGCCCGTCCTCGAACTCCAGCACGCCGCACTCGATCTCGCGGCCGCGCAGCAGCGCCTCGACGATGAACTTCGGGTCGTGGCGGCGCGCCTCGCGGATCGCCGCGTCGAGACCGGAGGGCTCGTCGACCTTGGTGATGCCGATGGAGGAGCCGGCCCGTGCGGGCTTGATGAACAGCGGCCAGCCGTGCTCGGCGGCGAAGTCCAGGATCCGGCCCTTGGCGGCGGCCTGGTCGGCTTCCCACTCGCGGGGGCGGATGGTCACGTACGGGCCGACGCGCAGCCCGAAGGAGGTGAACACCCTCTTCATGTAGTCCTTGTCCTGGCCGACGGCCGAGGCGAGGACGCCGGAGCCGACGTACGGGATCCCGGAGAGCTCCAGGAGGCCCTGCAGGGTGCCGTCCTCGCCGTACGGGCCGTGGAGGACGGGGAAGACCACGTCGACCTCGCCCAGGGCCTTGGGGACGGCGCCGGGCTCGGTGTAGACGACCTGGCGGCTGGCGGGGTCCACCGAGAGGACGACGGAGCCGTCCTCGGAGTCCGCGAGCTCCTCGACGCTCGGGAGCTGCCGGTCTGCGATGGCCATCCGCTCGGGCTCGTCGGCGGTCAGCGCCCACCGGCCGTCCGTGGTGATGCCGATGGGCAGCACCTCGTACTTGGACCGGTCGATGGAGCGCAGGACGGCGCCCGCCGTGACGACCGAGATGGCGTGTTCCGAGCTGCGGCCGCCGAACACGACGGCCACGCGGGGCTTGCGGCCCTGCTGCTCAGGGGTCTGGGGGAGGTTCTCGCTGCTCATATCGCCACGAGGGTACCCGCTCATGCGTGCGGAAGGGTGTCAGCGACGTTCCGGTTTGGCGCTGCGGCCCATCAGTTCCTTCAGCGCGACCAGGGTGGGCTTGCCGTGGTGGACGATGTCGACGACGGTGTCGGTGATGGGCATGTCCACCCCGTGCCGGCGGGCCAGATCGGCCACGGACTGGCAGGACTTGACCCCCTCCGCGGTCTGCTTGGTGACCGCGATGGTCTCCTCCAGGGTCATCCCGCGGCCCAGGTTGGTGCCGAAGGTGTGGTTCCTGGAGAGCGGCGAGGAGCAGGTGGCGACCAGGTCGCCGAGGCCCGCGAGGCCGGAGAAGGTGAGCGGGTCGGCGCCCATCGCGACGCCCAGGCGGGTCGCTTCGGCGAGTCCGCGGGTGATGAGGGAGCCCTTGGTGTTGTCGCCGAGGCCCATGCCGTCCGCGATGCCGACGGCGAGGCCGATCACGTTCTTGACGGCGCCGCCGAGTTCACAGCCGATGACGTCGGTGCTCGTGTACGGGCGGAAGTACGGCGTGTGGCAGGCGGCCTGGAGGCGCTGTGCCACGGCTTCGTCCACGCAGGCGACGACGGAGGCCGCCGGCTGCCGGGCGGCGATCTCGCGGGCCAGGTTGGGGCCGGTGACCACGGCGATGCGCTCGGCGGGGACCTTGGCCACCTCCTCGATGACCTCGCTCATCCGCTTGGCGGTGCCGAGTTCGATGCCCTTCATGAGGGAGACGAGCACCGTGTCGGGGGCCAGCAGCGGCGCCCAGGAGGCGAGGTTGCCGCGCAGGGTCTGGGAGGGGACGGCGAGGACGGTGAAGTCGGCGTCGGCCGCGGCCTCGGCCGGGTCGGTGGTGGCCCGCAGCCCGGCGGGGAGTTCGACTCCGGGGAAGTAGTCCGGGTTTGTCCGGCCGGTGTTGATGGCGTCGACCAGCTCCTGGCGGCGGCCCCACAGGGTCACCTCGCAGCCCGCGTCGGCGAGCACGATGGCGAAGGCCGTGCCCCACGAGCCTGTTCCGAAGACGGCCGCCTTCACGGGACGTGTCACTTCTTGCCCTCCCCCGCGGCCTTGCGCCGCTGTTCCGCCCTGGCCTTGCGATGGTCGTACGGCTGCTCGGGCGCCCTTTCGCCGCGCAGTTCCTCCAGCAGCCCGGTGATGGCCGCCATGATGACCTCGGTGACCTCCTTGAGCACTTCCGGGGTGGGTTCCCGGTCGTAGAAGGCGGAGAGGTCCACCGGCGGTCCGGCGAGCACCTGGAGGGTCTTGCGCGGGAAGAGGCTGACCTTGTTCTCCTTGGCGTAGGGCGGCATCGCGAGATTCGCGCCCCACTGCGCCACGGGAATGACGGGTGCCTTGGTGATCAGTGCGACACGGGCGGCGCCGGTCTTGCCGGCCATCGGCCACATGTCGGGGTCGCGTGTGAGGGTGCCCTCCGGGTAAAAGGCCACGCATTCGCCGCGCTCGATGGCGTCCACGGCGGCCCGGAATGCGTCCAGGGCGTTGGTGCTCTCGCGGTAGACCGGGATCTGCCCGCTGCCGCGCAGGATCGAGCCGACAAAAGGCACCTTGAAGAGGGCGGCCTTCGCGAGCAATCGGGGCACCCGGCCGGTGTTGTACTGGAAGTGCGCGTAGGAGAGCGGGTCCAGATACGAGTTGTGATTGACGGCGGTGATAAATCCGCCCTCGGCCGGAATGTGCTCCATTCCCCGCCAGTCCCGCTTGAAGAGCACTACCAGCGGCGGTTTTGCGATGACCGCAGCCAGGCGGTACCAGAAGCCGATTCTGCGGCGGGACACTCGGACACCTTCCTCTAGGACCGGTGCGCGGCTTGGGCACCTCGTCGGCCGGACAAGTGTGGCCCCCGGTCCGGTCTCTGTCGAGAACACCGTACGCCCCGCTCACGGCACACGACCCCGGGGCCGCCTCGGCCGAGGTGACAATGGTGGCCGAGCGCGCCGGAGGGAAACCCGAGGGAAGGGGGCGGCCACGAACGCCGTCTGGAGTCTGGTGGTCCCGCTGAAGCCTCTGGCGGTGGCCAAGAGCCGTCTCGCCGCGTCCGTGGGCGCGGCCCGTCCCGGACTGGCCCTGGCCTTCGCCCTGGACACCGTCGCCGGGGCGCTGGCCTGCGCCGCCGTCGCGGATGTGGTGGTCGTCACGGACGACGCGGCGGCCGGGGCGGAACTCGCGGGACTGGGGGCCAGGATCGTCCCGGACACCCCGGGGGCCGGTCTCAACGCGGCCCTGGCCCATGGGGTCCGGGCGGTGCGGGCGGGACGGCCGGGGGCGGCGGTGGCCGCGATGAACGCCGATCTGCCGGCGCTGCGGCCCCCCGAATTGCTACGCGTGCTCGATACGGCCGCCGCATTTCCCCGGGCATTTCTGGCGGATGCCGCCGGAATCGGGACGACCTTGCTTTCGGCGGCCCGGGACGTGGAATTGGCACCCTCGTTCGGGGGGCCGTCCCGGGCCAGGCATTCGGCCTCGGGAGCGGTGGAAATCGCACTGGCGGGCGTCGACAGCGTGCGGCGCGACGTGGACACGGCGGCGGATCTGCGGACCGCCCTCGCCCTCGGCGTGGGCCGTCACACGGCCCGATACAGTTCCGCTATGCAGGCGACCGCGTACACGTACGATTCCGAGACCCGAAGCGGCAGTGTGCTGCTGGACGACGGCACCCCGGTGCCCTTCGAGACAGCGGCCTTCGACGCGGGGGGCCTGCGGATGCTGAGGCCCGGGCAGCGGGTCCGGATCGAGACGGACGGCGAGGGCCCGGCGTTGCGGATCACCCTGGTCACTCTGCAGACCTTCTGAATTCCACTTCACCCACGCCCCTGACCTGCGAGAACGACGAGCAGCAGGGGTAACGCACCGCGGGCCGGCTCCCCCATGGGGAACCGGCCCGGCGTGTGTGACTCGTACCCCTGGTTACTTCTTGCGGGCGGTCGTCTTCTTCGCGGTGGCCTTGCGCGTCGTCGTCTTCTTGGCGGGCGCGGTCGTCTTCGCGGTGGCCTTCTTGGCCGCCGGAGCGGTCTTCTTGGCGGCGGCGGTGGTCTTCTTCGCCGCCGTCGCGGCCTTCTTGACCGCGGTGGCCTTCTTCGCCGGGGTGGCCTTCTTGGCCACGGCGGTCTTGGCGACGGCCTTCTTCGCGGTCGCGGTGGTCTTCTTCGCCACGACCTTCTTTGCGACCGCGGTCTTTGCCGCGGCCTTCTTGGCGGTGGTGGCCTTCTTCGCGGCGGCCTTCTTCACCGTCGCGGAGGCACCCCCGGTGAGGCTGCCCTTGGGCGCCTTCTTCACCGAGACCTCGCCGCCCTTGGGGAGCTTCTTGGTGCCGCTGACCAGGTCCTTGAAGCCCTGGCCCGCGCGGAAGCGGGGCACCGAGGTCTTCTTGACCCGGACGCGCTCACCCGTCTGGGGGTTGCGGGCGTAACGGGCCGGCCGGTCGACTTTCTCGAACGAGCCGAAGCCCGTGACCGAGACCCGGTCGCCCGCGACGGTAGCGCGGACGATCGCGTCCAGTACCGCGTCGACAGCGTCCGCGGCCTGCTGGCGGCCGCCCAGCTTGTCGGCAATCGCTTCTACGAGCTGCGCCTTGTTCACGTCTTCCCCTTCGGAGACTTCGCCAGAACGAATGTGTTCAAGCTTATTTCGCACGTTAGGCGGATATATACCGCAAATCAAACACGAAACGGGCTAATCACCCTAGTGCCGCAACGCCGGAGGACGTTACGGAGTTCCTTCGCATCAGTCGCCTTCAGGGAATCGACCCTCGTCGAGGTCCTTCATCAACCTGTCCAGGCGCCTTGCCGCATCGGCGAGATCGTGCTTCGCCGCGGCCGTGACGACCAACAGCTTCCGGGACAGCGCCATCCTTACGCCCTCCGGGACTTGCAGTGAGCGCACCCGTGTGTGTGCTTCTTTCAATCGGTCCGCGACGAGTTCGTAGAGCTCAAGTTGAGTGTCGCGTTCCATGCACAGATTGTGCCATCTGGGGCGAGTTGTCGCCTCACGGGGCCTCAACACACAGCTGTGCCCCCCACCATCCGGTGGGGGGCACAGTGTTGTCGATGTGATCACCCAAAGGCGAATAAGCGCTGATCAGGCAGGAATCAGGCCTGAACCGTGCGGGGCTTGAAGGCCGGGCGGGCGCTTTCGTACGTGGCGATGTCCGCTTCGTTCTGAAGGGTGAGCGAGATGTCGTCCAGCCCCTCCAGCAGTCGCCAGCGGGCGTTGTCGTCGAGCTCGAACTCCGCTGTGACGCCCTCCGCTCGGACCTCGCGGGCGACCAGGTCGACCGTGATCTCGGCGGTCGGGTCGGCCTCGGTCAGCTCCCACAGCTTCTCGACGGTCTCCTGCGGGAGAACCACGGTCAGCAGGCCGTTCTTCAGCGAGTTCCCGCGGAAGATGTCGGCGAAGCGGGCGGAGATGACCGTCTTGAAGCCGAAGTTCTGCAGGGCCCAGACGGCGTGCTCGCGCGAGGAACCCGTACCGAAGTCGGGACCGGCGACCAGTACGGTCGCGCCGGCGCGCTCCGGGCGGTTCGTGACGAACTCCGGGTCCTTGCGCCAGGCCTCGAAGAGCCCGTCCTCGAACCCGTCGCGGGTGATCTTCTTCAGCCAGTGGGCCGGGATGATCTGGTCGGTGTCGACGTTGCTGCGGCGCAGCGGGACGGCCCGGCCGGTGTGGGTGGTGAAGGCTTCCATGGTTCAGACTCCGGCGGTCGCGTCGGCGGCGGACAGGTCGGCGGGCGAGGCCAGGTGGCCCAGCACGGCGGTGGCGGCGGCCACCTGCGGGGAGACCAGGTGGGTGCGTCCACCCTTGCCCTGCCGGCCCTCGAAGTTGCGGTTGGAGGTGGACGCGGAGCGCTCACCGGGCGCCAGTTGGTCGGGGTTCATGCCCAGACACATCGAGCAGCCCGCGTGCCGCCACTCGGCGCCGGCCTCCTTGAAGACCTTGTCCAGGCCCTCTTCCACGGCCTGCAGGGCGACCCGGACCGAGCCCGGGACGACCAGCATCCGTACGCCGTCGGCGACTTTGCGGCCCTCGACGATCCCGGCGACGGCGCGCAGGTCCTCGATGCGGCCGTTGGTGCAGGAACCTACGAAGACGGTGTCGACCTTGATGTCGCGCAGCGGCTGCCCGGCGGTCAAACCCATGTACTCCAGGGCCTTTTCGGCGGCCAGGCGCTCCGAAGCGTCCTCGTACGAAGCCGGGTCGGGGACGTTGGCCGACAGCGGCGCGCCCTGGCCCGGGTTGGTGCCCCAGGTGACGAACGGGGACAGCGAGGCGCCGTCGATGACGACCTCCGCGTCGAAGACCGCGTCGTCGTCGGTGCGCAGCGTCCGCCAGTACGCGACGGCGGCGTCCCAGTCCTCGCCCGCGGGGGCGTGGTCGCGGCCCTCGAGGTAGTCGAAGGTGGTCTGGTCGGGGGCGATCATGCCCGCGCGGGCGCCGGCCTCGATCGACATGTTGCAGATGGTCATGCGGGCTTCCATCGAGAGCTTCTCGATGGCCTCGCCGCGGTATTCCAGGACATAGCCCTGGCCGCCGCCCGTGCCGATCTTGGCGATGATGGCCAGGATCAGGTCCTTGGCGGTGACGCCCTCGGCCAGCGCGCCGGTGACGGTGATCGCCATCGTCTTCGGGCGGGCCAGCGGCAGCGTCTGGGTGGCCAGCACGTGCTCGACCTGGCTGGTGCCGATGCCGAAGGCCAGCGCACCGAACGCGCCGTGCGTGGAGGTGTGCGAGTCACCGCAGACCACGGTGGTACCGGGCTGGGTCAGACCCAGCTGCGGGCCCACGACGTGCACGACACCCTGCTCGACATCACCCAGCGAGTGCAGCCGTACGCCGAACTCGGCGCAGTTCCTGCGCAGCGTCTCCAGCTGAGCCCGGGAGACCGGGTCGGCGATCGGCTTGTCGATGTCCAGGGTGGGGGTGTTGTGGTCCTCGGTCGCGATGGTGAGGTCGAGGCGTCGGACCTTGCGGCCGGCCTGGCGCAAGCCCTCGAAGGCCTGCGGGCTGGTCACCTCGTGCAGCAGGTGCAGATCGATGAAGAGGAGGTCGGGCTCGCCTTCGGCGCGCCGGACGACATGGTCGTCCCAGACCTTCTCCGCGAGTGTCCTACCCATCGCTTTCCCTCCGACCGGCCGGTTGTGCCGGCACTTCATAGAGATCTGTTGTGCCTGATCGCCCGTACCGCACGTCTCGGACAACGGCTCGGACCCAGTGGTTCGTGGACCCGCACATACAGACTCGCTTGTTCTTGGAAAATTTGAACTTGCGTTTCACAGTGTGAGACGCGAATATCGTTTCATGGACAACTCTAGCGGCGTCGGCGTTCTCGACAAGGCAGCTCTCGTATTGAGCGCACTGGAGTCCGGTCCGGCCACCCTCGCCGGGCTGGTCGCGGCGACAGGGCTCGCACGACCCACGGCACACCGGCTGGCCGTGGCACTGGAACACCACCGGATGGTGGCGAGGGACATGCAGGGCCGGTTCATCCTCGGTCCGCGGTTGGCGGAACTCGCCGCCGCGGCCGGCGAGGACCGACTGCTGGCCACGGCGGGACCGGTACTGACCCACCTGCGCGACGTGACGGGCGAGAGCGCTCAGCTCTATCGCCGTCAGGGAGACATGCGCATCTGCGTGGCGGCCGCCGAGCGGCTGTCGGGCCTGCGGGACACCGTCCCGGTGGGCTCCACGCTCCCCATGAAGGCCGGTTCGGCCGCGCAGATCCTGATGGCCTGGGAGGAGCCCGAGCGGCTCCACCGCGGCCTCCAGGGCGCGCGTTTCACGGCGACGGCCCTGTCGGGCGTACGGCGCCGCGGCTGGGCGCAGTCGATCGGCGAGCGGGAGCCCGGCGTGGCCTCCGTCTCGGCGCCCGTACGCGGGCCGTCGAACCGCGTGGTGGCCTCCGTGTCGGTCTCCGGACCGATCGAGCGCCTGACCCGCCACCCGGGCCGCATGCACGCCCAGGCCGTCATCGACGCGGCCGCCCGACTGTCGGAGGCCCTGCGCCGCTCCGGCTGATACCTGCCCTGTTTCATCCAACCCCCGGGCCCGGGGGCGCGTACGACGCCGCACACGTCCGAACACGCGCCTCCGGGCCCGTACTTGTAGGCATGCGGGCCGTGCCCGGACACAGCGAAGAGGCCCTCCGCGATGAACGCGGAGGGCCTCTTCTGTGCGTACCCCCGACCGGATTCGAACCGGCGCTACCGCCTTGAGAGGGCGGCGTGCTAGGCCGCTACACAACGGGGGCTTGCAGGTACTGCGCTGGGCTACCAGGACTCGAACCTAGAACAAAGGAACCAGAAACCTTCGTGTTGCCAATTACACCATAGCCCAAGGGTGGTCTAGACCAGACCACAGTACCCCCGACCGGATTCGAACCGGCGCTACCGCCTTGAGAGGGCGGCGTGCTAGGCCGCTACACAACGGGGGCCCTAGCGATCCTGCATCAAAATGTCCGGGTGCGACCCTGGAGATCTCGCGGGAAGGATCTGTACCCCCGACCGGATTCGAACCGGCGCTACCGCCTTGAGAGGGCGGCGTGCTAGGCCGCTACACAACGGGGGCTAAGCACTGCGTTACTGCTGCACTGCGCTGGGGTACCAGGACTCGAACCTAGAATAAGGGAACCAGAAACCCTCGTGTTGCCAATTACACTATACCCCACCGAAAGTCAAGCCCTTGGGGGATTTTCTTTCGAGTGGCGCCTCCGTCCGGCCTTTCGGCCCGCTCCGGCGGCGCAGAAAGAACATTACCGGATGCCTGACCGTGCTCCAAAACGGGTATCTGCGGCCAGCAGCTCCGGGAGCCGATCGAGGCCCTCGATCCTGTGTGCGCCATCGGGTCCCGGGCCCCGGCCGCCGTCCCGGTCGAGCCAGAAGGCCACCAGCCCGGCGTCGCGGGCGCCCCGCGCGTCGATCTCCGGCTGGTCCCCCACGTACGCCACTTCGCCCGGAGCCAGGCCCAGCGCCTCGCAGCCGGCGAGGAAGGCCGCCGCCTCGGGCTTGCTGACCCCGAGTTCGACGGCGCAGAGCAACACCTCGAAGCGGTCGCGCAGACCGAGGTCGCGAAGCTTGGGGTCCTGGTTGACGAGGGAGGAGTTGGAGAGCACCCCGTGTCGGTAGTCGACGGCGAGGGCGTCGAGCACGGGCACCACGTCGGGGAAGACCGTCCAGGCGGCCTTGTAGTGCGCGACGTACTGGTCGAACCAGGCGTCGGCCTGGCCGTCGGTCATCGCGGGCCGCCCCAGGAACTCCCGCACCCGGTCCCGCCGCTGCCCCTGGAAGGTGCCCTCGCCGGCCGCGAAGCGGGCCCAGTGCAGGTCCGTGATGCGCCGCCAGAGCGCGAGCGCCTCGACGGGGGTTCCGTACCGCTCGGCGATCCCCTCCGCCTCCAGGTGTCGCGCGAGCCCCGCGGCGTCGGCCCCGGTGTAGTCGAACAGGGTGTCGTCGATGTCCCAGAGCACGGCGCGGATCGGCATGGGGCCGAGGCTACGCCGCTTCCGTCTCCCGCGGAGGCACGACGAAGAAGTCCGTGACGAAGCAGGTGATCTCCCCGTCGGCGTCGCGCCCCACCCAGGTCGGGTACGAGCCGTCGCCCCAGCCGGAGGAGAAGGCCACGAGGTCGTGCCCCGCCTCGCCCTCGACGCGGTGGGCGCCGGGGGCGTGGCCCGTCTTCTCGAAGGCGTCCCACAGCGACCCCACGTCACCCTCGCAGTCGGGGAAGGACGCGTCGGCGGCGGCTTCGTAGAAGCAGCCCGATACCGGCGTCCACGCCGTAGCCGAAGTACTCGTCCTCCCCCAGCCCCGAGGGGTCCTGACCGCCCCGCAGGGCGAGCTCCCAGGAGGCGGCCGGGGTGTCGCGGATCACCAGCCGGGCCGCGGCCACCCTGCGGTGCCCCTCGCCGGGCGCGGGCGCGGGCTCCCCGGGCCCGGTGAGGGTGGCCATGGCGGCCTCCGCGCGGTGGCGGCCGGGCTCCACCTGCGCGGTGAAGGCCGACGGGTCGCCGCCGATGTAGACGAAGGGGTCGCAGGCCACGACGCGGCCGGTGGGCAGCCACAGGGAGCCCCCTTCGGCCACCGCGAGGGTGCCGCCGGACCCGTCCTCGTACGAGAAGGTGGCGCCGGGGGTGAAGTACCCGGCGAGGTCCGGGGCGGTCAGCGCCATGTCAGGGCCTTTCGTCCGGCTTCGGGGCGCCGTTCGGTCTTCGGGCGTGGACGACCCTGACGGTGGCCCCCGACAACGCCGCGGGGGCGGCGGCCGGAGGTCCGGCCGCCGCCCCCCGGGACGTACGGGTGTTACGCGGCGAGCTTCGCCAGGGCCGCGTCGATGCGGGCCAGGGAGCGCTCCTTGCCCAGGATCTCCAGGGACTCGAAGAGCGGCAGGCCGACCGTGCGGCCGGTGACGGCCACGCGGACCGGGGCCTGGGCCTTGCCGAGCTTGAGGCCGTGCGCCTCGCCGGCGGTCAGGACGGCCTGCTTGAGGGACTCCGGGTCGGACCAGTCGGCCGACTCCAGGTTCTCGCGCGCCGTGGTCAGCAGGGCCGCCGGCTCGCCCTTCATCGCCTTGTCCCAGGACGCCTGGTCCTCCACCGGCTCCTTCAGGAACAGGAAGTCGACGTTGGCGGTGATCTCGGAGAGGACCGTCACGCGGGTCTGGGCGTACGGCGCGATGCGCTCCCAGGCCTCGGCGTCGAACTCCTCGGGCGCCCAGTTGGCGTGCGGCGCCTGCAGCCACGGGGCGCAGCGGTCCGCGAAGACCTTCGGGTCGAGCAGGCGGATGTGGTCGCCGTTGATCGACTCGGCCTTCTTGAGGTCGAAGCGCGCCGGGTTGGCGTTGACGCCGTCGATGTCGAACTTCGCCACCATCTCCTCGATCGAGAAGACGTCCTGGTCCTTGGAGAAGGACCAGCCGAGCAGCGAGAGGTAGTTCAGCAGGCCCTCGGGGAGGAAGCCGCGCTCGCGGTACAGGTTGAGCGAGGCCTCGGGGTCGCGCTTGGAGAGCTTCTTGTTGCCCTCGCCCATCACGTACGGCAGGTGGCCGAAGGCGGGGGTGGTCTTGGCGACGCCCAGCTCGATCAGCGCCTTGTACAGGGCGATCTGGCGGGGGGTGGAGGAGAGCAGGTCCTCGCCGCGCAGGACGTGCGTGATCTCCATCAGCGCGTCGTCGACCGGGTTGACCAGCGTGTACAGCGGGGCGCCGTTGGCCCGGACGATGCCGAAGTCCGGCACGTTGTCGGGGGTGAAGGTGAGCTCGCCGCGGACGAGGTCCGTGAAGGTGATCGGCTCGTCGGGCATCCGGAAGCGGACGATGGAGGCGCGGTGCTCGCCCTCGTACGCCTCGACCTGCACGGTGGTCAGCTCGCGGCAGTGGCCGTCGTACCCGGAGGGCTTGCCGGCGGCGCGGGCGGCCGCGCGGCGGGCGTCGAGCTCCTCGGTGGTGCAGTAGCACCGGTAGGCGTAGCCGCCGTCGAGGAGCTTGGCCGCGACGTCCTTGTAGATGTCCATGCGCTCGGACTGGCGGTAGGGCGCGTGCGGGCCGCCGACCTCGGGGCCCTCGTCCCAGGTGAAGCCGAGCCAGCGCAGCGAGTCGAGCAGCTGGCCGTACGACTCCTCGGAGTCGCGGGCCGCGTCGGTGTCCTCGATGCGGAAGACGAACGTGCCGCCGTGGTGGCGGGCGAACGCCCAGTTGAAGAGGGCGGTTCGGACCAGGCCCACGTGGGGGTTGCCGGTCGGGGAGGGACAGAAACGTACGCGGGGGGTCGCGTTAGCCACGCTTGATCACCTTGTTGGTGAGAGTGCCGATGCCTTCGATGGTGACGGCGACCTCGTCGCCGACGTGTAGGGGGCCGACTCCGGCCGGGGTCCCCGTGAGGATGACGTCGCCCGGGAGCAGCGTCATGGCCTCGCTGATGTGCACGACCAGGTCCTCGATGGAGCGGACCATGTCGCTGGTGCGGCCGAGCTGGCGTTGTTCGCCGTTGACCGTGCACTGGATGGTCAGGTCGCTCGGGTCCAGATCGGTCTCGATCCAGGGGCCGAGGGGGCAGGAGCTGTCGAAGCCCTTGGCCCGCGCCCACTGCTTCTCGCGCTGCTGGACGTCGCGCGCGGTGACGTCGTTGGCGCAGGTGTAGCCGAGGATGACGTCCTTGACGCGCTCGCGCGGGACCTCGCGGCACATGCGGCCGATGACCACGGCCAGCTCGGCCTCGTGGTGGACGTCCTCGGAGAAGGAGGGGTACGCGATCGGGTCGCCGGGCCCGACCACCGAGGTGGAGGGCTTGAAGAAGGTGATCGGCGCGTCGAGACGGCCTTGATCGTCGACGATGGCGTTGCCGAGCTCTGCCGCGTGCTCCGCGTAGTTGCGGCCGATGGCCACGACCTTGTTGGGGAGCACGGGCGGGAGCAGCCGGACCTTGCTCAGCGGGACCTTCGTACCGGAGAGCTCGAAGTCCGCGAACGGGATGCCCTTGATGATGTCGAGGACGAGCTCGCCCTCGGCGCCCGGGGCTGCGTCGCCCTCGACCGCGCCGAAGGCGACATTTCCGTCGATCGAGAACCTGGCGATGCGCACGTGTTGCGTCTGCCCCTCTGTATTTCCGCCTGCTGGAGTCTGCGGACCCCAGGCTAACGCGGTGGGCAGCGGCGCTCCTCGCTGTTTCGCGCGGGCGCTACTGCGCCGGGGTGACGACCGGGGCGTCCATGAGGACCGTGCGGCGCGGGTTGGCCGTCTGGGTCGGCAGCTCGACGGCGTGCTCCGGCGCGGCCGGGGCCGCCTGCAGCTCCTCGGCGTCCTTGAGGTGCGCGAGGGTGGTGCGGCGGGGGTTGGCTATGTTGCGGAACATCGTGGTCGTCTTCATGGGGGTTTCAGGCCTCAGCTGGTCTGTGGGTGCCGGTTGACGCGGCCGTCAACCCTGTAAAGGGCAAGGCTAAACATCTAAATCCCTCGCCGAACCGGTAAGTAATGGCCACGACTATGTGAGTTTGCTCACCAGCGACCCGACAATACAGGCATAACGGGCAGTCAAAATGGGCCGAAGAAACGGACATTGCGCCACTGAATGTTCCATTCCGCTGCTGATCATCTCGACTGGGACACCTTGACAGCCCTGACGTTTGGGCGGTGTAAGTCCGGTTTCGACCGAAAGGGACTCCACGTCGCGTAGTGCCGCCGTCACATGCCGTCACCGACTCTCCGGGCCGACACGCGCACCTTGTTGGAGATCCGCCACTGTGCTGGAATTCGCGGGACCACCGCGGGAATCAACCGGCGCGCAGGTGGCGCGACTGGCGCCGAGCGCGGTGGCAGTCAGTAGGAGACGCGCCGGTCACCGACGACCGCCATGGGGCCGTTAGTGCCCCACGACTCGACACCGTTCCGCCGGTCTCCCGGTGGGGCGCCTGGTCCAGAGGTTGCGACGCTAGTGCAGGGACGATTCAAGAGGGACGGCAAGGGGTCTCCCCAGGCCCGCCAGGGCCGTGGAGATGCCGCCGCCGAGCAGGAGCCGCGCGGGACCGACCGTGGCACCTCGCCCCAGCACGCCCAGAACCGCGGGCCGGCTGTCGAAGGCGCGGGCCACGACGCCTCCGCCACGGTGAAGGCGAAGGGCCGCGGGAAGTCCGCCAAGGCCGCCAAGGCCGGTCAGACCGGTCAGGCCGAGCCGCAGGACACGGCGATACCGAAGGCCCCCAGCGGGCCCGGTTCCCGTCTCGCCATGCAGAACTGGCGAATCAGCACGCGACTGGTGTCGCTGCTGACCCTGCCGGTCGTCGCCGCCACCACGCTCGGTGGCTTCCGCATCAACGACTCGCTCAACGACATCGCGCAGCTCGAACACATGCAGCTGCTGACGACGATGACCCGGCAGGCCACCCACCTGGCCGCCCAGCTCCAGGAGGAGCGGGACATCTCGGCGGGTCCGCTCACGCTCTCCAGGGGCAAGAGCAACACCACGGTCGACGCCAAGCGCCAGGACACCGACAACGCGGTCAAGGCCTTCGCCGCCGCGACGGAGAAGGTCGACGACGTCGAGGGCAAGGACGACACCCTCAAGTCGATCCGCAACAACATCCTGCAGATCGGTCGTCAGATCGCGAACATCGGCGAGATCCGCGAGCACGCGTACGCCAGCGGTGCCCAGCAGACCGTCACCGAGTACAACGCGATCATCGTCTCGCTCCTCTCCCTCTCCCAGGACATGGCGCAGGCCACCTCCAACCCGGAGATGATCAAGCGTACGCGCGCCCTGGCGGCCTTCTCGGCCTCCAAGGAGTACGCCTCCATCCAGCGCGCGATCATCGCCGCCTCGCTCCCCGAGGGCACGGGCGGTCAGGGCTCGCTGAGGGAGAACGACCGCCTCTACGCGCTCTCCGCGCAGCGCGGTGAGGCGCAGGCGAAGAAGACCTTCGAACTCGTCTACCAGGGCCGGTCCGAGGAGCTCCTCGCCGCTCTCGGCGACGGCAACGCCGAAATCGCCAGCGCCGACCACTACGCGCGCCGCGTCCTCGGCAGTGAGACCCAGTTCGCCAAGGAGACGCAGTACCGCTCCTGGCTGGACTGGTACGACGCCGACGGCATCAAGCTCTCGGCCATGAAGCAGATCGAGCTCAGCCTCCTCGAGGACATGGAGCAGAAGGCCCGCGAGCTCAAGCAGGAGTCGCAGCAGGACGCCATCATCAACGGTGCCCTGATCCTCCTCGTGCTCGGCGTCTCCCTCGTCGGCGCCTTCGTCATGGCCCGCTCTATGATCCGCTCGCTGCGCCGCCTCCAGGACACCGCGACCCGCGTCGCCCAGGACCGTCTGCCCGAGCTCGTCAAGCAGCTCTCCGAGTCCGACCCGCAGGACGTCGACACGTCCGTGGAGTCGGTCGGCGTGCACACCCGCGACGAGATCGGCCAGGTGGCCGCGGCATTCGACGACGTGCACCGCGAGGCCGTCCGCCTCGCCGCCGAGCAGGCCCTCCTGCGAGGCAACGTCAACGCGATGTTCACCAACCTCTCGCGCCGTTCGCAGGGCCTCATCCAGCGTCAGCTCTCGCTCATCTCCGAGCTGGAGTCGCGCGAGGCCGACCCGGACCAGCTGTCCTCGCTCTTCAAGCTCGACCACCTCGCGACCCGCATGCGCCGTAACGGCGAAAACCTCCTCGTCCTCGCGGGCGAGGAGCCGGGTCGCCGGTGGACCCGCCCCGTCCCGCTCGTCGACGTGCTCCGCGCCGCCGCGTCCGAGGTGGAGCAGTACGAGCGCATCGAACTGGCCTCGGTGCCGGGCACCGATGTCGCCGGCCGAGTCGTCAACGACCTCGTGCACCTCCTCGCCGAGCTGCTGGAGAACGCCACCTCGTTCTCCTCGCCGCAGACCAAGGTCAGGGTCACCGGTCACGCGCTTCCCGACGGCCGTGTGCTCGTCGAGATCCACGACACCGGCATCGGCCTCTCCCCCGAGGACCTCGCCGCGATCAACGAGCGCCTCGCGGCGCCGCCGACCGTGGACGTCTCCGTCTCCCGCCGCATGGGCCTGTTCGTGGTCGGCCGCCTGTCCCTGCGACACGGCATCCGCATCCAGCTGCGCCCCTCCGACTCGGGTGGTACGACGGCCCTCGTCATGCTTCCGGTGGACGTCGCCCAGGGCGGCAAGAAGCCGGGCGGTCCGGGTGCTCCGGGCGGCCAGGCTCCGGCCGGTGGCCCGGCCTCGGCCGGACAGGGCTCCGTCCCCGGTGCGGCCGGGCGTCAGCCCGTCGGTGCCGCTCCGCAGCGCGGCCAGGTCGGCGCGGGCGGTCAGCGCGCCGCGCTGCCGGGTCGTGACGGTGCCTCCGGCCCGCAGCGTCCGCAGGGCGGCCGGCCGCAGCAGCCGGGCGGCCCGGGTCAGGGACAGGGCGGCTTCGGCGGCGGTGCCCCGACCGGTCCGACCGGCCAGGGTCAGGGACAGGGCGGCTTCGGCGGCAATGCGCCGCTCCCGGGTCGCGGTACGGCGGCCGGCGCGGGCGCCGGCACCGCGAACTTCGCGGGTGCCGGACTGTCCGGCGGCCCCCAGGCCCGACCGACCGCTCCCTCGGGATTCCAGCAGGGCAACGGCTTCGAGCGCCCGCAGCCGCCCCAGCAGCCGCAGCCGCCCCAGGCCCATCAGCCCCAGCAGCAGCCGCAGTCCTTCCAGCAGCCGGTCGCCCCCGCGGCGCCCGCGCAGAACGGTGGGCGGCCGCAGCTCCCGCCGCGCGGCGGTGCCCCGCGTGCGGAGCTTCCCGCCCCGCAGACCACCAGCTGGGGGGCCGACCAGGCACGCGGCCACGACGAGCTGTCGGGCCCCGGCTCCACGTCCGAGTTCGCCCGCCCCGACTTCAACGCCCCGCTCCCCCAGGGGAACGGCGGCAACAGCACGACCGGGCAGTTCGAGCGTCCCGACGTTCGGGGCTACCAGGACCAGTCGACCACCGGCCAGTTCGAGCGCCCGGGCGGTTTCCAGCCCCAGCGTCCGGGCGGCCCGGGTGTGGGCGGGTTCCCCCGTTCGCCGCAAGCCCCGCAGCAGCAGCCGCAGGCCCCGCAGCCCGGCGGCGACTACCTGCCCGTACCGCCTCCGCGTCCCGAGGCCCCGAGCCTGCCGCAGGCCCCGCAGCCCGAGGCCCTGCCTCCGGCGCCGGGCCACGGCCAGGACCGCAGCCCGATCTTCGACACGCTGGAGTCGAACTGGTTCCGCGAGGAGGGGCAGCAGCCCGCCACGCAGGTACCCGCCGTTCCCCAGCAGCCTCAGCAGTCCGCTCCGGCGGCCCCGCAGCAGCACCAGCTGCCGCAGCGCGGCCAGGAGCTCGCGGCCGAGCCCGCCCAGGCGACGACCGGCGCCATGCCGACCGTCAGCTGGAAGTCCTCACCGAACGACGAGCTGATGCGCCAGGCCGAGCGCGTGCGCCAGCCCGCCGCCGGCGGCATCACCACCTCGGGTCTGCCCCGCCGGGTTCCGCGGGCCAACCTCGTGGCCGGTACCGCGCAGCAGCAGGCGGACGCCCAGGCCGGCCCCCAGGTTTCGCGGGCACCCGATGATGTCCGCGGCCGTCTGACCAACCTCCGACGGGGTATCCAGCAGGGTCGCCAGGCCGGCAACAGTGGTCCGGCGACCGGCAGTTACCACATCGACCCCACTTACCAGCAGGAGCGTTAGTTGAGTTCGATGAGCCAGGCGGCACAGAATCTGAACTGGTTGATCACCAACTTCGTGGACAACACCCCCGGGGTGTCCCACACGGTGGTGGTCTCCGCCGACGGCCTCCTTCTGGCGATGTCCGAAGGCTTCCCGCGCGACCGCGCCGATCAGCTGGCGGCCGTGGCCTCCGGTCTGACGTCGCTGACCGCCGGAGCCTCCCGCATCTTCGAGGGCGGCGCCGTCAACCAGACCGTGGTCGAGATGGACCGGGGATTCCTCTTCCTCATGTCCGTCTCCGACGGATCCTCGCTGGCCGTGCTGGCGCACCCCGAGTGCGACATCGGCCTCGTGGGCTACGAGATGGCCCTCCTCGTGGACCGCGCCGGCAGTGTCCTCACCCCGGACCTGCGCGCGGAGCTGCAGGGAAGCCTGCTCATCTGACCGTCCATCTCCCGGTCGGCCGGTACTGCCGGCCGGGAGACCGGGGCTCCCCGCCCCGGTACCCAGTACCCCCAACAGGCCGTCATACCGTCCCCCCACCGGCCGCCCCGTCAGACGGCACGCTGACCACTGCTGTCCAGCCCGGAGGATCAATGACCCCGCCCCCCGCCTACCCCGATGCGTACGGAGATTCGTACTCGGAAGGCGAACAGCCGCTGGTGCGTCCGTACGCGATGACCGGCGGCCGTACCCGGCCCCGCTACCAGCTCGCCATCGAGGCCCTGGTCAGCACCACGGCCGATCCGATGCACCTGTCCGGCCTGCTCCCGGAGCACCAGCGCATCTGCACCCTGTGCCGTGAGGTCAAGTCGGTCGCGGAAGTCTCCGCGCTCCTGTCGATGCCGCTCGGTGTGGCCCGGATCCTCGTCGCCGACCTGGCGGAGGCCGGCATGGTGGCCATCCACCAGCCGGGCAATGGAGAGGCCGGCGGCACGCCGGACGTCACGCTGCTGGAAAGGGTGCTCAGTGGACTTCGCAAGCTCTAACGGCGGAGCGGCTCCCGCCCGCTCGACCACCTCGGCGAAGATCGTGGTGGCGGGTGGCTTCGGCGTGGGCAAGACCACGTTCGTCGGCGCCGTGTCCGAGATCAACCCGCTGCGCACCGAAGCCGTCATGACCAGCGCCTCCGCCGGGATCGACGACCTGACCCACACCGGGGACAAGACGACCACCACGGTCGCCATGGACTTCGGCCGCATCACGCTGGACCAGGACCTGATCCTGTACCTCTTCGGTACCCCCGGACAGGACCGCTTCTGGTTCATGTGGGACGACCTCGTCCGCGGCGCCATCGGCGCGATCGTGCTGGTCGACACCCGCCGCCTGGCGGACTGCTTCCCGGCCGTGGACTACTTCGAGAACAGCGGCCTGCCGTTCGTCGTGGCGCTCAACGGTTTCGAGGGGCACCAGCCGTACACGCCGGAGGAAGTCCGCGAGGCCCTGCAGATCGGCCCGGACGCCCCCATCATCACCACCGACGCCCGCCACCGCGCGGACGCCAAGAGCGCGCTCATCACGCTCGTCGAGCACGCGCTGATGGCGCGGCTCAAGTAAGACCGCTTCAACCACCGCCGGAGGGGCGGGCTGTGTCCTACGACACGGCCCGCCCCTTCGGTTCATAACGTTTCGACAGAGAATTGGGGGCAGTTGGCGACTGGGCGCGTTCGGTCGGTGCCGCTACGCGCACAACTGCCCCTATTTTTGCCGCAGGAAGCTCTTTATGTCCGATTTATGTGAGGCGTAGGTCTCGGGGAAAGGCCGGTTTCAACTGTTTGGAACACGGCCGTTAACCGTGCTGGAATTCAACGAACTAGCTAGTAGTACCGCCGAGAGGTTGTTGGTCGAGTGAGGCGAAGCAACGCAAGCCCCGCGGATGAACCCGCGCGCGGCAACTTCACCCCGCCGCCGCGAGCGGCCGCGTCGGTCGACGTTCCCGTGGCCCCGCCCGTGAGCAGCGGGAGCACCAGCAGGTTCTCCCCCCGCAACTGGCGCGTGCCGACCCGTCTGAACGCGATCCTGCTCGTACCCGCCCTCGTCGGGCTGGTCATGGGCGGTTTCCAGGTGAAGGGCTCGATCGACACCTGGAACGAGGCCAAGGACGCCGAGAAGATAGCCAGGGTCGTCCAGGCCGCCTCGGAATACAGCCAGGCGCTGCTCAACGAGCGTGACCTCACCGCCGAGCCCCTGCTGAGCGGCGACAACAAGAACGAAGTCATCTCCAAGGTCCGCGGGACGACCGACGCGGCCAAGGTGAAGTTCGACCGGGCCGTCAAGGACCTGCCCGAGAACCAGGGCATGGAACGTCGTCTGGACCTCTTCCGCGCGGAGGAGCCCAAGCTGACGCAGGTCCGCGAGAAGGCCTACCAGCAGGCACTCGAGACCGCGAAGAAGAACCTCCAGGCCGGCCAGCCGGGTCCCATCCCGACTGAAGAGGGTTACGTGCTCGTCGAGCACTACCTGATGCAGTTCTCGAACGAACTCGGCCTCGGTACCGGCAACGTGACCTCGTACGGCCGCATGGTCTACGCGATCGAGCTCGCCAAGGCGGCGAACTCGCTGCAGCGCTCCGTCGGCACCCACCTGCTGGTCCGCCCGAACCCCGACGAGAACATACGCAAGGGCCAGATCGTCGCCTTCTCCTCCTACGCGTACCTCGAGGAAATCGCCATCGGCGAGTACGTCGCGGCCGGTACCGAGGAGGACGTGAACCGCCTCAAGGAGGTCATGGCGGAGAAGTCGAAGGCGGGCGAGGCCCGGCTCACCGAGGCCAAGCGCCAGGCCGAGCAGGCCGGCGTCAAGTTCGTGCCGCCGCCGGCGGGGGCCAACGGCTCCCCGCTCGCCGGCATGACCGACGCGATCGCCAGCGGTGCGTCCAAGAAGCAGCTGGCCGACGGCGGCACCACGCCCGCCGCCTGGCAGGCCGCCGCCACCGCGAAGTTCGACGGCTACGACGAGGTCGAGAAGGAACTCCTCGACAAGGCCGTCAAGGACGCCGTCGCGGTCTCCGACGAGGCCCGCACCGAGGCCATCACCAACGGCGCCATCGTCGTCGTGGCCCTGCTCGCCGCCTTCATCCTCGCGGGTCTCATGGCCCGCCAGATGGGCCGCGCGATGCGCCGCCTGCGCTCCGCCGCCTTCGACATCGCCGAGCAGCGCCTGCCGTCGCTCGTCGACCAGCTCTCGCGCACCGACCCCGGCAAGGTCGACACCCGCGTGCAGCCGATCCCGATCGACTCCGCGGACGAGATCGGCGAGGTCGCACGGGCCTTCGACCAGGTCCACCGCGAGGCGGTCCGGCTCGCCGCCGAGCAGGCGCTCCTGCGAGGGAACGTCAACGCGATCTTCACGAACCTCTCCATGCGCAACCAGTCGCTGATCGAGGGCCAGCTGACCCTCATCACCGACCTGGAGAACAACGAGGCCGACCCGGACCAGCTGGAGAACCTCTTCCGCCTGGACCACCTGGCCACCCGTATGCGCCGCAACGGCGAGAACCTCCTCATCCTCGCGGGTGAGGAGCCCGGCCGCCGCTGGGACCAGCCGGTGCCCCTCGTGGACGTCCTGCGCGCCGCCTCCTCCGAGGTGGAGCAGTACGAGCGCATCGAGCTCTCCGGCGTCTCGGACGCCGAGATCCACGGCCAGGCCGTGACCGACCTCGTGCACCTCCTCGCCGAGCTCCTGGAGAACGCCACCACGTTCTCCTCCCCGCAGACCAAGGTCCGCGTCAACGCGACCCGTCTGCCGGACGGCCGCGTGATGGTCGAGATCCACGACAAGGGCATCGGCCTCACCGCCGAGGACTTCGCGGACATCAACCACAAGCTCGCCAACCCGCCTACCGTGGACGCCGCGATCTCGCAGCGCATGGGTCTGTTCGTGGTCGGCCGGCTGGCGGACCGCCACAGCATCCGCGTCCAGCTGCGCCCCTCGGGCGAGGCGGCCGGCACCACGTCGCTGGTCATGCTCCCGGACGCCATCACCCACGGTGGCGGTGGCGAGGGCATCCCGGACGACGACTTCACCGTCTCCTCGATGATCCCGCAGCAGCAGGCCCAGCAGGCCGCTCCGATGCGCACGGCGGCCGAGCTCGGCTTCGACGACTCGCGCTACGACCAGCCGGGCGCCGACGGCCGTGACCTCGACCCGGTCGGCCGCTCCCTCGTCCGCGAGGAGCGCCGTGCGGCGCTGGAGGCCCAGGCCCAGGGCGGCTACCCGCAGGACGGGCAGCCTCCGTACGAGGGCCAGGCCGGACCGGCCGGGCAGACCGGTTATCCGGAACCCCAGCCGGAACACGGGTACCAGCCGTACCAGGGCTACGAGCAGCAGCCCGAGCAGGGTTTCGAGTCCCCCTACGAGGCACAGCAGCCGCAGCAGGGCTTCGACGCGTACCAGCAGCAGGACTACGGCTATGCGGAAGCCGGCTACCAGGAGCAGCAGCAGGCCGAGCAGGCCTACGACGGCGGCTACGAGGCCCGGTCGGAGCAGGCCGAGTGGCCGGCGCAGAACTCCTACCAGCCCGCGTACGAGCAGGACTACGGCACCGAATCGGAATCGCCCTCCGTACCCGAACAGGCCCCGGAGCGCGTAGGCTTCGACCGTTCGGGCACCGCTGCGGACACCGGTCACGCGATGACCGGGGCGGGCCTGCCGCGGCGCGGCAGCCAGCAGCAGTGGCAGCCGGCACAGCAGGAAGCGGAGTCTTCCGGGTCCCTCTTCGAGCAGCGGCCGCCGCGTCAGCAGCAGCCCGCGGCTCCGGAGCGGGAAGCGGAGACCACGGATGGCAGCGGCGGCTGGCGCTCGGGCAACGACGAGCGCTGGCAGCAGGCCGCCAAACTCCGTGAGCCGAAGGCGGGCGGGGTCACCCCCTCCGGTCTCCCTCGGCGGGTGCCCAAGGCCAACCTGGTCGAGGGCGCGGCGGAGACGACCCCGCAGGGAGGCCCCCAGGTCTCCCGCGCCCCGGAGGACGTCCGCGGCAGGTTGAGCAACCTGCGGCGGGGTGTCCAGCAGGGACGCAACGCGGGTTCCGAGCAGTCAAGTAACAGCTATGACCAGGAGCGTTAGTGTGAGCGCGATGAGCCAGGCGGCGCAGAACCTGAACTGGTTGATCACCAACTTCGTGGACAACACCCCCGGGGTGTCCCACACTGTGGTGGTCTCCGCCGACGGCCTTCTGCTGGCGATGTCCGACGGATTTCCGCGCGACCGCGCCGATCAGCTGGCGGCCGTGGCCTCCGGACTGACCTCGCTGACCGCCGGAGCCTCCCGTATCTTCGAGGGCGGCGCCGTCAACCAGACCGTGGTCGAGATGGACCGGGGATTCCTCTTCCTCATGTCCGTCTCCGACGGATCCTCCCTCGCAGTGCTGGCGCACCCCGAGTGCGACATCGGCCTCGTAGGCTACGAGATGGCCCTTCTTGTGGACCGAGCGGGCAGTGTCCTTACCCCGGATCTGCGTGCGGAGCTGCAGGGAAGTCTTCTCAACTAACAGACAGGCAGTGTGTTTCGCGCCATCGCACCGTAGGGTGCGGTGGCGCGGTTCCACAGGGAGTACTGCGTTCTTGGAGTCGGAGGAGGAAACGTGACAACACCCGGAGGACATCCTTATGGCGGCGCTCAGCAGCAGCCGCAGGGTGGGCACGACCAGAACCGCTTCAACTTCCCCTCCGCTCCCAGCCGGCCCGTGCCGGAGCAAAACCCGTACCAGCAACAGCCGTACGGGCGGCCCCAGCAGCCTCAGCAGCCCTCCATGCCGGCGCAGCAGCCCCCGCGCGCTTCCCGGCAGCCGGCTCCCAAGGCCCACAATCCGCTGGTGCGTCCGTACGCGATGACCGGCGGCCGTACCCGGCCGCGCTACCAGCTCGCCATCGAGGCGCTGGTCAGTACCACGGCGGATCCCGCGCGTCTGCAAGGGCAGTTGCCCGAGCACCAGCGCATCTGCCGCCTGTGCCAGGAGATCAAATCCGTCGCGGAGATCTCGGCACTTCTCTCCATTCCTCTTGGTGTCGCCCGCATCCTCGTCGCCGACCTGGCTGAGGCGGGCCTTGTCGCCATTCACCAGCCCGGCGGCGACGAGTCTGCCGGCGGCCAGCCAGATGTGACACTGCTCGAAAGGGTGCTCAGTGGACTTCGCAAGCTCTAACGGCGGAGCGGCTCCCGCCCGCTCGACCACCTCGGCGAAGATCGTGGTGGCGGGTGGCTTCGGCGTGGGCAAGACCACGTTCGTCGGCGCGGTCTCCGAGATCAACCCGCTGCGCACCGAAGCCGTCATGACCAGCGCCTCCGCCGGGATCGACGACCTGACCCACACCGGGGACAAGACGACCACCACGGTCGCCATGGACTTCGGCCGCATCACGCTGGACCAGGACCTGATCCTGTACCTCTTCGGTACCCCCGGACAGGACCGCTTCTGGTTCATGTGGGACGACCTCGTCCGCGGCGCCATCGGCGCCGTCGTGCTCGTGGACACCCGCCGCCTGGCGGACTGCTTCCCCGCGGTGGACTACTTCGAGAACAGCGGCCTGCCGTTCGTGATCGCCCTCAACGGCTTCGACGGCCACCAGCCGTACACGCCGGAGGAAGTCCGCGAGGCCCTGCAGATCGGCCCGGACGCCCCCATCATCACCACCGACGCCCGCCACCGCGCGGACGCCAAGAGCGCGCTCATCACGCTCGTCGAGCACGCGCTGATGGCGCGCCTGCGCTAGCGGCGCCGCCCGAACCGGCGGAAGGCCCCCGTGTCGTACGACACGGGGGCCTTCCGCGTGCCGTACGCGGCTGCCGCACGCGGGTTCCGGTGCGCGGTTCGGTCAACGGCATGCGGAAGGCCCCGCACCCTCCGGGGTGCGGGGCCTTCTCGGCTTCGGGGCTCAGCCCTGCCAGCTGTGCGGGGCGCGGAAGCCCGGCGTGCGCTCCAGACGGCGCCAGCCGGCCTGGGAGCGGGGGGTGGCGGCGGTCTCGGGGGTGGCGGCGGCGCGGGCGAGCAGGATCGCGGTGATCGCGGCCAGCTCCTCGGGGGCGGCGTTGCCCTTTTCGACGCGCAGCAGGGTGTCGGTGCTCATCGGTGGCTTGTCTCCTCTTACTGCGGCGGATTGCCGTGCTTGCGGGACGGCAGGTCGGCGTGCTTGTTGCGGAGCATCGCGAGGGCGGCCACGAGGGTCTCGCGGGTCTCGGCGGGGTCGATGACGTCGTCGACGAGGCCGCGCTCGGCCGCGTAGTACGGGTGCATCAGCTCGGCCTTGTACTCCTTGACCATGCGGACGCGCATGGCCTCGGGGTCCTCGGCGTCCGCGATCTGCTTGCGGAAGATGACGTTGGCCGCGCCCTCGGCGCCCATGACGGCGATCTCGTTGGTGGGCCAGGCGTAGGTGATGTCGGCGCCGATGGACTGGGAGTCCATGACGATGTACGCGCCGCCGTAGGCCTTGCGCAGGATCAGCGAGATCCGCGGGACGGTGGCGTTGCAGTACGCGTACAGCAGCTTGGCGCCGTGGCGGATGATGCCGCCGTGCTCCTGGTCGACGCCCGGCAGGAAGCCGGGGACGTCCAGCAGCGTGATGATCGGGATGTTGAAGGCGTCGCACATCTGGACGAAGCGCGCGGCCTTCTCGGAGGCCTCGATGTCGAGGACGCCGGCGAGGTGGCCGGGCTGGTTGGCGACGATGCCGACGACCTGTCCGTCCATCCGGGCCAGGGCACAGATGATGTTGCGGGCCCAGCGCTCGTGGATCTCCAGGACGTCGCCCTCGTCGACGATCTCCTCGATGACCTTGAGCATGTCGTACGGGCGGTTCCCGTCGGCGGGGACCAGGTCCAGCAGGACGTCGCTGCGGCGGTCGGCCGGGTCGCTCGACTCGTGGACGGGCGGGTTCTCGCGGTTGTTGGAGGGCAGCATCGAGATCAGGTAGCGGACCTCGGAGATGCAGGTCTCCTCGTCGTCGTACGCGAAGTGCGCGACGCCCGAGGTCTCGGCGTGCACGTCGGCGCCGCCGAGGCCGTTCTGGGTGATCTCCTCGCCGGTCACCGCGCGGACCACGTCCGGGCCGGTGATGAACATCTGCGAGGTGTCCCGGACCATGAACACGAAGTCGGTGAGGGCCGGGGAGTACGCGGCGCCGCCGGCGCACGGGCCCAGCATCACGGAGATCTGCGGGATGACGCCGGAGGCCTTGGTGTTGCGCTGGAAGATGCCGCCGTAGCCGGCGAGGGCGGAGACGCCCTCCTGGATGCGGGCGCCGGCGCCGTCGTTCAGGGAGACCAGCGGGGCACCGGCCGCGATGGCCATGTCCATGATCTTGTGGATCTTGGTGGCGTGGGCCTCGCCCAGGGCGCCACCGAAGATGCGGAAGTCGTGCGCGTACACGAAGACCGTGCGGCCCTCGACCGTGCCCCAGCCGGTGATGACACCGTCGGTGTACGGCTTCTTGGCCTCCAGGCCGAAGCCGGTCGCGCGGTGGCGGCGGAGCTGTTCGACCTCCTTGAAGGAACCCTCGTCGAGCAGCAGCGCGATGCGCTCACGGGCGGTGAGCTTGCCCTTGGCGTGCTGGGTCTCGGTCGCGCGGTCACTGGGGCCGCGCCGCGCCTGCTCGCGCAGGGAGTGCAGCTCGGCCACGCGCCCGCGGGCGTCCGTGGGCTCGCTCGGGGTCTGGTCCACAACGGTCATGTACCGACCTTACGAAGCGGGTCGTCAAAATCCTCCGTTCATTCCGCACAGTCTCCGGAGTGTTCCGCTGTCCGGCCCGCACAGTACGGCGAAGGGATGCAAGGACTTCACCAGACGGGACCTTCGTCCTTTGTGTGACTTCCACAAAACCGCGTGACACACGGCAGAGATGTTGAAATTTGAACGGAATGGGCCTAACGTCGTTCTCGTTGAAGTCGTTGAACATTCAACAGAGCCCGTGCAGAGCGTGCGGGAACCTACCGAGGAGCAAGTCATGGGTCTCTTCACCCGCCGCAACCAGACCGCCGCCACCACCGCCCCCGCCGCTCTCGCGGTGGACCCGGCGCTCGCCGCCCTCACCGGCGACTACGCCATCGACCCGGCCCACAGCAGCATCGGCTTCACCGTCCGGCACGCCATGGTGACCAACGTCCGCGGCGCGTTCGAGGCGTTCGAGGGCAGCCTGCGCCTGGACGGCGCCGAGCCCGCCCGGTCCACCGCCTCCATCGACGTGACGATCGGCTCGGTCAACACCGGCATCGCGGACCGCGACGCCCACCTGCTGGGCAGCGACTTCTTCGACGCCGAGCTCTTCCCGAAGATGACCTTCCGGTCCACCGGGGCCGCTCAGCTGGGCGGCGACAAGTACCGCGTCACCGGCGAGCTGACCATCAAGGACGTGACGCGGCCGCTCTCCATCGACCTGGAGTTCAACGGCTCCGCCACCGACGTCTACGGCAGCGAGCGCGTGGGCTTCGAGGGCTCCGCCGAGATCCTGCGCTCCGAGTGGGGCCTGACCTGGAACGCGGCGCTGGAGGCCGGCGGTGTGATGGTCAGCGACAAGGTGAAGCTGACCTTCGACATCTCCGCGATCAAGCAGGCCTGACCGGAGCCAGGGGGCGGCTAGAAGCCGCCCCCGCCGTCGAACCCACCGCCACCGTCGAAGCCGCCACCGCCGCCGAAGTCCCCGCCCCCGAAGTCGGACGGGTTGAAGTCGGCCCCGGACACGTCGCCTCCGTCGAAGCCTCCGTCGAAGCCGTTGCCGCCGCCGTAATCGGAGGCGTAGGCGGGACTGGACATCATCGAACCGAGCATCGTGCCCATGAGCAGACCGGGCAGGATTCCGCCACCGAAGTAGCCGCCGGCCCAGGGACCGTACGCCGGGCCGGCGTCGTAGTAGGGGCGCGGCCCGTGTTCGGTGTCGACCGTGCGCACCGCCGGGTCCAGGCCGTCGCGCAGCCGTACGGCGTCCGCCGCGCAGACCGGCACGGTACGGGCGGCCCCGCCCGCGGGAGCCCAGCCGGCGTCCTCGGTGCTCGGTCCGTGGCGCGGGTCGAAGAAGCACGGCGAACGGCGCTCGGGCAGCGGCCTGCCCTGCCGGCGCGCGTCCAGGCGGGCCAGCGCGAACCGGCCGTCCTCCAGGGCCTGTGTGACCCCCTTGACCTCTTCCGGGTGCCGGACCGAGGCCATGATCTGCTTGGCCTTCTCGTACGAGTCGAGCCCCTGCTCGTAGTCCCCCCGCATGGCGTCGTCGGCGCCGGGCTCGCCGGGGTGGAAGTCGAGCCGTTCCAGTTCCTCGCCGAAGGCCGTGATGTCCTCGTCGACGACCACGCCGAGCCGCTCGATCGCCTCGCGCCGGGCCTCTTCCTTCTTCTTCCTGTTGCGCCGTACCAGCGCGTACGCACCGCCGCCGCCGACCGCGGCGACCGCGGCCAGGGCGATCAGGCCGCCGACGGGGGCGCCGGAGTCCGCGCCGGCGCCACCCCAGGAAGCCGGGGCGCGGCCCTTGGTCTGGCTCAGCGCCTGGTCCACGAAGTTGTCGAGCTGGGTGCCCGCGTCCGGCGATCCCACCTTCACCGCGTCGGTCAGGTTGCGCACGGCGTTCGTGGGCATGACGGCCCGGTCGGCCCCGGCGTTGAAGCCGTCGCCGAGCCGGATCGCGTAGAGCCCGGTGATCCCCGTCTCGGCACGGACCGCGCCGAGCACCTTGTCGGCGGGGAACTCGGCGGTGTTCGGCAGCACGGCGACGAAGACGGGCTTGTCCGCGTCCTTGATCTTCTTCGCGAGCGCGTCCGCCTCGGCCTTCGGCAGCTGCGCCTCGGCCCGGGGGTCGACGTAGACGGGCCCGCGCTTGAGGGCCTCCCCCACGGCGGCCACGCCCGTGTCGGCCGACGCCTGCGGGGCGACCAACAGGGCGGTCGCCGACAGGGCCAACAGCAGACCGGACAACGCCGATCCCATGCGTACGGATATCAGCCTGGTCCTCATACACATGAAGCTACCCGAACGGGCTAATCCTTGTGTGAATGGGACATAAGCCCGCCCTGACGGGCGGGCGACGGAACTACTCGGCCGGTTCCACACCCGCATGGAGGAGGCCGTACGTGAAGGCGTCCTCCAGGGCCTGCCAGGAGGCGGCGATCACGTTCTCGGCGACGCCGACCGTGGACCACTCGCGGCTGCCGTCCGTCGTGGAGATCAGGACGCGGGTCGTGGACTCCGTGCCGTGCTTGCCCTCCAGGATGCGGACCTTGTAGTCGATCAGCTCGAACTTGGCCAGCTGGGGGTAGAAGCGCTCCAGGGCGACCCGGAGCGCGCGGTCCAACGCGTTGACGGGGCCGTTGCCCTCCGCCGTGGCGACGATCCGCTCGCCCTTGGCCCACAGCTTGACCGTGGCCTCGTTGGCGTGGGTGCCGTCCGGGCGGTCCTCGACGATCGCGCGCCACGACTCGACCCGGAAGTACTTGCGGGCCCGGCCCTCGGCCTCCGCCCGCAGCAGCAGTTCGAATGAGGCGTCGGCCGCCTCGTAGGTGTAGCCCTGGAGCTCCCGCTCCTTGACCCGTTCCACGACCCGGGAGATCAGCGCGCGGTCCCCGTTGAGGTCGACGCCGAGCTCCTTGCCCTTGAGCTCGATGGAGGCCCGGCCGGCCATGTCGGAGACCAGCATCCGCATGGTGTTGCCGACCCGCTCGGGGTCGATGTGCTGGTAGAGATCCGGGTCGACCTTGATGGCCGAGGCGTGCAGGCCCGCCTTGTGCGCGAAGGCGGAGAGGCCGACGTACGGCTGGTGCGTGGAGGGGGTGAGGTTCACGACCTCGGCGATGGCGTGCGAGATCCGGGTCATCTCGGCCAGCGCGCCCTCGGGGAGGACCTGGCGCCCGTACTTGATCTCCAGGGCGGCGACGACGGGGAAGAGGTTGGCGTTGCCGACGCGCTCGCCGTAGCCGTTCGCCGTGCACTGGACGTGCGTGGCGCCGGCGTCGACGGCCGCGAGGGTGTTGGCGACGGCGCAGCCGGTGTCGTCCTGGGCGTGGATGCCGAGGCGGGCTCCGGTGTCGGCGAGGACGGTGGCGACGGTCGCGGTCACCTGGGCGGGCAGCATGCCGCCGTTGGTGTCGCAGAGGATGACGACGTCGGCACCGGCCTCGTGGGCGGCGCGTACGACGGACTTCGCGTACTCGGCATTGGCGCGGTAGCCGTCGAAGAAGTGCTCGCAGTCGACGAAGACGCGGCGCCCCTGGCCGACCAGGTAGGAGACGGTGTCGCGGACCATCTCCACGTTCTCGTCGAGGGTGGTGCGCAGGGCGAGCTCGACGTGGCGGTCGTGGGACTTGGCGACGAGGGTGATCACCGGGGCGCCGGACTCCAGCAGCGCCCGGACCTGCGGGTCCGTGGCGGCCGAACCGCCGGCGCGGCGGGTCGCGCCGAAGGCGACGAGCTGGGCGTTCTTGAAGTCGATCTCCGCCTGGGCGCGGGCGAAGAACTCCGTGTCGCGGGGGTTGGCGCCGGGCCAGCCGCCCTCGATGAAGCCCACGCCGAACTCGTCGAGGTGCCGGGCGATCGTCAGCTTGTCGGCGACGGTGAGGTTGATGCCCTCTCGCTGGGCGCCGTCGCGCAGGGTGGTGTCGAAGACGTGGAAGCTGTCGTCCAGGCCCCCGGACAGCACGTGTGCCGCCTCTGGTGTCGTCGTCATGCTGATCTGACTCCTGTCGGATGAGTGGTTCCGGGTACCCGGGATCCACTGCCCCCATCATCGCGCGCGTTCACGTCCCGGCATGGATGGTGCCGGGAAACGAAAAAACCTCTCGCGGGTGCGAGAGGTTTGCGCGCGGGTCTGGGGCACGGTGGCCGCATCCCGCGAAGGTCTTCCACGGTTCAGCGGCCACTGAGGACCGGCGCGCTGCTGGCGATAATCATGAGCTGAGCAGGCACGCTCGCAGTGTGCCACACCGCTCGCCGCGTATGGACGGGGGTCTCAGCATGCGGTCACCGCCGGCCTGCCCGGCGATACCAGGAGCGGCCCGGCTGCCGGATCGCCCGCAGGGCGATTCCAGCCCCGCCGGCGTTTGAGGCGCGGGGTCCGGGGCGGAGCCCCGGCAGCGGCGCCGCGGGCGGAATGCGGGCTACCCCTCGGGGGTGAGGGCTTCCGTGAGGTATTCGCGGACGTGGTCCAGGATTTCCGCGCGGTCGACCGTCGGCAGACCCACCGCCAGTTGGATGCTGAAGCCGTCCAGCAGCGCCCGGGTGCGTGCCGCGAAGCGGTCGGCGTCCACCGGGCGGAACTCGCCGCGCGAGATCCCCTCCGCGAGAAGGGCCACCAGGTCGCGGTGCCAGGCGCCCTCGATGGCCGCCTGCCGGTCGCGTTCCTCGGGGCCGGCGTTCTGGGAGCGGTTCCAGACCTCCAGCCACAGCGTCCAGTGCGGGTCACGGGCCCGCGTGGGCACGTAGAGGTCCACGTACGACGCCAGCCGCTCCCGCACCGGACCGCGCCGGGACAGCAGGGCGCGCCGCTCGGTGCCCAGTTCCGCCTCGCTCCACTCCAGGGTCTGCAGCAGGAGCTCGTCCTTGCTGCGGAAGTAGTAGAGGAGGTGGCCGCTGCTCATGCCGACCTCGCGGCCCAGACCGGCCATGGTCAGGCCTTCCAGCCCGCGCTCGGCGATCGTGGCCATGGCGGCGACGAGTACGTCCTCGCGCGGGGGCGCGTTCTTGCGCGCCGCCCGTACCGGTACTCCACCCGCCGCCATGGTCACTCCTTCGAACGTGGTGCCTCGGGTCAGACCTTCGGCTGCTGCTGGGTGATGCAGTGGATACCGCCACCCCCGGCGAAAATCGTACGTGCGTCGACGAGGGTCACCGTCCGCTCGGGGAACAGGCCGCGGAAGATCTCGGCGGCCTCCTCGTCGCGCGGGTCGTCGAAGGAGCACAGGACGACGCCGTCGTTGCACAGGTAGTGGTTGATGTAGGAGTAGTCGACCCACTCCCCGTCCTCTTCCAGCACGGTCGGCGCCGGGATCTCCACGACCTCCAGCCGCCGGCCCTGCGCGTCCGTGGAGGCGCGCAGGATGGCCGCGATGGTCTTGCAGCGCTCGTGGTCCGGGTGGGCCGGGTCGGGCTGGCTGTGGACCATGACGACGCCCGGGCGGGCGAAGGCGGCGACGATGTCGACGTGGCCCTGCGTGCCGTAGGTGCCGTAGTCGCCGGCCAGGCCGTACGGGAGCCAGATCGCCTTGGTGGTGCCGAGGTGGGCGTGGATCTCCTGCTCGACCTGCTCGCGGGTCCAGTCGGGGTTGCGGCCCTTGCCCAGCTGGACCGTGTCGGTGAGGAGCACGGTGCCCTCGCCGTCCACGTGGATGGCGCCGCCCTCGTTCACGAGCGTGGTGCTGTAGGTACGGGTGCCGACCACGTCCGAGACGTGCCGGGCGATCTTGGAGTCGTGCTCCCAGCGGGCCCATTCCTGGGCGCCCCAGCCGTTGAAGGTCCAGTCGACGGCCGCCAGCTCGCCCGCGTCGTTGGTGACGAAGGTCGGGCCGATGTCGCGCATCCAGGCGTCGTCGAGGTCCCGCTCCACCAGCACCAGTTCGTGGCCGTCGGCCCCGCCGACGATGGCGCGGGCGCTCTCTGCGTCACCGGGCGAGACGACGAGGGTCACGGGCTCGTACGTGCGCACCGCGCGGGCCACGGCTCCCCAGGCCTCGCGGGCCTCGGCGAGCTCCTGCTCGTTGGTGAAGGTCGGGTTGGGGCTCGGCCAGGCCATCCAGGTGCGCTCGTGGGGCGTCCACTCGGCGGGCATCCGGAATCCGTCGTTCACGGGCTTGTTCGTGGTCATGAGGGGTCCTTACGGGCTTACGGGCAAGGCTGCTTAGAGGAAATACAGGCGGTTGAGGGAGACCGACTCGGCCGCTTCGGAGCGCAGCGGTTCCCCGTCGAGGGAGACGAGGCCGCTGCGCGCGTCCACATCGACCGCGCCCACCCGGGAGTTGAGGAGCAGGTCCTTGGGGCCGATGCCGCGGGTGCCGCGGACGGCCACCCTGCGCCTGCGGGTCGGCATCTCGTCGCTGCCCAGGGCCGCCGCGGCGGCCGAGACGAAGGCGACGGAGATGTCGGCGGCCGTGGCCCCGTACGAGCCGAACTGCGGTCCGAGGACCAACGGTTCGCAGGTGTCGGTGGCCGCGTTGGGGTCGCCGGTGACCCCGTACGCCGGGAAGCCCGACTTGAGGACCAGCTGCGGCTTGGCGCCGAAGAACTGGGGGCGCCACAGCACGATGTCGGCGAGCTTGCCGACCTCGATGGAGCCGATCTCGTGGGCCAGGCCGTGGGCGATGGCCGGGTTGATGGTCAGCTTGGCCATGTAGCGCAGCACGCGGGCGTTGTCGTCGCCCTCGCCGTCGCCGTCCAGGGGGCCGAGCTCGCCCTTCATCTTGGCGGCCATGGCGAAGGTGCGGCGGATGGTCTCGCCCGCGCGGCCCATGCCCTGGGCGTCGGAGGAGGTGATGCCGATCGCGCCCAGGTCGTGCAGTACGTCCTCGGCGCCCATGGTGCCCGCGCGGATCCGGTCGCGAGCCATGGCGGCGTCGCCGGGCAGGTCCGGCTTGAGGTCGTGGACGGAGACGATCATGCCGTAGTGCTCGGCGACCGCGTCCCGGCCGAAGGGCAGGGTGGGATTGGTGGAGGAGCCGATGACGTTCGGCACGCCCGCCATCTTCAGCACGTTCGGGACGTGCCCGCCGCCGCAGCCCTCGATGTGGAAGGCGTGGATGGTCCGGCCCTCCAGTACCCGCAGGGTGTCCTCGACGGAGAGGCACTCGTTCAGGCCGTCGCTGTGCAGGGCGACCTGTACGTCGTGCTCCTCGGCCACGCGCAGCGCGGTGTCCAGGGCGCGGGTGTGGGCGCCCATGTCCTCGTGGACCTTGAAGCCGGAGGCGCCGCCCTCGGCGAGGGCCTCGACGAGGGGGGCCGCGTCGGAGGAGGAACCGCGGGCGAGGAAGCCGATGTTGACGGGCCAGGCGTCGAAGGCGTTGAAGGCGTGCTTCAGGGCCCACGGGGAGTTGACGCCGACGCCCCAGACCGGGCCGAACTCCTGGCCGATGATCGTGGTGACGCCCGCGGCGAGCGAGGCCTCCATGATCCGCGGCGAGAGCAGGTGGACGTGGGTGTCCACGGCGCCGGCCGTCGCGATCAGGCCCTCTCCGGAGACGATGGACGTGCCCGTGCCGACGACCACGTCGACGCCGTCGAGGGTGTCGGGGTTGCCGGCCCGGCCGATCGCGTGGATCCGGCCCTCGCGGATGCCGATGGAGACCTTCCGGATGCCCAGGACCGCGTCGATCACCAGCACGTTGCTGATGACCACGTCGCAGGTCTCGCGGACCGCGGCGGCCTTCAGGTGCAGGCCGTCACGCGCGGTCTTGCCGAAGCCGGCCAGGAACTCGTCCCCGGGCTTCTGCGCGTCGGATTCCACCCGGACGGTGAGTCCGGAGTCTCCGAGCCGCACCCGGTCCCCGGCGCGGGGGCCGAAGACGGAGGCGTACTCGTGGGGGTCGATGTGGCGGCTGCCGGGGGCGCAGTGCGCGCTGTGGTCGGTGTGGGGGGTCTGACGGCTCACGCCTGGTCTCCTTCCGGGGCGCCTGCGGTGGTGTCGGCCACGCCCAGGTAGCCGCAGGCGGCGGCCCGGCGCAGGGCCTCGGCCTTGGCGCCGGGGGCGTCGAGCGGGCCGTCGACCAGGCCCGCGAAGCCGATGGCGACGCGGTCGCCGCCGATCGGGACCAGGCCGACCTCGCCCTCGCCGTGGGGGTCGAACCGGACGGACGAGCCGGCCGGTACGCACAACCGCATGCCGTAGGCGGCGGCGCGGTCGAAGTCGAGGCGGGGGTTGGCCTCGAAGAAGTGGAAGTGGGAGGTGACGCTCACCGGCACGGGGGCGGTGTTGCGCACCCGCAGGTGCAGCACCGGTTCCGGCTGGGGGACGCCGGGGCCGGGCACGACCGCGCCGGGGGCGTCGTCGCCGAGCCGCACGGCGCCCTGGACGGGCGACGAGACCACCGCGAGCCGCGAGCCGTCGTCGAAAACGGCCTCCACGTGCACCTCGGTGACCACGTCGGCCACGCCGGGCAGGACGTCGTCCGGGCCCAGCACGCCCCGGGCCTCCTCGATCGCCTCCGCCAGCCGCTTGCCGTCGCGCGCCGCCTCGCAGACCGTGTCCGCGATCAGCGCGGTGGCCTCGGGGACATTGAGCCGCAGGCCCCGGGCCCGGCGGGCCCTGGCCAGTTCAGCAGCGCTGCGGAGCAGCAGCCGGTCGCGCTCCGTAGGGGTCAGCCGCATGCCGATCCACCACCTCTTGAGTCGATGGGTTAGAGCATCACTCTAACTCTTCATTTCCTCGCAAGGAATCATTGACCTGGGACCAGGGAGTAAGTCACATTGAGTGTCGCTCAAACAAAAAGTTCAACCATCCCCGCCGTGCCAAGGGAGTCCCCCCATGCCCATCGAACAGCGCGGAGTCGACACCATCCCGGAGGAGGAGCGGACGAGCGGTCCCCGCGACCTGATCTCGATCCTCCTCGGCTCCAACCTCTGCCTCGGTGTGATCGTCTTCGGCTGGCTGCCCCCGTCCTTCGGGCTGGGCCTGTGGCCATCGGTCACCGCCATCGTGACCGGCACCCTCGTCGGGATCGCCTTCACCGCGCCGCTGGCACTCGTCTCCCTGCGCACCGCCACCAACCTCTCCACCTCCAGCGGCGCCCAGTTCGGCGTCCGCGGCCGGCTGGTCGGGTCGATCGTGGGTCTGCTGCTGGCGCTCGGCTACACCGCCCTCACGCTGTGGATCGGCGGCGACGTGATGGTCGGCGTACTGTCCCGGCTCACCGGCCTGCCGGACACCGGCGTCTCGCGTGCCGCGATGTACGGCGTACTCGCCGCGTGTACCGTCGTCGGGGCCGTCTTCGGCTACCGACTGCTGCTGCGCATGAGCAAGGTGCTGTCCATCGGCATGGTGGTCCTGCTGGCCATCGGCATCTACGCGTACGCCCCGGACTTCACCACCGCCGCGCCGCCGGAGACCTCCTACCTGCTGGGCTCCTTCTGGCCGACCTGGCTGCTGGCCGCCGTCGCCGCCGGCCTGAGCGGTCCCGTCGCCTTCATCACCCTGCTCGGCGACTACACCCGCTACATCTCCCCCACCAAGCACAGCTCCCGCAAGGTCCTCTGGGCCACCGTCCTCGGCCTGCTGGTCGGCCTGCTCGTCCCGCAGCTGTTCGGCACCTATACCGCGCTCGCCGCCAAGGCCGGCGCCGACTACGCGGGGCCGCTGGTGGAGGCCTCCCCGTTCTGGTACCTGGTTCCGCTGCTCGTCGCGGCCGCCGCAGGCTCCGTGGGCAACGCCGGACTGATGCTCTACTCCATGGGCCTCGACCTGGACGCGATCGTCCCGAAGGCCACCCGCACCAAGGCCACCGTGATCGCCGCGTCCGTGGCCACCGCCTTCGTCTTCATCGGCTCCTTCGAGTGGGACGTCCAGTCCGCGATGACCTCGTTCGTGCTCGTGCTGACCGCGATCGGCACCCCGTGGGCCGTGATCACCCTGATCGGCTTCGTGCGCAGCCGCGGCCGGTACGACGCCGACGCCCTCCAGGTCTTCAACCGCCGTTCGGTGGGCGGGATCTACTGGTACCGCGGCGGCTGGAACCTCGCGGCCACCGCCTCCTGGGCCATCGGCGCCGGCGTCGGCCTGCTCGCGGTGACCACCCCCTTCTACGAGGGCCCGCTGCTCGCCCTCACCGGCGGCGTGGACTGCTCCTTCGTCCTCTCCGGCCTGGTCGGCGGCCTGGTCTACACGGTCCTGACCATCCGCACCGCCCCGGCGGCCGTCCCCGCGCCGGCCGCCGAGGAGCCGGAGCCGGTGGCCGCCGCCGCCTGAGCCGGGCCCGTACGCACGAAGGGCCCGCCTCCCGATCGGGAGGCGGGCCCTTCTCGTGTTCCACCGAGGGACTAGCCCAGCGGGTGCATCCAGCCGTGGGCGTCGGAGGCCTGACCGGTCTGGAGGTCCAGGAGCGCCTTGCGGAGCTTCATGGTGACCTCACCCGGCTCGCCGTCGCCCTGGATCCAGTTGGCGCGCGCGGACTTGACCGAGCCGACCGGGGTGATCACGGCCGCCGTGCCGCAGGCGAACACCTCGGTGAGGGTGCCGTTCGCGTTGTCGCGCTCCCAGTCCTCGGTGGTCAGGCGGCCCTCCTCGGCGGTGTAGCCGAGGTCGCGGGCGATGGTGAGGAGGGAGTCGCGGGTGATGCCCGGGAGGAGCGAACCGGTGAGCTCGGGGGTGACGATGCGGTCGCCGTACACGAAGTACAGGTTCATCCCGCCCATCTCCTCGATCCAGCGGTGCTCGACGGCGTCGAGCCAGACCACCTGGTCGCAGCCGTGCGAGGCGGCCTGGGCCTGGGCGACGAGGGACGCCGCGTAGTTGCCGCCGGTCTTGGCCGCGCCGGTGCCGCCCTTCGCCGCCCGGACGTACTCCTCGGAGAGCCAGACCGAGACGGGCTTCACGCCGCCGGGGAAGTACGCGCCGGCGGGCGAGGCGATGACGATGAAGAGGAACTCGTTGGCCGGGCGGACACCGAGCCCGACCTCGGAGGCGAACATGAAGGGCCGCAGGTAGAGCGAGGCCTCGCCGGAGTCCGGCACCCAGGCCCGGTCCTGCTGGACGAGGACGTCGCAGGCCTCGATGAACAGCTCGGTCGGCAGCTCCGGCATCGCCATGCGGCGCGCGGAGGCCTGGAAGCGCTCGGCGTTGGCCTGCGGGCGGAAGGTGGCGACGGTGCCGTCGGGCTGCTTGTACGCCTTGAGGCCCTCGAAGATGGTCTGCGCGTAGTGCAGGGTCATGTTCGCCGGGTCGATCGACAGCGGCGCGTACGGGACCAGCTCTGCGTCGTGCCAGCCGCGCCCCTCGGTCCACTTGATCGTCACCATGTGGTCGGTGAAGTGGCGGCCGAAGCCGGGGCTGGCCAGGATCGCCTCGCGCTCCGCGTCGGACAGGGGGTGCGAGGAGGGCTTGAGCTCGATCGTGGGCGTCGTCATGAGTGCTTGTCCTTCACCGGTTGTGTATGGCGGACCGCGCTCACGGCGTACTAGGACGTCCGAGCATCCCCGCATTCCGCGGCCTCGCGTTCGATTATCGCGCAAGCGGAGGCTTCGTAGAAGCGGGGAGAGCGGCCCAGGGGAGATGGTGGCACCCGGGGCCGCGCAGGAAAAGCCGCCGGGTCGCCTGTGTGACCCGACGGCTTCCTGGAATGGTGCAGCCGGGTCAGCCGGCTACTCGCGCGGCGAGTGCGTCGCCGATCGCGTCGGTGGAGCGGAAGGTGCCGTCGCGCTCCGCGAGGTCGGCGGAGACCGCGTCCTCGATGCGGACGGCCTGGGCCTCGTAGCCCAGGTGACGCAGCAGGAGGGCCACGGAGAGGATCGTCGCGGTCGGGTCGGCCTTGCCGGTGCCCGCGATGTCCGGGGCCGAGCCGTGGACGGGCTCGAACATGGACGGGAAGGCGCCGGTCGGGTTGATGTTCCCGGAGGCGGCGAGGCCGATTCCGCCGGTCACGGCGGCGGCCAGGTCGGTGAGGATGTCACCGAAGAGGTTGTCCGTCACGATGACGTCGAAGCGCTCGGGCTGGGTGACGAAGAAAATCGTCGCGGCGTCGACGTGCAGGTAGTCGGTGGTGACCTCGGGGTACTCCTGGCCGACCTTGTCGAAGATGTTCTTCCACATGTGGCCCGCGTACACGAGGACGTTGTTCTTGTGGACCAGCGTCAGCTTCTTGCGGGGGCGGGCGTTGGCCCGCTCGTACGCGTCACGCACGACGCGCTCGACGCCGTACGCGGTGTTGATGCTGACCTCGGTGGCCACCTCGGCGGGGGTGCCGGTGCGCAGGCTGCCGCCGTTGCCGGTGTACGGGCCCTCGGTGCCCTCGCGGACCACGACGAAGTCGATCTCCGGACGGCCGGCCAGCGGGGTGGCCGTGTTCGGGAAGAGCTTCGACGGGCGCAGGTTGATGAAGTGATCGAAGGCGAAGCGGAGCTTCAGCAGCAGACCGCGCTCCAGCACGCCGGACGGGACCGAGGGGTCGCCGATGGCGCCCAGCAGGATCGCGTCGTGGTGCTTGAGGGCTTCGAGCTCCGCGTCCGGGAGGGTTTCACCGGTGCGGTGCCAGCGCTGGGCGCCGAGGTCGTACTCCTTGGTCTCCAGCTTCACATCCTGGGGCAGGACCGCGGTAAGGACCTTGAGGCCCTGAGCCACGACTTCCTGGCCGATGCCATCACCGGGGATCACTGCGAGATTGATGCTGGTCGACATGGCAAAACCGTACTCCCTGTCCCAGCCCTCAGACACATTGCGTCCACCATGTGGACGCGTGGCCGCAATATGTCCGATGAGCGGGTTGATCAGTGGCCGGTCGCCCCGCCGTTGTCACGGCGGTCGAGCGCGCGCTGGAGGGCGGCGGCGGCGTTCTTGCGGTCGACGTCGGCCGTGGAGGAGCGGCGGACGCGACGGGCTGCGGTGGTGGTGGTCTTCATGGGTGATCGACTCCTTGAGATCACGGCGTGGCGGGGCCACGGATGAGGGGTTCCTTCAAGGCGCCGGAAGAGGCGGGGGGCAGTGCGCCGCAGGGGTTGCCTGCCGGGGCGCGCGCCCTCTACCGCCATTCGCCTGATTGGCGAGACGTTCGGCTTCTACCAAGCTAGGGCAGCTCCGGCTGTCTGTCTCCGCAATTACTCGGACTTCCTACTATCTGAGACGCGCAGCCGCCCGGAAGGGCGCTCCAGAGGCTCCGTTTTCAGCCGTTCGTGGAGCGGAGTTCCCTGATCAGAGCCCTTACGGCGAGGGTGGAAGCCGATTCCGGAGTGGTGACGTATCCCACGCGTCTCACCGGCCCCTCGGGGCCCAGACAGGTGACGTCGACGGCCTCGGTCGCCTCCCGGAGCGACAGCTCGGGCATGATCGCCATGCCGAGGCCCCGGCCGACCATGGTCAGCACCATCGCGTCGTCCTCCGCCTTGACGGTGGCTCGGGGGATCCAGTCCTGCGCCAGCCACCAGGCCCGGGTGTACGAGCCGCAGTTCTCGTCCCAGTCCATCAGGGGCAGCGCCTTCGGTTCGGGGTGCCCCGCCGGGTGCACCAGGGAGTACGCCTCCTCCACCAGCACCCCGCTCAGCAGACCCGGCGGCAGCCCCTGTGCGACGCCCAAGGTCGCGATGCCGAGGTCCGCGCGGCCCGCGGCCACCTCCCCCGCCGCACCGGGGCCGATCTCCCGGACCACCCTGACCTCGGGGCGGATGCCGGGGTGGCGGGCGGTGAGCCGCTCCAGGGCGGGCGGCAGCAGGTGCAGGGCCGCGCTGCGGAAGGCGGCGATGCGGAGCACGCCCTCCACCGGGTCCGCGCCGCGGCCCGTGCCTCGCACCTCCGCGCCCATGACCTCGTACAGCCGCAGGATCCGGCGGGCGTGGCCGACGGCCCGTTCCCCGGCCGCCGTGGGCGAGGCTCCGCCACGACCGCGCTCGAAGAGGACCGCGCCGAGCTTGGTCTCGCTTCCGCGCACCGAGTGCGAGACGGCCGACTGGGTGAGGCCGAGCGCGACCGCCGCGGCGGAGAAGCCGCCGCTGTCGGCCACGGCGACCAGGACCCGCAGTTCCCGCGGCGCCAACTCGCCGGCTGTCATGGCCTTCACCTCGTTCTATGAGCGCTGTTCATGGATGTGCCGCTTCCATGAACCGAACCCCCTGCCCGGCCCGGTGATTCCTTCCTAGCGTCTGCGCCATGACCACGAACACCAGCGCGTACGCCGTCCACCAGATCGCCCGCCCGACCGGTTTCCCCTCCGCATCCGACTTCGCGTACGTCAGCGCCCCCGTGCCCGAGCCGGCGCCCGGCACCGCCCTCGTGCGGAACCTGCTGCTCTCCGTGGACCCGTACCACCGCGGATTGATGGACGGCGGCGAGGGCGGTTTCGCGCTCGGAACCCCGCTCGAAGGTCGCTCCGTGGGCCGGGTGATCGCCTCCCGCGACCCGGGCCTGGCCGAGGGCGACCTCGTCTTCCACCGCTCGGGCTGGCGCACGCACGCCCTGGTCACCCTGGGCTCCGACGGCACGCGCAGGCTGCGCGGCCACGAGGGCGTCCCCCTGGAGGCGTACCTCTCGATCCTCGGCGGCACCGGCCTGACCGCGTACGCCGCGCTGACCCGGACCGCGGGCCTGCGCGAGGGCGAGGACCTCTTCGTCTCGGCCGCGGCGGGCGGCGTCGGCACGGCCACCGGCCGCATCGCCCGACTGCTCGGCGCCCGCCGGATCATCGGCAGCGCCGGATCGGCGGCGAAGGTCCGCCACCTGACCGGGGCGCTGGGCTTCGACGCCGCCTTCGACTACCACGACGGGCCGGTCGGCGAGCAGCTCGCGAAGGCCGCCCCCGACGGCATCGACGTCTACGTGGACAACGTCGGCGGGGAGCACCTGGAGGGCGCGATCGACGTGCTGCGCGAGTACGGACGGATCGCCTGGGTCGGCGGCCTGTCGATGTACAACGGCGACCGGTCCCCGGCCGCGCCCCGCAACCTCTTCGAGGTCGTACACAAGTCACTCCGACTGGAAGGGGTATTGGTTCGCAATCACACCAATCTCCAGGACGAGTTGGAGGACTTCCTCGTCCCGCACCTGCGCAGTGGCCGGATCGGCACCGACACCACCGTTGTGCAGGGCTTCGATCACACGGTGGACGCCTTCCTGGGCATGTTCCGGGGGGACAATCTGGGCAAGATGCTCGTGCGGATCGACGACTGAATCCAGCCACCCGGATGTTCACCGAGTTCTTACCGCACGGATGTAGACCTTTGCATCGGCTGCCGCCACTCTTTGCGTCAATGTGCCAACCGGGCACTGGAGTTGGAGGCGAGGACTCAGTGACACCGATCAGCCGCAGAGGTTTCGTGGGAATCGGCGCGGGGCTGGTGGCCGGGGCGGCCCTGCCCCCGCTGCTGCCGACGACGGCGGCCGCGGCCGCCGCGACCGGCACCATCACCGATGTGAAGCACGTCGTGATCCTGATGCAGGAGAACCGCAGCTTCGACCACTACTTCGGCAAGCTGAAGGGTGTCCGCGGCTTCGGCGACCGCGCCGCCGGCAACATACCGGGCGGCTGGGGCACCTTCAACCAGTACAACTGGGGCGCCCGCCAGTACCCGTGGAAGCTGTCCGCCACCCCGGCGGCCGGTGGCGCCGACAGCGAGACCCTCGCCCAGTGCACCGGCGACCTCCCGCACAGCTGGAGCTCGCAGCACGGAGCCTGGAACAAGGGCCGGATGGACAACTGGGTCACCGCCGTCGGCAAGACCCACACCCTCGGCTACCTCGACCGCGGGGACATCCCCTTCCACTACGGGCTCGCCGACAACTACACGATCTGCGACGCCTACTTCTGCTCCACGCTCAGCGCGACCGGCCCCAACCGCACCTTCCTGTGGAGCGGCAAGGTCGACGCGGGCAGCAAGGACGGCGGCGACGAGTCCGGGCTGACCTGGGAGACGTACGCGGAGGCCCTCCAGCGGGCCGGCATGACCTGGAAGGTCTACCAGAACGCCCAGGACAACTACGGGGACAACGGGCTCGCCTACTTCAAGAAGTTCACCGACGCCAAGCCGGGCGACCCGCTGTGGGACCGCGGCATGGGCTCCGTGCCCAAGGTGACCGGCTCCACCCCGGACGACATCGCCGCCGCCATCCGCGCCGACGTGGTCGCCGGAACCCTCCCCCAGGTCTCCTGGGTCGTGGCGAACGAGGCCTTCTCCGAGCACCCGTACGCCCCGCCCGGCGACGGCGCGCACTTCGTCGACCTGGTCTACCGGGCGCTCGCCGCGAACCCGGAGGTATTCGACTCCACCGTCCTGTTCCTCAACTACGACGAGAACGACGGCTTCTTCGACCACGTGGCGCCGCCGATCGCCCCGCCGGGCACCCCCGGCGAGTACATCGACGGGATCCCGGTCGGGCTCGGCTTCCGCGTCCCCATGATCGTGATGTCGCCGTGGACGCGGGGCGGCTGGGTCAGCTCCGAGGTCTTCGACCACACCTCCGTACTGCGCTTCATGGAGACCTGGACCGCCGCCCTCGGCACCCCCGCGACCTGCCCGAACATCAGCGCCTGGCGCCGCAAGGTCACCGGCGACCTGACCGGCGTCTTCGACTTCGCGCATCCGGTCTACGGGGTGCCCGCGGGCCTGCCCGGCACCGCCAAGGTCATCGGCCAGTCGACCTGCGGCCCGCTGCCCAACCCGGCGCCGCAGGACAACGCCCTCCCGGCGCAGGAGCCCGGCACCCGCCCGGCGCGGGCCCTGCCGTACCAGGTGAACGGCAACATGGACCGGCTGGAGTTCGGCGCGGCGGGAAAGATCCTGGCCTGGTTCTCCATGACCAACCAGGGCACCGAGGCGAAGCGGCCGGCGCACTTCTCGATCCACCCGCACCAGTACCGGGACACGGCCGCCTGGCAGTACACGGTCGACCCGGGCGCCACGTCGAGCGACTACTTCAACATCGGACTCGGCAGCGGCTCCGGCAAGTACGACATCTCGATGTACGGCCCGAACCGCTTCCTGCGCCGCTTCCTCGGCGACGCCACGAAGCCGGGCAAGTCCCTGGAGGTCGCGGCCCGTTTCGCCGTCGAGGCGGGCACGGGCAAGACCGCGATCTGGTTCAAGATGACCAACTCCTCTGCCTCGCCGGTCACCTTCACGATCCGCTCGAACGCCTACCGCGCCGACGGCCCGTGGACCTACACCGTCGCCGCGAACTCCTCCACGGAGGACTACTTCAACGCGGTGGCGTACAGCAGCGGCTGGTACGACTTCACGATCCTCGCCGACTCCGACGGCACCTGGTCGCGCCGCTACACGGGCCACATCGAGACGGGCGCCCCGAGCATCTCGGGCTCCTGACGCTCCCGGTCCCACTGGGGAGCCCTAGAGCACGTCCCCGTCCCGCCAGTCGAAGTCGAGCCGCCCGGCGGGGTCCAGCCGGACCCCGCCGGGCGGCACCCACACGTACGTGGAACCCTCCTCGTCGGCGAGCCGCACCGGCCCGCCCGGCGAGAGCGCCCCGACCCGCCCGCCCCACGCCCGCCAACCGCGGCCCTCGTACAGCGCGGCCCCCGCCTCGGAGGCCGAGAGGGCGCCGAGCACGTAGGCCCGCGCCACGACCCGCTCCAGCCCGTCCATGACCTGCCCGCCGAGCCCCCGGCGCCGCAGGCCGGCCCGCACGGCGACGGCCTCGACGTATCCCGTGCGCAGGGCGCGCCCCTCGTGCACGACCCGCCGCTGGACGACGCTGCCGTGGGCCACGAGCCGGCCGTCCTCGCGGATCAGCACGTGCATCCCGCCGAGGGCGTGCTCGTGGTCCTCGTCGGAGAAGTCCCCGCCGAAGGCCTCGTCGAGCAGCTCGCGCACCTCCCGCAGCTCGCCGTCGGTCAGCTCCGAGGTGTGCGCGGTCCGCGTGTCGGTCATCCCGGGACCGTACCAAGCGGTCCGCATGCCGGACGCGGAACGCCGTGCGTCGGCCTCCATTGGGCCGACGCGGCTCTGGCGGTCTGGACCATTGCCTCGGCAGACTCGCTCCATGTCGCCCGATACCGAAGCGTGGACCCCGATCCACGGCCTGCCGTACCGTCCCGCCCCCTACCGCCCCGCACGGATGCCCGGCGAGGAATCCCTGGCACGCGCCGCCGAGTTGCGCGCGCGGATGGACGAGCGCAGGACCGTACGCCACTTCTCCCCCGACCCCGTGCCCGAGCAGGCGGTCCGCGACGCCATCGCGTGCGCCGCGACCGCTCCGTCCGGGGCGCACCAGCAGCCGTGGACCTTCGTCCTGGTCAAGGACCCCGCCGTGCGGGAGCGGATCCGCGCCGCCGCCGAGCAGGAGGAGGAGCTCTCCTACGACGGCCGTCTCGGCGACGAGTGGCTCGCGGCCCTGCGCCCCCTCGGCACGGACTCCGTGAAGACCCACCTCACGGACGCCCCGGCCCTGATCGTGGTCTTCCAGCAGCGCTACTGGCTCGGCCCGGACGGTACGAAGCGCAAGCACTACTACGTGGACGAGTCGGTCGGCATCGCGGTCGGCATGCTGCTGTCCGCGCTCCACCTGTCCGGCCTGGCGGCGCTGATCCACACGCCGAGCCCGATGCGCTTCCTCTCCCGGGTGCTGGGCCGCCCGGAGAACGAGAAGGCCTTCGCGGTGATCCCGGTGGGCTACCCGGCGGACGACTGCGAGGTCCCGGACCTGGTCCGCAAGTCCCTCGACCAGGTCATCGTGGAGGTCTGACGCACTACCGTGGGGACCTTCCACAAGATCCACATCGGGAGGTCCCTTGCTCCGCATCCGCTACGAGGTCAACGGCGGCCCCGAAGTCCTCTTCGCCGAGAACGCCACCGTGCCGGAACCGGCATGCGGTGAGGTGCTCGTGCGGACGGAGGCCGTCGGGGTGACCTTGCCCACCGTTCGCAAGGTGCGGGAGGGAGCCGGGCCGATGCCGTTCGGGGGCGAGATCGCCGGGCGGGTCGCCGCCGTTGGCGAGGGGGTCACCGCTTTCTCCGTCGGCGACCGCGTCACCGGGCTGTGCTTCGTGGACGCCTACGCCGAGTTCGCCGTGCTGAACACCGCGATGACCTCTCCGATCCCCGACGGCGCGAGCGCCGTCGAGGCGGTGGCCCTGGTCCGCAGCGGGTTGGTGGCACGCGGGGCCTACGAGGCCGCGCGGGTGGAGCCCGGGGAGTCCGTGCTCGTCACCGCGGCCGCGAGCGCCGTGGGGACGCTCGCCCTGCAGTTCGCCAAGGCGGGCGGGGCGGGCCGTGTCGTGGCCGCCGTCAGCAGTGCGGGCAAGGCGGACTTCGTGCGTGCCCTGGGCGCCGACGAGGTCGTCCTGTACGAAGACGCCGAGTGGGGAGCCCCCTACGACGTGATCCTCGACGGCGTCGGCGGCGGCCTGCTCGGTCCCGCCGTACGGGCCCTGGCGACCGGCGGCTGGCTGGTGGCCTTCGGCTCCGGCGGCGGCACGGTGGAGGCGTACGAGCTCCTGGTCCGCGGCGCCTCGGTGATCGGCTTCCAGATGCGGGCCATCGCCACGGGGAAGCCCGAGCTGTACGACCTCTGGCGGCGCGAGCTGTGGGAGCTGCGCGACGCGGGCACCCTGCGCACCGCCGTGCACGAGGAGATCCCCCTCGCCGAGGCGGCCCGGGCCCACGCCCTGATCGAGCAGCGCCGCAACCTGGGCAAGGTCGTGCTCGTCCCCTAGGGCCGGAATGGGGACCGCCCCCGCTCCGGACTTGGGGGTTCCGGAGCGGGGGCGGGGTTCGACGGGGCCGGTCAGCCCATGTGGGGGTAGCCGTACTCGGTCGGCGGGACCAGGGTCTCCTTGATGGAGCGGGTCGAGGTCCAGCGCTGGAGGTTGGTCGCCGCGCCGGCCTTGTCGTTCGTGCCCGAGGCGCGACCGCCACCGAAGGGCTGCTGGCCGACGACGGCGCCGGTGGACTTGTCGTTGATGTAGAAGTTGCCCGCCGCGAAGCGGAGCTTCTCCATCGCGTCCGCGGCCGCGTAGCGGTCGGCGGCGATGATCGAGCCGGTCAGGGCGTACGCCGAGACGGACTCCATCTGGGCCAGCATCGCGTCGAAGTCGGCGTCCTCGTAGACGTGCACGGCGAGGATCGGGCCGAAGTACTCGGTCGTGAAGACCTCGTTCTCCGGGTCGGTGCACGCGATGACGGTCGGGCGGACGAAGTAGCCCTCGGAGTCGTCGTACGTGCCGCCCGCGATGATCTCGCAGGTCGGGTCGGCCTTCGCACGGTCGATCGCGGCCTTGTTCTTCGCGAAGGACCGCTCGTCGATGACGGCGCCGATGAAGTTGGTCAGGTCGCGGACGTCGCCCATGGCGATGCCGTCGACCTCGGCCGCGAAGGCCTCCTTGAAGCCGTCGTTCCAGATGGAGGCCGGGACGTAGGCGCGCGAGGACGCCGAGCACTTCTGGCCCTGGAACTCGAAGGAGCCGCGGGTCAGGGCGGTCTTCAGGATGGCGCGGTCCGCGGACGGGTGCGCGACGACGAAGTCCTTGCCGCCGGTCTCGCCGACCAGGCGCGGGTAGGACTTGTACTTCTCGATGTTGTTGCCGACCGTCTTCCACAGGTACTGGAAGGTCTTGGTCGAGCCGGTGAAGTGGATGCCGGCCAGCTCGGGGTGGTTCAGGGCCACCTCGGAGACGGCGATGCCGTCGCCCGTCACCAGGTTGATGACGCCCTTCGGCAGGCCGGCCTCCTCCAGGAGCTCCATGAGGAGGACCGCGGAGTGGGTCTGCGTCGGGGACGGCTTCCACAGGACCACGTTGCCCATGAGGGCGGGGGCGGTCGGCAGGTTGCCGGCGATGGCCGTGAAGTTGAACGGCGTGATCGCGTAGACGAAGCCTTCCAGCGGGCGGTGGTCGCTGCGGTTCCACACGCCGGCGGAGTTCGCGACCGGCTGCTCGGCCATGATCTGGCGGGCGAAGTGGACGTTGAAGCGCCAGAAGTCGACGAGCTCGCACGGGGTGTCGATCTCGGCCTGCTGCGCGGTCTTGGACTGGCCCAGCATGGTCGAGGCGGCGAGCTTCTCGCGCCACGGGCCGGCCAGCAGCTCGGCGGCGCGCAGGATGATCGCGGCGCGGTCGTCGAAGGACATCGCGCGCCAGGCCGGGGCGGCGGCCAGGGCGGCGTCGACGGCCTCCCGCGCGTCGGCCTCGGTGGCGTTGGCGTAGGTGCCGATGACGGACTTGTGGTCGTGGGGCTGGACCACGTCGAAGCGCTCGCCGCCGCCCATCCGCTTGACGCCGTTGATCGTCATCGGGAGGTCGATCGGGTTCTCGGACAGCTGCTTGAGCTGCGCTTCGAGACGGGCGCGCTCGGCGCTGCCGGGGGCGTACGAGTGGACCGGCTCGTTGACCGGAGCGGGGACCTGGGTCACTGCGTCCATGGCTCTGCTAACTCCTTGACCTGGTTCTGGACTAGTTCTTGGTGATCATCGAGCGGAGGAAGAAGAGGAGGTTGGCGGGCTTCTCCGCGAGGCGGCGCATGAAGTAGCCGTACCAGTCCGTCCCGTACGCGGTGTAGACGCGCATCCGGTGGCCTTCGGCGGCGAGCCGCAGGTGCTCCTCGCTGCGGATGCCGTAGAGCATCTGGAACTCGTACTCGTCCTGCTTGCGCCCGGCCGCCCGGGCGAGCTCCTGCGCGATGGAGATCAGGCGCGGGTCGTGCGACCCGATCATCGGGTAGCCCTCGCCCTCCATCAGGATCTTCATGATGCGGACGTACGCCTTGTCGATCTCGGCCTTGTCCTGGTAGGCGACCTCGGCGGGCTCCTTGTAGGCGCCCTTCACGATCCGGACGCGGCTGCCGGCGGCGGCCAGGCGGCGGGCGTCGGCCTCGGTGCGGAAGAGGTACGCCTGGATGACGCAGCCCGTCTCCGGGAAGTCCCGGCGCAGCTCCTCGTGGATGGCGAACATCGAGTCGAGGGTGGTGTGGTCCTCGGCGTCGAGGGTCACGGTGGTGCCGATGGCCGCGGCGGCCTCGACGACCGGGCGGACGTTGGCGAGGGCGAGCTCGTGGCCGCCTTCCAGCGCCTGGCCGAACATCGACAGCTTCACGGACATCTCGACGGTCTCGCCGAGGCCGAGGACGTCGAGGTGCTCGATGAGCCGGAGGTAGGCGTCGCGGGCGGCGTGCGACTGGGCCACCTCGGTGATGTCCTCGCCGACGACGTCGAGGGTGACCTCCAGGCCCTTGCGCGTGAGGTCCTCGACGATCGGGATCACCTGCTCGACCGTCTCACCGGGGATGAACCGGTTCACCACGGGCTTGGTCACCGGGGCGGCAGAGACGATTCGGCGCATCTTGTCGCTGCGCGAAGCGGCGAGGATCACGGGACCCAGCACGGGGGCACCTCCAGCGGGTGGCAGAAGAAAAGCTCAAGTAAAACCTCCGTGAAACCTAAGGATCGCTTCGATGCTCTGCCATCGACAGCTGTCACGCATCCGTGTCCCGGATCTCATACATCTGTCTGAAGAGCCGTCGCGCGAGTGGGAGAATGGCCGGGTGAAGGGCGATTACCAGGACCTGGTGGACGAGATCTCGGCGCTGCTCGGCGCCCCGGCGACCCTGGAGAACCGGGACTTCCGCCTCATCGCCTTCGGCGCGCACGACAGCGAGGACGACTCGGCGATGGACCCGGTCCGGACCAGGTCGATCCTCACGCGGCAGTCGACGGCGGCCGTCCGGTCCTGGTTCGAGGGGTTCGGCATCGCCCGCGCCACCGGGCCCGTCCGGATCCCGGCGGCGCCCGACGCGGGGGTCTTCCGGGGGCGGATCTGCCTTCCGGTGCGCTACCGGGGCATCGTGCAGGGGTACGTGTGGCTCCTCGACCAGGAGCCCGGCAAGCCCGGCCGCCCCTCCCCCGGCGCCCGTTCCTCCTCCCCGGCTCCCTCCGCCGGCCCGAGCGCCGCGGCACTCGACGCCGCCATGGAGGTGGCCGAGCGGATCGGGGTCCTGCTCGCCGAGGAGGCGAAGGCGGGGGCCGACCTCTCGCGGGAGTTCCTGGCGGTGCTGACCGCGGGGCGGGGCTGGCAGCAGGACATGGCGGTGTCCGCGCTGCGGCTCGCCCTCGGCGCGGGCGGGGACGGGCTGCACGCGGCGGTGTGCGTGGCGCCGTGGCCCGGGGAGGCCCCGGCGTCGGTGCCGGGCGCGGCGGCGGTGTGCGTGGTCCCGCGCGGGGCGGGCGGAGCCGACGGCGCCGCGTCCGGGGGCGGCGACCTGGCGGTACTGCTGCGGCTGCGCTCGCCCGACGCCCTGGATCCGGCCCTGACGGCGGTGACCCGACTGCTCCCGGGAGCCGCCTCGCCCGGCGTGCGCCCCTCCACCGCCGGCGTGGCCGAGCCGATCCGGGGTCTCGGCGCGCTGCCCGCCGCCTGGGAGCAGGCGGTCGCGGCGGCCCGCGCGGCCGCGGCGCAGCCCCGGCTCGGCCGGGTCGCGCGGTGGTCGGCCATCGGCCCGTACCGGATGCTGGCAGCCCTCGCCGCCGACCCCGTCGACGATCCGGCGGCCCGCGCCCTACTGGACCCGGCCCACCGCGAACTGGCCCGTACCGCCGAGGTGTTCCTGGACTGCGCGGGGCAGGCGGGGCGCGCGGCCGCGGCGCTGGGGATCCACCGGCAGACCCTGTACTACCGGATCTCGCGGGTGGAGCAGCTGACGGGGCTGGACCTGGACGAGGGCGAGGACCGGCTGTTGCTGCACATGGCCCTGAAGACGGCCCGGCTGCACGGCTGACGACGGGGGCGGATCCGGCCGACGTAGGGGTGGTCCCTAGGGCCTGTCGTCAAACTCCCGTCGTCGCCCGGAGGGCGGCCCCGCGGCGTCTGGTGCGTGCTCTCGGTGCGCCGGGTGGAAGCCCGCGTACTGGACGTACTTGGCTTTCGCCCGGTGCGGCGAGAGCGCGTGCCAGGCGTCGCGGGGCAGACGGGAGTTTGACGACAGGCCCTAGGGGCGGTCCCCGATACCGGAACGCCCCCGGGTCCCCTAACGTCGCGAACACCTGACGTACGGAGGCCAGATGAAGGCGATCGTCCAGGAACGGTACGGCTCGTCCGACGTTCTGGAGTTCAAGGAGGTCGACCGCCCGGCCCCCCGGGACGGCGAGGTGCTCGTACGGGTGCGCGCCGCCTCGGTCAACGCCCGTGACTGGCACGTCATGCGCGGCGATCCGTACGTGGCACGCCTGGCCTTCGGACTGACCGGACCCCGGCAGCGGATCCAGGGCACCGACTTCGCCGGGGTGGTGGAGGCCGTCGGCGAGGGGGTCACCGGACTGCGTCCCGGTGACGAGGTGTACGGCGAGGCCGACGGGGCGTTCGCCGAGTACGTGTGCGCTCGGCAGGACGTGGTGGGCGCGAAGCCGGCCGGCCTGACCTTCGAGCAGGCGGCGGCGGTTCCGTTGGCCGGGAACACCGCCCTGATGGGCCTGCGCGATCTGGGGCGGCTGCAGCCGGGGCAGCACGTCCTGGTCAACGGCGCCTCGGGCGGCGTGGGGACCTTCGCCGTACAGATCGCCAAGGCGCTCGGCGCGGAGGTGACCGGCGTGTGCAGCACGCGGAACGTGGACCTGGTCCGCTCGCTCGGCGCGGACCACGTCGTCGACTACAAGCGGGAGGACTTCACCCGGACGGGCCTGCGGTACGACCTCGTGCTCGACCTGGTGGGCAACCGTACGCTGGCCGACCTGCGGCGTGCTTCGACCCCGACCGGCGCCCTGGTGCTGTCTGGCGGTGGCGTGTCCGAGGGCGGCAGCCTGTTCGGCCCGATGGGCCTGATCATCCGCGGGAATCTCATGTCCCGCTTCGGGCGAGCGCGGATCCACGTCCTGACGGCGAAGCAGAGTGCGGACAACCTGGCGGCGCTGCGCGAGCTCGTCGAGCGGGGTGCGGTCACTCCGGCCGTCGACCGGACCTACCCGCTGAGCGAAGGGGCCGAGGCCGTCCGCTACCTCGAAATGGAGCACGCGAGCGCCAAGGTCGTCATCACCTGTTGACGGGCCTTCAGCGGCGCCGGGGCCCCTGCTCCAGTGGTGCGCCGCTCTCGGAATCCAGGACGAGCCGCTCCCCCACCGGCCGGGCGAGGGTGACGGGGACCCGCTGCTGCAGCATCAGCGCGGGGCAGGCCCCGTCCCGGCCCGCCTTCTCGCCGGGCAGGATCCGCCCGGCGAGAACCACGGTGTCCGTGCCTTCGAGGACGTCCACGGCGACCCCTCCGTCGCAGGCTCCATGACCTGCCGTCACCTCGAAGGAGGTGGCGTCCGGGGGTGCGGCCGAACGGCCGAACAGCGGGGCAGTGCCCCCGTCGAAGGTGCGCAGCGGCTCGATCGGGGGCTTCGGGAGCTCCTGCGGCCGGATCGCGATCCGGGTGAGGGGCGTGTCGTAGCCCTCGACGGTGAACGACCACGCGGGCACCCGGGCCGGGCCGCGGCTGGTGCGCACGGTGGTCTCTCCGAAGGCGATGGCCGTGACGGACAGAACGCGATCGGGCCGCGCCTCGCCGCCCTTCGCCCCGCCCTGCAGTTGTCCGTACGCCTCCCGGGCGGTCAGCAGGGGCAGGGTGAGCTCGGCGCCGCCCGCGTCCCAGCGGACCGGGGTGGCGGACGGCGGGCCCTCGGGCAGCGCGGCGCGCAGGACGAAGTTCCCGTTGACCGCGGCGGCCTTGTCCTCGCCCGAGCGGAATCCGCCCGCCGGCGCCCAGTCCTGCTCGTCCAGCGGGTGGAAGCCCTCCCGCCACTGCGCGAGTGCCGCCGAGCCCTCCCAGGCCGCCGCCACCCGCTCCATGCGCGGCCGGGTGTCGGCGGGGGCGACCGGCTCGCCCCGGCTCCCACCCCCGGGTGCCGTTCCGCATCCGGCCGCCAGTACCACCGCCACCACCGGGCCGCACAGCGCCGCCGCTGTTCCGGTTCTCCCCGCCGCCATCGCGACTCCCCCTCGTCCCGGTCCGATTCGAGGATGGGACGGAGCCGGCCGGGCGGCGGTTCCGCCTCCGCTTTCCCCGCCGGGCGCCCTACTCCGCCGGGCGGCCCAGCGCGGCGGTTGCGGCGGCCCGCATGCCCTCGGTCAGCTCCTCGGCGCTCGGCGCCGACTTCGGGTCGAAGAGCCACTGGAGCATGAGACCGTTCAGCAGCGCCTGGTAGAAGGCTCCGAGCGTCTGCTCCTCCCGCTCGGTGATCCCCTCCTCCGGGTTCCCCGTGAGCATCGCGATCAGGCCCCGGCGCCCCTCGGTTTGGGAAGCGGCGAGCATGGCCCGCAGGTCCGGCATCCGGTCACCGGCCAGGGCGACCTCCACGCTGGCCGACCAGACCGGACCGGCTTCGCCGCGGTGGGCCAGGAAGCCCTCCCAGACCCCTTGGAACCGCTCCAGCGAGCCGCCCTGGCCCTGCACACCGTCCTTGAAGACATCGCCGAGTTCCTGCATCAGGGCGATGAAGGCCTCGGCCAGGAGGGCGTCCTTCGAGCCGTAGTGGTAGCCGATCGAGGCCAGGTTCGCGCCCGACGCCTTCACGATGTCGCGCGCGGTCGTGCGCACGAACCCCTTCTCCAGCAGGCACTTCTTGGCGCCTTCGAGCAGATCTTCGCGATGTCCCATGGCGTCACCGTAGCAAGACGCACGTCACAGACGGAAGTCCAAGACGGTCGTCATGTACATACGTCATAGACAATCGTTTATGACGTATGTACATTGCTCCTCATGACGAACCCCAGCGCCACCGCGCGACTCGCCGGCCGCCGCGAATGGACCGCGTTCACGGTCCTCCTGCTGCCCCTGCTCCTGGTCTCGATGGACGTCTCCGTCCTCTACTTCGCCATCCCCGCCATCACCGAGCAGCTGGACCCGAGCGCCACCCAGCAGCTGTGGATCTTCGACAGCTACGCCTTCGCCCTCTCCGGCCTGCTGATCACGATGGGGTCGCTCGGGGACCGGATCGGCCGCCGCAGGCTGCTGCTGATCGGCGCGACCGCCTTCGGCCTCGCCTCGGTCGGCGCCGCGTACGCCACGAGCGCGGAGATGCTGATCGCGGCCCGCGTGCTGCTCGGGATCGGCGGCGCCACCCTGATGCCCTCCACGCTCGCGCTCATCCGCAACCTCTTCCAGGACGACAAGCAGCGCGGCAAGGCCATCGCCATCTGGTCCGGGGCCATGACCGGAGGCATCGCCCTCGGCTCGGTGCTCAGCGGTGTGATGCTGAACCACTTCTGGTGGGGCTCCGTCTTCCTGGTCAATGTGCCCGCGATGCTGCTCCTGCTGGTCCTGGTCCCCGTACTGGTCCCCGAGTTCAAGGACCCGGCCCCCGGCCGCTTCGACCTGCTGTCCGTGCCGCTGTCCATGGCCGCCGTACTGCCGGTCGTCTACGGGCTCAAGGAGATCGCCGCCGAGGGCTTCGAGCCCCTCTACGCGGGCTGCCTGCTCGTCGGCCTGGCCTTCGGGTACGCCTTCGTCCGCCGGCAGCGCACCCGGGAGGACGCGATGGTCGGCCGGGCGCTGTTCAGGGGACGCGGCTTCGGCGCCGGCATCGGCCTCAACACCATCGCCGCCTTCGCCATGATGGGCTCGGCCTACTTCACCACCCAGTACCTGCAGTCCGTGCTCGGCATGGGCACCCTGGAAGCCGCGCTGTGGAGCCTGGCCCCCTCGGTCGTCATCGGCGCCGCGGCCCCGGTCTCCGCCGCCCTGGCCCAGAAGACGGACCGGGCGTACGTCATCGCCGGCGGGTTCGTCCTCGCCGCCGCCGGGTTCGCCCTGATGGCCCTGGTCGGCACCGACTCGCTGTGGCTGCTGCTGATCGGCGCCGGGGTGCTCGCCTCGGGCATCGTCACCGTGATGTCCCTCGTCTCCGACATGGCGCTCGCCTCGGCCCCCGCCGAGAAGGCCGGTTCCGCCGCCTCCCTGCTGGAGACCGGCCAGGAGTTCGGCGGCGCCCTCGGCATGGCGGTCCTGGGCAGCCTGGGCACCGCGGTCTACCGCGGGGACCTCGCCGCCGCCGACCCGGCCGCACGGGAGACCCTGGGCGGAGCCGTGGCCGTCGCCCACCGGATCGGCGGGGAGGCTGGCGGGCAACTGCTGACCCTGGCCCGGGAGGCCTTCGTCCACGGAATGCAGTACGCGGCCTGGGGCGGCACGGCGCTACTGCTCGCGGCAGCACTCCTCGCCGCGGCCCTGACCCGGGGATCCGGCGCCCCCACCCCGACCCCGGCAACCGCATCCGACCCCACCGACACCCCCAGCCCCGCCGGCGTTTGAGGCGCGGGGTCCGGGGCGGAGCCCCGGGGAACGGAGGAAGGGCGGGCAGGGGACGAGCCCCGCAGCCGGCACGGATGTGGCACGGGCTTCCATCCGCTCTGACGGGTCTCGTCACCGACCCCGCATCCGACAACACCGTCACCCGAATGGCCCAACGTGACGTGCCACCCACATGGGTGAAGATCAAGCTGGCTAGTGCCCCATCCGAGGCAATCTGTGAAAGGCGAACCAAATGCGCATTAGACGAATCCTCGCTGCAGTCTTCGCCACGGCAGCCCTCGCCGGACTCGGCTTCACAGGCGCCGCCACCGCCACAGCAGCCACCGTCACCGTCACCCCGGCCAGCGTCACCCCGGGTGAGTGCACGGACAACGGCGGAACGATCGACCGGTCGACGCCCGTGCTCCCGACCTGCAGGGGCGGTATGTACGACGGGCAGACGGTCGACTAGACCCCACCAGGGCCCATTGCGAAAGTGGATCGTCGCCCCGCAGCCACGCGTTGCGGGGCGACTCCCTCGCGAGCGTTCTCCCTCGGCTGACCGCTCGACGTACCTGGGAGGCGTGACGATCGCACACGGGCCCGATGAGGTCGGCGGGAGCGGCTTGGGCTGGCGCTGCCATGGGGCGAGAGATCGGGGCCCGTACGTTGGTCGCGAATCGGGCAGTCTCCCGGGCAGCAGCCTGTCCGGCCACACCCGGGGCCCCCTCGACGCAGTCGCTGCCGAACTCAACAGCCGCCGCGCAAGACGCTCGGCTGGGAAACCCCAGCCGAGCGCCTGTCTGAACTGCTCGCCACCACACGTCGGTGATCACGTGTTGCGACGACCCCTGGAATTCGCCGATCCCCAGGGCCCTGCCATTGGCCAGTGACCGGTCAGCCGAGGCTGACGGTGCGCGCGGAGACCGCGCCGATCTCGGTGGCGATGTCCGCGAGGACGTTCGCCGGGACCTCGGCGTCGACGGTGAGGATGGCGAGCGCCTCGCCGTGCTCCTCGGCCCGGGCGACCTGCATGCCCGCGATGTTCAGACCGGCCTCGCCGAGCAGCTGGCCGACCTTGCCGACCACGCCCGGGCGGTCGGTGTAGCGCAGCACGACCATGAAGTCGGCGAGCGCCAGGTCCACGTCGTACTCGCCGACGCCCACGATCTTCTGAAGGTGCTTCGGGCCCGCGAGCGTGCCGGAGACCGACACCTCCTGACCGTCCGACAGGGTGCCGCGCACGGTCACCACGTTGCGGTGGTCCGGGGACTCCGAGCTGGTGGTCAGACGCACCTCGACGCCGCGCTCCTGCGCGAACAGCGGGGCGTTGACGTAGGAGACCGTCTCGTCGACGACGTCCTCGAAGACACCCTTGAGCGCGGAGAGTTCGAGCACCTTCACGTCGTGCTGGGTGATCTCGCCGCAGACCTCGACGTCGAGGCGGACCGCGACCTCGCCCGCGAGGGCGGTGAAGATGCGGCCGAGCTTCTCGGCGAGCGGCAGGCCCGGACGGACGTCCTCGGCGATGACACCGCCCTGGACGTTGACCGCGTCCGGCACGAGCTCCCCGGCGAGGGCGAGGCGCACGGACTTGGCGACCGCGATACCGGCCTTCTCCTGGGCCTCGTCCGTGGACGCGCCGAGGTGCGGGGTGCAGACGACCTGGTCGAGCTCGAAGAGCGGGGAGTCCGTGCAGGGCTCCTTCGCGTACACGTCGAGGCCGGCGCCGGCGACGCGGCCCTCCTTGATGGCCGAGTACAGGGCGGCCTCGTCCACGATCCCGCCGCGCGCGGCGTTGACGATGCGGACGGACGGCTTCACCTTGTGCAGGGCCTCGTCCCCGATGAGACCGAGGGTCTCGGGGGTCTTGGGCAGGTGCACGGTGATGAAGTCGGCGACCTCCAGGAGCTCGTCCAGCGCCAGCATCTTGACGCCCATCTGGGCGGCGCGGGCGGGCTGCACGTAGGGGTCGTACGCGACGATCTTCATGCCGAAGGCCGACATGCGCTGGGCGACCAGGACGCCGATGCGGCCGAGGCCGACGACACCGAGGGTCTTCTCGCTGAGCTCGACACCGGTGTACTTGTTCCGCTTCCACTCGCCGTTCTTCAGGGCGGTGTTGGCCTGCGGGATGTTGCGGGCGGTCGCGACGAGCAGGCCGCAGGCGAGCTCGGCGGCCGTCACGATGTTCGAGGTCGGAGCGTTGACGACCATCACGCCGGCCTTGGTGGCGGCGGAGACGTCCACGTTGTCCAGACCGACGCCGGCGCGGGCGACGACCTTCAGCTTCTTCGCCGCGGCGATGGCCTCGGCGTCGACCTTGGTGGCGGAGCGCACGAGGATCGCGTCGACGTCGGCGATCGCGGGCAGCAGCTCGGCGCGGTCCGCGCCGTTGCAGTGCCGGATCTCGAAGTCCGGACCGAGCGCCTCGACGGTCGCGGGCGACAGCTCTTCGGCGATGAGTACGACAGGTTTCGAGCTCACGTGGGTCATCCTCACAAGTCCAGTGCGGACGGCCGTCCCGACGGCCGCAGGCGGTGGAGGGGGTAGCCGCGTGGAAGACGCACGACACTGTGGGCCTGACGCGTATGTGTTGAGCAGTGTAGTGGCGACAGCGGACCGGATTTCCGCCTGTACGGAAGGATCACCCGTCCGTGGTTGGCCGCGTTGGACAAGCCGGGCCCTCGCGGGCCCTCCGGTGATGCGCGGCGGGGCCGGGACGCAGCGTCCCGGCCCCGTCACTCAGCCGATCAGCTCTCGTCGCTGTCGACCCAGCTCATGAGCTTGCGCAGCTTCTTGCCGGTGGTCTCCAGCAGGTGCTCCGAGTCGGCCTTCTTGTACTCGTTGTACTTGGGCAGACCGGCCTTGTACTCGGCCATCCACTCCTCGGCGAACTTGCCGGACTGGATCTCCTCCAGGACCTTCTTCATCTCGGCCTTGGTGGCGTCGGTGATGACGCGCGGGCCGGTGATGTAGTCGCCCCACTCGGCGGTCTCGGAGACCGACCAGCGCATCTTCTCCAGGCCGCCCTCGTACATGAGGTCGACGATGAGCTTCAGCTCGTGCAGGCACTCGAAGTACGCGATCTCGGGCTGGTAGCCGGCCTCGGTCAGCGTCTCGAAACCGGCCTTCACCAGCGCGGAGGCACCACCACAGAGGACGGCCTGCTCACCGAACAGGTCGGTCTCGGTCTCCTCGGTGAAGGTGGTCTTGATGACACCGGCACGGGTGCCGCCGATACCGGCCGCGTACGACAGCGCGAGCGCGAAGGCGGAACCGGTGAAGTCCTGCTCGACGGCGGCGATGCACGGGACGCCGCGGCCTTCCTCGTACTGGCGGCGGACCAGGTGACCCGGGCCCTTCGGGGCGACGAGGGCGACGTCCACGTTGGCCGGGGGCTTGATGAAGCCGTAGCGGACATTGAAGCCGTGGCCGAAGAAGAGCGCGTCGCCCTCCTCGAGGTGGTCCTTGATGGACTCCTCGTAGATCTCGGCCTGGAGCGGGTCCGGGGTCAGGATCATGATGACGTTCGCCCACGCGGCGGCCTCGGCCACGGGGACGACCTTCAGGCCCTGCTCCTCGGCCTTGGCCTTGGACTTCGAGCCCTCCTTCAGGCCGACGACGACGTCGACGCCGGAGTCACGGAGCGACAGCGCGTGGGCGTGGCCCTGGCTGCCGTAACCGATGACCGCGACCTTGCGGCCCTGGATGATGGACAGGTCGGCGTCGTTCTCGTAGAACAGCTCGGCCACTGGGATATCTCCTTGGTGCGCTGGTGTTGCACCCACCGTACGGCGGGGAACGGAATCTGAGTTTTCGGTCTCGCTATGCGAACGTGCCGTGTCGACGCGTCAGGCGGTGCGGTCGAGCGCCCGCAGGCTGCGGTCCGTGATGGACCGGCCGCCACGCCCTATGGCGATCGTGCCGGACTGGACGAGCTCCTTGATGCCGAAGGGCTCCAGCATCTTGAGCATCGCGCCGAGCTTGTCGGCACCGCCGGTGGCCTCGATGGTGACGGCCTCCGGGGAGACGTCGACCGTCTTGGCGCGGAACAGCTGGACGATCTCGATGATCTGCGAGCGGGTCTCGTTGTCGGCGCGGACCTTCACCAGAACGAGTTCGCGCTCGATGGCGTTGTGCGGCTCCAGCTCGACGATCTTGAGCACGTTGACCAGCTTGTTGAGCTGCTTGGTCACCTGTTCGAGCGGAAGGTCCTCGACATTCACGACGATGGTGATGCGGGAGATGTCGGGGTGCTCGGTGACACCGACCGCGAGGGAATCGATGTTGAACCCGCGGCGGGAGAACAGCGCGGCGATCCGGGCGAGGATGCCGGGCGTGTTCTCGACCAGGACGGAGAGCGTGTGCTTGGACAT
>NZ_JBIARJ010000011.1:0-277514 GCF_042889825.1 Streptomyces sp. NPDC002467 | reverse complement strand
GGAGAGCAGGAAGACCGGCGTCCGGTACGTCAGCGCGATCCGCGCCGCGTCCAGGGCCGCGTCGAAGCAGTCCGCCGGGGTCCGCGGCGCCACGACCGGCACCGGCGCCTCGCCGTTGCGGCCGTACATCGCCTGGAGCAGGTCGGCCTGCTCCGTCTTGGTCGGCAGACCGGTGGACGGGCCACCGCGCTGGATGTCCACGATCAGCAGCGGCAGCTCCAGCGACACCGCCAGGCCGATGGTCTCGGACTTCAGGGCGACGCCGGGGCCGGAGGTGGTGGTCACGCCGAGCGCACCGCCGAAGGCGGCACCCAGCGCGGCCCCGATGCCGGCGATCTCGTCCTCGGCCTGGAAGGTCCGCACGCCGAAGTTCTTGTGCTTCGACAGCTCGTGCAGGATGTCCGAGGCCGGCGTGATCGGGTACGAGCCCAGGTAGAGCGGCAGATCGGCCTGCTGGGAGGCGGCGATCAGCCCGTACGACAGGGCCAGGTTCCCGGAGATGTTGCGGTACGTGCCCGTGGGGAACGCGCGGGTCGCGGGCGCGACCTCGTAGGAGACCGCGAAGTCCTCGGTCGTCTCGCCGAAGTTCCAGCCCGCCCGGAAGGCGACGACGTTCGCCTCGGCGATGTCCGGCTTCTTCGCGAACTTCTGCCGCAGGAAGCTCTCCGTGCCCTCGGTCGGCCGGTGGTACATCCACGACAGCAGACCCAGCGCGAACATGTTCTTGCTGCGCTCCGCCTCCTTCCGCGACAGCCCGAAGTCCTTCAGGGCCTCCACGGTCAGCGTCGTCAGCGGGACGGGGTGGATGTTGTAGGCGGAGAGCGATCCGTCTTCCAGCGGAGAGGTCTCGTACCCGACCTTCGCCATCGGGCGCTTGGTGAACTCGTCGGTGTTGATGATGATCTCGGCGCCGCGCGGCACGTCGGCGATGTTGGCCTTCAGAGCGGCCGGGTTCATCGCGACCAGCACGTTCGGCGCGTCGCCGGGCGTGAGGATGTCGTGGTCCGCGAAGTGCAGCTGGAACGACGACACACCGGGCAGGGTTCCGGCAGGGGCCCGGATCTCGGCGGGGAAGTTCGGCAGCGTGGAGAGGTCGTTCCCGAACGACGCCGTCTCCGAGGTGAACCGGTCACCGGTGAGCTGCATGCCGTCACCCGAATCACCCGCGAAACGGATGATCACGCGATCGAGACGACGTACTTCCTTGCCGCCCGGGCTCGGAGGGGTGCGCTGTCCACCGACAACCGCACCCCCAGCCCCGTCGGCCTGCTCGGCTGGGCTGCTGACCTGGCTGGTCACTGAACTGGACCTCCTTCGAGGCGTGGGCTCCCCCACGGAACCCACCCTACGTCCGCAGGGAGGGCTTCCAAGGGAGCGACCACATTCTGGACCGTCGGGCCGCCCCTTGAGACGGCCGGCCGGTATGCCGTAACTGCCGTGTCTGACAGAGTGTCAGTCGATCATGATTTCAGGTAGGTGAGAACGGCCAGAACACGCCGGTGATCCCCGTCACTGGGCGACAGCCCCAGCTTCATGAAGATGTTGCTGACGTGCTTCTCGACGGCGCCGTCGCTCACCACCAGCTGCTTCGCCACGGCCGAATTGGTACGCCCCTCGGCCATCAGTCCGAGCACCTCGCGCTCGCGCGGGGTCAGCCCCGCCAGCACGTCCTGCTTCCGGCTGCGGCCGAGCAGCTGCGCGACGACCTCCGGGTCCAGGGCGGTACCGCCCCGCGCCACCCGCACCACCGCGTCGAGGAACTCCCGAACCTCCGCCACCCGGTCCTTGAGCAGGTAGCCGACCCCGGTGGTGGAACCGGCCAGCAGTTCGGTGGCGTACTGCTCCTCCACGTACTGCGACAGCACGAGCACACCGATGCCCGGGTACTCGCGCCGCAGCCGCACGGCCGCCCGTACGCCCTCGTCGGTGTGCGTCGGCGGCATCCGCACATCGGCCACCACCACGTCCGGCAGCGCATCCTCCGCCGCCAGGTCCGCCACCGTCTTGATCAGGGCTTCCGCGTCCCCGACGCCGGCCACGACGTCATGCCCCCGGTCGGTCAGCAGCCGGGTCAGGCCCTCACGCAGCAGCACTGAGTCCTCGGCGATGACCACCCGCACCCTGTCGTCCACGATTCAGCTGCCCCCGCGTCCAGTCGTTCTCACAATTCCCTGACCCGGCCAAGCATTCCAGCATCGACCCCGAATCCAGGCAGAGCCCGGCCAACGAGTGGGCCCCGAGGGGGAGTTTTCGGCCCGAGAGGCCCCCTGCGGGGGCGAATTCCAGCCCTTCCCGCTACCGAGCCACCTGCGCGAGATCGACCTTGGCCTTCCAGGCGTACCCGGGCCATATCCAGTCCGTCCGGATCCGGAGCCGTCGGTTGAATCCCGTCCCCAGCCTCCGAGCGATGCCCGCGCCATATCCAGCCACTCCGGCGTTTGAGGAGCGGAGCCCGGGGCGGAGCCCCGGGCCCGGGCGCAGCCCCGGGGCCGCTCCGCGCAACGCCGCCGCACCGGGCAACCGGCAACGCGAACGGGACTCCCGTCCACCCCGGACGGGAGTCCCGAAAAACAAGAGCCGCGCCGAACTACGGGCCGCGCCGAACTACGGGCCGCGCCGAACTACCGCACGCGCCCCCGCCAAGGCAGCTCCGCCGTGACGACGGTCCCCGCACCCGCGGGGGAGTCCACCACCAGCACCCCGTCCACCGCGCCCAACCGCTCCGCCAGCCCCGCCAGCCCCGACCCCTCGGAGAGCCCGGCCCCGCCCCGCCCGTCGTCGGAGACCTGGAGCAGCAGCCGCTCCCCGGACTTCCACACGTCCACGCTCGCTCCCCGAGCCGTCGCCCCCGCGTGCTTGCTCACGTTCTGCAGCAGCTCGGACACCACGAAGTACGCGATCCCCTCGATCGCCTCCGCCGGCCTGGCGGGGAGGTCCACGGACACCCGCACCGGCACCGCGCAGCGGGCCGCGACCGACGACAGCGCCGCGTCCAGCCCCCGGTCCGTCAGCACCGCCGGGTGGATCCCGCGGGCCAGGTCCCGCAGCTCCTGGAGGGCGACCTTCACCTCTCCGTGGGCCTCGTCCACCATCCGTACGGCCGCCCGCGGGTCCTCCGCGAGCTTCTGCTTCGCCAGCCCCAGATCCATCGCCAGCGCCGCCAGCCGGGCCTGCGCCCCGTCGTGCAGGTCCCGCTCGATGCGCCGCAGGTCCGCCGCGGCGGTGTCCACGACGACCCCGCGGTCGGACTCCAGCTCGCTCACGCGGTGGTCCAGGCGCGACGCCCCGAGCAGCCCGGCCACCAGCACCCGGTCCATGATGGTCAGGGCCCGGATCACCCACGGCGTGGCGAGCGTGATGGCCAGCCCGACGACGGAAGTGAGGACGATCGCGAGCGGAGAGTCGAGGACGAACGAGTAGTCGTCGTTCTGGAAGACGATCAGTCCGGACTGGCTGGTGTAGGCAGGGAAGACCCAGAACCACAGCGGGTACAGCAGGAAGCCCCACCCGTACGACCAGAACGTCAGCGCCATGCAGAAGCCGAACACCGCCCACGGGAAGTGGATCACGGAGTACAGCACGTGCCGCCAGGCGCTCCCGCTCTTGAGCAGCGCCCCCATGGCCGCGAGCGGCCCGCTCTTCCCGGCCCGGATGCGCGCGGGAGCGGCGATGTCGACCCGCAACAGGTGCCGAACCCGGGCCCGCTCCAGGTGCCCGAACCCGCGGCACATGGCGAGCACGCCGGCCAGGACGGGGATGCCGAGGAAGGTGACGAGCAGCCCGGCGCCGACGCTCACACCCGCGATCGCGAGCGAGAAGTACACCGTGCTCAGCGGCAGCCCCACCAGCAGGTACCCGAACTCCCGCCAGGTCCGCCCCTCGAAGGGGGCCCGCAACACCGCCCCCAAACCCGTCCCGTTGCCCATGATCCAGCCCCGCCCTTCCCGTCCGCCGATACCCCCCAACCCTGTCGCCCCGCCCCCACCCGAACCATCCGGCGAGTAGGCGTCCCGATCGGGGGGTTAACCCCACCCCCACCGGGCCATATCCAGCCCCTCCGGCGTTTGAGGAGCGGGGTCCGGGGCGGAGCCCCGGAAGCCCGGGCGGAGCCCGGGGCCGCTCCGCGCAACGCCGCCGCACCGGGCAACCGGCAACGCGAACGGGACTCCCGTCCACCCCGGACGGGAGTCCCGAAAAACAAGAGCCGCGCCGAACTACGGGCCGCGCCGAACTACCGCCCGCGCCCCCGCCAAGGCAGCTCCGCCGTGACGACGGTCCCCGCACCCGCGGGGGAGTCCACCACCAGCACCCCGTCCACCGCGCCCAACCGCTCCGCCAGCCCCGCCAGCCCCGACCCCCGGGAGACATCCGCCCCGCCGCACCCGTCGTCGGAGACCCGGATCATCAGCCGGGCGTCCGCCCGCCACACCTCGACGCTCGCCCCCCGCGCCTCCGCCCCCGCGTGCTTGCTCACGTTCTGCAGCAGCTCCGACACCACGAAGTACGCGATCCCCTCGATCGCCTCCACCGGCCGTTCCTCCACCGGCAACTCCACCAGCACCTTCACCGGCACCACGCACCGCGTCGCCACCGACGACAGTGCCGCGTCCAGTCCCCGGTCCGTCAGCACCGCCGGGTGGATCCCGCGCGCGAGGTCCCGCAGCTCCTGGAGCGCCAGCTTCACCTCGCCGTGGGCCTCGTCGACCATCGCCGCCGCGCCCTCCGGGTCCTCCAGCAGCTTCTCCTTCGCCAGGCCCAGCCCCATCGCCAACGCGACCAGCCGCGCCTGCGCCCCGTCGTGCAGGTCCCGCTCGATGCGCCGCAGGTCCGCCGCGGCCGTGTCGACGACGACCCCCCGGTCGGATTCCAGCTCCGCGATCCGCCGCTCCAGCTCGTCGGAGGGCGACAGCAGCCCCCGTACCATCGCGCGGTCCACGTTCGACAGCCCCCGCACCACGTACGGCAGCACCGGCCACAGCACGAAGAGCCCGGTCAGAGCTACCGTGAAGGTGAGCACCCCCCAGGGCAGCCGGATCAGCTGGTACAGCACCGTCCGCCAGCCGACCGGGTCCTTGATGCTCGTCCACAGCCAGGGGAAGAATCCACCGGACCGCTTCGGGCCGGGGATCGGGGTCGGCTCGTCCACCCGTACGCCGAGCAGCGCGCGGGCGCGGGCCCGGTCCAGTCGTCCCAATTGCCGAGACAAGAACAGGCCGCCCGCGAGCAGCGGAACGCCGATCGCCGTCACGGAAAGACCCCCCGTGCCGGAGACCATGACAACCGTGTAAACGAAGCCGACGATCGCCACCGGCAGGTTCGTCACCAGATGGGCTATTTCCTTCCACGTCACGGCGCTGAAGACGGCGCGTACGGGAGGGGGCCGATCGTTGTCGGGGGTGTCAGGGCTCGTGGTCATGGGCCACAGCCTGCCAAGCGGACCCCGCTCATGCCATGGGGTGGCCGGGGTGCTGTGAACGGGGGATAACCCCACCCTGTGTGAGGCAGGCCCTAGACTCCCGTCCGTAACAGATCGTCGACAGTGGCCGAGGAGCGAGGAACGGACGTGCCTGAACCGACGGTATCGACCGTAACCGTGCTCGCGGCGGACTACTTCCGGAGTTATTCGGTCGTCGGCCTGCTGGCCGCGCTCGGTGTGCTCTTCGTGGCCGTGGCCTTCGGCGCCGGCCGCCTGCTGCGCCCCGAGGTCCCGACCCGCGAGAAGCTCCTGACGTACGAATGCGGTGTGGACCCGGTGGGCGAGGGCTGGGCTCACACCCAGGTCCGCTACTACGTCTACGCGTTCCTCTACGTCATCTTCGCCGTCGACTCGATCTTCCTCTTCCCGTGGGCGACGGTGTTCGGCGCCGCCGGTTACGGCGCCACCACCCTGGTCGAGATGTTCATCTTCCTGGGCTTCCTGGCCGTCGGCCTGCTCTACGCGTACAAGAAGGGCGTCCTCGAATGGACGTGACACCGGCCGTGACGCCTACCGCGACGCCGACCGAGGGGGTGCTGCTCCCGGAGCCGAAGCGCCTCGGAGTCCTCTCCCGCCTCGCCCCGGAGCCGATGAAGGTGGTCCTGAACTGGGGCCGCCGGTACAGCCTGTGGGTCTTCAACTTCGGTCTGGCCTGCTGCGCGATCGAGTTCATCGCCGCGTCCATGGCCCGGCACGACTTCATCCGGCTCGGTGTGATCCCCTTCGCGCCCGGCCCGCGCCAGGCCGACCTGATGATCGTCTCGGGCACCGTCACGGACAAGATGGCCCCGGCCGTGAAGCGGCTCTACGAGCAGATGCCCGAGCCCAAGTACGTCATCTCCTTCGGCGCCTGCTCCAACTGCGGCGGACCGTACTGGGACTCGTACTCGGTCACGAAGGGCGTCGACCAGATCATCCCCGTCGACGTCTACGTGCCCGGCTGCCCGCCGCGCCCGGAGGCGCTGCTCCAGGGCATCCTCAAGCTCCAGGAGAAGATCGCCCGCGAGTCGCTGGCCGAGCGGTACGCGCCCGGCCCGTCCGTCGCGCAGCTCACCAGCGGCCTGGTCACGCCCCCGCCCACCCCGGGAGCCGGCGCATGAACCTCTACGACTCCCTGCCCGACGCGGCCGCGGCGGTCTTCGGAGAGGAGGCCGTCGGCTCGTCCGCGTATGACCTCCTGACGGTCGACGTCCCGGTCGGATCCTGGATCTCCTCCCTCGAAATCGCCCGGGACAAGCTGGGCTGCACCTACTTCGACTGGCTGAGCGCCGTGGACGAGCCGGGCACCGGCTTCCGCGTCTGCGCGCACGTCGTCGCGCTCGAAAACCGTCGCGTACGCCGACTGCTGCTGCGTACGACGGTCCCGCACTCGGCGCCCTCCCTGCCGTCCGCGATCGCGGTCTACGCGGGCGCCGAATGGCACGAGCGCGAGACGTTCGAGATGTTCGGGATCACCTTCACCGACCACCCGCACCTGGTCCACCTGCTCCTCCCGGAGGAGTTCGAGGGCCACCCGCTGCGCAAGGACTTCGTCCTGGCCGCACGCGTCGCCAAGGCCTGGCCCGGAGCCAAGGAGCCGGGCGAGGCGCACGACCCCGACGCTCCGAAGCGCCGCCAGATGCTCCCGCCGGGCGTCCCGGACCCCAACGACTGGGGCCCGATGAAGGGCCAGCTCCCGCCGGCCCCCGCCCGCCCGGCCCGCACCCCGCGTGCGGCGGGAGCCGCCGCCCGCGAGGGCGCCCCGGCCCGTCGCGCCCGCTCGGTCGCGGACGGCTCGGCCACCCAGACCACGGAATCCGCCCCTCGCCCGGCCCGCCGCACCCGCTCGGTCGCGGACGGCTCGACGAGCCAGGCCACCCCCGGTGCGACCCAGGAGACCTCGGCCACGGAGCTGCAGACCCCGCCCGCAGCCCGCCCGCCCCGGCGTACCCGTTCGGTCGCGGACGGCTCGGCGAGCCAGGCGGCTCCGGCGTCCCCCGGCACGGGGCCCGGAACCCCGGTGACGGAGACCCCGGCCGCGACCGGATCGGCCGACCAGGCCGCCGGGGCGACTCCGGCGGCCCCCGCCCCGGAATCCGAGCCCACGGCCACACCCCGCCCGGCCCGCCGCACCCGCTCGTCCGCCGACGGCTCGGCGAGCCAGGCCGGCGACGCGGCCCCGGAGGCAACCGGCACGGCGGCGGAGGACGCGCGCCCGCCGCGCCGACCGGCCCCCCGCAGCGCGGACGCGCCCTGGCACAACCCGAAGCCCGCCTTCGACGAGCCCGCCGCCCAACCGGCCACCCCGCCGGAGGCAGAGGCGGACACACCGGCCCAACCGGCCACCGAGACCAAGACCGACCCCACCCCCGACAACGGAGGCGACGCGTGAACGACGTCCTCGACGTCGCCCTGCGGCTGATCGTCGTCTTCGCCGTCTTCCTCGTGCTCCCGCTCGTCGTCGGGCAGACCGAGCACAAGGTGATGGCCCACATGCAGGGCCGCCTCGGCCCCATGTACGCCGGCGGCTTCCACGGCTGGGCCCAGCTCGTGGCCGACGGCGTGAAGTTCGCGCAGAAGGAGGACATCGTCCCGGCCAACGCCGACCGGCGGATCTTCCAGCTCGCCCCCGCCGTCGCCCTGCTGCCCTACCTCCTCGTCCTCGTCGCCATCCCGATCGGCCCCGGCGAGGGCGCCGTCGGCCAGGTCATCGACGCGGGCCTGTTCTTCGTGCTCGCCGTCATGGGCGTCGGAATCCTCGGCTCCCTCATGGCCGGCTGGGCCTCCGCGAACAAGTTCTCCCTGCTCGGCGGCCTGCGCACCGCCGCGCAGCTGCTCGCCTACGAGCTCCCGATGCTGCTCGCCGCCGCGTCCGTCGCCATGGCGGCCGGGACGGTCTCCATCCCCGGCATCGTCGAGGGCTTCCAGTGGTGGTGGCTGCCCTGGCAGATCGTCGGCGCGCTCGTCTTCTTCACCGCCGGCCTCGCCGAGCTCCAGCGGCCCCCCTTCGACATGCCCGTCGCCGACTCCGAGATCATCTTCGGCGCGTACACCGAGTACACCGGCCTGCGCTTCGCGCTGTTCCTGCTCGCCGAGTACGCCGGCATCGTCGTCCTCTGCGCCCTCACCACCGTCCTCTTCCTCGGCGGCTGGCACGGCCCGTTCGGCTCCGGCGACTACGGCTGGGTCTGGACCCTCCTCAAGACCGCGGTCCTCGCCTTCGTCGTGATCTGGCTCCGCGTGAGCTACCCGCGCCTGCGCGAGGACCAGCTCCAGAAACTCGCCTGGACCGTACTCATCCCCCTCGCGCTCGCCCAGATCGCGCTCACCGGCATCGTGAAGGTGGCGATCCTGTAATGCCCATCCCCGGATCCGGCCTCGCCAAGGGCCTGGCCGTCACGCTGCGCACGATGACGAAGCGCTCGCACACCGCCCAGTACCCCGAGGTCCAGCCGCAGCTCCCGCCCCGCTCCCGCGGGGTCATCGGCCTGTTCGAGGAGAACTGCACGGTCTGCATGCTCTGCGCCCGCGAGTGCCCCGACTGGTGCATCTACATCGACTCCCACAAGGAGACGGTCCCGGCCACCACCCCCGGCGGCCGCGAGCGCAGCCGCAACGTCCTCGACCGTTTCGCCATCGACTTCTCCCTCTGCATGTACTGCGGCATCTGCATCGAGGTGTGCCCCTTCGACGCCCTCTTCTGGTCGCCGGAGTTCGAGTACGCGGAGACCGACATCCACGAACTGACCCACGAGCGCGACAAGCTCCGCGAGTGGATGTGGACCGTCCCGGCCCCGCCCGCGCTGGACCCGGCCGCCGAAGAACCCAAGGAGATCGCCGCGGCCCGCAAGGCGGTCGAAAAGGCGGAAGCGGCGGCCGCCGCAGCGGCAGCCGCCGAAGCCGAGACCCTCTCCGCCGACAGCGCCCCGGGCCCGGGCACTCCCGCCACGGGCAGCTCCGGCACGCCCGCCCCCGGCGCCCCCGCCCCCGGCACCCCCGGCCCCAGTGCCCCCGGCGCCGCCGGCACCGACTCGGCGGGAGGCACCGCCTGATGCTGACCGCCCACCTCGCCGCAGCCGCGGGCGCAGCCGCAGCCGCAGGCACCCCCGCGCCCACGCCCGGCCCCGGGTTCCTCTCCCCGACCGGCGTCGAGATCGCCTTCGTCCTCGTCGGCCTCGCCACCCTCGGCGCGGCCCTCGTCACGGTCACCACCCGGCAGCTCGTGCACGCCGCCCTCTGGCTGGTCGTCGCGCTCGGCGGCATCGCCGTCGAGTACCTGCTGCTGACCGCGGAGTTCATCGCCTGGGTCCAGGTGCTGATCTACCTCGGTTCCGTGGTCGTCCTCCTCCTCTTCGGACTGATGCTCACCAAGGCGCCCATCGGCCGCTCCCCGGACGCCGACTCCGGCAACCGTTGGATCGCCCTCGGCGTAGCCGGCCCGGCGGCCGTCGCCCTCGTCTGGGTCGTCGTCGACGCCTTCCGCACGACCTGGATCGACCTCGACGGCCCGGTCCAAGGCTCGACGAAGGTCTCCGGCGAGATCCTCTTCCGGCACTGGGTGCTGCCCTTCGAGGCCCTCTCCGTCCTCCTCCTCGCGGCCCTGATCGGCGCCATCGTGCTCTCCCGCAAGACCGACCCCGCCGATGCCGAAGGCAACGGCGAGAAGAAGGGGCAGCGCTGATGCACCTCGCCTACCCCGCCGTGCTCGCGGCGCTCCTCTTCTGCACGGGCCTGTACGGAGTACTCGCCCGCCGCAACGCCATCCTGGTCCTGATGTCCGTCGAGCTGATGCTCAACGCCGTCAACCTGAACCTGGTCGCCTTCGACGTCTGGCTGCGCGACACCCTGCACGCCGGCCAGGCCCTCACCCTCTTCACCATCGCGATCGCCGCCGCCGAAATCGGCATCGGCCTCGCGATCGTGCTGATGGTGTACCGCAACCGGGGCACCTCGGACGTCGACCGCCTGCGCGACACCGCCGAAGGCCACGAGCCCACCCCGAACCACCGGAGCGAGGTCACCGCGTGAGCACGACGACCCTCGCCGTACTCGTCCCCCTCCTCCCCTTCCTGGGCGGGGTCGTGGGACTCCTCCTCGGCCGCACCGCCCCCGGCTTCGTCCGGCCGCTCGCGATCCTGCCGACGCTCGCCACCGCCGTGCTGGCGGTGCTCGTCGCCGTCCGCCAGGGCGGCGGCAAGGCCATCGACGCGTCGACCCTGCTGACCCCGACCGGCTCCGTGCCGATCGAACTCTCGCTCCACGTGGACGGCTTCGCCGCCCTGGTCGCCGTCCTCGTCGGAGTCGTCGCCACGTGCGTACAGCTCTACTCGACGGCATACCTCCGCGAGGACCCGCGCTACCCGTCGTACGCCGGCCTGGTCTCACTGTTCACCTCCGCCATGCTGCTCGTCGTCTACACCGGCGACCTGATGGTGCTGCTGGTCGGCTGGGAAGTCATGGGCATCTGCTCGTACTTCCTGGTCGGGCACTACTGGGAGACCGAGGCGGCCCGCTCCGCCTCCCTGAAGGCCTTCCTCGTCACCAAGCTCGGTGACGTCCCCTTCCTCATCGGCCTGTTCGCGCTCGCCGCCGACGCCGGCTCCTTCGAGATCACGAAGGTGCTGGGCACCGTCGCCGCCGGCGGACTCGACCACCCGACGCTGATCGCGCTGCTCCTGCTCGCCGGAGTCGCGGGCAAGTCCGCGCAGTTCCCGCTGCACACCTGGCTCCCGGACGCCATGGCGGGCCCCACCCCGGTCTCCGCGCTCATCCACGCCGCGACGATGGTCGCCGCCGGCATCTACTTCATCGCCCGTCTCCTCCCCGTCTTCGCGGCCTCGTCCGCCGCGCTGGTGGTCATGGCCGTCATGGCGGCCGTCACGATGGTCGGCTCCGGCCTCGCGGCCCTCGCCCAGGACGACATCAAGCGCGTCCTCGCCTACTCCACGATCGGCCAGCTCGGCTACATGACCGGCGCGCTGGCCGTCGGCGACCGCGGCGCCGCCGTCTTCCACCTCCTGTCCCACGGCTTCTTCAAGGCGCTCCTGTTCCTCGGTGCGGGCGTGATCATCCACGCCGCCGGCACGAACTCCCTGGCCGCCATGTCCCGTATGGACGGCCTGTCCAAGCGCATCCCCGACGCCTTCTGGACGATGACGATCGCGCTCCTCGCGCTCGCCGCGATCCCGCCTTTCGCCGGCTTCTTCTCCAAGGAAGCCGTCCTCGTCGCCGCCGAGCAGACCGCGACCGGCCACTCGGAGTTCGCCCCCGGCAGCGCCGGCTGGGTGGTGCTGGTCGCCGGCGTGCTGACCGCCCTGCTCACCGCCGCCTACGCCACCCGGCTGTGGCTGATGGCCTTCCGCGGCCGGGGCGCCGCCGCCCCCGACCACGGCAAGGAGCCCATCGCCATGACCGGCGTCCTGTGGCTGCTCGCGATCCCCACGATCGGCCTCGGCCTCGCCGCGGACTCCCTCGCCGACTGGTTCGACGGCAGGGCGCTCACCCCGACCCTGGTCACCTCGGTCCTCGGCACCGGCGCGGCGGTCGTCGGCGTCATGCTCACCTACGCCCTCTGGCAGCGCGCCACGGCCAAGGCCGCCGCCGTCGCGGCCACCGCCTCGGTCGCCAACGGCGTCGCGGCCGCCGCCGCCGTCGCCGCCACCGTCGCGGAGTCCGCCGCCGAAGCCCCCGAGGTCGCCGAAGTGACCCACGACCACCCGGCCGCCGCGGCCGGCCCCGCCGCCGACCCGGGCAAGGTGCTCCTCGGCCCCCTGCACCGGCACGCGGCGGTCGGTTTCCACCTCGATGCCGTCTACGCCCGGCTCTTCGTCCGCCCCGTCCTGGCGGCCGCGAGCCTGGTCCGCTTCCTCGACCGCGAGGTCGTCGACACGTACGTCCGCGGCGCGGGCGCCGCCCCCCGGCTGTTCGGCAGCCTCGTCCGCCGTGCCCAGACCGGCAACGTGCAGAGCTACCTGAGCGCCCTGTTCGCCGGTGCCGTGGTCCTGGCGATCGCCACCGCCGTCCTCGCCAACATCAACGCCGGATCGTGAGCCGAGAGTCAGCCGTGATCGATATCAGCCCGTCCGTGATGCAGTTCCTTCTGGCGTTCGTCGTGGCCGCACCGCTCCTCGGCGCGGTCGCGGCCCTCCTGCCCGCCCCGCCCGGCCTCAAGGGCAAGAGCCCCGAACAGGCCGTGCTCCGCCACGGCGTGACCGTGACCGGCGTGATCCTCGCCGCGGCGATCGCCCTCACCCTGGGCTTCGACCACGACACCCCGTCCCGCTTCCAGGCGACGACGGACATCAGCTGGATCCCGGCGCTGAACGTCCGGATCCACCTCGGCGTCGACGGCATCTCGCTCCCCCTCCTCCTGATGACCGCGCTGCTGTTCTTCCTCTGCGCGCTCTACAGCTACTTCAAGCTCCCCGCAGGCCCTTCCCCGAAGGCCTTCGTCGCGCTGCTCCTGGTCCTGGAGACCGGCACCCTCGCGACCTTCGCCGTCCTCGACCTGCTGCTGTTCTTCCTCGCCTTCGAGATGGTCCTCATCCCGATGTACTTCCTCATCGCCCGCTGGGGCGGCGCTCAGCGGCAGGCAGCCGCCTGGAAGTTCATCCTCTACACCCTCCTCGGCTCCGTGGTCATGCTGCTCGGGCTGCTGCTGATCGGACTGAACAGCGGCACATTCGACATGGTGACGCTCGCCACTGACAACGGCCGCGAACTGTCCCACACCACCCAGCTCCTGGCCGTCCTCGCCATCGGCATCGGCCTCGCCGTGAAGACCCCGATGTGGCCCCTGCACAGCTGGCTGCCCGACGCCCACACCGCCGCGCCGACCGTCGGCTCCGTCCTGCTGGCGGGCGTCCTGCTCAAGATGGGCACGTACGGGTTCGTCCGCATCCTGCTGCCCGTCACCCCGAGCGGCATGGCCACCGTCGCCCCCTACCTGGGCGCCTTCGCCGCCGTCGGCATCGTCTACGGGTCCCTGGCCTGCCTCTCGCTCGCCCGCAAGGGCAACAAGGGCGACCTCAAGCGGCTCATCGCGTACTCCTCCGTCGGCCACATGGGCTTCGTCCTGCTCGGCATCGCCTCCATGACCCCCACCGGAGTCAACGGCGCGCTGTTCGCGAACATCGCCCACGGCCTGATCACCGGCCTGCTCTTCTTCCTGGTCGGCGCGCTCAAGGACCGCTACGGAACCGCCGACCTCGACACCCTCTCCGGAGTCACCGGCGCCGCCCTCTACGGCCGCGCCCCCCGCTTCGGCGCGTTCCTCGCCTTCGCCGCCGTCGCCTCCCTCGGCCTGCCCGGCCTCGCCGGGTTCTGGGGCGAGATGCTGGCCCTCTTCGGCGCGTTCGACCCCGCCGAGGGCCTGTCCCGGCCGGCGTTCCTCACGTACATGGCCTTCGGCGCGTTCGGCACCCTGCTCACCGCCGCCTACCTGCTGATCGTCGTACGGCGCGTCTGCATGGGCGACCCGAAGTCCGGCCCCGAGGTCGTCCTCGCGGACGTCCAGCACTACGAATTCGCCGCCTGGACCCCGCTCGCCGCCCTCACCGTCCTCGCCGGCCTGTGGCCCGCGGTACTGCTCGGCCTCACCGACCCGGCCGTCCAGAAGCTCCTCGCAGGAGGCAACTCATGACGGCCCTCACGGTCCTCGCCGCCGCTCCGTCGGCGCAGACCCCCAGCCTCGTCCAGTCCGTCGACTGGCTCGCCATCGCCCCGGTGGTCATCCCCGCCGCCGTCGCCCTCGTCGTCCTGATCGCGGACCTGTTCCTGCCCGAGCGCCGCAAGCCGCTCCTCGGGTGGCTCTCCGTGGCCGGCCTGGCCGCCGCGACCGCCACCCTGCTGCCGCTGCGCGCGGGCGACCGCTCCACCTTCTGCCTGGGCGGCGACCCGACCGCCTGCAGCTACACGGCCGACCACTTCACGCTCGTCATCCAGTTCCTGGTACTGGCCGGCGCCCTGGTCACCGCCCTGCTGTCGGTCACCGCGGTCCGCGACGCGCGCATGCCGGCCGGCGAGTACTGGTTCCTGCTGCTCTCCTCCGCCGCCGGCGCCGCGCTCCTGCCCGCCTCCCGCGACCTCGCCACCCTGATCGTCGCCCTCGAAGTCGCCTCGCTGCCCGCCTTCGCCCTCGTCGGCATGCGGCGCGGCGACCGGCTCTCCTCCGAGGCCGCCCTCAAGTTCTTCCTGTCCTCCGTCACCGCCACCGCGGTGTCGCTGATGGGCGTCAGCTTCGTCTACGCCGCCACCGGCACCCTGCACCTGACCCAGGTCGCCGACCGCCTCGAAAGCGTCCCCGGGCAGCTCGACACCGTCGCCATGGTCGGCGTCGCGCTCACCCTGGTCGGCTTCGCGTTCAAGACCGCGGCCGTCCCCTTCCACTTCTGGGTCCCCGACACCTACATCGGTGCCCCCCTGCCCATCGCCGGGTACCTCTCGGTGATCGGCAAGGCCGTCGGCTTCACCGGCCTCATCCTCGTGACGGTCATCGCCTTCCCGGCGTACTCCGACATCTGGGGACCGGCCCTCGCCGTCCTGGCCGCGCTGACCATGACCGTGGGCAACGCCGCCGCCCTGCGCCAGTCCCCGGACCGCCCGAACAGCGCCGTGCGCCTGCTCGCCTGGTCCTCCGTGGGCCAGGCCGGCTACCTCCTGGTCCCGATCGCCGCCGCCGCGTACTCCGACCGCGACGAGATCGGCTCCACCGTCTCGTACGCCCTCATGTACGCCGTCGTGAACCTCGGCGCCTTCGCCGTGGCCGCGCTCGTCGCCCGGACGAAGCCGCTCCACCGGATCAGCGACTACCGCGGCCTGTACGCCGAGCGCCCCCTCGCCGCCCTGTCGATGGCCTTCTTCCTGCTCTGCCTGGCCGGCCTGCCGCCGGGCATCATCGGCCTCTTCGCCAAGGTCGTCGTCTTCCAGGCCGCGGTCGGAGCGGGCCTGGGCTGGCTCGCCGTGATCATGGCGGTCAACGTCGTCATCGCCCTCTACTACTACCTGCGGTGGACCGCGACCCTCTTCCGGGCCCCCGAGGGCGCCGCGGACGCCGAGGGCGCGCAGACCGCCACCACGACCCGTACGAAGGCCCCCTGGCCCGTCACCGCGGCCATCGCCGTCACCGCCGTCACGGCCCTCGTCCTCTCGGGCGCCCCGCAGCTCGTCCTGCGCTTCGCGTCGAGCAGCCTCTTCCCGCAGTAACCCCCACACGGCCGTCACCCGTACGGAGCAACCCGCGCGGCCGCCGCCCCACCGCCCCCACCCCGGGGGCACCGGGGCGGCCGCCGCTGCGGCACGCCCCGGGAACCAGCCGCGCCCACCTCGCGTTGACCAGGAAGGGAGGGTCCACTGGACCGTAGACCCTCAGTCCAGGACGGGGGCTCCCTGCCGCACCACTAGGAGGGCGTACCGTGCACCGCCGGCACAACGGGCTGAAGACCGCCGTACTCCTCGGCGGGCTGTCCGCACTCATCATCGTCATCGGCAGCTTCTTCGGACGGGGCGGCCTGATCATCGCCGTCCTCGTCGCCCTCGGGACGAACGCGTACGCGTACTGGAACAGCGACAAACTCGCCCTGCGCGCGATGCGGGCCCGCCCCGTCAGCGAGTTCGAGGCCCCCGAGCTGTACCGCATGGTGCGCGAGCTCTCCACGTCCGCGCGCCAGCCGATGCCACGCCTGTACATCTCGCCCACCGAGGCCCCCAACGCCTTCGCCACCGGCCGAAACCCGCGCAACGCCGCGGTCTGCTGCACCGAGGGCATCCTGCGCATCCTCGACGAGCGCGAGCTGCGCGGAGTCATCGGCCACGAGCTCAGCCACGTCTACAACCGCGACATCCTGATCGCGTCGGTCGCCGGAGCACTCGCCTCCGTGATCATGTTCCTGGTGAATTTCGCCTGGCTGATACCCGTGGGCCGCTCGAACGACGACGAAGGGCCCGGCCTCATCGGCATGCTGCTCGTCATGATCCTCGGCCCGCTGGCCGCCTCCGTTATCCAGCTGGCCATCAGCCGCTCGCGCGAGTACGAGGCCGACGCCTCGGGCGCCCAGCTCACGGGTGATCCGCTCGCCCTGGCCAGTGCGCTGCGCAAGCTCGACGCCGGCACGAAGCAGCTTCCGCTGCCCCCGGAGCCCCGGCTGGAGACGGCGAGTCACATGATGATCGCCAATCCCTTCCGCCCGGGTCAGGGATTGACCAAGATGTTCTCGACACATCCTCCGATGGCCGAGCGCATCGCCCGGCTCGAACAGATGGCAGGCCGTTCGCAGTGAAGACAATCCTGAACATCATCTGGCTCGTCCTCAGCGGCGTCTGGCTGTTCCTCGGCTACTGCCTCGCGGGCGTGCTCCTCTGCATCACCATCATCGGCATCCCCTTCGGCATCGCCGCCTTCCGCATCGCGGTCTACGCCCTCTGGCCCTTCGGCTACACCACGGTGGAGCGCCGCGACGCGGGCGCCGCGTCCTGCATCGGAAACGTCCTGTGGCTGGTCCTGGCGGGCTGGTGGCTGGCCATCGGCCACATCGTCACCGGCCTCGCCCTGTGCGTCACGATCATCGGCATCCCGTTCGGCATCGCCAACTTCAAGATGGTCCCGCTCTCCCTGCTCCCGCTGGGTCGCGAAATCGTCCCCACGGACGCGCCGTTCGCCTCCCGTTGACCCAGGACTTCGGATTCGCCCTGTGGGGCGAGGACGAGGACCACGAGGACGAGCAGCTGTGGGCGCTGTGCGAGGCCGCGGAGAACCTCTTCGCCGACCCGCCGGCGCCCGTACGCAGGCGGTACGAGCTGCTCGGCTGTGCCTTCGAGGGCGATGTGCCGTCCGCGCTGGGCCTCCTGGTCCTCAAGCCGCTCGACAAGCACGGCGAGGCCCAGTGGGAGTGGTACCTGAAGGACGCCCGTGTCCTCACCACCCGTGTGTGCGCCCGGGACCTCTCGCGGCTGGATGTGACCGTCGAGGCCGTGCGGGGCGACGAGCAGCCGGACTACCCCGAAAGGCGCGCCCTGTCGGTGGGATTCGGCCTGGCGGACGCCGAGGACAGGCCGCTGGGCCAATGCCGGGACCTCGCCGAGGTGCTGCCCGCGGAGGATCCGCCACCGCACTCCGTACGCCTTCTCGGGTGCGCGGTACAGGGGCCGCTGCTGGACGTGCTCCAGCGCCGGAAGAAGCGGCGCCTCGGCTACCGGCACCTCGACGCGCTGGACGCCGCAGGGGAGCGCCTCGCCCTCGCCGGGTACCCGGACATCGTGGACTGGCAGCCCTCCGCGCGCGGTCCTGGGCTGTACGACCTGACGGTCCACATGGACCCGCTGCCGCCCGTCACCGCGGACATCTGGCGGCTGTGGCAGGGCGGGATTCCCGAACGCCCCAACCTGTGGGCACGCTTCGACGAACTCGGCCGTGACCACTGGCTGGGCCCCGCTCTCGACCACCGGCAGTGGCAGCGTCCGGACCGGCCCGCCGGGACCACGTTCCACCTCGACGGTCGGCACGTCACCGACGAGGAGGGCTTCTTCTGCGCCCTGGGCGAGGCGATCAACGGACCCGGCGGCTACTTCGGACGCAGCCTGGACGGCGTCGCGGACGCGCTGTGCGGCCGGTTCGGGGCAACCCTGCCCTTCACCCTCGTCTGGCACGACCACGAGGTCGCCCGCCGCTGCCTGGGCGTACCGCCCCTCACCTGGCGCCCTGCCGGGTTCGGAGAGCTCCTGGCCTTCCTCCGCGAGGAGCGCATCGAAGTCGTCCTGGCCTGAGAGTTGTCCACAGGGCCGGGCGGCTGTCGGTGGCGTGCGTCACCATGAACGCATGAACGAAACCGAGCAGTTGCTGGAGCAAGTCGCAGACCGCGTGCGCGACTCCGCGCAGAGGTGTGGAGCACCCCTGCCGAAGCCGCTCGCCGACGGAGGGATCGCCCGGGCCGAAGGCATACTCGGCTTCGCCCTGCCGCCCCTGTTCACCGCGCTCTACGCCCGAGTCGGCGACGGCGGATTCGGCCCCGGGGGCGGGCTCATGTCGCTGCGTCGGATCGTGGACGCGTACGCGGCCCGCCGCGAATCGGGATGGCGCTGGCCGGAGGGCGTGCTGCCGATGGCCGACTTCGGCTGCGCCACGTACGCCTGCGTCGACTGCCGCTCGGAAACCGCCCAAGTGCTGCTGTTCGACCCGAATCTCGGGGAACCGGACCTCGCCTGGAGCATCGACACCCCGAGCCTGGCCGGCTGGCTCCGCGGCTGGCTCGACGGCACCGCCTGGTTCTGCGACGAGTCCGGTCTGGGGGATGAGTTCGACCTGGAGCCCGCCCCCTGGGCCGAGTTCAGATCCCGGATCTGAACCGCCGGCGCACCTCGTAGGCCAGCGCTCCGACGGCCAGTACCGCCGCCCCCGAAACCGCCGCCGCGAGGGGCAGCGCGCAGGCCAGCACCACACAGCCGAACAGCCCGACGACTGCCACGGCCCGACCCTTGACACCTGAATCGAGAGTCCAAGCAGAAGCGTTCGCGATCGCGTAATAGGCCAGTACTCCGAAGGAGGAGAAACCGATCGCGCCCCGCAGATCGGCGGTGGCCGCGAGCACCGCCACGACCGCACCCACCGCCAGCTCCGCATGGTGCGGCACCTGGTGCCGAGGATGTACGGCGGCCAGCGCGCGCGGGAGATGGCCGTCCCGGGCCATCGCCAGCGTGGTCCGCGAAACCCCGAGCACGAGCGCCAGCAGAGAGCCCAGCGCGGCCAGAGCCGCACCCACCCGGACGACCGGGACCAGCCCGGGCACTCCGGCCGCCCGGACCGCATCGGCGAGCGGGGCCGCCGAGCGCGCCAGCCCGTCGGCGCCGAGCACCGACAGCGCGGCCACCGCCACGGCCGCGTACACCAGCAGCGCGATCCCCAGCGCGAGCGGCACCGCCCGCGGGATCGTCCGCTCCGGGTCGCGCACCTCCTCGCCCAGGGTGGTGATCCGCGCGTAGCCCGCGAAGGCGAAGAACAGCAGCCCGGCGCCCTGCAACAGCCCCACCGCGCCCCAGTCCGAGCCGCCCAGCCGCCCCGCCTCGGCGGCGTCCGAGGTCAGGCACGCCACCACCACGGCGGCCAGCACCGCCAGTACCGCCGCCACGATCAGCCGGGCCAGGCGGGCGGACTTCTGCACTCCGCCGTAGCTCGCGGCGGTCAGCGCCACGACCGCCGCGACGGCCACGGCGTGCTGCCGCCCCGGCCAGACGTACGCGCCGACCGTCAACGCCATCGCCGCGCACGAGGCGGTCTTGCCGATCACGAAGCCCCAGCCGGCCAGGTACCCCCAGAAGGGCCCGAGGCGCTCGCGCCCGTAGACGTACGTGCCGCCGGAGGCCGGGTACCGGGCGGCGAGCCGCGCCGAGGAATGCGCGTTGCAGTAGGCGACGACGGCCGCCACCGCGAGGGCGGCGAGGAGCGCGCCGCCCGCCGCCCGGGCCGCCGGGGCGAGGGCGGCGAAGATACCGGCGCCGACCATCGCGCCGAGTCCGACGACGACGGCGTCGGAGACTCCCAGGCTGCGCTTCAATTCGTCTGTCACGGGCGGAGGCTAACCGGGCCAGATGACGCCTTCACGACCGGCGAGTGGCGTCCGCTCCCGCTCCCACCCCTCGAGAGCCGTCAGACAGGCGTGGTCGAGGTGGCGCAGCCCGCTCAGATCGAGCCTCACCGGCTCACCGGGCGGCAGCGCGTCCAGCGCGTCGAGCAGCTTCGGCAGCCGCAGGAAACTGGCGTTCCCCACCACCCGGACGCACAACCCGCTCTCCTCCCGCACCTGCTCGATGTGCACGTGGGAGGTCTCCCAGGCCGCCTTGGCGATGGCGAGCCCCAACCCCACCAGCACCCCCTCGAAGAGGTTGGTGACCACGATCGCGCCGGCCGTGACCACCAGCACCACCGCCTCACCCCGGTGCGTCCGCCACAGCGCGTACACCGCCCGGGCGGGCAGCAGCTTCCAGCCCGCGTGCAGCAACACCCCGGCCAGTGCGGCGAGCGGCACCACCTCCAGCACCTGGGGAAAGGCGACGGCGAAGAGCAGCAGCCAAGCCCCGTGCAGCACCCTGGCCGCCCGGGTACGGGCCCCGGCCTCCACGTTCGCCGCACTGCGCACGATCACCGCGGTCATCGGCAGGGACCCGAGCAGCCCGCACACGGCGTTCCCGAAGCCCTGGGCGACCAGTTCCCGGTCGTAGTCCGTCTTGGGCCCGTCGTGCATCCGGTCGACGGCGGCCGCGCTGAACAGGGTTTCGGCGGAGGCGATCAGCGCGAGCGCGACCACCGTCCCCAGCGCCCCGGCCGAGGCCAGCACCCCGAAGTCGCCCGGCCCCGGCAGGGCCACCGCGTCCAGCACCCCCGTGACCCGTACGCGTTCCACGGGCAGCCGCAGCAGCGCTGCCGCGGCGGTGGCGGCCGCCACCCCGACGAGCGCCCCGGGGACGAGCCGCCACCGGGCGGGCATCCGCCGCCAGGCGGCCATCACGGCGATCGTCCCCGCCCCGAGCGCCACGGCCGCCCAGTCGGCCCGGGCGCCGAGCTCGTGCGCCCCGGCCAGCTTCGCCAGGGTGTGCCCGGGAGCCTCCACCCCGCCCAGCGCGTACAACTGCCCCGAGATCAGCACGAGCCCGATCCCGGCCAGCATCCCGTGCACGACGGCGACCGAGATCGCCCGGAACCACCGCCCGAGCCGCAGCGCCCCCATGCCCAGCTGCACCACCCCGGCGGCCAGCACCAACACCCCGAGCGCGGGCAGGCCGTAGGACCGCACCGCCTCGAAGACGAGCACGGTGAGCCCCGCCGCGGGCCCGCTCACCTGGAGGGAGCTCCCGCGGAACCACCCGGTGACCAGCCCGCCGACCACCCCGGTGACGATCCCCAGCTCGGCCGGCACCCCCGATGCGACGGCCACCCCCACGCACAGGGGTAGGGCGACCAGTGCGACGACCACGGACGCCCCGAAGTCTTCGCGAAACGTGCCGGCCCCAGGCATGCGAGAACCCCCTGCCACGCGGTGATGGATGGCACCCAGCGTGGTGGGCGCACCCACCGCCGCCCAAGTGGCCACGGAAGCCCTCGGTGGCGCGTGCGCCGCACACGCCCCGCACACACTCCCGAGGGCCCCCGCAACGCCGCGGCCCGGCGGTCCGTGAGGACCACCGGGCCGCGTGGAGGCAGGCCGCCGACCGGGGTCAGCGGTAGTTCACGAACTGCCCGTTCGAGTCTCTGACCTGCACTTACATGGATACAGGGCGTTGACCTGGGAAAACTACATTCAGTAGTTGCCGTGGTTCCTCGGCGTTTTCACGCTCCTTGTGCCCTGCATGTGCCCTGAAGGCACGCTTTATCCTGCGTTCGTGGGAGGTCTGCGAGAACGTCGGGTCTGCTGCATTCAGTGGGCCTCCGGCTGCTGAGGTGCTCCCGATCAGATGGGGCGCTCCGGGGAGAGGTGCATCACGCAGGGCGGGACCGAGGTCCGCTCCCGAGCAGGCGAGTACTCTTCCCGCGCGTTACCCGAGTTTGATTGCCCCTCCGGCCACGACATCGGGCGGATATAGCATGTCGGGCACCAATTGCTCACCCGGTGCGGTGAGTATGAGTACGGACGCCTTGAGGTGGCGGCGCATTTCGCGGACGTCTGGTGATTTTTCGAGACACCTGGCCAGCTCCTCGGAGACCTCGTTGTCGTACTTGCTGTCGGGCGCGTCGCATTCGCTCTTCATCAGCGCCTCGCAGGATGCGGAGAGGCTGATCGTTTCCGTTTCTGCGCTGCTTGCGCCGACCACTATGTTCTGGGTTCTGTAGGCATTCGGCATAGGGTAATAGGCTTCAAAATACCCACCCTTGTGGACGCCACAATAGGCATTGGCTGCGGCAGGGCTTCGAAGTGGCACCGCGTTAGCCACAGTCGTCACGTTGAGTTGAATTGATGGCCCGCCCACTGGCATGGTCGGTCGGAAAGAAGGGTCCTTGGAGTAGATCGCCACGGAGAGGGTGGTCCCCGAGGAAGACTCGATGAACTGGAGGGTCTCCCATTCCCGTTCGTACTGGTGAAGTTTGTTCCCAGAGGGGAGTTTTGTCGAGAAACTCGGCTCGGATTCGAGCAACTGGTTCACTCGGTAATATCCCTGCCCGGGTGCAAGTTTACGAACGAGCTCTTCTTCGGATCGGATTCTGTAACCGCTGGAAGACGTGTAGGTGTGATATCCGAGCCATGTCAGTCCAGATATTAGTGCTGTCGCTGCCGCGGCGACGCCGGCGAACATGACCACCCGACGTGCCGAGTATTGGTGGACATTTACTTGGGTGCCGCCCACCTGTACTGGGCTGTGAAACTCTCCACCATAGATACCGTTGCCGTTTCCGGGTTTCCTGAGCGACATTCAGGGCCTACTGTTTGCCAAAGTAGTTGGTCTGAATTCCGCCGAGTTGGACCGGACCGTTGAACTCTCCGCCGTGGATCTCAGCGTGCACCCTGGGTGCGACGTCTCCGAGAATCGCACGCAGTTCCTGGGCGGCTCCGGGTGAAACGACAAGGAGAGCCCGGATTCTGTCCCGCCACACCCTCTCGGTTTCCTCGCGCGCAGCACCGCTGTCGCTCGCCGCGATCAGCTCGGCTCGTGACTCTTCCAGTTCTGCTTCCGCACGTGGCTGCTCGCGCCCGAACAGTCGTGCAAAACGTGCTCGGGCTTGTGCCCAGCCATCCGTGACCATCAGCCCGACGAGCGTCGTCGCACCGGACGAAGCCAGGGCCACCAGTTCGGCATCCATCGAAGCATCTCCCCGTCCGCAACCTGTCTGCTCAGGCGCTGAGTTGATCCTAAGGCAGCTGATACGCACTAGGGAGGCCCGGTCCAGCCGCTGTGGGAGCGGGTCGGGGGCGTGAGCAGGAGAGTGGTACCGGGCATGCAGTGACTAATACGGCCACGCTGAGCGATCTGGGCCGTGGAAAGGCGATCATCCCGCCCTACGCAGCGATCAGTACCGAGCTTGCTGCGTTCGCGTGAGGTGCGGGAGAACGCCGCCCTTGTTGGTCCCATCGGGCCTAGGGTTGGCCGCGATTCGACCGGGGCTGCTGCGCCCGGTCTGGCACAGCTCGGCCCGGAGGGCGCATGGAACACCTGCGGCTGCTGCGACGGCGGCCCGTACTGGTGCTGTGGCTCGCACAGAGCCTCTCGGTCCTCGGGGACCGCCTCTATGCCCTCGCGGTCATGTGGGTCGTCTACGCCGGGACCGGATCGGCCTCGCTCATGGGCCTCGTCGCGGTGGCTGAGTCGCTGCCGTACATCGCCCTCGGCACCGTGGGCCGGCGGCTCGTCTCCCACTTCTCCTCGTACCGGGCACTCGCATGGGTCGACGGGGCGCGAGCAGCAGTCGCAGTCGCGCTGCCGTTCCTGTGGTCGCCCGACGCGCGGGGCATCGCTCTGTTGCTCGCCGGTGTGCTGCTCCTGGGCACGCTCGGGGCACTCTTCGATCCCAACCTCGGCGCCCTGGTGCCCGATCTCGTCGAGCCCGAGCGGGTGCAGCAGATCACCGGTCTCCTCGACCTCACGGGCCGCATCGCCCGTATCGCGGGCCCGGCCAGCATCGGCCTGCTGCTGCTCTTCGTCTCCGAGGTACAGCTCTTCGCTCTGAACGGCGCGACGTTCGCCGTGTCCGCCGTGGCGCTGCGCTGGCTGGCTCGCCGCTACGCGACCTCGGCAGGCGGAGCTGCCGAGCGCCCTGGTGGCAGGGTGCAGTCCGTCCCGGCGGGGCCGGTGCTGCGTGAGCACCCGCGGGTCGGATTGGCGATCGGCCTGCACGGGGTAGCCCTGTTCTGCTCGGCCGTGACTGCCATCGGTATGCCTGCCCTGCTCGCCACCCGGTACGGGGCGGGTGCCGCGGTGTACGGACTCCTCACGGCGGCCGTGGGCGTCGGGGCGCTGCTCGGTAACCCTCTTGCGAGCAACCGGCGCTCGGGCGGCTGGCTGACCGTCTACTGCGGTGCGTGGGCTCTACAAGGTGTGGCGACCGCCTGCATGGGCCTGGTGCTCGAACTGCCCGCGCTGTTCCTGCTCGCCCTGCTCACAGGCATTGTCACCCCGGCTACGAGCGTCACCCTGCGCGCGCACCTCGGCGCGTTCGCCCCGGCGCAACGGCTGCGCCTGATGTCCGTCGACCAGACGATCACCCGGGCCGGCGGCACCGCTGGAATGCTGGTTCTGCCATTTCTCGTTGATGTCTCCCCACGGCTTGCGTTCGGCGTGGGCGGCGGGACGGTCGTGTCCTGCGCTCTCATCGCGCTACTTGTGGCCCGCCGACTGGGGCGTCTCGGAACAGCGCAGGCTATGCCAGCGGGTCACCGTGGGCACGCCGTTGTCATCGACTGAGGGCGGACAATTTTTAGGCGCTCAACGCCCACGGGAAATCTGGCAGGTTCTCTGCGAACCATCCGTCAGCCAGCTCCAGCACCTTGTCTATATGCGCAGCGTCGAAATACTCGGAGCCCATCATCGGACGGATGCCCTGGCTGGCCAAGCCGTTAAGGACGTGCCTCTCGACGTCGCGAGCCGCGCCGAGAGGCAGGTCGGTTATGAGCCTGCGGACTTGACCCAGGCCGTGCTGGCTGCGATGGGTATCAAGCCGTCCTTGTCCGTCACCCGAGGAGATGCCTGGCTTCACCATGGCCTCGTCGGTCACCACGTAGTACACAGTTGGTTCGGGGCGGACGGCTGCCCCGCTGCATCGTACGCACAGCAGCTCGCGTTTCAGGCCGGCATTGATGCTTGCTGAGGTTAGGTGTCCGGCGATGCAGCACAGGCGTACAGTCTGGCCTACGTAGTTCGACATGGCGTCCAGGATCATGACGCTCTGCTCGCGCGCGCGGCGCCTGAACTCAACGAGCTTGGGTGTTTGGGAGATACCGCGACACGTAGCGCAGGGGTCGGCGGCGCCGTCAAAGCCCGTCGCAAAGTCGTAAGTAACCCCAGGCACTCGCCCCGGGGTGCGTGGATTCATCGCGGTTACGGTGAACTCATGCCCATGCAGGCAGCGAACTTTCTTCGCCGGATACCCGCTAGGGGATGTGGCGTCCGCCAGGATCCGGAGATCGGTCTCAATGGCGTAATCAGCGAACGACGCACGGGCGGCTTCCTCCCACTGCTTTCTGGCGCACGGCTCGCACTTGGCGAGAGCGGCTGGCCACCCGGCCGGTCCCACATTCACCATTCCTGGGGGTGTCTGGACAAGCGTGCTGCCGAGCTCGGGGTGCAGCGCGGACACTGGCGTTATCTGGATTGAATGTCCCGCAGCGCAGAACAGAGTCACGTGGTCCAGGACGCCGCCCAGTTCGCTCCGTACCGTCCATCCCAGTTCGTAGGCCTGCGTGGTGAAGAGAGCCATGACGGCACCTTCTGCACGGGCGAGCAGCCGAGAGGAGCGCAGCCTGTCCTCCACCGAAGGCGCGGCGGTCTGTGTGTCGTCACTCATGTCGTCCCCCATCTCGACGGGTGCGCCGGCTGTGCTAGCGCCCGGCCGAGGTTGAGGGTCGCATGGCGCACCGACAACGGGCTCGGGGTTCACCAGGGCTGGTGGACCCGGCCGCCTGCGCTGTTCATCGCCACGCTGCTGACTCCGTCATCACCGCAGGAAGCTGCCGTTGGCGTGACTACTGGATGGCCGCGACTGAACGTGATCTTTACGTGACAGACCTTTGGGTCACAGCAGCCATGCCCGGCGTACCGTCGGCGTGGCGAGTTAGGCCCCCTTGCCCCGATTGCTGCGATGTGAAGTCCATCAGGCAGCGCCTAGGCTGCGCGATCGCTGACGACGGAGGGGGAGCAACATGGGCGAAGCTCGGAAGTACACGCCGGGTACCCACGCGGCACTGATGTCTTTGTGCCGTGGCACCTGCTACTGGCCGGGCTGCGACGAGCCGGTGACGAAGCTCGTGGACGGCGAGCACATCCTGAACTTGGAAATTGCTCACATCCGCGCCGTCAGCTCCGGGGGCAAGCGCCTTGACCCGCAGATGACTCTCGAAGAGAAGAACGACTTCGGGAACCTGCTGCTGCTGTGCAAGGCCCACCACGTGCGTGTCGATGGCCGTGACAGCGACCAGTACAGCGTCGCGATGCTTGGCCAATGGAAGCGGGAACGAGAGTCCGGGGGTCTGGCAGCGTTGCAGGGGCTTCGGGGGCTCACCGAGGCACGCCTCAGGGAACTGGTGACCGAGTCGTTTGAGTCGTTCTTCGACGAGACACACGAGGCGCTTGCTGAGCTTGCACGCATCGCACCCGATGCCGCCGCGACTCTGCGAGTGCTGGTGGAGGAGTTGGCAGACCCCCGGGTGCATGGATTCGGTGTTGATCCCGACGCAGCATGGATGCTGCAATCAGCTGCCCAGGACTTGCGCGGCCTTGAGGACAGCGCTGGCACTCTTCGGTCGGCTGCCGACAAATTGCGCGGGCTGGAGGACTCGGCGAACACACTGCGTGACGCGGCTGAGGAACTCGCAGGGTCAGCGCATCTGATTGAACAGCTGACGTATGCGGCCAAGCAACTGCGTAGCGCGCGAGGTGATTACTAGAAGGCATGGAGGATCTCGGCCCCCGTCGGTTGCACTGCGACGGGGGCCGAGACTACGAATCTCTGTGGCGATACGGATGTGCGGAGCTCGCCTTTAGAGAGCCGCGCCCTCCGGCTTCCACTCGGCCGCGTCGAGCGCGAGCCAGTGCTCGACGGTCACGTTCTCGAACGGGACGCCGATCTCCTGGTAGATGCGGGTGTGCATGGCGCCGAACCAGGCACCCCGACGGTCGTCGAAGAACGCGCGGTCGTACCAGGCGACTCCCAGCAGGACCGTCCCGCCGCCGTTCTCGTTGTCCGGGTCGGCCTCGAAGTACGTGCACTCCCAGTCCCAGAGCATCTGCTCGTCGGGGCGGGAGCGCAGCCGCTCGTCGCTGGCGCGCAGGTGCTCGATGCACCGCTCGACGGTCGCGGCGTCGGGGCAGTAGTACCGGCAGTCGCTGAACGCCACGACGCTCTTGCTGCCGCGCCGGGCGGGGTCGACGTCCTCGCCGGTGAGCACCCGGACACGGGTGATCGGCGGAGCACTGGTTTCGAGGATGGTCACGGTGGTTCTCCTCTCGTTGCCGATGGTGCGTTGCAGGTGGTGCGTGATCACCAGCTCGACCCGGTCAACGGGTACAGGCTGGGGCTGTGGGCGCCGCTCGACCGGATGGCACCGGGAGCGACGTAGCGGATGTTCAGGCCGATCCGGGCACCGGCGGTCGTGTTGCTGTCCGAGCGGTGCAGGAGCCGGACGTCCATCAGGCACGCCTGCCCGGCGTCGAGCGGCAGCCATACGCCGTGGTCGTGCGGTCCGTTGGGCATGTCCTGCACTCCGAGCGCTCTGCCTCGGCGCGCGCTGCTCGTCTCGCGGTCGTTGCCGAGGTAGCCACTGGCGTGTGAGCCGGGGATGACCTGCACGCAGCCGTTGGCCGTGGTCGCGTCGGTGATGGCGAGCCAGGCCGCAACCGAACGGGCGGGGTCGAGCTGCATCCGTCGGTTGGTGCCGTCCTGGTGCCAGGGCACACGGAACTCACGGCCGGGCCACTTGATCATCAGAAAGGTGTTCTCGACGGCGACCGCCTCGCCGATCGTCTCCTGCACGGCGTCGAGCAGTCCGGGGGCGCGTACCGCGTGCGCAGCCCACTCGAAGCGCAGGTGCGCGTCGAGCACGACCTCGGTCCGCTCGGCCCGGTGCTCGGCGATGACCTCGGCGGCTCGGGCGCGTGCTCGGCTGTTGGTGTTCCAATCCAGCCCGGTCCGGTACCCGTCCTCGCCGAGCGGGCTCGGTCCCGTGTAGCTGATGGTGAGGGGCGCGCTCATCAGGCTTCGCCCTTCGGCCGGCATCGGGTGCACTGGCAGGGCGGGAAGGCTAGGGAGTTCATGGGCGGGCTGTCCCGGACCCCGAGCCCGACTACCACCTCGGCACGCTCGTGGACGACCTGTCCCGTCTGGCCGTCGACGTCGTACACACGAATGGTCATGGGCATGCGCACTCCCGCTGCTCAGGGGCGTTGTGGTTCGGTGTGTCACCAGTGCACCGCTTGAGAGGGCGTCATGGGCGAGCGGGCACCGGACGTTTGGGCGGACGTTTCCGCGCCCGAGTCCGGGGCCAGATCACTACCGTGGGTACACGACCCGTAGCTGCGAGGGGGAAGCGCATGACGGAACAGGAGTCGGGCGGGCTGGCACGGTTACGGCGGGCTGCCGGCCACACGCAGGAGACATTCGTCAAGGCGTTCCGGCAGGAGTCCGCCCGCCTCGGCGTCGCCGCCGCGGTGAGCGTCCGCCAACTGCGACGGTGGGAGAGCGAGACGCCCCCGCCCCTGCCGCACCCGGGCCAGCAAGCCGTACTTGAAGCCATGTTCGGCATGCCCCTCGCCGAGATGGGGTTCGGCGTCCCCGGTCATCGCGTGACGGTTGCGGCACCGATCAGCGACGCTGGAGAGGTGAAGAGGAGAACGTTCGTCGCAGACGCGGGCGCCCTCGCTGCCGCTGCCCTGCTGCCCGCCGCGCCGGGCCCCCGCATCGGCACGGCCGATCTCGGGCGGCTGAGGGAGCGCCTCGACGGGCTCTACCAGACAGACCACACCGCGGGCAGCGTGCCGGCGAGCACGCAGGCCGAGCGCATCGAGGCGGAGATCACGCGAGCCCTGAGTAGCGCCTCGTACACCTCCGGCGTGGGCCGTGAGCTACAGACGATGCTCGCCGAGCTGCACGGACACCGGGCCTGGTACGGCTACGACGGCGGACGCATCGCGGAGGGCCGCGCCGCCTGCATGGAAGCCCTCGCCGCGGCGCAGCTCGTCGACAACCCGCTGCTACAGGTCTCCGTGCTGGAGACGCTCGTACTCCTCGCGGTCAAGGCCGGCCGGTCCTGGGAGGCTGCGAGTGCCGTCGAGAACGCCTACCGCCTCGCAACCCAAGCAGGGGCGGGTGCGACGGTGCACCTCGTGATCGCGCTCCGCGACGCGAACGTCGCCACACACGCCGGGGCCCTGTCGGGCGCACGCCGCGCCCTGTCCCGTGCCGTCAGCTACCAGGGGCGCGCGGACGCCGATACAGACGTGCCCAACTGGGCCAAGTTCGTAGGTCCGTTCGAGGTCGACTACGCCACGGCGGACATGTACGTACGAGCAGACCAGCCCAAGCGCGCCGTGCCGTTCCTCCGGGCGGCCGTGCGCGGGATTGGCGGTGGGCTCGCCCGGAACAGTGCCTCGTACCGCGTCAAGCTCGCTGGTGTTCTCCTCGCTGCGGGGGAGGTCGACGAGGCGTGCGCCGAGGTGGGCGGCGTGCTGGATACCTGGGGAGGGATCGCGTCGCCCCGGCTGCTGGCCAAGGTGCACGATTTCCAGCGGGCGGCCGGGGTAGTCGACAGCCCAACCGCCCGCGAATGCGTGACACGTATCCGCGAAACCGTGTGAAAGGGCCGCCGGATGAGTCAGCCAGCACAGGCCAGCGTCGAGCAGCTCGACGGGCCGGCCGCCGCCAGGGCCGAGGAAGCATTCCGCCTGGTCTACGCCGAGGCGTTCGCCGAGCCGCCCTACGGCGAGACCGAGACCGACGTCGCAGCCGCGTTCCGCCGCTTCCGGTCCCAGACCCGCAAGGCCACCTTCCGCGGCGCCCTGGCGAGCACCTCGGACGGCGAGGCCGTCGGCATGGCGTACGGCTACCCCCTCGGGCCGCAGACGGGCTGGTGGGACCAACTGACCGTGCCCGTGCCCGACGAGATGCGGCGTGAGGACGGCCGCCGGACGTTCGGCCTGATGGAACTCGCCGTGCGAGCCGCATGGCGCAGGCAGGGCATCGCCCGCCGCCTGCACGATGCCGTCCTCGACGGCACCGAGGCCGAGCGGGTCCTGCTCAACGTCCACCCGGACAGTAAGGCGGCCGTGTCCGCGTACCGCTCCTGGGGGTACCGGAAGATCGGGGAGGCGCGACCGTGGGAAGGTGCCGACCTACACGACGTGCTGCTGCTCGACCTTCGTTGAGCCGCTTCCCGCGCGCGTAGGGGCGCAGCGACCGGTCGCGGGAGCCTTCCACCAAGCTCGCCTCCTATGTGCGCGAGGGAGGGGGAACCGGATGCGCGCCGACGTTCGAGCCGTTGTCAGTGCCCTGCGTTACTCGCGCGCGCCCGCGCACAAGGCGCGACCGGTCGCGGTGCGACTCCCTCGGTCGGGGGATGGCGGAAGCCTGACCATGTCGAAAGTGGGGCGCCGTTGCATCCATCAGCGCACACTGGCCTCGGTGTTGAGCTGCACTGACTTTGAGACGCGAAGAGGGTGGGACGTGGGTAGGCGCACGGGGAAAAAGAAGAGCCACGGGCGTGCTCGGCAGAGCGGGAGCGGCCAGCGAGCACCTGAGTATGTCGGCAATCCCGTTGAGATTCTTGATCCGATCACCCCGTTTGGCTACAACATCGTTTCCCCAGACTGTGACGAAGCTGAATCGATAGCTGACATCTTGCAGGAGGCAGACCCGGACAATCCCATGGGCACATGGACCGGTGTTCCGATGCTGATTGCTCAGGACGCTGACCCTGATGAGTCGGGCACTCGGGTGGCTGTCGCAACGACTCTCTCAGGCCAGGTCGTCGGTGCTGTAGTGACTCGTCCGCCGCTCGCATGGGTCGGCAACCATCCTGCGTTCGAATCAGGTACTGAATGTGCACATTTCACTCGTGCGATCGGTGCCATTGACTGCATTGCAGTACACAGAGACCACCGCGGCAAGGGGCTTGCCCGTGCGCTTGTGACTACAGCGGAGCAACTCCTTACCGACGAACTTCTACCCTTCGCCCTGGTCGTGCACCGTCCCGACCTCACTGACTTCTACTCTGGGCTCGGATATGCCCACGTGCCGGGGGGCCTAGCTGTCGCTTACGGAGCCCTGGCAGTTGCCCAGCCCTGGCCCACTGGCTACACCGGTTCGTGGAAGCCGCTACGCGACAACGTGTCGCTGCAACCTGTGCCCCTCATATGCGGGGTCATGGATGTGGTGATCGGAGTGTTCGCCGGAGGAGCCGAGTGGGCCGACCGGCAGCGGCAAAACCCACCTGCCGTGACAGTGCTGCCCCCGTACTGACGAACCTCGGCCAGTTCGCTCAGGTACGCCGGGGGACGTTGGGGACGAGGGGGACGGTGTTGGCGCCGTCCCCTCTGCATCTCTCTTCCTCCTCTGGGTGAGACAGAGGAGAGAGGGGGCGGGGTAGTCCCCAACGTCCCCCACATCGCACCAGCGGCGGCGCTGGCGAAGGTGGGAGGGGGACGGCTCGCGGTTGGCAGTGCGTCCCCATCGTCCCCAACGCGTCCCCCGCACATGGAAGCGCCCCGGGCGGCGGTTGCCGTTCCGGGGCGCGTGTCGGGGGCGGGGTCATGAGACGGGATCGCGGGTGACGGCGTAGACCTTGCCGTTCTTGTTGCTGCCCGACGTGCGCGCCACGGAGATACCGCGGGCGCGGAGTGCCGGGGCCACCTGTCGGATGCGGGCGCTCAGCACAGCAGGGGTCTTGGGCCAGCCATCGGCAAAGCCGCGGCCGTCGCTGCTGAGCTGCCGGTGCAGCTCGCCCATGGTCCCCTGCCATCCGCCGGGCGGGAAGGCAGGAGAGGCTGTCCAGTCACGCAGCGCGCCGGCAACCGGATGACCGTCGAGGACGGCATCGTTCAAGGCGTCCTGCGCCCCATTGAACGCAGCGAGACTGCGCCAGCCTGTGACCCTGTCGAGTGCGTGCAGCAGCTCGGCGAAATCGGCGAGCCGAGGCCGTTCGGTGAGGTCGGCGGCAGCATGGGGGAGGTCGGCCCATACCTCGGCGGCGAGGTCGAGCAGGGCGCCGAGGATTCGGGGGTGCGCCTGCTCATACGTGGCCCACAGGGCCCCCGCGGTGCGGCGCTGGTCTCGGCGAATCGGCTGGAGTTCGAGCGGCATCATGCGCTCGGCGAGGTCGTTGCGGAGCGCGCCGAGGTCGATGCCGGTCAGCAGTACGGGCCGCTGGTAGGTGAGCACGTTCACGTCGTCGTCGGTGTAGAGAGCGCGGGTCACCTGTGCGTCGCCGGTGACGATGCGGCACAGGGCGTCGGACAGCCATCCGGGCAGTCCCGAAAGGTTGTCGAGGGCGAGTACCCATCCGGCCGCGGTGGTCGGGCCGAGGTCGCGCAGGTTCTCGGGCGCCTGCCGCAGGGGCGCGCGGGCGCCCTCGATGATCCCGGTGAGCATCTGGCCCGAGGTGCTCTTGCCCGTGCCCTGCTCGCCGGTCAGGTACGCGATGGGGCGGGGCATCCCGGGGCGCAGTGCGGCCAGGAGCCAGCCGATCGCGAGCGGCAGCGTCTCAGGGGTGAAGGGCAGCAGGGCGGAGAGTTCGCCGATGCCCTCGCGCCAGCCGCCGGCCGGGCGGTCGGGGCGGGGCAGTGGCCGAACCAGTTTGGTGCGGCGCCAGACCGGACCCGCCTCGGGGTCCGGGCACGTCAAGGTCCACCCGTCGGGGGCGATACGGACCGACTCCCCGTCGGGGCGGCCGAGGTCGAGCCAGGACACCGCTGTGTCCTCGGGGTCTGCACCGACGCGCAGGTGCAGCTCGGTCTCGGGCACGCGCATGGCAAGGGCATCGAGCGTGGCAACGGCATCCGTGAGCGCGGTCTGCGAGGGGGTGCGGTTGTACTCGGTGACGTAGATACGGGTGAGGTGCTGCCGCAGGCTGCCGGTTCCGGTGTGCGCTGCTGCACGCAACGGCACGGCGACGGCCGGACCGTCGTACGGGACTGCGTACGGGGCGCCGTTGTGGTGCAGGTACCGAAAGCGGTTCTGCCCGAGGACACGCAGCACCTCGGCCTGCGGGGGTTGCTTCTCCTGCTTCGCGCTGCGCGGCTGCTCCCCGCCCTGCTCCGCCCGAGGAAAGGGGACGACGGAGCGGGCGGCGGCGATCGGGTCAAAGGCCGAAGGGCTCATGCGGCGGCCCCGGTGTGCGTGCGCGGGTTCCGCTCGCCTGCGGTGAGGCCGGAGCGAATCGCAGCCTCGGCCTCGCGGTCGGACAGCCCACCGTGCCGAGCCGCGTCGAGCAGTACGTCGACGAGGTGCCCGCGGTCGAGTCGGCCGGCCGCGCAGAGGGTGCCGAGGTTGAAGGAGGCGCGGTTGAGCGTGGCGTTCCGAGTGCCGGGCTGCGCCTCGGCGACAGTCCGCAGCTCGGCCTCGACGGCAGCCGCGGCGTACCCGCTGCCCATGGGACGGGAGCGCCAAGGCAGCACGGTACGGGGGCGCTCGGGGCGTACGCGGTGCCCGGTGCGGTCGAGGTCGCGCGCCAGCCAGACGGGCAGCTCAGCGACCGCGCGGCAGTCACCGAGCGCGGTGTACGTACCGGCGCGGGTGACCGTGCCCGGGGCCACGGCGTACGAAGCACCGGCGCGCACGTCGAGCTGCCAGCCCAGTGCGCCGGCGAGCGGGCGCCATGTCGTACCAGCCGGGGCACGGAACCAGTAGTGCAGTCCGCCGGAAGGGGTGAGCACGGTCAGTGTCTGCGGACCGCAGCCGGGCAGCGTCGCACGTCGCGCCTCGACGAGCAGTGCGAGGGTGTCGCGGCCGTCGGCGATGCTGCCGGAGGCGACGTCCTCGGGCAGGTCGACGCCCGGGAGCAGCTCGGACTGCTCCTCGGGAGGCTGTCCGCCGTGGCAGTCCACATCAAGGATCACCAGGCCGGATGGACCCGCGGCAACGCCGACGCCGGCGGACGGCATCCGGGCCCACCATGCGGCGATCCGCTCGGGGTCGGTGGTCGCGGCGAGCACGCCATGACAGGGGCGGCCGTCGGCGATGCACTCGCAGCCGTGCCCATCGTGCGGGACGTGGTGAGGATTGGGACGCTCCTTGGTCCCGGCTGCACAGCGGTCGCAGCCGCGCACGGGCAGCTTGGCACCCGGGGCAAGCGGGTGCACCGCGTAGCCCTGAGCGGCCAGCCACAGGGCGACGCGGAGCGGGTCAGGGGTCGGGGTCGTCAAACCGTCACCGCCCCAGGAGTGCGGCGAGGGTGGCCACGACAGCAGCGAGCCCGTCCGGGTCGGTGCCGTGCACCTGATACCCCGCGCTGCGAGCCAGTACGGCGGCGAGCGTCCGGGCGGTGTACTCGTCGATGTCGCGCGCACCTCCGATGAAGAGGCGCGCACGGAACCCGTTGGGTGTCGGGGTCAGTCCGCCCAACTCCCTGGTGGCGTCAGGAAGCACCGCCCACCCGTGCGAAACGGGCAGGCGGTAGCTCATCGTCGGCAGGGCAGTGGAGTGGTGGGGGTGCGTAGTCTGCACGGCGGGACGTCCTTCCAAGCGGCCCGGGTGGTGAGATACCCGGTGCTGCTGGCGATCACTGGCGGAGTGGGGCAGGGCGTTCGGGCCGTCGGCGTTCCAGCGCTGGCGGCCCTCGTACGTGTGGGGGGCGTTCCGGGCGCGCATCAAGCAGCGTCGACGGTCTGCGCGTCGAGCCACTTCTCGACGTCCTCCCAGCGGGCGCGCAGGTGGCGACCGACCTTGATCATGCGGGGGCCGCCGCCTCGGTGGCTCCACTGGTAGACCGTGGCGAGCGGCACGCCGCAGAAGTCGGCGAGCTCGCGGGCGGTGGCCAGCCTGCGCCTGGCAGGCTGCCGGTCCTCAATCGGGTGTGCTTTGGGCACGGGTCACTCTCCTTCGAGATGGAGCGGACGAAATTCGTTCTCTCGAAAGTTAGCGACCTCTCGCGTCGCTGTCCAGCGAAAGGTATTGTTACGCTCCATGAAGTCGAACGATGGCAAGGAACGAGAGCCCGCGGGGGTGCCCTCGGCGGATGCGCCGACGGATGAAGAGCGGTGGGCGCTGGCGCTGGAGCAGGCGCCTACCTTCGGGGAAGCCCTTGGGGCGCGGCTGCGGCAGGTGCGCGAGGGGAACGGGCGGACTGCGGAAGACGTCGCCAAGAGTGCACGGCACTACGGCCTGTCGTGGCACCGTCCGACGGTGGGGCAGATTGAGCAGGGGCAGCGCTCACTCTCCGCCGTCGAATTGATCATGCTCCCCGCGATCTACAGCGTCCCGCTGAACGAGTTGCTGCCGGACGAGACGGTCTGGCTCACTTCCGAACTCGGTGTGTATGGGCGGGAGGTGCGGAGGGTGCTCGGCGGGGACTACCACCCGCCTTACCGTGCACTGTTCGCCCCTGGTGGTTGGTACCTCAAGGGTTCAAGTGATCAGGACCCCACGGAGACGGCTGTCCGCGTTGCGAAGGCTGCGGCCGAGCTCTGGCGCCGCAACTCTTGGCCAGCACACGCTGCGGCGCAGCACACGCAGGAGACGCCCGACGAGGCCGAGGCCAAGGCAGCTAAGCGGCTTGGCACGACTGCGCACTACGTCGCGTACGCCGCGCGTGACACCTGGGGGCGCGGGCTCGCCGCGGAGCGTGAGGCGCGCCTGCAGGAGCGGGGTGAACTGCCGGAAGGCAAGCGGGCTCTCCAGTCCGCGCGTGGCCACATCACGCGGGCGCTCGTGGCCGAGCTGGAGCCGGTCGTGAAGGCGTACGAGGCTGAGCGAGAGCGGGCGGAGCGCGAGGAAGCGGAGAACTTCGACCCCTCAGAAATCGCCCTTACATCCGAAGAGAGAAAGAAGCGAAGGGAAACGGATGGCTGAGGTCTACGACCGGTGGCATAAGTCCCGGCCGGGCAAGGACGACAAGCAGTGCACAGAGCACACCAGTAAGACCCGCAAGCTCGCCCCCAGCGGCGAGCACGGCAAGGGCAAGCGATGGCAGGTCCGTTGGCGCGACGGCAGCGGGAAGCAGCGCAAGGAGAACTTCGACAAGCGGAGCATGGCGGACACCCGCGCGGCCACCGTCGAGGCAGACCTCGCCCGAGGGCTTTATGTTGACCCCGCCGCTGGCAAGGAGAGCTTCCGTGCGGTTGCCGAGCGGTGGCGCACCTCAGCCGCGCACCGCCCCACCACCGCATCACGGGTCGAGCGGGCCCTGCGGAATCACATCAATCCGGCGTTCGGTGATCGGCCGGTGGCCAGCATTCGGCCGTCGGAGGTGCAGGCGTGGCTCAAGGACCGGTCGCAGGTCCTCGCCCCGTCCACTCTCCGGGTGACGTATGCCTACCTGGTCAGCGTCATGCATGCTGCGGTCGCCGACGGCATCCTTGCGAAGAATCCCTGCGAGCGGGTCCGTCTGCCGCCGAAACGGCGTATCGAGGTCGTGCCGCTGCACGCTGACGTCGTCCGCGCGCTCATAGACGCGGCGCCGTCCTGGTACCGCGCGCTCATGCTGCTGGCCGCGGCGTCCGGGCTGCGCCAAGGCGAGGCGTTCGGGCTGGAAGTGGAGCACGCCGACTTCCTGCGCCGCGAGGTCCATGTGCGACAGCAAGCGATCACCCCTGAGACGGGCGAGCCGTACCTCGGTGAGCCCAAGACGCACGAGAGCTACCGGACGGTGCCGCTCGCCAAGGCGGCCGTGGACGCGCTCGCTGCTCACCTTGAGCGCTATCCGGCGGCTGAGACGGAGATCGAGGATCGTACGGACCCGCGTAAGCCGCGCACGAGAAAGGCCCGGTTGCTCTTCCTCAATGAGCACCGTGCGCCCATCCGTCGCGACGGATGGGCGCACATATGGGCGCGCATGATCACCAACGCGAACAGAAAGCTCGCCGTAACCCACGAGCGAGCACACGCCGCATGGGTCAGGAAGGGCCGCCCGGACGGGAAGCAGCCTGAGCTGCTCCGCGTGCCGGCCGGGACGACCATGCACGACCTGCGTCACTTCTACGCCTCGCTGCTGATCAAGCACCGAGAGAACGTCAAGACGGTGCAGAAGCGACTCGGCCACGCAAAGCCGTCGATCACGCTCGACACGTACACGCACCTGTGGCCTGACGACGAGGACACAACGCGGGCAGCCGTCGAGGCGGTCCTCGGCGATGTGCCCCCGTTGTGCCCTGCCAAGCTCGCCTAGAAGCGTTTTTGCAGGTCAGAGACCCTGATCAGCGGTAGTTCACGAACTGGATCGCGAAGTCCAGGTCCTTGCCCTTGAGGAGTGCCTGGACGGCCTGGAGGTCGTCACGGCTCTTGGAGCTGACGCGCAGCTCGTCGCCCTGCACCTGGGCCTTGACGCCCTTGGGGCCCTCGTCCCGGATGATCTTCGCGACCTTCTTGGCGTTCTCCTGGGAGATGCCCTCCTCGATCGAGGCGAAGATCTTGTACTCCTTGCCCGACAGCTGGGGCTCGCCGGCGTCCAGCGCCTTCAGCGAGATGCCGCGCTTGACCAGCTTGGTCTCGAAGACGTCCAGGACGGCCTTCACGCGCTCCTCGGAGTTCGCCTCCATCAGGATCTTCTCGCCGGACCAGGCGATCGTGGCGCCGGTGCCCTTGAAGTCGTAACGCTGGGAGAGTTCCTTGGCGGCCTGGTTGAGGGCGTTGTCGACCTCCTGCCGCTCGACCTTCGAGACGATGTCGAAACTGGAGTCGGCCATGTGCTGTGGCTCCTTGAAGTCGGTTGTGGCGGCCCCGGAGGGCGCGGCCGGACGTCCCCGGCCCGCTCCGCAAAGCCTAGCCACCGCGCTCAGCGCAGGTGCTGATCAATCCGGTGGCGAAGCACCCCTGGTCATCAGGTATCGTTTACGTCGTTGCCAGGGAGCGCCGCCGGAAGGCGGAAAAAATGGCAGCAAATCTTGGCGGTGTGCCCGAGTGGCCAAAGGGAGCAGACTGTAAATCTGCCGGCTCAGCCTACCCAGGTTCGAACCCTGGCGCCGCCACGCGAGAGAGACCCCCGTTACTCGTAACGGGGGTCTTCTTCGCATTTCGTCCGGGCCGCCGCCCGCCGACCGCATCGTCGCGCCGGACACGTCGTTCACCAAGGGTGAAATGGACATCTGACACACGGGGGAAGATCGGCGGCGGGGTGCTCATCGCCCTGCTGGGAGCCGGCCTCCCGACACTGGTGGGGGCGGCGCTCGACACCCACGTGGGGAAGCCGTACCAGGAGACCAGGCTCTACTTCGGCACCGCGCGCCCCGGCGGACAGGGCCCGGTCGAGGAGCGCGAGTTCATGCGGTTCCTGGACCGGGAGATCACCCCCGCCTTCCCCGAGGGGCTGACCGTCCACGACGGGTACGGCCAATGGCGGGGCAGCGACGGCAAGGCCGTCCGCGAGACCTCCTACGAGGTGGTGCTGCTGTACCCCGAGAAGGAGGCCAAGGAGCGGAACACGCGCATCGAGCGGATCCGGCAGGCCTACGAGGACCAGTTCCGACAGGACTCGGTCGGGCGGTCGGACGACAAGGTGAGCGCCGAGTTCTGAGCCACCGGGCGGGACGGGTGGCGGGTGCTCAGTTGCCCGCCACGTCCTTGACCGCCACCGCCACCGGCGTCGATCCGGAAGTCAGCTCCAGCGTCAGGCCCGCGGTCGCCGGAGTCTCGATCAGCTCGGCCAGGACCGCCGCCACATCGTCCCGGGAGACCGTCCCGCGGCCCGTGTGCGCCTCCAGACGGACCAGGCCCGTACCGGCGTCGTCGACCAGCGAGCCGGGGCGCAGCACCGTCCACTCCAGACCCAGCCGGGTACGGACGTGGTCGTCGGCCTCGCCCTTGGCCCGCAGGTAGACGTCGAAGACGTCGTCACCCTCGTGCCACGCGTCGGCGCCCATCGAAGAGACCATCAGGAACCGTCGCACGCCCGCCCGTTCGGCCGCGTCGGCGAAGAGCACCGCCGCGGCCCGGTCCACGGTGTCCTTGCGCGCGATGCCGCTGCCGGGGCCGGCGCCGGCCGCGAACACCGCCGCGTCCGCGCCGTGCAGGATCCCGGCCACGTGCTCGACCGACGCCGACTCCAGATCGCACAGCACCGGTTCGGCGCCCGCCTCCCTGAGGTCGTCGCCCTGCGCGGGGTCGCGGATGATCCCCGCGACCTCGTACCCGCCCGCGGCGAGCAGGCGCTCCAGCCGCAGCGCGATCTGACCGTGTCCACCAGCGATGACGATGCGCATGTCCCGACCGTACGACGAGCCGGGCGCCCCCGCCCGCGACGGCGCGGGAAAGCTCAGGGTCCGGGCTCCGTACGGCCCTGCCGGGGCAGGTCCAGGGCCACCGCGACGGCGGAGTCGCAGTACTCCCGTACGGCACTCGTACGGGCTACGACGCGCCCGCGGTGGATCACGATGCGGCTGTACGCGAGGGACAGCACCCCCGCGATCCGGTCCCCGCGCACGGCGAGCAGCTCCGCCGGGAACCCGGCCTCCACCCGCACCTCCGGCAGGCCCATCGCCTCGCGGGCGCAGGCGCTGACCGACTCGTAGGCCTCCGCCGCCCGCAGGCCGCCCTGGGAGGCCAGCAGGTACGCGGCCTCCAGCGGGTCGCCCCGGCCGACCGGGTTCCCCGCGTCCCGCAGCGCCCCGCTGCCGGCCGAGACCCGCACCCCGGCGGCCCGCAGCAGCCGCACGGGCGCGGTGCGCAGCCCGCGGCGTTCCAGGGCCGCGCAGTCGCCCTGCGGGAGGCAGGTCACCCGTACGCCGGCCGCGGCCAGCTGGTCGGCGGCGCGGGTCGCCGCGTCGAGCGGGAGCCGGGACAGGCCGCCGCAGGGGCCGATGGTCACCCCGGGGCGCAGTCCGCCGGCCATGGCCGCGAGCCGGGAGAGGCGGGCCGGGTCGTCACCGTCCGTGTGCAGGTCCACGGGGCAGCCGTGCTCGCCGGCGAGATCGAGGACGGCTTCGAGGAAGCCGATCGGGTCGGGGTCCAGGTCGGGGCAGCCGCCGATCACCGAGGCGCCCATCTTGACCGCGTCCCGCAGCATGGCGAGCCCGTCCGCGCCGGCCACCCCGGTCAGCAGCCGGGGTACGGCCACGGTGGTCAGGTCGGCGAGGCCGCGCAGCGAGCGCCGTGCCTGGAGCACGGCCTCCAGCGGGCCGAGGCCGTGGACGTCGCCGATCCGCACGTGCGAGCGCACCGCCGTGGCGCCGTGGCCGAGCTGGAGCAGGGCGGCCTCGGTGGCCCGCCGCTGGACGTCGTCGGGGGCGTAGGACACGGGCCCCTCGCCGTCGGCGGTCAGGGCGGTGTCCCCGTGGGCGTGCGGCTCGGCGGGGGCGGGGAGCAGCAGATAGCCGCTGAGATCCACCCGGGACAGCGCGGGGGAGGGCAGGCTGCCCGATGTGCCGACGGCCTGGATGCGGCCGCCGCCGAGGCGGACGTCGACGGTCCGGCCATCGGTGAGGCGGGCCCCGGCGAGCAGCAGGGTGGTGGCTTCGGCGGCGGCCGCGTTACCGAGACCGCCGCTCTCGCCACGGCCGTTGCGCGGGGAGTGGGACGGCTGCTGCGGCGGGCTGTCGGACATCGCGCTCCTGCGGTGGCTCGGGCGGTTCCTGGGCCTTTGGGCCGCGGCCGGGGGCTTGGGGCCCGGGGGCCGGCAGCCGGGGCTCCTGACCTGCGGCTCGCGACCCATGGCTCGCGATCCGTGGCCCAAGATCACGCAGCGTGCTCAGAGCCTAGGGCGCGGGGCACCTCGCTTCAGGGAAGAGCGCAATAGTCGTACCGGTGTGGTGCGCGGGTGGGTGGGTGCGGGCGGGTGCGACCGGGTGGGGGCGGGTGCGGGCGGGTGCCACGGTGGGTTGAGTGGGCCGGTGCGTGGGCCGGCGTCCGAGTGCTGCGGCGGGCCGGAGTGACCCCGGACACATTTGGGGTGGGAATGGGGGGTGGGGCGGCCTCGGGGCCGATCGAGAAGGACGGCCGGACCCCCTCGGAGCCCTGTCCCCCCAAAGGATTTGGGCGATGGGCGGGCAACCGTGTAATGTCTTCATCGCTCGCCCCAATAGCTCAGTCGGTAGAGCGTCTCCATGGTAAGGAGAAGGTCTGCGGTTCGATTCCGCATTGGGGCTCTGGTGAGAGAGGTTCCCCACCCTCGGGTGGGGAGCTGATCACATCAAAGCGGCGTAGCTCAGTCGGTAGAGCAAGCGGCTCATAATCGCTGTGTCACCGGTTCAAGTCCGGTCGCCGCTACACCCAGTAGCCGATTGCGGGGTCGGTCTCCCGATCGGCTACTCTTTTATGCGTTCATCCGTCCCCATCCGTCAAGGAGCACTCACGTGGCTGCCACCGACGTCCGCCCGAAGATCACGCTGGCCTGCGTGGAGTGCAAGGAGCGGAACTACATCACCAAGAAGAACCGGCGTAACAACCCGGACCGCATGGAGATGAAGAAGCACTGCCCGCGCTGCAACTCGCACACCGCGCACCGCGAGACCCGCTGACCCCAGCGGCGTCTCGAAATACAGGCAACGTCATGAGGTCGTCCCCTTAACGGGGGGCGGCCTCGTGTCGTTTCCGAGTGTCCGGCCCGGTTGGTCGTCTGCGGTCTTGGCCGTCCGCCGTCTTGTCCTTGTGATGCATCTGTTTCTTTGTGGAGGTAGTGAGTCATGGCTCTCGACCAGTCCTTCGTGGGGCGGAGCTACCCGCCCACCGATCCGTATGAGGTCGGCCGGGAGAAGATCCGCGAGTTCGCGGTCGCGGTGGGTGACGCCAATCCCGTCTACACGGACCCCGAAGCCGCCAAGGCGTACGGCTACTCCGATGTGATCGCGCCGCCGACCTTTGTGTTCGCCATCACTTTCGCGGCGGCGAGCCAGGTCATCGAGGACCCGCAGCTGGGGCTGGACTACAGCCGCGTCGTGCACGGCGACCAGAAGTTCGCCTACTCCCGTCCGGTGCGCGCCGGCGACCGCCTCTCGGTGACCTCCACCATCGAGGCCGTGAAGTCGATGGCGGGCAACGACATCATCGACATCCGTGGCGAGGTCCACGACGAGACCGGTGAGCACGTGGTGACGGCATGGACGAAGCTCGTCTCCCGCGCCCCCGAGGAGGCCTGACATGGCAGCGCAGATCCAGTACGACGATGTCGAGGTCGGCACCGAACTGCCGGCGGCCTCCTTCCCCGTGACGCGCGCCACGCTGGTGCGGTACGCGGGTGCCTCCGGTGACTTCAACCCGATCCACTGGAACGAGAAGTTCGCCAAGGAGGTCGGGCTGCCGGACGTCATCGCGCACGGCATGTTCACCATGGCCGAGGCGATCCGCGTGGTCACCGACTGGGTCGGCGACCCGGGCGCGGTGGTCGAGTACGGCGTGCGCTTCACGAAGCCGGTCGTCGTCCCGAACGACGACCAGGGCGGGCTGATCGAGGTCACGGCCAAGGTCGCGGCGAAGCTCGACGACAAGCGGGTCCGCGTGGACCTGACGGCGATGAGCGCGGGCCAGAAGGTCCTGGGCATGTCGCGCGCGGTGGTCGCGCTGGGCTGAGGGCTGGGCCCTCACCGCATTGGGGTGGTGCCCTTGGGTTGCGGCCTCGGGGCTGCCGCCCTTGGGCGTGCCGCATTGGGGCGCCGCCCTCGGGGTGCCGCCCTCGGGGTGCCGCCTTGGGGTGCCGCCTTGGGGTGGTCAACGGCGGGGCGGGCCGGGATGCCCGACCCTGCTCCGGTGGGGCGCGCCCCGCCTCGGCCCGCTCCGCCCATCTCCCGGACCGGGCCGGCGGCCACCCTGCTCCAAACGCCGACCACACGAGCCTCGGCGGGGAATGGGCTCCTCAGATCGCTACGCGCTTCTCCGCGACGGCGTCTGAACCGCGTCCGGGGCTGGTCCACGGCACCACGGATCGCCACGTGCTCCTCCATGACGGCGCCTGCCCCCCGTCTGGCTGGTCGTGAGCCGTGACGGATCGTGCCGTGTGCCTGCTCGTCCTTGCCCTTGACTTAGTTAGTGATTGAGCACTAACTTCGAATCATGGCAAGGATGAGTGCGGAAGAGCGGCGTGAGAGCGTCATTCGTGCGGCGATGCACGAGTTCGCGCGTGGGGGCTACCACGGGACCTCCACCGAGGCGATCGCCAAGCGGGTGGGGGTTTCGCAGCCGTATCTGTTCCGGCTCTTCCCGAACAAGCTCGCGATCTTCCTCGCCGCCTCCGAGCGTTGCCTGCGCGACACCCGTGAGGTCTTCGCCGCCGCTTCCGAGGGGTTGCGGGGGGAGGAGGCCAAGCAGGCCATGGCCAATGCGTACACCCGGCTCATCGCCGAGGATCCGGACAAGCTCCAGATGCAGCTCCAGATGTACGTCACCGTCGCCGCCGCCGAGGCGGCCGGTGATCGCGAGCTCGGTGAGCTCGTGCGGAAGGGGTGGATGGAGCTCTGGGACACGGTCCACGTGCCCTTCGGCTGGGACGCGAAGGAGGCCACGACCTTCATGGCATACGGGATGTTGATCAACACCCTGGCCGCCATGGGTTTCCCGCCCGAGCACCGGGTTTGGGAGGGGCTGTACCCCGAGGCTCGGGAGAAGGGTCGCCTGGAGGCGTAGGGGCGGGGCTTCGGCCCTGGGTGCGGCTCGGTTGTGGGCGCGGAAGTTAGTCAGTGATAACTAACAAGTAGGGGGAAGCGTGAACACGCAAGACGGCAAACTCCGGGGGCCCGCTGTGTGGGCGCTCGTCATCACCGGCGTCGCCAGCTTCATGGCCGCCCTCGACAACCTCGTCGTGACCACCGCCCTCCCCGCCATCCGGGCCGACCTGGGCGGCAAGTTGGAGGACCTGGAGTGGACGGTGAACGCCTACACGCTCACCTTCGCCGTCCTGCTGCTGTTCGGCTCCGCCCTCGGGGACCGGTTCGGGCGGCGCAAGCTGTTCATCGTGGGGCTCACGGTGTTCACCGGCGCCTCCGCGGCGGCCGCGCTCTCGTCCGGGATCGACGCCCTCATCGCCGCCCGTGCCGTCCAGGGCGTCGGCGCCGCGATCATGATGCCGCTCACCCTGACCCTGCTCACCGCCGCAGTGCCGGCGGCCCGGCGCGGGATGGCCCTCGGGATCTACGGCGCCGTCACCGGCCTCGCCGTCGCCAGCGGGCCCCTCATCGGCGGCAGCCTCACCGAGCACATCTCCTGGCAGTGGATCTTCTGGCTCAACGTGCCGATCGGGCTCGCGCTCATACCGCTCGCCCGGCTCCGGCTCGCAGAATCGACCGCCCCCGGCTCCCGTCTTGACGTTCCCGGCACCCTGCTCGTCAGCGGCGGGCTCTTCGGCATCGTCTACGCCCTGGTCAACGCCAACTCCAAGGGCTGGACCAGCGCACCCGTGCTCAGCGGGCTGATCGTCGGCGCCGCGCTGGTCGGCGGGTTCGTGCTGCACGGCTTCAAGAGCGCGAACCCCATGCTTCCCATGAGGCTCTTCCGCAGCCGCGGCTTCCTCGGGATCAACCTGGCCAGCCTGCTCATGTTCCTGGGCATGTTCGGCTCGATCTTCCTGCTCAGCCAGTTCCTCCAGGGCGTCGCGGGCTACTCGCCGACCGAGGCCGGGCTGCGGATGCTCCCCTGGACCGGTATGCCGATGATCGTCGCCCCCGTCGCCGGCATCCTCTCCGACCGCATCGGCGGCCGCCCCGTCGTCGCCGCCGGGCTCGCGCTGCAGGCCCTCGGCCTCGGCTGGTTCGCCGCGATCCTGAGCGCCGACGTCTCGTACGCCGCCCAGCTGCCCGCGCTGATCCTCAGCGGGATCGGAATGGCCCTCTACTTCGCCCCCGCCGCCAACGTCCTGATGTCCACCGTGGCCCCCGCCGACCAGGGCAAGGCCTCCGGCACCAACAACGCCCTGCGGGAGGTCGGCGGAGCCCTCGGCGTGGCCGTCCTGGCCTCGGTCTTCTCCGCACAGGGCGGCTACGAGTCCCCGCAGGCCTTCACCGACGGCACCGTCCCGGCCCTGTGGATCGGCGCGGCCGCCGTGGCCCTGGCCGCCGGCCTCGCCCTGCTCCTGCCGCGCAAGGGCGCTTCCTCCCCCGCCCCGGCCCACGCCGTCGGCGAGGCGTCGGGCCGGTCGCCGGAGAAGGTCTCCGCGATCCGCTGACCAGACCGCAGATGTACTGCCCAAACTCAAGTTGAGCCCCTTACTCTTCGATCAATCCGAGCGAAGGAGTGTTCGCCATGCCCGACATCCCCTGGTCGACGCCCACCCAGGCCGCCCCCGACGCCGAGGTCTACGTCATGGCCTCCCGCTTCGAGACCGCGACCCTCGCCGGAGCGTTCAAGTTCTTCCTCAAGGCACCCGGCATCATCGGACAGATCCGCAAGGCCCCCGGAGCCCACGGCACCGCCCTCCGGGCCCGGGTCTTCGGCCGCACCTTCCTGACCCTCTCCGCCTGGGAGGACCGGGACGCGCTCTACCGCTTCGCCCGCAGCGAGCCCCACCGGTCCAGCTCCCGCGCCGCCAGCGCGTACATGAAGGAATCCGCCTTCACCTTCTGGACCGTACGGGCCTCCGAACTGCCCATCGGCTGGGAGGAGGCGGAGCGCCGCCTCGCCGAGGAGAAGTCGCGCTCCTGAGCCGCGGTCCGTGGCCCCGCAGGGATGCGAGGGGCACGGACCGTACTCTTGTCCACGTGCAGGAACTCCACGACGCCCCCCTCGCCCCGCTGACCACCTTCCGCCTCGGTGGCCCCGCCAGTCGCCTGGTGACCGCGACCACCGACGCCGAGGTGATCGCCGCCGTCCGCGCCGCGGACGAGAGCGGCACCCCGCTCCTGGTCATCGGAGGCGGCAGCAACCTGGTCATCGGCGACCGGGGCTTCGAGGGCACCGCCCTGCGCATCGCGACCACCGGCTACACCCTCGACGGCACCACCCTGGAGCTCGCCGCCGGCGAGAACTGGAGCGACGCCGTCGCCCGCACCGTCGAGGCGGGCCTGGCCGGAATCGAATGCCTCGCCGGAATCCCCGGCTCCGCCGGTGCGACCCCGATCCAGAACGTCGGGGCGTACGGCCAGGAGGTCTGCGACACCATCACCGAGGTCGTCGCCTACGACCGCACACGGGGCGAGACGGTCACGCTGAGCGCCGCCGAGTGCGCGTTCACGTACCGCAACAGCCTCTTCAAGCACCAGCCCGAGCGGTACGTCGTCCTGCGGGTCCGCTTCGCCCTGGAAGACGCCGGCGGGCTCTCCGCGCCGATCAAGTACCCCGAGACCGCCCGCGCCCTCGGCGTCGAGGCCGGAGACCGGGTCCCGGCCGCCGTCGCGCGGGAGACCGTGCTGCGCCTGCGCGCCGGGAAGGGCATGGTCCTCGACCCCGCCGACCACGACACCTGGTCGGCCGGCTCGTTCTTCCACAACCCGATCCTGACCGACGAGGCCTACGCCGCCTTCCTCGCCCGCGTCCAGGACCGCCTCGGCGCCGACACCACCCCGCCCGCCTACCCCGCGGGTGAGGGCCGCACGAAGACCAGCGCGGCCTGGCTGATCGACAAGGCCGGCTTCACCAAGGGCTACGGCACCGGCCCGGCGCGCATCTCCACCAAGCACACCCTCGCCCTGACCAACCGCGGCGAGGCCACCACCGAGGACCTCCTCACCCTGGCCCGCGAGGTCGTCGCGGGCGTCCACGCGGCCTTCGGCGTCACCCTGGTCAACGAACCGGTGACGGTCGGCGTCAGCATCTGAGGAGTCCCGGCCGCCCATGCTCTGTCCCCTGCACGGGGCCGGTACGGACCCCACTCGTCTCGTGGGGCGCACGCTCAGCCGAGTCGTCGCGTCCTGGCACGTCAGCGACGGCGAGCGCTCCGAGGCCCCCCTCGACGTCTGGCTGATCGACAGCGTCGGCGACTCCATCCGGATCACGACCGGCTCAGACCAGTGCCTGATCGTGGAGTCCGCGCCGCCGCACGAGCCCTACGACATGGGGGAGTGGGGCCGCATCGAGGTCGGAGAGGACCTCGGCGACCACCCGTTCCTGCGCCACCTCGGCGAGACCGTCGCCTCGGTCGCCGAGTTCGCGCTGCCCGAACAGGGACGCACCCACCTGGAGATCGGCTTCCCCGACGGGGGCCGGGTGCGCGCCGACTGCCACGACGGGGACCTGCGGCTCACCCGGTGATCAGGACGCCAGCCAGTGGTCGATCCCGGCCAGCAGCTTGGCCTGTACGTCCTCCGCCGCGGCCGAAGCGCGCACCGACTGGCGGGCCAGCTCGGCGAGCTCCGCGTCCGTGAAGCCGTGGTGCCGGCGGGCGATCTCGTACTGGGCCGCGAGCCGGGACCCGAACAGGAGCGGGTCGTCGGCGCCGAGCGCCATCGGCACGCCCGCCTCGAAGAGCGTGCGCAGGGGCACGTCCTCGGGCCGCTCGTACACCCCGAGCGCCACGTTGGAGGCCGGGCAGACCTCGCAGGTGATCTGCCGGTCCGCGAGCCGCTTGAGCAGCCGGGGGTCCTCCGCGGCCCGTACGCCGTGCCCGATGCGGGCGGCGTGCAGATCGTCGATGCAGTCCCGGACCGAGGACGGGCCGGTGAGCTCACCGCCGTGCGGGGCGGCGAGGAGGCCGCCCTCGCGGGCGATGGCGAAGGCCCGGTCGAAGTCGCGGGCCATGCCGCGGCGCTCGTCGTTGGAGAGCCCGAAACCGACGACGCCGCGGTCGGCGTAGCGGACGGCCAGGCGGGCGAGGGTGCGGGCGTCGAGGGGGTGCTTCATGCGGTTGGCGGCGATCAGGACCCGCATGCCGAGGCCGGTTTCCCGGGACGCGGAGTCGACGGCGTCGAGGATCAGTTCGACGGCCGGGATCATCCCGCCGAGGAGGGGCGCGTAGGAGGTGGGATCCACCTGGATCTCCAGCCAGCCGCTGCCGTCCCGTACGTCCTCCTCCGCGGCCTCGCGCACGAGGCGGTGGATGTCCTCGGGCTCCCGGAGGCAGGAGCGGGCGGCGTCGTAGAGCCGTTGGAAGCGGAACCAGCCGCGCTCGTCGGTGGCGCGCAGCTTCGGCGGCTCGCCTGCGGTGAGGGCGTCCGGGAGGCGGACGCCGTACTTGTCGGCGAGCTCCAGGAGGGTCGATGGGCGCATCGAGCCGGTGAAGTGCAGGTGGAGGTGGGCCTTCGGCAGAAGCGTGAGATCGCGGGGGTGCTCCATTTGGCGATCCTGCCGTACCGCTGCGCCGGGCGGGAGGGGGTTTTACCTTTTGGGGGCTTGCCCGTACGCATGCGCGGGGCTCCCTGGTGCTGCGCCGTTGCCGGGGGCGCTGCCCCCGGACCCCCGGTCCTCAAACGCCGGACGGGCTGAAATTGCCCTGCGGGCACTCCAGCCTCGCCGGCGTTTGAGGCGCGGGGTCTGGGGCGAAGCCCCAGGGAACGGTGGAAGGGCGGGTAGGGGACCTGCTCCGCGCAGCGGCCGGGGGCGGGCCCGGCCCGGGAATGACTGAGCGGCGGCCTCCCGGGAGGGGAGGGCGCCGCTCAGGGGGCTGGGGGCCGGGTCAGGCCTAGGCCTTGGCCTCCGCCAGGAGCTTCTGGATGCGGGAGACGCCTTCCACCAGGTCCTCGTCGCCCAGGGCGTACGACAGGCGGAGGTAGCCCGGCGTGCCGAAGGCCTCGCCCGGGACGACCGCGACCTCGACCTCGTCCAGGATCAGGGCCGCGAGCTCGACGGAGGTCTGCGGGCGCTTGCCGCGGATCTCCTTGCCGAGGATGTCCTTGACCGCCGGGTAGACGTAGAAGGCACCCTCGGGAGTCGGGCAGAAGACGCCGTCGATCTCGTTCAGCATCCGCACCATCGTCTGGCGGCGGCGGTCGAAGGCGGTGCGCATCTCGTGGACGGCCTCCAGGTCGCCGGAGACGGCGGCCAGCGCCGCGACCTGGGCCACGTTGGAGACGTTGGAGGTGGCGTGCGACTGCAGGTTGGTCGCGGCCTTCACGACGTCGCGGGGGCCGATGATCCAGCCCACGCGCCAGCCGGTCATCGCGTACGTCTTGGCGACGCCGTTGACGACGATGCACTTGTCGGCCAGCTCGGGGACGATCGCCGGCAGGGAGACGAACTTCGCGTCGCCGTAGACCAGGTGCTCGTAGATCTCGTCCGTCAGGACCCACAGGCCGTGCTCGACGGCCCAGCGGCCGATCGCCTCGGCGTCGGCCTCGCTGTAGACCGCGCCCGTCGGGTTGGACGGGGAGACGAACAGGACGACCTTCGTGCGCTCGGTGCGGGCCGCTTCGAGCTGCTCGACGGAGACGCGGTAGCCGGTGGTCTCGTCGGCGACGACCTCGACCGGGACACCGCCGGCGAGACGGATGGACTCCGGGTACGTGGTCCAGTAGGGAGCCGGGACGATGACCTCGTCACCCGGGTCGAGGATGGCCGCGAAGGCCTCGTAGATCGCCTGCTTGCCACCGTTGGTCACCAGGACCTGCGACGCGTCGACCTCGTAGCCGGAGTCGCGCAGCGTCTTGGCGGCGATGGCGGCCTTCAGCTCGGGCAGACCGCCGGCCGGCGTGTAGCGGTGGTACTTCGGGTTGCGGCAGGCCTCGACCGCGGCCTCGACGATGTAGTCCGGGGTCGGGAAGTCGGGCTCGCCCGCGCCGAAGCCGATCACCGGGCGCCCGGCGGCCTTGAGGGCCTTGGCCTTGGCGTCGACGGCGAGGGTGGCGGACTCGGAGATGGCGCCGATACGGGCGGAGACGCGGCGCTCGGAGGAAGGCGTTGCAGAGGTCATGCGGGCAATCGTCCCAGACGCCAAACAGGCGCCGCACACCGTTTCAGTCACCGGACCGCGGGATGGCCGGATGACCTCCCGGACGGTGCTGTTCGACGTCAGGGCCCGGTTCACGTACACTCACCTGTCGTTGGACCTCGCCGACCGCTGCAGAGCGTGAGCACTCCGTGCACTCGCCCGGATGCGGTAGGTTGGGGGACGCAAAGGGTCGTAGCTCAATTGGTAGAGCACTGGTCTCCAAAACCAGCGGTTGGGGGTTCGAGTCCCTCCGGCCCTGCTCCACACTCCAATTCTTCGGATGTGTGTGCGCAGGTACGTACTTCGATGCAACGCCGTGCGGCGCAACCGGGCGCGGTACGGCCACGACCCGGATTCAGGTGAGAGACGTGACGGACGCCCTGGGCTCCATCGACATGCCTGACGCCGAGGACGAGACGCGCGAGAAGAAGGCCCGCAAGGGCGGCAAGCGCGGCAAGAAGGGTCCTCTGGGCCGGCTCGCGCTGTTCTACCGCCAGATCATCGCGGAACTCCGCAAGGTTGTCTGGCCCACTCGCAACCAGCTCACGACGTACACCACCGTGGTGATTGTCTTCGTCGTCATCATGATCGGTCTGGTGACCGTGATTGACTTCGGGTTCGAGAAAGCCATCAAGTTCGTCTTCGGCTGATCCCCGCGGGGGGCGGCGCCTTGATGGTGTCGCCCGTTTTCGCATGTTCCACCACCTTTTGTATCCAGGAAGAAGCAGCCACCGTGTCTGACCCGAACCTGAACGCGAGCCACGACTCCGTCGAGTCCGTCGAGGACGCGCTCGACATCGTCGAGGCGGCGGACGCTGTGGACCCCGACGAGGCCGAGCTCGCCGACGCCGAGGCGGGTGTCGCCGCCGAAGAGGCCGCGCTGCACGTCGAGGACGAGGGTGACGTCGACGCCGAGGTCGAGGACGACGCCGAGGTCGAGCCGGCTGCCGACGAGGCGGACGAGGACGACGAGGCCGAGGAAGAGGCCGACGTCGAGGCCGAGCCCGCCGAGCCCGTCGACCCCATCCAGGCCCTCCGCGACGAGCTGCGCCTGCTCCCCGGCGAGTGGTACGTCATCCACACCTACGCGGGCTACGAGAAGCGCGTGAAGGCCAACCTGGAGCAGCGTGCCGTCTCGCTGAACGTCGAGGAGTTCATCTACCAGGCCGAGGTGCCCGAGGAAGAGATCGTCCAGATCAAGAACGGCGAGCGCAAGAACGTCCGGCAGAACAAGCTGCCCGGTTACGTTCTCGTCCGCATGGATCTGACGAACGAGTCCTGGGGCGTCGTCCGCAACACGCCCGGTGTCACCGGCTTCGTCGGCAACGCGTACGACCCCTACCCGCTGACCCTGGACGAGATCGTCAAGATGCTCGCGCCGGAGGCCAAGGAGAAGGCCGACAAGGCCGCCGCCGAGGCCGCGGGCCTGCCGGCCCCCGCCGTCAAGCGCACCATCGAGGTCCTGGACTTCGAGGTCGGCGACTCGGTCACCGTCACCGACGGTCCGTTCGCGACGCTGCAGGCGACGATCAACGAGATCAACCCGGACTCGAAGAAGGTCAAGGGCCTCGTCGAGATCTTCGGTCGCGAGACCCCGGTCGAGCTCAGCTTCGACCAGATCCAGAAGAACTAGGGATCTTCTGGGCCCACGCTTCCGGACAGGTCAGATCGCCCCGTAAAGGGCGGTCTGACCTGCTCGGTTTTTAGCCCCGCACCGATACCCGTTATCGTGGTGCGGTATGCCTCCATCCGGATGACCGGATCGGCGGCTGAAAACTCTCACTAGGACCCGGAGAGAGCAATGCCTCCCAAGAAGAAGAAGGTCACGGGGCTTATCAAGCTCCAGATCAAGGCCGGTGCGGCCAACCCGGCTCCGCCGGTCGGCCCCGCGCTCGGTCAGCACGGCGTCAACATCATGGAGTTCTGCAAGGCCTACAACGCCGCGACCGAGTCGCAGCGTGGCATGGTCGTGCCGGTGGAGATCACGGTCTACGAGGACCGCACCTTCACCTTCATCACCAAGACTCCGCCGGCCGCGCGCCTCATCCTGAAGGCCGCGGGCATCGAGAAGGGCTCCGGCGAGCCCCACAAGACCAAGGTCGCCAAGCTCACCGGCGCCCAGGTCCGCGAGATCGCCGAGCTGAAGATGCCCGACCTCAACGCCAACGACGTCGACGCCGCGATGAAGATCATCGCCGGCACCGCGCGCTCGATGGGCGTCACGGTCGAAGGCTGATCCAGCCACCCCCAGCACCACCAGTGGTAGGGCCAAGCGCTGGTCCGCACCACGACTCCATGCCTGAAGCCGAAATACAGGAGCAGAAGTGAAGCGCAGCAAGACTCTCCGCGCTGCGGACGCCAAGGTCGACCGGGAGAAGCTGTACGCCCCGCTCGAGGCCGTCCGTCTCGCCAAGGAGACCTCCACGACCAAGTTCGACGGCACCGTCGAGGTCGCCTTCCGCCTGGGTGTCGACCCGCGCAAGGCCGACCAGATGGTCCGCGGCACCGTGAACCTCCCGCACGGCACCGGCAAGACCGCCCGGGTCCTGGTCTTCGCGACCGGTGACCGTGCTGCGGCCGCGGAAGCCGCCGGCGCCGACATTGTCGGCGACGACGAGCTGATCAACGAGATCGCCAAGGGCAACCGCCTGAACGAGTTCGACGCGGTTGTCGCCACCCCGGACCTCATGGGCAAGGTCGGCCGTCTCGGCCGCGTGCTCGGTCCCCGTGGCCTGATGCCGAACCCGAAGACCGGCACCGTCACCATGGACGTCGCCAAGGCTGTCACCGACATCAAGGGTGGCAAGATCGAGTTCCGTGTCGACAAGCACTCGAACCTGCACTTCATCATCGGCAAGGTCTCCTTCTCCGATGACAAGCTGGTCGAGAACTACGGCGCGGCCCTGGACGAGATCCTTCGTCTGAAGCCGTCCGCCGCGAAGGGCCGCTACATCAAGAAGGCCGCCCTCAGCACCACCATGGGCCCCGGCATCCAGCTGGACCCGAACCGCACCCGGAACCTCCTCGTCGAGGAAGACCCGGCTGCCGTCTGAGCCCTCCCGGCTCACTGAGTGGCTGAACGGGCCCCTCGCCCCCCTTCACTGGGGTGGCGGGGGGCCCGTTTTCCGTGTTCAGGGCCACATCCCGCCGATACGGGACTTTTGGAGGCGCGATCGGCGGGAGGGGGAACGTAGGGTCGACCGAGCAAGTGATCGACAGCAAGGGTGGGGGACCTTCATGGCCATGTCCGTGTACCGGAAGAAGACCGTCGGAGCGGCCTTGGCGGCCGTACTGCTCGTGGGCGGGGCCACGGCGTGCGAGAGCGGGAAGAAGGACGGCGCGGCCAAGGCGGCCGCTCCGTCCGCGCAGCCGAGCGCGCCCGCGGCCGGCGGCAACGCCACCGAGGCCCTCGCGGCCGCCTACAAGAAGACCTCCGCGGCGAAGTCCGCCAAGGTGCGCATGACCATGTCGATGCCGGCCACCCTCGGCGGGGGCGGCACCGTGGAGCTCACCGGCGTGCAGGGCTGGGACCCGAACGTCATGGACATCACCATGAAGGGCGCGCTCGCCCCGGGCCAGGGCGCCGACACCATGCGCATGATCATGTCGAACGACGTCATGTTCATGGAGATCCCGGCCGGTGCGCCGTCCTCCGCCGCCTTCGAGGGCAAGCGCTGGATGAAGCTCGACATGAAGGCGGCCGCCGCCGCGGGCGCGGGCGACGCCGAGGCCCTCAAGAAGTTCGGCGGCCTGGGCGGCGCCGAGCAGAGCCAGGACCCCGCCAAGCAGCTCGCCCTGCTGCTCGCCTCGCCGAACGTGAAGAGCGTCGGCGCGGAGAAGGTCGAGGGCGTGGACACCACGCACTACAAGGGCACGCTGAGCTTCGATGAGATGCTCGCGGCCAACCAGAACTCCAAGCAGCTGAGCGAGGCCGAGCGGGCCAAGCTCACCGAAGCCATGAAGACGGCCGGCATCAAGGGCTACGACATGGACGTGTGGGTCGACAAGGACGGCTACCCGGCCCGCATGAAGGTCGCCATCGGCATGCCCCAGGGGGCCATGACGGTAGAGGCCCACTACTCGGACTACGGCTCGGCGGCCACCGTCCAGGCCCCGCCGGAGAACGAGACCTTCGACCTCTTCGCGATGCTGCAGGAGCTCGGCAAGACCGGGGCCGGCGCCGGGGCCTGACCAGCCCGCGGGCCCGCACGACGTACAGCAGGACAGCAGGACAGCAGGACAGCAGGACATCAAGACGGAAAGACGGATCCACCATGGGGGAAGACCAGATGCACAAGCACGCCCTGACCCGGGCCGGTGTCGCGGCGGCGGGGGCCGCACTGCTCGTCGGCGGGCTCACGGCCTGTGGGGGAGCCGGGGCCGGAGGGGCGGGCGACAAGCCCGCCGGCTCGGCCGCCCCGAAGGCCGAGTCGCCGGCCGACGCGGTGAAGGCGTCGTACGTGAAGACGGCGGCCGCCAGGTTCGCCCGGTTCGACATGACGTTCACGGGAGCCGACGGGAAGCCCCTCCAGCTCACCGGCACGAAGGGCTGGTACCCGGCCGCCACCGGCATCGACGCCAAGGGGGGCGACGGCCGCCAGGTCATGCTGGGCGACGTCGTCTACACCGCCGTGGACAAGCCCGTGCAGGGCAAGTCCTGGATGAAGATGAACCTGAACAAGGACGGCAAGCCCCGCCACCAGCTCAACGACGACCCGGCCGAGTACCTCGCCCTGCTCCTCGGGCAGCAGAAGCTCACACTGGTCGGAGCCGAGCAGCCCGACGGCGTGGAGGCCAAGCACTACAAGGCCGCCCTCACCGGTGCGGAGCTGCTCGCGGCGGACGAGTCCACCAAGGTCATGGACGAGGCGAACCGCCGGTCCCTCCACGAGGCGCTGAAGGACTACAGCGCGATCGAGGTGGACCTGTGGATCGGCAAGGACGGCTACCCGCTCCGCGTCGACACCTCCAGGGTGGCCAAGGACGGCACGACGAAGGTCTCGGCGAAGTTCTCCGGCTACGGCACGGCCGAAGCCGTGAGTGCGCCCCCGGCCGACCAGGTCGTCGACTTCGACGACGTGATGAAGGGCGTGGACAAGTCGCTGAAGGAGACCGACCAGAAGCTGAAGGACGCGGGGCTGGGAGGCCTCGACGGCTCCTGAGTCGACCGGTCCCGGGGGCGATTTGCCTCGACTGGAGCCCTTCGCGTACGCTTCCACAGAAGCCAAAGACCGCTGGTCGTTGCCGTGCCTGCAAGGGTGTGGTGGCCGAAGGATCCGTTGACTACGGACGACCCGCGCAGGTGACTGTGGAAAGTTCCCGAATTCTGTTCGGTCGAGCTACGCCCTGGCGCCTACGCCGGGGCGTTTTTGTTTGTCAGCCCCTTCTGAGCGGTCCTCATCACCCGGAAGGAGGCGAACGCACCATGCCGACGCCCAACAAGGCTGCATCGGTAGCCGAGCTCACGGACGCGTTCCAGAGCTCGAACGCCGCCGTGCTGACCGAGTACCGGGGTCTCACCGTCGCGCAGCTCAAGACGCTGCGTCGCTCCCTTGGTGAGAACGCCCAGTACGCCGTGGTGAAGAACACGCTGACCAAGATTGCGGCCAACCAGGCCGGGATCACCGCGCTGGACGAGCACTTCGCTGGTCCGACCGCGGTCGCCTTCATCACCGGTGACCCGGTGGAGTCGGCGAAGGCCCTGCGTGACTTCGCCAAGGAGAACCCGAACCTCATCATCAAGGCCGGTGTCCTTGACGGTAAGGCTCTCTCCGCCGACGACATCAAGAAGCTTGCGGACCTCGAGTCCCGCGAGGTTCTGCTCAGCAAGCTGGCCGGCGCGTTCAAGGGCAAGCAGTCTCAGGCTGCCTCGCTCTTCCAGGCGCTGCCGTCGAAGTTCGTCCGCACCGCGGAAGCGCTTCGCGTCAAGCTCGCCGAGCAGGGCGGTGCCGAGTAATTCGGCTCGCGCATTGATCCGCGCCGCCTAGTGCGCGGGTCGTAGCGGGCCGTTACGCCCGCCTCTCTAGACATATCGGCACCTGCCGAATTAGTGGAAGGATCGCCCATCATGGCGAAGCTCTCTCAGGAAGACCTCCTCGCCCAGTTCGAGGAGATGACCCTCATCGAGCTCTCCGAGTTCGTGAAGGCCTTCGAGGAGAAGTTCGACGTCACCGCCGCCGCGGCCGTCGCCGTTGCCGGTCCCGCCGCCGGTGGCCCCGCCGCCGAGGCCCCGGAGGAGAAGGACGAGTTCGACGTCATCCTCGCCGGCGCCGGCGACAAGAAGATCCAGGTCATCAAGGTCGTGCGCGAGCTGACCTCCCTGGGTCTGAAGGAGGCCAAGGACCTCGTGGACGGCGCCCCGAAGCCCGTCCTGGAGAAGGTCAACAAGGAGGCCGCTGACAAGGCCGCCGAGGCCCTCAAGGGTGCCGGTGCCTCCGTCGAGGTCAAGTAACACCTCTGGGGCCCTCTGAGGCCCCATCCAAGGGCGATCACCCGTAAGGGTGGTCGCCCTTTGGCGTATCCGCAGTGCCTGACTTGCCCCTGCGTCGTTGGGGAGTAGGGTGATCATCGTTGCTCCGCGCCAGGGTCCCAGGATGATCCGCACGGAGCAGGGGGCCTTGACGAACGGGACCAGGCGCGCAATTCTCAGTCCCGTCGGCAGCTCGACCACCTCGATCCGAGATCCGAGGCATGGATCGGCTCCGAAGAGGGCAGTACTGATACGCACACTCTGTGTACGAGGGTCGCGACGTTACGACATGGGGAAGGCCTGTTGCCGGTTTCCGGAAACCTGGTCTGGACATCAGTGAGCCGAGTGGCTACACTGACCCTTTGCGCTGCCTGTTAGCTGTCCCCTGCCCGTCGCCAGGGACATGCCCACGCTGAAGCACACTTGGTTGAACCGTTCTGACCTGGCCTTTTAGCCGGATCGGGAGTGGTTGGTCTTATGTGTCGGCTGGGACCGGTACGCGCGTAGTGAGTCCGAGCCCTCGGAAGGACCCCCTCTTGGCCGCCTCGCGCAACGCCTCGACCAATACGAACACCGGTGCCAGCACTGCCCCGCTGCGCATCTCCTTTGCAAAGATCAAGGAGCCGCTCGAGGTTCCGAACCTCCTGGCGCTGCAGACCGAGAGCTTTGACTGGCTTCTCGGCAATGCCGCCTGGAAGTCTCGCGTCGAGTCGGCGCTTGAGAGTGGACAGGACGTCCCCACCAAGTCCGGTCTGGAAGAGATCTTCGAGGAGATCTCGCCGATCGAGGACTTCTCCGGGTCGATGTCGCTGACCTTCCGCGACCACCGTTTCGAGCCGGCGAAGAACTCCGTCGACGAGTGCAAGGAGCGCGACTTCACGTACGCGGCTCCGCTGTTCGTCACGGCCGAGTTCACGAACAACGAGACCGGAGAGATCAAGTCTCAGACGGTCTTCATGGGCGACTTCCCGCTCATGACCAACAAGGGCACCTTCGTCATCAACGGCACCGAGCGTGTCGTCGTGTCGCAGCTTGTCCGTTCCCCCGGTGTCTACTTCGACTCCTCCATCGACAAGACGTCCGACAAGGACATCTTCTCCGCCAAGATCATCCCCTCCCGGGGTGCCTGGCTCGAGATGGAGATCGACAAGCGTGACATGGTCGGTGTTCGCATCGACCGCAAGCGCAAGCAGTCCGTCACCGTCCTCCTGAAGGCTCTCGGCTGGACCACCGAGCAGATCCTCGAGGAGTTCGGCGAGTACGAGTCCATGCGCGCCACCCTGGAGAAGGACCACACCCAGGGCCAGGACGACGCGCTGCTCGACATCTACCGCAAGCTGCGCCCGGGCGAGCCGCCGACCCGTGAGGCCGCTCAGACGCTGCTCGAGAACCTCTACTTCAACCCGAAGCGCTACGACCTCGCGAAGGTCGGCCGCTACAAGGTGAACAAGAAGCTCGGCGCCGACGAGCCGCTCGACGCCGGTGTGCTCACCACCGACGACGTCATCGCCACGATCAAGTACCTGGTCAAGCTGCACGCCGGCGAGACCGAGACGATCGGCGAGTCCGGCCGTTCGATCGTGGTCGAGACCGACGACATCGACCACTTCGGCAACCGTCGTCTGCGCAACGTCGGCGAGCTCATCCAGAACCAGGTCCGCACGGGTCTGGCTCGTATGGAGCGCGTCGTGCGCGAGCGCATGACCACCCAGGACGTCGAGGCGATCACGCCGCAGACCCTGATCAACATCCGGCCGGTCGTCGCCTCCATCAAGGAGTTCTTCGGCACCAGCCAGCTGTCGCAGTTCATGGACCAGAACAACCCGCTGTCGGGTCTGACGCACAAGCGTCGTCTCTCGGCGCTGGGTCCCGGTGGTCTGTCCCGTGAGCGGGCCGGCTTCGAGGTCCGTGACGTTCACCCGTCGCACTACGGCCGCATGTGCCCGATCGAGACCCCCGAAGGCCCGAACATCGGTCTGATCGGCTCGCTCGCCTCCTACGGTCGCGTCAACGCGTTCGGTTTCGTCGAGACCCCGTACCGCAAGGTCGTCGACGGTGTCGTCACCGACGAGGTCGACTACCTGACGGCCGACGAGGAAGACCGCTTCGTCATCGCCCAGGCGAACGCCGCCCTGAACGATGAGATGCGCTTCACCGAGAACCGCGTCCTGGTCCGCCGTCGTGGCGGCGAGATCGACTACATCGCCGGCGGCGACGTCGACTACATGGACGTCTCCCCGCGCCAGATGGTGTCCGTCGCGACCGCGATGATCCCCTTCCTGGAGCACGACGACGCCAACCGTGCCCTCATGGGCGCGAACATGATGCGCCAGGCCGTTCCGCTCATCAAGGCGGAGGCCCCGCTCGTCGGCACCGGCATGGAGTACCGCTGTGCGGTCGACGCCGGTGACTCGATCCGTGCGGAGAAGGACGGTGTCGTCCAGGAGGTCTCGGCCGACTACATCACCGTCGCCAACGACGACGGCACGTACACCACGTACCGCGTCGCCAAGTTCTCCCGCTCGAACCAGGGCACCTCGGTCAACCAGAAGGTCATCGTCAACGAGGGTGACCGGATCATCGAGTCCCAGGTCCTCGCCGACGGTCCCGCGACCGAAGAGGGCGAGATGGCCCTCGGCAAGAACCTGCTCGTCGCGTTCATGCCGTGGGAGGGTCACAACTACGAGGACGCGATCATCCTGTCGCAGCGCCTCGTGCAGGACGACGTCCTCTCCTCGATCCACATCGAGGAGCACGAGGTCGACGCCCGTGACACCAAGCTCGGCCCCGAGGAGATCACCCGGGACATCCCGAACGTCTCCGAGGAGGTCCTCGCGGACCTCGACGAGCGCGGCATCATCCGCATCGGTGCGGACGTCGTCGCCGGCGACATCCTGGTCGGCAAGGTCACGCCCAAGGGTGAGACCGAGCTGACCCCGGAGGAGCGCCTGCTCCGCGCGATCTTCGGTGAGAAGGCCCGCGAGGTGCGTGACACCTCGCTCAAGGTCCCTCACGGTGAGATCGGCAAGGTCATCGGTGTCCGCGTCTTCGACCGCGAGGAGGGCGACGAGCTTCCCCCGGGCGTGAACCAGCTGGTCCGCGTCTACGTCGCCCAGAAGCGCAAGATCACCGACGGTGACAAGCTCGCCGGCCGTCACGGCAACAAGGGTGTCATCTCCAAGATCCTCCCGATCGAGGACATGCCCTTCCTTGAGGACGGCACGCCGGTCGACATCATCCTGAACCCGCTGGGTGTCCCGTCCCGAATGAACCCGGGACAGGTCCTGGAGATCCACCTCGGCTGGCTCGCCAGCCGCGGCTGGGACGTCTCCGGCCTCGCGGACGAGTGGGCGCAGCGCCTCCAGGCGATCGGCGCCGACCAGGTCGCCCCCGGCACCAACGTCGCCACCCCCGTCTTCGACGGTGCGCGTGAGGACGAGCTGGCCGGCCTGCTCCAGCACACCATCCCGAACCGTGACGGCGAGCGCATGGTGCTCCCGACCGGTAAGGCGCGCCTGTTCGACGGCCGCTCCGGCGAGCCGTTCCCGGACCCGATCTCGGTCGGGTACATGTACATCCTCAAGCTGCACCACCTGGTCGACGACAAGCTCCACGCCCGTTCGACCGGTCCGTACTCGATGATCACGCAGCAGCCGCTGGGTGGTAAGGCGCAGTTCGGTGGTCAGCGCTTCGGTGAGATGGAGGTGTGGGCGCTTGAGGCATACGGCGCCGCTTACGCGCTCCAGGAACTCCTGACGATCAAGTCCGACGACGTGACCGGCCGCGTGAAGGTCTACGAGGCCATCGTCAAGGGCGAGAACATCCCCGAGCCGGGCATTCCCGAGTCCTTCAAGGTGCTCATCAAGGAAATGCAGTCGCTCTGCCTCAACGTGGAGGTGCTGTCCTCGGACGGCATGTCCATCGAGATGCGCGACACCGACGAGGACGTCTTCCGCGCGGCGGAGGAGCTCGGTATCGACCTGTCCCGGCGCGAGCCGAGCAGCGTCGAAGAGGTCTGACGGGCCTGACGGGGGACTCCGCAGAGAGTCCCCCGTCATCCCCGGGACCGTTCAGACCATGATTGAGACTCGACCCCGAAAGAGGGATTGACGCACAGTGCTCGACGTCAACTTCTTCGACGAGCTGCGGATCGGCCTTGCCACCGCGGACGACATCCGAACCTGGTCGCACGGCGAGGTCAAGAAGCCGGAGACCATCAACTACCGCACCCTCAAGCCCGAGAAGGACGGACTCTTCTGCGAGAAGATCTTCGGTCCTACCCGGGACTGGGAGTGCTACTGCGGCAAGTACAAGCGTGTCCGCTTCAAGGGCATCATCTGTGAGCGTTGTGGCGTCGAGGTCACGCGCGCCAAGGTGCGCCGTGAGCGCATGGGCCACATCGAGCTTGCCGCTCCCGTCACCCACATCTGGTACTTCAAGGGCGTCCCGTCGCGCCTTGGCTACCTGCTGGACCTCGCGCCGAAGGACCTCGAGAAGGTCATCTACTTCGCCGCGTACATGATCACGTTCGTCGACGACGAGCGCCGTCAGCGCGACCTGCCGTCGCTGGAGGCCCACGTCTCCGTCGAGCGCCAGCAGATCGAGAACCGCCGTGACGCGGACCTCGAAGGCCGTGCCAAGAAGCTCGAGAGCGACCTGGCCGAGCTCGAGGCCGAGGGCGCCAAGGCCGACGTGCGCCGCAAGGTGCGCGAAGGCGCCGAGCGCGAGATGAAGCAGCTCCGCGACCGCGCCCAGCGCGAGATCGACCGCCTCGACGAGGTGTGGGCCCGCTTCAAGAACCTCAAGGTCCAGGACCTGGAGGGCGACGAGCTCCTGTACCGCGAGCTGCGTGACCGCTTCGGCACGTACTTCGACGGCTGCATGGGCGCCGCCGCGCTGCAGAAGCGTCTCGAGTCCTTCGACCTGGAGGAGGAGGCCGAGCGCCTCCGCGAGATCATCCGTACCGGCAAGGGCCAGAAGAAGACCCGTGCGCTCAAGCGCCTCAAGGTCGTCTCGGCGTTCCTGCAGACCAGCAACAAGCCCAAGGGCATGGTTCTGGACTGCGTCCCGGTCATCCCGCCGGACCTCCGTCCGATGGTGCAGCTCGACGGTGGCCGCTTCGCGACCTCCGACCTGAACGACCTGTACCGCCGCGTGATCAACCGCAACAACCGCCTGAAGCGCCTTCTCGACCTCGGTGCCCCCGAGATCATCGTGAACAACGAGAAGCGCATGCTCCAGGAGGCCGTCGACGCCCTCTTCGACAACGGTCGTCGTGGTCGTCCGGTGACCGGTCCCGGCAACCGTCCCCTGAAGTCCCTCAGCGACATGCTGAAGGGCAAGCAGGGTCGATTCCGTCAGAACCTCCTCGGCAAGCGCGTGGACTACTCCGCGCGTTCCGTGATCGTCGTCGGTCCCCAGCTGAAGCTGCACCAGTGCGGTCTGCCCAAGGCCATGGCGCTGGAGCTCTTCAAGCCGTTCGTGATGAAGCGCCTGGTCGACCTGAACCACGCGCAGAACATCAAGTCGGCGAAGCGCATGGTCGAGCGCGGCCGCACGGTCGTGTACGACGTGCTCGAAGAGGTCATCGCCGAGCACCCGGTCCTCCTGAACCGTGCGCCCACGCTGCACCGCCTCGGCATCCAGGCCTTCGAGCCCCAGCTGGTCGAAGGCAAGGCCATCCAGATCCACCCGCTCGTCTGCACCGCGTTCAACGCGGACTTCGACGGTGACCAGATGGCCGTGCACCTGCCGCTCTCCGCGGAGGCGCAGGCCGAGGCCCGCATCCTGATGCTGTCCTCGAACAACATCCTCAAGCCGGCCGACGGCCGTCCGGTCACGATGCCGACCCAGGACATGGTCCTCGGTCTGTTCTTCCTGACCACCGACGGTGAGCTCCGTGACACCAAGGGCGAGGGCCGCGCGTTCGGCTCCACGGCCGAGGCGACCATGGCGTTCGACAACGGTGAGCTGGCGCTCCAGTCGTCCGTCGACATCCGCTTCCCGGTGGGCACCATCCCGCCGCGTGGCTGGGTGCCGCCGGTCGCCGAGGAGGGCGAGCAGGAGTTCCAGCCGGGCGACAGCTTCCGTCTGAAGACGACCCTGGGCCGTGCGCTCTTCAACGAGCTGCTGCCCGAGGACTACCCGTTCGTCGACTACTCGGTGGGCAAGAAGCAGCTCTCCGAGATCGTCAACGACCTGGCGGAGCGCTACCCCAAGGTCATCGTGGCGGCGACGCTCGACAACCTGAAGGCGGCCGGCTTCCACTGGGCGACCCGTTCGGGCGTCACCGTGGCCATCTCCGACGTCGTCGTGCCCGAGGCCAAGAAGGCCATCGTCAAGGGCTACGAGGAGCAGGACGAGAAGGTCCAGAAGCAGTACGAGCGCGGTCTGATCACCAAGGACGAGCGCACGCAGGAGCTCATCGCGATCTGGACCAAGGCGACCAACGAGGTCGCCGAGGCGATGAACGCGAACTTCCCCAAGACGAACCCCATCTTCATGATGGTTGACTCGGGTGCCCGAGGAAACATGATGCAGATGCGACAGATCGCCGGTATGCGTGGTCTGGTGTCGAACGCGAAGAACGAGACCATCCCGCGTCCGATCAAGGCGTCCTTCCGTGAGGGCCTCACCGTTCTGGAGTACTTCATCTCCACGCACGGTGCCCGTAAGGGTCTGGCGGACACCGCCCTGCGTACCGCCGACTCGGGTTACCTGACCCGTCGTCTGGTGGACGTCTCGCAGGACGTGATCATCCGCGAGGAGGACTGCGGCACCGAGCGCGGCCTGAAGCTGAAGATCGCCGTTCGCGGCGAGGACGGCGTGCTGCGCAAGGCCGACGACGTCGAGACCTCGATCTACGCCCGCATGCTGGCCGAGGACGTCGTCATCGACGGCAAGGTCATCGCGCCGGCCAACGTCGACCTCGGTGACGTCCTCATCGACGCCCTGGTCGCCAACGGCGTCGAGGAGGTCAAGACCCGCTCGGTCCTGACCTGTGAGTCCGCGGTCGGCACCTGTGCCTTCTGCTACGGACGCTCGCTCGCCACCGGCAAGCTGGTCGACATCGGTGAGGCGGTCGGCATCATCGCCGCCCAGTCCATCGGTGAGCCCGGTACCCAGCTGACGATGCGTACCTTCCACACCGGTGGTGTGGCCGGTGACGACATCACGCAGGGTCTGCCGCGTGTCGTCGAGCTCTTCGAGGCCCGTACCCCGAAGGGTGTCGCCCCGATCTCCGAGGCCGCCGGCCGCGTGCGGATCGAGGAGACCGAGAAGACGAAGAAGATCGTCATCACGCCCGACGACGGCAGCGACGAGACGGCGTTCCCGATCTCGAAGCGCGCCAAGGTCATCGTGCACGAGGGCGACCACGTCGAGGTGGGCCAGAAGCTCACCATGGGTGCCACCAACCCGCACGACGTGCTGCGCATCCTCGGCCAGCGTGCCGTCCAGGTCCACCTGGTCGGCGAAGTCCAGAAGGTCTACAACTCGCAGGGCGTGTCGATCCACGACAAGCACATCGAGATCATCATCCGGCAGATGCTGCGCCGCGTGACGATCATCGAGTCCGGCGACGCGGAGCTCCTGCCGGGCGAGCTGGTCGAGCGGTCGAAGTTCGAGACCGAGAACCGTCGCGTGGTCACCGAGGGCGGTCACCCCGCCTCCGGCCGTCCGCAGCTGATGGGTATCACCAAGGCCTCGCTCGCGACCGAGTCGTGGCTGTCGGCGGCGTCCTTCCAGGAGACGACCAGGGTCCTGACGGACGCGGCGATCAACGCCAAGTCCGACTCCCTGATCGGCCTCAAGGAGAACGTCATCATCGGTAAGCTCATCCCGGCCGGTACGGGTCTGTCCCGCTACCGCAACATCCGGGTGGAGCCCACCGAGGAGGCGAAGGCCGCGATGTACTCGGCCGTCGGCTACGACGACATCGACTACTCGCCCTTCGGCACCGGCTCCGGCCAGGCTGTCCCGCTGGAGGACTACGACTACGGCCCGTACAACGGCTGAGTCGAAGCTGAGCAGTAAGCGCAGGGCGGTCACCCGAGAGGGTGGCCGCCCTGCGGCGTTCCCGGCTCACAGGTACCGCTGCAGTTGGTGGAGCCGGGTCCGGTGATCGGGATGGCGGGACAGGAGCCGTGTCCCGAATCCGGGCTGTTCTGCCGAAGCGGATGCGGTGGACTGTTCGGCGAGCAACTCGTGTAGGACCAGGGCAAGGGGTTGCCCGAAGCCGAGGCGGGCGGCGTGCGCGTCGGCCCGGAGCTCAGCCCGCCTGGCGACCGCTGCCGCGAGGTAGGGCAGCGCGATCAGTACCAGGGGCAATCCGTAGGTGGCCTTCAGGGTGGTGAAGGCGAGGTAGCCGGTGGAGATCACCAGCAGCCCCAAGGCCGTTGCCGACGCCCCGCGTGTGGTCCGGATCAGCCTGGGCTTCAGGCGGGCCAGTCCCCGCAAGGCGATGCGACCGGGGATCGAGTACCACCAGCCGAGCATTCCGGACCAGGAGTGACCGCTCGTGTGGTGTCCCAGTTCGTGGGCGAGCACGGCCGCCAGCCTGGAGGTGGGCAGGGCTTCCAGCGCCCGCCTGGTGACGGCGACGATGTGGCCGGCGGCGGCAAGGGCGTTCAGGCCGTCGCTGTCCTCGACCCACAGCTCGTACCGGCTTCCGTCCACCCCGGCTCGGGCGGTGACCTCGCGCCACACCGGGGCCAGCGTGCTCAGCTCGGCGGGCAGAGGCCGCTGCAGGTGCAGTAGGTGGCGGGCGAGCAGCCCTTCGGTGGGCCGGTGGAAGGCCAGGGCTCCCGAGGCCGCCCAGACCGCGGGTGGCAGCCAGACCGGGACGCCCAACCACGCTTCGAGCATCAGCGCCGTTGCCAGGACCAGTCCGAAGCTGAGCAGGAACGCGGGAAGGTGCAGGACGAGACCGAGCCAGACGGTGTGGTCGGTCCGACGCTGCCTGGCCCGATAGGTGACGCGGGTGCCGGGGGGATTTCGGTACTCCAGGTCGTCAGAGGGTGCGGAAGTGTCGTCCATACGGTCCTCCACGGGCGGGAGTGTGGTCAGCCGAGCAACAGGGCGGCCGGCATGAGCACCGTGCCGCAGCCGTAGGCCAGCAGGCCGACCCGGATCCACTGGTGCTTGCGGACCGCGATCAGACTGTTGGCGGCCAAGGCTGCTCGTACCGCACTCCCCGGGGCGTGGCCGGTGTCGGTCAGGGCCTCGTCCAGATGCCCCTGCCGGTCGGCGGAGTGGACGTCACCGAAGTAGGCCAGCGGACTGCCCGCCTGCCATGCGGAACGCAGGGAGCGCGGGAGCACGGCGAGCAGGAGGGCCAGGAGGGCCAAGGCGAGAGCCGCCGCTCCGGCCCACCAGAGGATCGCTGCCGGACCGGACAGAGCGCCGGGGGTCCGGGCCGGTCCGGACACAGGGCCGCTGACCACCCCGGTGGTCATCCCGAGTGCCCCGAGGAGGAGGGCGGCCTTGGTGTCGGCACGGGCGATTTCGACGCGTAGGTCGGTGAGAAGCCGGGTGGCGGCCTCGTCGGACGCGGTCATCGGGGGACGTCGGGCGTAGTGGGCGGTTCCGGAGGTGCGAGCGGCTGCCAGTCGGCCAGGTCCACCGCCGTTGGTTGGGTGGGCACCTTCGGGTGATGAGCCTCCGCCGGGGACTCGGTCCCCTTCCGGGCCTCAGGATCCAGGGAATCCTGCTCATCGGGCACGTGCCGGCCCAGGACCGCATTCAACGCGTCGATCGCGCGCCGCCGCGGTCCCTCCAGCTCGAAGGGCTCGGTTCCCGCCTTGGCCAGCAACTCCTTGATGAGGGCCATCTGAGCCTGGAGTCGCTCCCGCTGATCCTCTCGAAGGCTGCTCATGGCCTGCGCCGAGTCCTGTGGATGCTGGGCCAGGTGCATGGCCCAGGCGTTGGCCCCGCCGCGTGCCAGGTACTCCAGATAGAAGTCGATCCGCTGCGCCTCGTACTCCTGCAACTCCAGCCGGTGCTGGTGCTGGGCATGGGCACGTTTTGCCTTCTCCAGATCGGCCAGGGTGCCGCTCTGCTGGGTCAGGACTTCCTCAGCGGTCGCGTGTTCGATCGACTGGAGGCGACGGGCGTGCTCGATGTTGTCCTTGTCACGACGCAGTCGAACGCTCCACAGGACATGCAGGCCCGCTTCCTCGCCCAGTGGTTTGCCCTCGCGGACCGCGGTCAGGACCTCCGCTTCGGCGCCGGCGCTGTCGGACATGGGGAATCGACGGGTGACCGGGCGGGCGGCCTGCTCGAACTCGCCGAGCAGGAGGCGAGGGACGTCGCGGTGTCCGCTGCGGACGAACCGGACCGGGTCGGTGACCTGCCAGTCGAGTTCGATGCTCACCTCGAACTCGTGGGCGTCGTCGACACTGGGCAACGGCACTTGGGTACGGACGGGATGCATGCCCATGTCCACTTCGTAGACCGCGGTGTAGCGCCGAGGGATCCGGCGGGGCCGGTGGGGAGGGAGAAAGAATTCGAACCCGCCACGCCTGGTCGTGTAGACGAGGGCGTGGTCGATGCGGGTGTGCGGGCCGCCGGACAGGCCGAAACGGCTCATCTGGCGGACGGTGACGACGGGATCCTTCAGAGGGGTGTGCCGGTCGGCACGCTGATCCCAGTCGGTGGAGCGGTACAGCGAGCTGCCCATGACGGGTCTCCTCTCAGGCGTGGGTGAGGGGACGGGTGAGCGCGGCGCGCAACCGCTCCGCGACGGCCGGCCGGGGCTGACCGTCCAGCCCCTCCATCGTGTCGAGCAGGTGGTCGAGCCGGGCGGCATCGCGGGGCCCGGCGACGAGTCCGGGAAGCAGGTCCACCAGGGCCTGTGCGGTGTCCGGGTCCAGGTCGGCCGCCCGGACCCAGCTCCGTAGAACGGTCTCGGCGCGCTCGTTGGTCGTACGGTCGTTCAGCGCGATCCGAAGCAGGTGGGTTACGTGGGCCGAGGCCGACGGCGACTGGGCGGCTTGGTCCAGCAGTGGCGGACAAGGGGCTTTGTCCACCCGTTCGCAGGCGGTGAGGAACCCGTCCAGAGCGAGCCCACGCGCAGAAGGGTGACCGTCCAGGACCGGGACCAGGGCGCCGAGGGCAGGCTCGGCTGCCGACGAGAGCAGCAACAGGGCCACCGACTGGGGGAGCTCTGCGGCGACCTGCTCGTCGCCCGCCCCGATGCGGGACTGCTTCTCCCTCTTGTCGTACTGGTGCCGGGCCTGTGCCCAGAGGGCGGCGAGGGCGTCCAGTGGGCGTTCGGGCCCGATCAGACCCAGCGCACGGACCCCGACCCAGCAGCGCTTCGGATCCTGACCGTCGGTGCTCCAGACGTCGACGATCCGGGGGATGTTCGGGGCTCCGATCCGGTGAGCCAGAGCGAGGGCGCTGACTGCCGTCAGCTGACGTCGGGATTCCCTCGCCCCAGCCCAACGCTCGACGACGAGGGCCATAGCGGAGGGCAGGTCCGTGTACGCGAGGACGGCGACAGTGGCCGCCGCCCGGGTCCGTACGAACGGGCGCCCGTCGACGGAGAGCCCATCGAGCCATTTGATCAGCGCGGGTCGCGCCGCCGGGTGGCCGGTCCAGACCTCACGCAGCACCACGGGTGCCACGCGCTCGTCGTGGAACTCGGCCTTGACCTGAGTGACCTCGCCCCACTCCGTCATTTCCTTGTCGGCATAGCGTCGAGCCCGAGCGCTTTGCAGTCGCTTCTCGATGTGTGTGCCGAAGACCGGGATCGGCTTCTGGTAGCCGTCGTCGCCTGTGCTGCGCAGCTTGGCGAAAAGGGTGTCGCCGAGTTCCGCCGTCAGGGCGTACGGCCCCTTGTCGAACGCGGCGAGTGCGATCAGGAAGGCCTTCTCCCGTAACTGCACCGGTGTTTCTGCCTCTTCGAACCACTCCTGGACCTGCTCTTCTAGCGTGGTCAGCGAGTACTGCTCGATCTTCTCCTTGTCGCCCTGAGCGAGGACCGAGACGTACCGCACGACCTCCCGGATCTGACGCTGATGCGACAGGAACTCGTCGACGTCGGGCAGTGCCAACAGCATCCGTGCCTGTGAGGGATCCGTCCTCTTGGGCAGGAGGGTCGTGAGTACCGTCCGAGGGTCGGGCGGGCGCCAGGCCGCGAGCTCTACGGTGTCCTCGACGTATGGGCTGCGGCCGGTTGTGATCACGAGGTACGCGTTCAACTCGCGCATCCGGCTGCGGAGCGCCAACATGTGGGCCTCTCGCAGCGGCTGCTCACGTGTGATCTCCAGATCGAACAGCACATGACCGACGGTGCCGTCACCCGCGGTCAGACGCTGACTCAGCTCGCTCGGTGTCACGTTCCGGTCCAGTGCACGGACGGGTGCGGCGCCGAGCCGGTGCAGCAGCATGAGGGCTGCCGTCCGTCGGCCGGAGAAGGGGGCACCGGCCAGGACGATCACACGTTCCCTGCGTAGCCTCGCCAGCAGCCGGTCGAACGGGGTGTCTTCCGAGACGAAGTCGTCGGCGAGCCGTTCCAGGGTCTCAGACGGGATCTCACCGGAGACGTGGCCCCCTCCGAAGCCACCGAAGTTGTAGTGGTGCTCGGTCTTGCCGCCGGTGATGATGTCGCCGATGAGCTTGCCGGCCACGACACCATGGCTGGTCCCATGGAACTGGAGCATCGAACGCGGAGCGTGGTCGTCCAGGTCCCGGCGGGCAGCCCAGGGTTCCTGTGCCGGCTGTTCGGTCTCGGTGGCTTTCTCCTCTTCGGCCGGCCCGGCCGCGGGCGCCTCCGGATCGGTCTTCGGTACTGCCTCCTCGCTCACCGGCGCTCACCGGAGCCACCGAAGGTGATGTCGCCCTGGACTTGGTTCGCCACCAGGCCGTGGTTCGTGCCCCGGAAGTCGATGCCGGCCGGAGCGGGCGGCATCGTGTCCCGGGGCGGGACCTGCTTCGGAGCGGCCGCTGTGGTGGGGAGCGGGCCGTGGAGCCAGGCGCTCATCGGGCCGTTCTTCGTAGAGACGGTGATGGCCTGGAACTCCTCCTTCGGGATGCCGAGGTGGTCGTGGACCACGATGCCCGTGTGCACGGACTCGGAGACGCACAGCGCGTAGTCGTCCGTGCGCTCGCGGAGTGCGGCTCGCAGCGGGTTCGCGTCCAGGAGACGGCAGGCATTGTTCAGGTCCGTGCCCACCCAGCCGTCGAACTGGTCGATGTGGACGAATCCGGTTGCCAGGACGGCCCGCAACCGGATCTGCGCGGAGCTGGCGGCGAGCCTGTTGACTGCGCGCAGCTCGGCCGGAGCGTCCTGCAGCAACGCCCTGAGCAAGTCGGTCAGTGGGACGGAGGGATCGATCAGCTCCATCACCGCGTCACCCCGGTCGGCGCGCAGGCGCTGGTTTTGGTCGGCACCGGCCGCGAGCAGGACGCGGTCGACGATCCCGAAGAGCATCCGTCGCAGGTAGCCCTGTTGTACGTCGTCGCGGTCGCTGAACCGCTCGGTGTCGATGAGGAGCAGAGTGCGGAAGAGCGGCTTCGGCTGTGTCATGTGAGCAGCGTCGGGCAGCGGGCGCCTGCGCCGTGAGGGAGGATGACGCGCCCGAGTGTGACGGTGTGCACTGAAGGGGCGGGGCGTTTGCGTCAGGCCGTCGGTGGCTGGGCCCGGGCGATCCGGTGCAGTACGTCCGGGCGCACGATCACCACCGTGCGCCGTCCAGTGCTGATCACACCCCGGTCGCGCAAGCTCTTCAGCTCTCGCTGGACCATTTCGCGGGAGGCGCTCACGGCACCTGCCAGTTCCTGCTTGGTGAGTGGGACGGCCACCTCGATGCCTTCAGCCGTCCGCGCGCCGTGGATCCGGGCGAGGTCGAGCAGGAGCATCGCGAGTCGTTCGCGGACGGGCATCGAGGCGAACTGGAGGTTGCGCCGGTCAGCGGCCCGCGTACGGTCCGAAGCGAGGGCGAGCAGTTGCAGGGCGACATCGGGGAACCGGCTGAGGAAGACCCGGAACCGTTCGTGCTCGATGACGACCGCGCGGACCCGCTCGAGTGCGGTCACCGTCGCGGAGCGTGGGCGGCGGGTGAGCGCAGCGGACTCACCGACGATGTCGCCCGGCCCGCGCAGGGCGAGCAAGGCCTGGTAGCCGTTGGGGTGCGCGGCGGTGACCTTGGTCCAGCCGTGTAATACGAGGAGGACGTGGGTCGTGGGCTCGTCCTGGTGGAGCAGCGTGCTGCGCGGTTGGTAGATCACCTCCCGCCCGAGCGCCCGTAACGCGGTGCCGTCGGCCTCCTCCAGCCGAGCGAGGAAGGGGACCCTGTCGTCCAGCCCGCCTTCGCCGCCGACCGGGTCCGCACTCTCGTTCATCTGCCGTCGCCCCCGCCCCGGTGATCAGGGCGGTCAATGTACTCAACAACCGATTCGGTGCGCTCCGGAACCGCGGGATTACCCCACGTCCGAGTGCCGGCGGCGGATGACGAAGGCGACGGATCCCAGGGTGAGCAGGGCCAGGCCGGCGGCTGCCAGGCCGGGGGTGAGGCCCTTCGGGGTGAAGGTGCAGGAGAGCTTGTCCGTGCCCGCGGGGAGGTCAAGGGAGATCAGGCCGTGGAAGTCGCGGATCGGGGCGGAGCACTGCCAGCCGGGGACGTTCGTCATCGCCAGGACGGCGGTGCCGGTGGTGCCGCGGGGGAGGGTCGCCTCGATGCCGTGGCCGGTGATGTCGATCGAGGTCGCGCCCGTGGTGGTGAGGTCGCGGACCCTCGTGTCGAGGGCCGTGCGGTCCAGGCAGCCCAGGGGGTGGGTGCCGGCCGTGGCGTCCTTGGTCTGCGTGCGGACGGTGACGTCGAGCCGGCCCGAGGCGGGGACCGGGCCGAGGGGGGTGACCCCGGTCATCAGGTCTTCCAGGGGCCGCTCGGTGCCGCCGGCGGTGAGGGTGCCGTGGAGGGCGGGGGAGTACCAGAAGGCCTCGGAGCCGGGGGTGCACCGGGCGGCGTACGTCTGCTCCGTGGCGGTGCCGCCGCGGGTGACCTCGGGGACCTGGTAGACGGTCGCACCGAGGACGTTCTCCTGGCGGGCCCAGACACTGTCCGTGGGGTTGGGGGAGGTGTGGGGCGAGGTGCGGACGGTGACCAGTGGGGGTGCGGGGAAGGTGGAGCCCTCCCAGGTGTCGGGGGTGGCGCCGGGGCGGACGCGGGCGCCGATGGAGAAGATCGCGTCGAGCACCGGGTTGTCCGCGCCGAAGAAGGTACGGCCGTCGTTCTTGTAGCCGTAGCCGAGGGGTTCCAGGGCCTTGTAGGTGGCCTCGGGCAGGTAGCTGCTGTAGTACTGCGGGCCCTCGGCGCGCAGGGTGAGGGCGTCGTTGTACGAGGTCTGGGGCGCGCCCGAATCGGTGCGGTAGGCGGGCCAGCCGTCCACGCGCCGCACGGCGTCGAAGTGCTCGGTGATCGACCGGTTCGAGGTGGCGACGGGCTTCGCCCAGCGTTCGCGGGCGCGGCGGACGTCCGCGTTGTAGGCGGCGACCGTCGACTCGGCGAAGACCACGCCGATCATGAGGACCGCGGCGATGGGGATCAGCCGGCGGCGCTTCTCGCCCAGGGTGAGGAGGACGAGGGCGAGGAGGGAGACCGCGCCGCCGCCCAGGACGGCGGGCCAGGTCCAGCCGCCGAAGTCGTTGGCGCGGCGCAGGACGAACGCGGCCAGGACGAGGAGGGCCGCGACCAGGGCCAGGTGGAGCGGGCGCGGCCGGTTGGCCAGGGCCAGCCAGGCGACGACCACCACCATGCCGCTGAAGACGAAGGCCTCGCGGTACGGGTTGCCGTTCGGGACCGCCAGGCCGTGCCACACGTACTGGGTGGGCGGGAACTGGAACGAGGCGAGTACGAGGACCGTGGCCGCGGCCCAGACCAGGCGGGTCTTCTTCGCGATGCGCGTGTTGAGGAGGAAGGAGCCCGCCAGGATCAGCCCGAGGGAGGCGACGTACAGGCGGGGGCGGCCGCCCCACAGGTGGGTCGCCGGGAGCATGCCCGCCAGGAAGAGCTCGATCCGGACCGGATCGAAGGCGCCGGCCTGGGTGGGCTGCGCCGAGCCGCTGGAGAGGAAGGAGGGCAGGAGCAGCGGGAGGGTGAGGAGGACGCCCGTGGCGGTGGCGGTCGCGGCGCGCCACAGGACCCGCAGCCGTTGCCCGCCCGTCATTTCCAGGGTGATCAGACGGATGGCGAGCAGGACGCAGGCGGCCATCGTCGCCATCATCGCGGTGTAGAAGTTCCCGAACCAGGCGAGCGCGACGAGCAGGGCCACGCCCGGCCAGCGCCGCTGCTCCAGGCACCACTCGACGGCGATGCCGAGCATGGGCAGCGCCACCAGGCCCCACAGCCACATCGGGATGTAGGAGGCGTCGCTCAGCGCCCAGGCGCACAGGCCGTACACGGCTCCGAGCACGCCCCGCTGCCACCACGGGCCGGGGCGCAGCTTGCCGAGGTACACCGTCATCACGGCGGCGGCGGCGCCCATGGTGATCGGGGTGATCGCGAAGACCGCCAGGTCCACGTGGGCGCGGGGGACGAGGACGGTGAGCCAGGAGAAGGGGTTGCCGAGGTACGTGTAGTAGTCGGACAGGAACTGCTGGCCGAAGCCGCCGCGCCAGGTGAAGAGCAGGTCGCCGGCGGCCTGGCCGTGGACCAGGTCCCACAGCGCCCGGTGGAAGGGGACGTACTGGTTGGCCTGGTCGTTGATGGCACGACCGGTGGTGCCGAAGGGGAAGGTGCCCCGCGCCACCCAGGCCGTGCAGAACGCGGCCGAGGTGATGAGGAAGGCGAGGAGGGGGCCGCGGAACCGGGCGGCGCGGAGGGCGTATCGGCGGGGGGAGCGCTCGTCCGGGCCGGAGGGAGGAGATTCGACTGCGGTCGTCTCCGGTGCCACGGTGCCCAATGTCCTGCTCCCTGCTCCTCGACGGCAAGCCGCCAGTTTAGGTCGCGGGCGGGGGGCGGCCCGCCGGGCGGGCCGCCCCGGTGCGCGGGGTGGGGCGGGTCACTGGCCGCTGATCTGCCAGGCGGTCACCGCCACCGCGGAGACCGCGGCGAGCGCCGTCACACTGGCGAGTGGCCAGCGGGAGCGTTCCAGGGCGTCGAGGCGGGTCTCGTGATCGGCGAGCTGCCGGTCCGACTGGTCGCTGTGCTGGACGAGCAGAGCTGGCGCCGTCGACCCGGGCGAAGCCGGACTCCATGGTTCCGCGCAGCCGCTCCAGCTCGACGGCGACGGAGAGCGGAGTTTCCGGTGGGGCTGGTTTCGGTGAAGCGGGCGCACAGGGTCGTGTAGGGCTTGACCCGGGAATCGAAGTCGGTCAGGGCCTCGGCGACGGCGGTGGCCACCGCCGTCTGGTCGGGGGCCACGGGGTTCATGCCGACCGGGTACAGGACGACCTGGCCGGCTCCGCGCAGTTGGGCGCCGAGTTCGCCGTCCTCGGTGAACTGCGCGGTCACGTACACGGCCGGGTAGCCGCTGACCGGGTCCGGTTCGAAGCCGCCGCCGAGTCCGGCGTCGTACACGCGGATCTGGACGGTGTGTCCGGCCTCGGTGACGATGGCGCGGCCCGCGTAGTCGATGGCGATGCCCCAGGGCAGGGTCGGGTCGATGTTCATGTTCGGGTCTCCTCGGGTGGGGTCGGCACGGATCAGCTCTGGGTGCCGTACATCAGCAGCGGCTGGGCGTAGACGAGCCCGGTGCCCGCGGTGACCTTCGCCTGTACCTCGATCTTGGCCGTGCTGCCGAAGCGGGCTCCGAAGTCGGGGGTGATCGCGGCCGTGCGGTCGAAGGACGTGGGGGTGGTGACGATGTCCCCCCACTGGACGTCGTCGACCATGACGCGGATCTGTCCGGTGACGCCGGCCGCGGCGGCGGTGACGATCTGGATCCGCATCTTCGGCTGGAAGATCGGGTTGGAGGAACGGGCGATGGCGGTCCACGCGGTCTGGTTGGTCTGCGGCCGGCGCGCGGTGCCGAGGTCCTGCGGCGGCAGCATCGGCAGCCAGGGGCGGGCCAGGCCGCCGGTGACCACGTCGTCGGACAGGACCTCGTTGCCGTACGGGTCGAAGATGCGGACGGCCTGGTCGTAGGTGCCGGTGACGACGTTGCGGATGCTGAGCGCGGTCTTGCCGCTCTGCCGCTTGATCTCCATGCCGTACTCGGTGTCGGACACGGCCTGCTCGCACTCACGCCGGACGGGGCAGGAGACGCAGGCGCGCAGGGCGGGGGCGGCGATCTTGGCCCGCTTGGTGAAGACGACGTCGGGCGGGAGGCCGGCGCACGCGGCGGAGGCCTGCCAAGGCCCACGCGGGGCGGCGGAGGGTATGGGGGCCCGGGCAGGGCTCCGGTCGGCGGTCCCGGTGACTGTCGGTGCGGCAAATGAGCACTCTCGAACTGGACGCGTTCGCGGCCTGGGTGGAAACCCTGATGCGGCAGCGCGGGTACGACATCGACAGCCCCCGCGGCGGCGGCAAGTCGAGGATCGCGGACGAGGCCGGCGTGCACCGCGCCGCCGTCACCCGTCTGCTCCAGCGCCAGAGCATGCCCGACCTGGAGACCATGCGCCGGATCGCCCCGCTGCTCGGGGTCTCGGTGCGCGACATGCTGATCCGTTCCGGCCGGGTCGCCCCCGAGGAGCTCCCGCTCACCCCCAGGGAAATGGCCCCCGGCGGCCGCAAGCCCACCATCGAGGACTTCGCCCAGTGGCTGGGCGTCCCCGAGGCGCGCCGCGAGGTCTTCGTCAAGGTGGTCAGCCAGTTCCTGGAGCCGGAGGACGCGGAGGGCGGGGCGCCCGCCGACGCGCCGGCCACCGCCGACGCCCGCCGCCGGGCCCGGGACTGACCTGCCGGTTCGGGGAGTTGCGCCGCGGCCGGGCGGTCCGGTCGAACTGGCCCGTCCGTACGCCTTGCGTCCGGTGTGTTTTCGTGCTGGGCATTTGTTTTGACCTACCTCTGTGAGGTAGGTACGCTCTGACCTTGTGCCTGGGGTGTGCCCTGGGCTCCCGCGTGCGCTTGGACGCCGCGGTGAGCCGAGAAGTCCACACCGCGATCCGCGCCCTCCTTCACCTCGGTGAAGGCGTGCAGGGTCCGACACACCCGACCGCGTGGGTCGGCAAAGTTCCAGGTTAGCTTCACTACACGGCACACAGAAACCGGAGAAGTAGTGCCTACGATCCAGCAGCTGGTCCGTAAGGGCCGGCAGGACAAGGTCGAGAAGACAAAGACCCCCGCGCTCGAGGCTTCGCCTCAGCGTCGTGGCGTCTGCACGCGTGTGTTCACGACCACCCCGAAGAAGCCGAACTCGGCGCTCCGTAAGGTCGCGCGTGTGCGTCTGACCTCCGGCATCGAGGTCACCGCTTACATTCCGGGTGAGGGACACAACCTGCAGGAGCACTCGATCGTGCTCGTGCGTGGTGGCCGTGTGAAGGACCTGCCGGGTGTTCGTTACAAGATCATCCGCGGTGCGCTTGACACCCAGGCTGTCAAGAACCGCAAGCAGGCCCGCAGCCGCTACGGCGCCAAGAAGGAGAAGTAAGAATGCCTCGTAAGGGCCCCGCCCCGAAGCGCCCGGTCATCATCGACCCGGTCTACGCATCTCCTCTGGTGACCTCGCTCATCAACAAGATCCTCCTGAACGGCAAGCGCTCCACCGCCGAGCGCATCGTTTACGGCGCCATGGAAGGCCTCCGCGAGAAGACCGGCAACGACCCGGTCATCACGCTGAAGCGCGCGCTGGAGAACGTCAAGCCGTCCCTCGAGGTCAAGTCCCGCCGTGTCGGTGGCGCGACCTACCAGGTTCCCGTCGAGGTCAAGCCGGGTCGTCAGTCGACCCTGGCCCTCCGCTGGCTCGTGGGTTACTCCCGCGCCCGCCGCGAGAAGACCATGACCGAGCGCCTGATGAACGAGCTTCTCGACGCCTCGAACGGCCTCGGTGCGGCCGTCAAGAAGCGCGAGGACACGCACAAGATGGCCGAGTCCAACAAGGCCTTCGCGCACTACCGCTGGTAGTCGCAACCCACATCGAGACCGAGAGAAGACTGAGCCGATATGGCTACCACTTCGCTTGACCTTGCCAAGGTGCGCAACATCGGCATCATGGCGCACATCGACGCGGGCAAGACGACCACCACCGAGCGCATCCTGTTCTACACCGGTGTGTCTTACAAGATCGGTGAGGTCCACGACGGCGCTGCCACGATGGACTGGATGGAGCAGGAGCAGGAGCGCGGCATCACGATCACGTCTGCCGCGACGACCTGCCACTGGCCGCTCGAGGACGTCGACCACACCATCAACATCATCGACACCCCGGGTCACGTTGACTTCACCGTCGAGGTGGAGCGTTCGCTCCGCGTCCTCGACGGCGCCGTCACCGTGTTCGACGGTGTCGCCGGTGTGGAGCCGCAGTCCGAGACCGTTTGGCGTCAGGCGGACCGCTACGGCGTTCCGCGCATCTGCTTCGTCAACAAGCTCGACCGCACGGGTGCCGAGTTCCACCGCTGCGTCGACATGATCAAGGACCGCCTCGGTGCGGTTCCGATCGTCATGCAGCTCCCGATCGGTGCCGAGGCCGACTTCCAGGGTGTCGTCGACCTCGTCCGCATGAAGGCGCTCGTCTGGTCCGCCGAGGCGACCAAGGGCGAGATGTACGACATCGTCGACATCCCGGCCTCGCACACCGAGGTTGCCGAGGAGTGGCGCGGCAAGCTGGTCGAGACCGTCGCCGAGAACGACGACGAGATCATGGAGCTCTTCCTCAACGGCGACGAGCCGACCGAGGAGCAGCTGCACGCCGCCGTGCGCCGCATCATCCTGGGCTCCGGCAAGGGCAAGGGCGAGCCCACGATCACCGCGGTGTTCTGTGGCACGGCGTTCAAGAACAAGGGTGTTCAGCCCCTGCTCGACGCCGTCGTCCGTTACCTCCCGTCGCCGCTGGACATCGAGGCCATCGAGGGCCACGACGTCCGCGACGCCGAGACGGTCGTGAAGCGCAAGCCGTCGGACGAGGAGCCCCTCGCCGCGCTCGCGTTCAAGATCATGAGCGACCCGCACCTCGGCAAGCTCACCTTCGTCCGGGTTTACTCGGGCCGCCTGGAGGCCGGCACTGCGGTGCTGAACTCCGTCAAGGGCAAGAAGGAGCGCATCGGCAAGATCTACCGCATGCACGCGAACAAGCGTGAGGAGATCGACTCGGTGGGCGCCGGCGACATCGTCGCCGTGATGGGCCTGAAGCAGACCACCACCGGTGAGACGCTTTGTGACGACAAGCAGCCCGTGATCCTGGAGTCCATGGACTTCCCGGCTCCGGTCATCCAGGTCGCCATCGAGCCCAAGTCCAAGGGTGACCAGGAGAAGCTGGGTGTCGCCATCCAGCGTCTCGCGGAGGAGGACCCCTCCTTCCACGTTCACTCGGACGAAGAGACCGGCCAGACCATCCTCGGCGGTATGGGCGAGCTGCACCTCGAGGTGCTGGTCGACCGTATGAAGCGCGAGTTCAAGGTCGAGGCCAACGTCGGCAAGCCGCAGGTGGCCTACCGCGAGACGATCCGCAAGGCCGTCGAGCGTCACGACTACACCCACAAGAAGCAGACCGGTGGTACCGGTCAGTTCGCCAAGGTGCAGATCGCGATCGAGCCCATCACCGAGGCCGACGGTCCGGCGTACGAGTTCGTGAACAAGGTCACCGGTGGCCGCGTGCCGAAGGAGTACATCCCTTCGGTGGACGCCGGTGCGCAGGAGGCCATGCAGTTCGGCATCCTGGCCGGCTACGAGATGACGGGCGTTCGCGTCACGCTTCTCGACGGTGGCTACCACGAGGTCGACTCCTCCGAGCTCGCGTTCAAGATCGCCGGCTCGCAGGCCTTCAAGGAGGCCGCGCGCAAGGCTTCGCCCGTTCTGCTCGAGCCGATGATGGCCGTTGAGGTCACCACGCCCGAGGAGTCCATGGGCGATGTCATCGGTGACATCAACTCCCGCCGTGGCCAGATCCAGGCCATGGAGGACCGTCACGGAGCCAAGATCGTCAAGGGCCTCGTGCCCCTTTCGGAGATGTTCGGCTACGTCGGAGACCTCCGCAGCAAGACCTCGGGTCGCGCCAGCTACTCGATGCAGTTCGACTCCTACGCCGAGGTTCCCCGGAACGTCGCCGAGGAGATCATCGCGAAGGCCAAGGGCGAGTAACTCTTCCGAGTACACGCTTTAGGCTTGTCACCGGAGCCTCTGGGGCAACAGGAGCAACCCTCCGTTGCCCCGGAGGGGCCGGCTTTCCAGCAAAGATCACCTGGCGCCGATGAGTAAGGCGTACAGAACCACTCTCCAGGAGGACCCCGTGGCGAAGGCGAAGTTCGAGCGGACTAAGCCGCACGTCAACATCGGCACCATCGGTCACATTGACCACGGTAAGACGACCCTCACGGCCGCCATTACCAAGGTGCTGCACGACGCGTACCCGGACCTGAACGAGGCCTCGGCCTTCGACCAGATCGACAAGGCTCCTGAGGAGCGCCAGCGCGGTATCACCATCTCCATCGCGCACGTCGAGTACCAGACCGAGGCGCGTCACTACGCCCACGTCGACTGCCCGGGTCACGCCGACTACATCAAGAACATGATCACCGGTGCCGCGCAGATGGACGGCGCGATCCTCGTGGTCGCCGCCACCGACGGCCCGATGCCGCAGACCAAGGAGCACGTGCTCCTGGCCCGCCAGGTCGGCGTTCCCTACATCGTTGTCGCCCTGAACAAGGCCGACATGGTGGACGACGAGGAGATCCTGGAGCTCGTCGAGCTCGAGGTCCGTGAGCTGCTCTCCGAGTACGAGTTCCCGGGCGACGACCTGCCGGTCGTCCGCGTCTCCGCGCTGAAGGCGCTCGAGGGCGACAAGGAGTGGGGCGAGAAGCTCCTCGGCCTCATGTCCGCCGTCGACGAGGCCATCCCGACCCCGCCGCGTGACACCGAGAAGCCGTTCCTCATGCCCGTCGAGGACGTCTTCACGATCACCGGTCGCGGTACGGTCGTCACCGGCCGTATCGAGCGTGGTGTCCTGAAGGTCAACGAGACCGTCGACATCATCGGTATCAAGGAGACCAAGACCACCACCACGGTCACCGGTATCGAGATGTTCCGCAAGCTGCTCGACGAGGGCCAGGCCGGTGAGAACGTCGGTCTGCTCCTCCGTGGCATCAAGCGCGAGGACGTCGAGCGCGGCCAGGTCATCATCAAGCCCGGTTCGGTCACCCCGCACACCGAGTTCGAGGCCCAGGCCTACATCCTGTCGAAGGACGAGGGTGGCCGTCACACCCCGTTCTTCAACAACTACCGCCCGCAGTTCTACTTCCGTACCACGGACGTCACGGGTGTCGTCACCCTGCCGGCCGGCACGGAGATGGTCATGCCGGGCGACAACACCGAGATGACGGTCGCGCTGATCCAGCCGGTCGCCATGGAGGAGGGCCTGAAGTTCGCCATCCGTGAGGGTGGTCGTACCGTGGGCGCCGGCCAGGTCACCAAGATCACGAAGTAATTCGTGCTCTGACCTGGTAGCTCGTTCGACGAGCACCAAGTTGCACTGAAGGGCCCCGTCCCACCGCTTCGGCGGTGGGGCGGGGCCCTTCGGCGTGTGGGGGGAGCGCCCACCACCGGTCCGGTCGTCATCCCTTCGGGTGCGCTGCGGATGCCCGACGGCGCGCGGCGGGTGAGGCTGCGGTAGAGGCAGACACCACCGCACAGACGAGGACCGAGCACCATGCTTGAAATCGGAGGAGCCAGGCTCCGGCATGTCGGCGTCATCGCCGGGGCGGCGCTGCTGCTCACGGCGACGGCCTGCTCGACGGGCAAGACCACCGTGGGCCAGCTCAGCTTCCGGGCGGAGGACTCCCCGGTCCTGCTCAGCTACTCGAACACGCCCGTCCAGGGCTGCCACAAGATCGCGCTGCCGCGCGGCGCGTCCCACGTCTACAACAACACCCTCGTCGACGTGGTCATGTACAGGACGCCGGACTGCCAGAAGAGCGAGAAGGCGCCCGGGATCTACATCCCGACCGCCACCTCGAACGTGACGGCCACCGGCAGTCTGCCGTGGCGCAGCTTCTCCGTCATCCACTGACGGGCCGTCGGGACGGTGGTACGACGGAGGGCCGCATCCCGGTGTACGGGATGCGGCCCTCTTCGCGCGCGTGCGCCCGCGGGTCAGCTCACGCGGAGCGACTCGGTGAACTCCTTGCAGGCCGCGTAGTCGGGCAGCAGCCCGGTCGCGATCGCGTCGGCCAGCGACGGCGCGGCCTCGTCGCGGGCGGAGAGCAGCGGGACCTCGGCCGGCCACTCGATGCCCAGGTCGGCGTCGAGCGGGTGCACGGAGTGCTCGCCGGTCGGGTTGTAGGTCTCCGAGCAGAGGTAGGAGAGGGTGGCGTCGTCGCTGAGCGCGCAGAAGCCGTGGCCCAGGCCCTCGGGGATGTAGACCGCGCGGCGGTCCACGTCGTCGAGGCGGACGCCTTCCCACTGGCCGAAGGTCGGGGAGCCGACGCGCAGGTCCACGATCACGTCGAGGACGGCGCCGCGCACGCAGGTCACGTACTTGGCCTGGCCGCGCGGGACGTCGGCGAAGTGGATGCCGCGGACCACGCCGGCCGAGGAGACGGAGAGGTTCGCCTGCGCCAGGTTCAGCGGGTGCCCGACGACCTCGGCCAGCCGGTCGAAGCGGTACCACTCGGTGAACAGGCCGCGCGGGTCGCCGTGCAGCTGCGGGGTGATCTCGAAGGCACCCTCGATGGAGAGCTCGCGGAACTTCATCGGGCGTCCTCCTCGGCGAGCAGCTGCAGCAGGTAGTCGCCGTAGCCGCTCTTGGTCAGCGGTTCGGCCAGTTCGCGCAGTTGCGCGGAGTCGATCAGGCCGGCCCGCCAGGCCGCCTCCTCGATGCAGCCGATCTTGAAGCCCTGGCGTTCCTCGATCACGCGGACGAACTCGGAGGCCTGGACCATCGAGACGAAGGTGCCGGTGTCGAGCCAGGCGGTACCCCGGTCGAGGATGGTCACGTTCAGCTCGCCGGCCTGGAGATAGGCGTCGTTGACGGCGGTGATCTCCAGCTCGCCGCGGGCGCTGGGCTTCAGGCCCTTGGCTATCTCCACGACCTGGTTGTCGTAGAAGTACAGACCAGGCACCGCGTAGCGGGACTTCGGCTTGGCCGGCTTCTCCTCGATGGAGATGGCCTGGCCCTTGTCGTCGAACTCGACGACGCCGTACGCCGTCGGGTCCGCCACCGGGTACGCGAACACCCGGCCGCCCTTGGCGTCGGTGTGCTGCGCGAGGCGGGTGCCGAGGCCGCTGCCGTGGAAGATGTTGTCGCCGAGGATCAGCGCGACGGACTCGTCACCGATGAAGTCGGCGCCGAGGACGAAGGCCTGGGCGATTCCCTCCGGGCGCTCCTGGACGGCGTATTCCAGCCGCAGCCCGAACTGCGAACCGTCGCCGAGCAGCCGCTCGAACTGGGCCCTGTCGTCCGGGGTCGTGATGATCAGGATCTCGCTGATGCCCGCCATCACCAGGGTGGAGAGCGGGTAGTAGATCATCGGCTTGTCGAAGACGGGGAGCAGCTGCTTCGAGACTGCCCGCGTCAGCGGCCACAGTCGCGATCCGGTGCCACCGGCCAAGAGGATTCCACGCATGGGGAGAACCCTATGCGAGAGGCCGTGGGGGAGCCGCGCGCACGGCATGTGACGTTCGGCAGGCGGCTAGACTCTTCGTATTATGCGCATCCTCGTGACCGGCGGCGCCGGCTTCATCGGTTCAGAATTCGTTCGCCAGCAGCTCGGTGCAGACGCCACGGCGCAGATCACTGTCTTCGACAAGCTGACCTACTCCGGTGTCGAGGCGAACCTCGCCCCGGTCGCGAACCACCCCGGATACCGCTTCGTCAAGGGCGACATCTGCGACGCCGAGGCCGTCGACCAGGTGATGGCCGGTCACGACGTGGTCGTGCACTTCGCCGCCGAGTCCCACGTGGACCGCTCGATCGCCGGCGCGGGTCCGTTCGTGATGACCAACGTCGTCGGTACGCAGGTCCTGCTGGACTCCGCCCGCAAGCACGGCGTCGGCCGCTTCGTCCACATCTCCACCGACGAGGTCTACGGCTCGATCGACGAGGGCTCCTGGACGGAGGAGTGGCCGCTGGTGCCGAACTCCCCGTACTCCGCCTCCAAGGCGTCGTCCGACCTGCTGGCGCTGGCGTACCACCGCACGCACGGCATGGACGTGGTGGTCACCCGCTGCTCCAACAACTACGGGCACTACCAGTTCCCGGAGAAGGTCATCCCGCTGTTCGTCTCGAACCTGATGGACGGCAAGAAGGTCCCGCTGTACGGCAACGGCGGCAACGTCCGCGACTGGCTGCACGTCTCCGACCACTGCCGCGGCATCGACCTGGCCATGCGCAAGGGCCGGGCCGGCGAGGTCTACAACATCGGCGGCGGCACCGAGCTCACCAACAAGGAGCTCACCGGAGTGCTGCTGGAGGCCGCCGGCCTCGGCTGGGAGATGGTCGAGCGGGTCGAGGACCGCAAGGGCCACGACCTCCGCTACTCCATCGACATCGGCAAGATCGGTGCCGAGCTGGGCTACGCCCCGCAGGTCACGTTCGAGGACGGCATCAAGGCCACCATCGACTGGTACCGCGAGAACCGTGCCTGGTGGGAGCCGCTGAAGGCGAAGGCGGCCCTGCAGAAGTGAACACCGAGACGCGATCCGGGCGCTGGCTCGTCACCGGCGCCGCCGGGATGCTCGGCCAGGACGTACTGGCCGTCCTGGAGGACGCCGGCATCGAGGCCGTAGGCCTGCGCCGAGCCGACCTCGACATAACCGACCCGGACGCCGTCCGGGCCGCCGTCGACGGCGCCGCCGTCGTCGTGAACTGCGCCGCCTGGACCGACGTCGACGGAGCGGAGACGGCCGAGGCGGCCGCCACCGCCGTCAACGGCACCGGCGTACGGGTCCTCGCGGAGGCCTGCGCCGCCGCCGGGGCGCGGCTGCTGCACGTCTCCACCGACTACGTGCTGCCCGGCGACGCCTCGGAGCCGTACCGCGAGGACGCCGAGACCGGTCCGGTCAACGCCTACGGCCGTTCCAAGCTGGTGGGGGAGCGGGCCGTCGCCGAGCTGCTGCCGCAGGACGGTTACGTGGTGCGGACCGCCTGGCTGTACGGCGAGCACGGCCCGAACTTCGTCGCCACCATGCTGAAGCTGGCCGCCCAACGCGACACCCTCGACGTCGTCGACGACCAGCACGGCCAGCCCACCTGGTCCTACGCGCTGGCCCGCCGGCTCGTCGAGCTCGGCCTCGCCGCGCTCGACGGCAAGGCGCCGGGCGGGGTCTACCACGGCACCGCGAGCGGCCGGACCACGTGGATGGGGCTGGCCCGTGAGGCGTACCGGCTGAGCGGGCTCGACCCGGAGCGGATCCGGCCCACCACGTCCGAGGCGTTCGTACGCCCGGCCGTGCGGCCCTCCTTCAGTGTCCTTGGTCACGACGGCTGGTCGGCCGCGGGGCTCGAACCGCTGGCCGACTGGCGGGCCCAGCTCGCCGAGGCGATCACCCGTCCGGCCTTCGCCGACCTGCTGCGACCGCCCTCCGAGCGGTGAGCCGGCACGGCTGATCGCGTGCGCGCGCACGTCGTCCACGGGGCCCCGGAGGCAACCTTTCGGGCCCCGTTTGCGTCATTCGGCGTGCCATATGCTTCCCCTATAAAGATGTTGGCCCCTTCGCCCGAAAGGCGCCGTAGGCTGTGCGACTCTCCGTTCTGACCTCCATCACCGGACTTCTGGTGCTGGGGTACATCCTCGAGCTGCTGCGCCGCCAGCAACTGCGGGAGAAGTACGCGGCGATATGGCTCGCGATCGGACTGCTGGTCGCCCCGCTCGGATTCGTCCCGGACCTGCTGGACCCGGTGGCCAGGGCCCTCGGTGTCGCCTCCGGTGTGAGCCTGGTGCTGTTCGTCGGCTTCGTACTGGTCCTGATGGTGAGTCTGCACCTCAGCTGGGAGACCAGCCGGCTGGAAGCGGAGACCCGGACCCTCGCGGAGGACGTCGCGTTGATCCGCGCGCACCTCGTCCAGCAGGGCGGTTACCCGAATACGTCGCCGCGCACGGAGGATTCCGGCGCCTTCGAGGCACAGGTGAAATCGTGAACGACGGCCGCCGCGTTCTGATCATCCTTCCCGCCTGGAACGAGCAGGACGGCCTGCCCTCGGTCCTGCGCGAGATCCAGCAGCAACTGCCTTACGTCGACACCCTCGTGGTGGACGACGGCTCGGCGGACGACACCGCCGAGGTGGCCCGGGCGGCCGGTTCCGCCGTCGCCCAGCTGCCCTTCAACCTCGGTGTCGGCGGCGCGATGCGGCTCGGCTACCGCTACGCGCAGCAGCACGGCTACGACGTGGCGATCCAGGTGGACGCCGACGGTCAGCACGACCCGGCCTACGTGCCGGCCCTCCTGGAGCGCCTCGCCGCCGGCGACGCCGACCTCGTCATAGGCGCCCGGTTCGCCGGCGCCGGCGACTACTCGGTGCGCGGCCCGCGCAAGTGGGCGATGTCCCTGCTGTCCGTGGTGCTCTCGCGGATCACCCGGACCAAGCTCACCGACACCACCTCGGGCTTCCGCGCCTGCAACCGGCCCCTGATCGAGTTCTTCGCCCGCTGGTACCCGGTGGAGTACCTCGGCGACACCATCGAGTCGATGGTGGGCGCCGCCCGCTCCGGCTTCACCGTGCGCCAGATCCCCGTGGCCATGCGGGAGCGCACCACCGGCCGCCCGAGCGCGTCGCCGCTCAAGGCGATGGTCTACCTCACCCGGGCCGGCCTCGTGCTGCTGCTCGCGATGATCCGCCGGATGCCGGGGGAACTCAAGGCGTTCACGCCCGGTTCCCCGGCGTACGCGGCGTTCCAGCAGCGCACGGCCGAGCTGGTCGACCGTGAGCTGACCAAGGCCTAGGCGGAGAAAATGTCGCGTTTCGAGATCCTGCTGCCGTACTACGGCGATGTCGCGCTGATGCAGGACGCGGTCCGCAGCGTCCTGGTCCAGGGCGGCGACGACTGGCGCCTGACCGTCGTCGACGACGGCCGTGAGCCGGGCGTCCCCGAGTGGTTCGAGGAGCTGGCGGACCCCCGGGTCAGGTACTTCCGCAACGAGCGCAACCTCGGCGTCACCGGCAACTTCAACCGCTGCGTCGAGCTCGCCGAGTACGAGTACCTCGTGCTCATGGGCTGCGACGACCTGATGCACCCGAACTACCTGGAGGTCGTGCGCGCCGCCGCCGACCGCGAGCCGACCGCGGCGATGATCCAGCCGGGCGTCCGGGTGATCGGCTCCGACGGTCTGCCGTACGACACCCTGGGCGACCGCACCAAGCGCAAGCTGTACGCGCCCAAGGGCCCGGGCAGGGCCCTGCTCGGTGGCGAGGAACTCGCCACCAGCCTGCTGCGCGGCAACTGGCTGTATTTCCCGTCGATCTGCTGGCGCTCCGAAGCGGTCAAGCGCTTCGGCTTCCGCACGGACCTGGGCGTCATCCAGGACCTCGCCCTCGTCGTGGACCTGCTGGTGGCGGGGGAGACCCTGGCCACCACCCCGGAGGTCTGCTTCAGCTACCGCCGGCACGCCGAGAGCGAGTCCTCGGCGAAGGCCTACACCGGCCACCGCTTCGAGGAAGCCAAGCGCTTCTTCGTCGAGACCGCCGACCGCCTCGACGGACACGGCTGGCCGCGCGCGGCCAAGGTCTCCCGACTGCACCTCTCCTCACGGCTGCACGCACTCACACTGCTGCCCGGAGCGGCCAAGCATGCCGGTCGCCCCGGTGTCGGCGCCATGCTCCGCCACGCCACACGCTGAGCGTGCGGCCTATGAAAGCTCTTGTATGAACCCGATCTCGAAACTGCTCAAGGCCCTGCCCCCCGGGACCGCCATGGTCGCGGGGGGCACCGCTGTGCTCGGCGCCGCCTCCTACATCCACCTCGCGGTGGCCGGACACAGCCTCACCAAGGCCCACATGGCCGGGGTCTCGGTGCTGTGGACCCTGGTGATGTCCGTCGGGATCGGCCTGTTCTTCCCGATCGAGCAGGAGCTCACCCGGATCGTCGCCGCCCGCGCCGTCCGCGACGAGGGGGCCGCGCCGGTGGTCCGGAAGGCGGCGCTGCTCACCGGCGGCATCCTCGCCGTGGTCCTCGGAGCGCTCGCCCTCTTCGCCGGGCCGATCGCGGACCGGCTGTTCCAGGGCGACCGCCAACTGGTCGCCGTGCTCGGCGCCGCCTTCGCCGCGATGGCCCTGTGCTACCTCACCCGGGGCGTCCTGGCCGGCACCCGCCACTTCACCGCGTACGGGACCCAGCTCGCGGTGGACGGCGGCCTGCGGATCGCGATGGCCTTCGCCTGCGCCGCCGCAGGACTGCACTCGGCGCTCGCCTTCAGCCTGATCCTCGTCGTGGCGCCGTTCATCGCCCTGCTGGTCACGCTGTCCCCGACGCTGCGCGGGGCACGGCCCGGCGGCCCGATCGCCACCGGCGAGCTCGTCCGCGGCCTCGGCCCGCTGACCGCTTCCACCCTGCTCGCCCAGGTCGTGGTCAACGCGGCGGTGATGAGCACCCAGCTCTTCGAACCGACCCGCACCGAACTGATCGCCGGCCTGCTCAGCGCCCTGGTCCTGGCCCGCGTGCCGCTGTTCGTCTTCGGCTCGCTGCAGGCCTCGCTGCTCTCCGGTCTGTCCACCGTGGTGGCCGGCGGCGACCACCAGGGCTTCTCCCGGATGCTCCGCAAGGCGTGCGCGGTGGTCCTCGGTCTCGGCGCCGTCGGCGGTGTGCCGGCCGTGGTGATCGGACCCTGGCTGATCGAGGTCCTGTTCGGCGCCGCGCCCGGCCAACTCGGCCACGTCGACTTCCTGTGGTTCGCCCTCGGGACGACCGCCTACATGCTCGCCATGGTGCTCGGCCAGGCCCAGATGGTGCTGCACAAGCACCGCGCCCAGTTGGTGTGCTGGGTGCTCGGCACCGTCGTGCTCATCGGGATCACGGTGGTCCCCGGCGACATCGCGCTGCGCGTGGGCCTGGCCTACGCGATCGGTTCTCTGGCCACCGCCGGCACGATGCTGCTGACCCTGCGCGGCGCCGTGCCGCGCCGCACCGCCGCACCGGTACCCAACGGACACCTCACGGAAGTCTGACCTGTCATGACACGACTGGCACCCCTGTCCCCCGCCGGCCCGGAGAGCGACCTGCCCGCCGAGGAGCACTCGGCGGACAGCCCTCCGGCGACGCGTTGGTGGCGAGCCCGGATCGTGGTGCCGTCGGCGCTGGCCCTGGGCTACGTGCTCAACGTGCTGTTCCGGTTGTCGCTGGTCACCAAGCAGGACTTCCCGACCGCCAACCCGGACGAGTCGATGTACCTGGTGATGGCCAGGATCCTGGCGGGCAGGCCGACCACCTCGATTCCCAACGACCAGGTCATCCCCGCCGGCTACTCCCTGCTCATCTCGCCGGCCCTGCGCCTCACCCAGGACCCGGTCCTCGCCTACCACCTGGTCATGGGCACGAACGCCCTGATCAGCTGCCTGGTGCTGCCCCTGGCGTACTGGGGGCTGCGCCGGCTGAACGTCTCCAGGCCGGTCTCGTACATCGGCGCCACCCTGGTGACGGTCGTCCCGCCGGTGGTCTTCTACTCGCAGTACGCGATGGCGGACACCCCGCTGCCGGTCCTGATCCTGGCGTGGCTGATCGGCGTCCACGGCCTGTTCTCCGAGGGCACCAAGAAGCGCCGCGTCCTGTTCGCCCTGCTGGGTGCCTTCGCCGCCGGATACTGCCTGCTCACGCACGACCGCGGCGGTGTGATCGTCGCCCTGACGGGTCTGGTGCTGCTCGTGGCGCTGGTCCTCGGCCGGGCACCGCGGATCGCCGCCGCCTCGGCGCTCGCCCTGCTGGCCGTCATGTTCGTGCTCAAGCAGCTCATGACCACGTGGATGATCTCCCAGATCGACGGCGCCGCGCCGAGCCAGGTCGGCAACGCCGTGTTCGAGACGCTCGGGAACCCCCACCTGCTGCGCCGCACCGTCATGCGGATGATCGGCCACCTCTGGTACTTCATCACGTCCACCTGGGGCCTGGGCGCGGTGGCCCTGGTGGTCTGCGTCTGCGCGATCCTCAGCGCGCGCTTCGCCCCGGCCAACCGTGTGGTGGCCTTCCTGATGGTCGCGCTGCTGGGCGGCATCGCACTGGCGGCGTCCGCGGGCCTGCCCAACGACCACCGCATCGACACCGTCGTCTACGCCCGCTACCTGTCCCTGTTGGTCCCGGCGTACCTGCTCGCCGCGGTGGCCGCGCTGTACCACGTCCGAGGGTGGAAGAAGACGGCCGCGCTCGGCGTGGCCGGGGGCGGCCTCACGCTGGCCCTCGCGGCGGCCCTGCTCCACATGGCGAGCAAGCAGTGGAGCGAGTGGTTCTTCGTCCTGTGGGGCCTGCCCGACGCCACCTTCCTCACCAGCCTCGTGGGGAAGGGCTGGGACAGCTTCCACGCGGCGCTCGTCACCGCGGTCGCCTTGGCCGTGTTCGCCGTGGTGATGCTGCTGCGCCTGCTCGGCGGCGACCGCCGGGCAGGGCTCGCCACCGGCGCCGTCGGCGTGCTGCTGGTGGCGTTCGGCGCCTTCGCGACCGTCACCGTGACCGACCACGTCAACAAGGAGTTCGTGGCGGACCGGCTGGACGACGGCACCGGATTCATCGAGAAGGCCGGCATCCGCCCGGGAGACCGACTGGTCATGGACGACGACGTCCGGTGGGAGATCCGGATGACGGCGTCCTACCTGGTGCTCGACGGTCGGGTCTGGACCCGCTTCCTGCTCAAGAACGACGCACCTCCGGCCGACGCCAACGTGGCCGTGCTCGCCCTCTACGACAAGAAGGCCCCCGCCACCGACAGCTGGCGGGGCGCCCCGGCCGGCTGGCACGTCGACCGGGACGTCCGCCAGGGCAAGAACGAGTACGTGGTCTGGCGGCGCGGCTGACCCCGACGCCGCCCGAAGCGGCGCGAGCGCCCAGGTCACGGCACCCCGCCGATCTCCCCGACACCCCCTGCCAGTAGCATCCGGCCGTTCGCAAGTGGCACCTGCACGGCTCTCAAAGGGTTGGGGAACGCGTTGAAACCAGGACGAGTACGCGGGACGGCCATCGCCGCCGCGCTCGGTGTCGTAGCGGTGCTCGGTTTCCAGGGAGCGGCCAACGGCTTCGGCACGGACTCCCCGGACGAGAACGCCGGCGCGCGCTACCGGGCCACCGGCAAGGCGAAGGCGCCCGTCGAGGGCAAGCTCCACAAACTGGCGCTCAAGCCGAAGGGGACCGGGAAGGCCGTCCTCTCGCAGCAGGAGACCAAGCCCTTCGGGCTCCTCGGCGTTTCCTGGAAGGACCCTTCCGCGCAGGTCAAGGGCACCATCGAGGCCCGCACCCGGGACGCGGAGACCGGTAGGTGGTCGAAGTGGATCACTCTGGAGGTGGCCAAGCCCGGCCTCGACGGCAAGCGCCCCGGGCTGCACGGCGCCACCGAGCCCGTCTGGGTCGGCCCCTCCGACGGCGCCGAGGTCCGGGTGGGCGGCGGCACCGCGGAGCTCCCCGCGGGGATGGAACTGAACCTCGTCGACCCGGGCGCCGCGAAGCCGAAGAAGAAGGGCGACCTCGCCGCCGCCCCCGCCGCCTTCGCCCTCCCGGCCGCGGACCCGGTGCCCACCGACCCGCCCACCGTTCCGCCGTCGGTCCCCGGCCCCGACTCCACCGCGCCCAAGCCCGACGTGGTCTCGCGCGTCGCCTGGGGCGCGGACGAGTCCCTGAACAACGAGGGCCCGATCTACCTCCCCGGAGGCAAGGTCAAGGCGGTCTTCGTCCACCACACCACGGGCGCGCCCTACGAGTGCAGCGAGTCCGCGGCCGTCGTCCGCGGTCTGCACGTCTTCCACGTGCAGACCAACGGCTGGCGGGACCTCGGCTACAACTTCCTCGTCGACAAGTGCGGCACGATCTTCGAGGGCCGCCAGGGCGGCGTCGACCAGCCCGTCAACGGCGCGCACACCTACGGCTGGAACGCCGAGTCGGCGGGCGTCGCCGTCCTCGGCGACTACACGAACGAGGGGGCCTCGCCCGCCGCGCTCGACGCCGTCGCCAGGATCGCCTCGTACAAGCTCGGCCAGTACGGCGGGGACGTCAACGGCACGACGACACTGGTCGCGGGCGACACCCAGACCAACTTCTCCGGCACCAAGTTCACCAAGGGCGAGTCGTACGAGTTCAAGTCGCTCTCGGGCCACCGGGACGGCTTCAACACCCAGTGCCCGGGCAACTCGCTCTACCCGCAGCTGGGCACGATCCGCGCGGCCGGCCCCGCCGCCGGGCTCAGGATCGCCACGGTGAACAGCGCGCCGCCGAAGCCGGGCACCCCCCTGGAGACCACCGTCGGACCGGTGTCCCTCTCCTGGACGACCACCACGGCACCCGCCCAGATCACCAAGTACGAGCTGCTCGTCGACGGGGCCGTGGTCGCGGACGCGGGCAAGGCGACCACCGCCTCGACGCCGCCGCTGGCCCTCGGCAACCACGACCTCCAGGTCCGGGCGACCACCCTGAACGGCAAGGTGGCCACCAGCCTCCCGGTCACCGTCGTGGCGGGCGCGGCCAGGGACATCAAGTTCGTCCCCGTCACCCCCAAGCGCCTCATGGACACCCGCGAAGGCCTCGGCGTGCGCACGGGCCAGGTGCCCGGCGGCGGTGCGATCACCCTCCCGGTCACCGGCCCGGAGATGAAGGACGTGACCGCGGTCGTCCTGAACGTGACGGCGACCAACCCGACGCAGGCGGGCTTCGTGTCGGTCTACCCGGGTGACGCCTCCGCGCCGCGCCCCAACGCGTCGAACCTGAACTTCACCGCCGGCCAGACGATCCCCAACCTGGTGGTCGTCCCGGTCGCGGACGGCAAGGTCAGCTTCTACAACCACTCGGGGGGCGTCGACCTCATAGCCGACATCACCGGCTACTTCACGTCGAGCGGCGAGGGCGCCACGCAGAGCAGCTACGGCCCGACCCGTCTGATGGACACCCGTGAAGGCCTTGGTGTCCCCCGCCAGAAGGTGGCCGGCGGCACCGCGATCAGCCTCGACGTCCCCGTCGCCGGGGCCAAGGCCGTCGTCCTGAACGTGACGGCGACCAACCCGACGCAGGCCGGCTTCGTGTCGGTCTACCCGGGCGGCACGGGCGCGCCGCGCCCCAACGCCTCGAACCTGAACTTCACCGCCGGCCAGACGATCCCCAACCTGGTGATCGTCCCCGTGGTCGACGGCAAGGTCAGCTTCTACAACCACTCGGGCACCGTCGACCTGATCGCCGACATCACCGGCTACTTCTCGGACAGCACCGCGGGATCGACGCAGACCAACATCGGCCCCAAGCGCCTCATGGACACCCGTGACGGCCTGGGCGTCCCGCAGAAGCCGGTCGCGGGCGGCTCCACCGTCACCCTCCAGCTCACGGGCGCCGAAGGCGCCCTGCCCGCCGGGGTCACGGCCGTCGTGCTGAACGTGACGGCGACGAACCCGACGCAGGCCGGCTACGTGTCGGTCTACCCGGGAGACGCGACGGCCCCCCGCCCCACGGTGTCGAACCTGAACTTCACCGCCGGCCGGACGATCCCCAACCTGGTGATCGTCCCCGTGGTCGACGGGAAGGTCACCTTCTACAACAACTCCGGTTCCGTGGATCTCCTCGCGGACATCACCGGGTACTTCAGCAAGTGATCTAATGCGATGAATTAGCAGGTGAGAGGCTCCGCACCGCAAGGTGTGGAGCCTCTCGCACGCTCACGGACAGGGTGGGGAATGAGCAGGAACGACGATGAAGGGCGAGCCGGGAGGAGCCCCTCCGACGAGGAGTGGGCCCGGTTCGTGGAGCAGGCCGCGGCGGGGGAGGGCAACGCGCCGCAGGAGCCGTCCGCGCGGGCTCGGATGGTGACCGAGCGGCTGCGGAACCAGCAGGACCCGCCGGGCTGGCGCACCGGCCCGGCGTGGCAGGAGATGCGGGGGCGCGGCAGGCGCGGGCGGCGGCTGAAGGCCGTACTGGCCGTCGCCGTCATCGCGGGGGTCGCGCTGATCGTCGTACGGCCGGAGTTGGTGATCGACCGGATCACGGGCAAGTCGCAGGCCCGGGAGGAGGCCGGGAAAGCCGGCCCGCTCGCCGCGGAGACCGGCCGCCCGACCGCCCCGCCGGCCTCGGCGGACCCCGACCGCCCGACCCTGAAGGAACCTTTCCGCGGCTCCCCGGCGCTCCAGTGGGCCGACGGCGCCGCCGGGATCGAGGTGCCGGAGGCCACGGCCGTCGGAGGGTTCACCAAGGAGCAGGTCGCGGACGCGCTGGCGAAGGCGAAGCAGTTCCTGACCGCGGCCAACCTGGATCCCGCGACCCTGCGTGGCGAACGTCCGGAGGCGGCGCTGAAGCTGCTGGACCCCCAGCAGGAGGACCTGATGAAGCAGCTGGACGACTCCTACGCCCAGCCGTCGCGGGAGCGGGACCCGCTGGACCTCTTCACCCGGTACGACCCGGCTGAGCTGAAGCCCGTGGGTGACGTGGTCAAGGTGCGGGGCCGGATGTGGGTGGAGGAGGGGCAGAAGCCCGGGATGGCCGACATCAAGGTGGACTACTCGTTCGTCCACCCCTTCGTGAGGACCAAGGGGGACCCGGAGGAGGTCGCGCGGACCATCGTGCGGCGCGAAGCCACCTTCTCCATCGCCGACCTGAGCAAATGGAAGGGGACTCCCGGCCGGCTGATGCTCACGCACTACCAGCGCGACATCGGCAACAGCGCCTGTGACCGGTACGACGGCCACGTGCACCCGTCGTTCCCCTTGGACCCGCCCGGCAGCGGACCGGCGCCTTCCGGGACGCCCGTGGACCCGTACGACAGGAGCAAGGCCATCGGCGCCGACAGCCAGGAGGGCTGCGGGACGCTGTCCCGGTCCTGACCAGGTGCCCCGTCGCGCGGCGTAGTTTGACGCGTACGCGTGGCGGGGTATTCTCTTCGGCCCGATTGGCCAGGTACGTGCCTCGTATGGCAGACTACTCAAGTTGCTCGGCTGAGTGCCGATGCTGCGCGCCTCCCGCCGGGAGGACCGGAAGCGAGTCCCACAGTACTCGTCGTCCTTAATCTGCCTCTCGGGGCAGCAATGAGGGCGGACGTACGGGAATCTTCTGGGAAGTGTCAGCACGGTGCACACCAGGCGCTCGGTGGGTGTTTCTCCCCCGAAACGCGGTCACAGGGACCGCACCCCCTTGGACGAGGGAATTTCCGTATGGGAATTTTCTGTAGAGGGTGTGCGACACGCCCGACCGCGTGGGTCGGAGAGAAGCCGCGGGAATCAAGTCCCGCAGCCGATCGAGGGCCAGAGCGTTCCACATAGAGACAGGACTACGGAGTAGCCATGGCGGGACAGAAGATCCGCATCCGGCTCAAGGCCTACGACCACGAGGTCATCGACTCCTCGGCGAAGAAGATCGTCGAGACGGTGACCCGCACTGGTGCGTCGGTCGCGGGCCCGGTGCCGCTGCCCACTGAGAAGAACGTGTACTGCGTCATCAAGTCGCCGCACAAGTACAAGGACTCGCGCGAGCACTTCGAGATGCGCACGCACAAGCGCCTGATCGACATCCTCGACCCGACGCCCAAGACCGTTGACTCGCTGATGCGCCTGGACCTTCCGGCCGGCGTCGACATCGAGATCAAGCTCTGAGAGGCGTCGAGAAGATGGCAAAGCAGATCAAGGGCGTCCTGGGCGAGAAGCTCGGCATGACCCAGGTCTGGGACGAGAACAACCGTGTCGTCCCGGTCACCGTGGTCAAGGCCGGACCTTGCGTCGTTACCCAGGTCCGTACGAACGACATCGACGGCTACGAGTCGGTCCAGATCGCCTTCGGCGAGATCGACCCGCGCAAGGTGAACAAGCCCCTCAAGGGCCACTTCGCCAAGGCCGACGTCACCCCGCGCCGCCACCTGGTGGAGCTCCGCACCTCCGACGCCAGCGAGTACACGCTCGGCCAGGAGATCACTGCCGAGGTGTTCGAGTCCGGCGTCAAGGTTGACGTCACGGGCAACAGCAAGGGCAAGGGCTTCGCCGGTGTCATGAAGCGGCACAACTTCCGGGGCCTCGGCGCCGGTCACGGTGTGCAGCGCAAGCACCGCTCCCCCGGTTCGATCGGTGGCTGCGCCACCCCTGGGCGTGTCTTCAAGGGCATGCGCATGGCCGGTCGCATGGGTAACGAGCGCGTCACCACCCAGAACCTGACCATCCACGCGGTTGACGCGGAGAAGGGTCTGCTCCTCATCAAGGGTGCGGTCCCCGGTCCGAACGGCGGCCTCGTCCTGGTCCGTACCGCGGCCAAGGGGGCTTGAGGTAATGAGCACCATTGACATCCTTTCGCCGGCAGGCGACAAGGCCGGTACCGTCGAGCTCCCCGCGGAGATCTTCGACGCGAAGACCAGCGTTCCGCTGATCCACCAGGTCGTCGTCGCTCAGCTGGCTGCTGCCCGTCAGGGCACGCACAAGACCAAGACCCGTGGCGAAGTCCGTGGTGGTGGCCGCAAGCCGTACCGCCAGAAGGGCACCGGCCGCGCCCGTCAGGGTTCGACCCGCGCTCCGCAGTTCGCCGGCGGTGGCGTCGTCCACGGCCCGCAGCCGCGTGACTACTCGCAGCGGACCCCGAAGAAGATGAAGGCCGCCGCCCTCCGCGGTGCCCTCTCGGACCGTGCGCGTCACTCCCGCATCCACGTCGTCACCGGCGTGGTCGAGGGTGCCGCCTCCACCAAGGCCGCCAAGACGCTGTTCGGCAAGATCTCGGAGCGCAAGAACCTGCTCCTGGTCGTCGACCGCAGCGAAGAGGCCTCGTGGCTGTCCGCCCGCAACCTGCCCCAGGTTCACATCCTGGAGCCGGGCCAGCTGAACACGTACGACGTGATCGTCTCTGACGACGTGGTCTTCACTCAGGCCGCTTTCGAGTCCTTCGTGTCTGGCCCCAAGGCCGATGAGACCGAAGGGAGCGACGCCTGATGTCTGAGGCGACCGTTACCAGCAAGACCTTCACTGACCCGCGCGACCTGCTGATCAAGCCGGTCGTCTCGGAGAAGAGCTACGCGCTGCTGGACGAGAACAAGTACACGTTCATCGTCGCGCCCGGCTCCAACAAGACCCAGATCAAGCAGGCCGTGGAAGCGGTCTTCGGGGTCAAGGTCACCGGGGTCAACACGATCAACCGTCAGGGTAAGCGCAAGCGCACCAAGACCGGTTTCGGCAAGCGCGCTGACACCAAGCGCGCCATCGTGACCCTCGCTGAGGGCGACCGTATCGACATCTTCGGCGGCCAGGCCTCCTAACGGAGGTCTAGTCGTCCGGAATCGGACGAGGACTGAGAAATGGGTATCCGCAAGTACAAGCCGACGACCCCGGGCCGTCGTGGCTCCAGCGTCGCCGACTTTGTCGAGATCACGCGGTCCACGCCGGAGAAGTCGCTGGTTCGCCCTCTGCACAGCAAGGGCGGCCGTAACAACACCGGCCGGATCACCGTTCGCCACCAGGGTGGCGGACACAAGCGCGCCTACCGCGTGATCGACTTCCGTCGTCACGACAAGGACGGCGTGCCGGCCAAGGTCGCGCACATCGAGTACGACCCCAACCGCACCGCGCGCATCGCGCTCCTGCACTACGCCGACGGCGAGAAGCGCTACATCATCGCGCCGAAGAGCCTGAAGCAGGGTGACCGGATTGAGAACGGCCCCACGGCCGACATCAAGCCCGGTAACAACCTCGCGCTCCGCAACATCCCGGTCGGTACCACGATCCACGCGATCGAGCTCCGTCCCGGTGGCGGCGCCAAGTTCGCGCGTTCGGCCGGTGCCTCCGTGCAGCTGCTGGCGAAGGAGGGCGTCATGGCCCACCTCCGCATGCCGTCCGGTGAGATCCGTCTCGTCGACGCGCGCTGCCGCGCCACGGTCGGCGAGGTCGGCAACGCCGAGCAGTCGAACATCAACTGGGGCAAGGCCGGCCGCATGCGCTGGAAGGGCGTTCGCCCGTCCGTCCGCGGTGTCGCGATGAACCCGGTTGACCACCCGCACGGTGGTGGTGAGGGCAAGACCAGTGGTGGTCGCCACCCGGTCTCCCCGTGGGGTCAGAAGGAGGGTCGTACTCGCTCGCCGAAGAAGGCTTCGAGCAAGTACATCGTCCGCCGCCGCAAGACGAACAAGAAGCGCTAGGAGCGGGTTTAGATGCCGCGCAGTCTCAAGAAGGGGCCCTTCGTCGACGACCACCTCGTAAAGAAGGTGGACGTCCAGAACGAAGCCGGCACCAAGAACGTCATCAAGACCTGGTCCCGTCGCTCGATGATCATCCCCAGCATGCTGGGTCACACCATCGCGGTGCACAACGGCAAGACCCACGTCCCGGTGTTCGTCACCGAGTCGATGGTCGGCCACAAGCTCGGCGAGTTCTCGCCGACTCGCACCTTCCGCGGCCACGTCAAGGACGACCGGAAGTCGAAGCGCCGCTAAAGGCGGGGTGGTTACGACTATGACTTACACCGAAGGGACAACCATGGAAGCCAGGGCCCAGGCGCGGTACATCCGCGTCACGCCCATGAAGGCCCGCCGCGTGGTGGACCTTATCCGTGGCATGGATGCCACGGAGGCTCAGGCGGTCCTGCGTTTCGCCCCGCAGGCCGCGAGCGTGCCGGTCGGCAAGGTGCTGGACAGCGCCATTGCCAACGCCGCACACAACTACAACCACCCGGACGCCTCCACGCTGGTCATCAGCGAGGCGTACGTGGACGAGGGCCCGACCCTGAAGCGGTTCCGTCCGCGTGCCCAGGGCCGTGCCTACCGGATCCGCAAGCGGACCAGCCACATCACCGTGGTCGTCAGCAGCAAGGAAGGTTCCCGGTAATGGGCCAGAAGGTAAACCCGCACGGGTTCCGACTCGGCATCACCACCGACTTCAAGTCGCGTTGGTACGCCGACAAGCTGTACAAGGACTACGTCAAGGAAGACGTCGCCATCCGTCGGATGATGACGTCCGGCATGGAGCGCGCCGGCATCTCGAAGGTTGAGATCGAGCGCACCCGTGACCGCGTGCGTGTGGACATCCACACCGCTCGTCCGGGCATCGTCATCGGCCGCCGTGGCGCCGAGGCCGACCGCATCCGCGGTGACCTCGAGAAGCTCACGGGCAAGCAGGTCCAGCTGAACATCCTCGAGGTCAAGAACCCCGAGCTCGACGCTCAGCTGGTTGCCCAGGCCGTTGCCGAGCAGCTCTCCTCCCGCGTCTCCTTCCGTCGTGCCATGCGCAAGAGCATGCAGGGCACCATGAAGGCCGGCGCCAAGGGCATCAAGATCCAGTGCGGCGGTCGCCTCGGCGGCGCCGAGATGTCCCGCTCCGAGTTCTACCGCGAGGGTCGTGTGCCGCTGCACACGCTGCGCGCGAACGTGGACTACGGCTTCTTCGAGGCCAAGACCACCTTCGGCCGTATCGGTGTGAAGGTCTGGATCTACAAGGGCGACGTCAAGAACATCGCCGAGGTTCGCGCCGAGAACGCTGCGGCCCGTGCGGGTAACCGCCCGGCCCGTGGCGCCGGCGCTGGCGACCGTCCCGCCGGCCGTGGTGGCCGTGGTGGCGAGCGCGGCGGCCGTGGTGGCCGCAAGCCGCAGCAGGCTGCTGGTGCCGAGGCCCCCAAGGCCGAGGCTCCCGCCGCCGCTCCGGCCGAGAGCACCGGAACGGAGGCCTGACCGTCATGCTGATCCCTCGTAGGGTCAAGCACCGCAAGCAGCACCACCCGAAGCGCAGCGGTATGGCCAAGGGCGGTACTGAGGTCTCGTTCGGCGAGTACGGCATCCAGGCGCTTACCCCCGCCTACGTGACGAACCGTCAGATCGAGTCCGCTCGTATCGCGATGACCCGTCACATCAAGCGTGGCGGCAAGGTCTGGATCAACATCTACCCGGACCGTCCGCTCACGAAGAAGCCCGCCGAGACCCGCATGGGTTCCGGTAAGGGTTCCCCGGAGTGGTGGATCGCGAACGTGCACCCGGGTCGGGTCATGTTCGAGCTGTCCTACCCGAACGAGAAGATTGCGCGTGAGGCTCTCACTCGTGCGGCCCACAAGCTGCCGATGAAGTGCCGCATCGTCAAGCGCGAGGCAGGTGAGTCGTGATGGCGACGGGAACCAAGGCGTCCGAGCTCCGCGAGCTCGGCAACGAGGAGCTCGTTGCCAAGCTGCGCGAGGCCAAGGAGGAGCTGTTCAAGCTCCGTTTCCAGGCGGCCACCGGTCAGCTGGAGAACAACGGCCGGCTCAAGTCCGTCCGTAAGGACATCGCTCGCATCTACACCCTGATGCACGAGCGTGAGCTCGGTATCGAGACGGTGGAGAGCGCCTGATGAGCGAGAACAACGTGACTGAGAAGACCGAGCGCGGTTTCCGCAAGACCCGTGAGGGTCTGGTCGTCAGCGACAAGATGGACAAGACCGTCGTCGTCGCCGTCGAGGACCGCGTGAAGCACGCGCTGTACGGCAAGGTCATCCGCCGTACGAACAAGCTCAAGGCGCACGACGAGCAGAACGCTGCCGGCGTCGGCGACCGCGTCCTCATCATGGAGACGCGTCCGCTGTCGGCGAGCAAGCGCTGGCGCATCGTCGAGATCCTCGAGAAGGCCAAGTAATTATCTGAGGGGTTTCCCTCAGGTTCGTTCCGCCAGGCTCGGTGGGGGCGGTAGCTCTTCGGAGTGAGGCCCCCGCCGGGAACCGGCAGACAAACAGGAGATACACGTGATCCAGCAGGAGTCGCGACTGCGTATCGCCGACAACACTGGTGCCAAGGAAATCCTTTGCATCCGTGTTCTCGGTGGTTCCGGTCGCCGCTACGCGGGCATCGGTGACGTCATCGTCGCCACCGTCAAGGACGCGATCCCCGGTGGCAACGTGAAGAAGGGTGACGTCGTCAAGGCGGTCATCGTTCGCACCGTCAAGGAGCGTCGCCGCCAGGACGGCTCGTACATCCGCTTTGACGAGAACGCCGCCGTCATTCTGAAGAACGACGGCGACCCTCGCGGCACCCGTATCTTCGGCCCGGTGGGCCGTGAGCTGCGCGAGAAGAAGTTCATGAAGATCATCTCGCTCGCGCCGGAGGTGCTGTAAGCATGAAGATCAAGAAGGGCGACCTGGTCCAGGTCATCACCGGTAAGGACAAGGGCAAGCAGGGCAAGGTCATCGTCGCCTTCCCCGCCGACAACCGTGTCCTCGTCGAGGGTGTCAACCGGGTCAAGAAGCACACCAAGGCCGCGCAGAACCAGGCCGGTGGCATCGTCATCACCGAGGCCCCGGTCCACGTGAGCAACGTGCAGCTGGTCGTGGAGAAGGACGGCAAGAAGGTCGTCACCCGCGTCGGTTACCGCTTCGACGACGAAGGCAACAAGATCCGCGTTGCCAAGCGCACGGGTGAGGACATCTGATGGCTACCACTCCGCGTCTGAAGACGAAGTACCGCGAGGACATCGCGGGCAAGCTGCGTGAGGAGTTCTCCTACGAGAACGTCATGCAGATCCCCGGCCTCGTCAAGATCGTCGTGAACATGGGTGTCGGCGACGCCGCCCGTGACTCGAAGCTGATCGACGGTGCCATCCGCGACCTGACGACGATCACCGGTCAGAAGCCGGCCGTCACGAAGGCCCGCAAGTCCATCGCGCAGTTCAAGCTGCGCGAGGGTCAGCCGATCGGCTGCCACGTCACCCTCCGCGGTGACCGCATGTGGGAGTTCCTGGACCGTACGCTGTCGCTCGCGCTGCCGCGTATCCGCGACTTCCGTGGTCTGTCGCCGAAGCAGTTCGACGGCCGTGGCAACTACACCTTCGGTCTCACGGAGCAGGTCATGTTCCACGAGATCGACCAGGACAAGATCGACCGTACCCGGGGTATGGACATCACCGTGGTCACCACGGCGACCAACGACGCTGAGGGCCGCGCGCTCCTCCGTCACCTCGGCTTCCCCTTCAAGGAGGCGTAAGCGAGATGGCGAAGAAGGCTCTCATCGCGAAGGCTGCCCGCAAGCCCAAGTTCGGTGTGCGTGCGTACACCCGCTGCCAGCGCTGCGGTCGTCCCCACTCCGTGTACCGCAAGTTCGGCCTGTGCCGCGTCTGCCTTCGTGAGATGGCTCACCGTGGCGAGCTGCCGGGCGTGACCAAGAGCTCCTGGTAGCCCCTTCACCCTTTGGGTGTTGAGGTTTTCCAGACGCTCTCGGTAAGCATCAGGTCGGCGGACCGCCCTGCCCGCATGCCGTAGGCTTGTGGGGTTGGGCGTCCGCCGCCCTATCGACTTACTACGCCGTAGGTCCCCGCACCGCACCCGTCCCGCCACTGAGTGGGGAGAGGGATGGCGCATACAGGAAACCCCGGCGAGAGAGGCCGAAGGCCACTTCATGACCATGACTGACCCGATCGCAGACATGCTCACGCGTCTGCGTAACGCTAACTCGGCGTACCACGACTCCGTCGTGATGCCGCACAGCAAGATCAAGTCGCACATCGCAGAGATCCTCAAGCAGGAGGGTTTCATCACCGGCTGGAAGGTCGAGGACGCCGAGGTCGGCAAGAACCTCGTCCTCGAGCTGAAGTTCGGGCCGAACCGTGAGCGCTCCATCGCGGGCATCAAGCGGATCTCGAAGCCCGGTCTGCGCGTGTACGCGAAGTCCACCAACCTGCCGAAGGTCCTCGGCGGCCTGGGCGTGGCGATCATCTCCACGTCCCACGGTCTCCTGACCGGTCAGCAGGCAGGCAAGAAGGGCGTGGGTGGGGAAGTCCTCGCCTACGTCTGGTAGTCGGGAACGGAGGAAAAGCTATGTCTCGTATCGGCAAGCTCCCCATCCCGGTTCCCGCCGGCGTGGACGTCACCATCGATGGCCGTACGGTCGCGGTGAAGGGCCCCAAGGGTTCCCTCTCGCACACCGTCGCTGCGCCCATCGCTGTCGCCAAGGGTGAGGACGGCGTTCTGAACGTCATCCGCCCGAACGACGAGCGTCAGAACAAGGCCCTGCACGGCCTGTCCCGCACGCTGGTGGCGAACATGATCACCGGTGTGACCACGGGATACGTCAAGGCTCTCGAGATCAGCGGTGTCGGTTACCGCGTCGCCGCGAAGGGCTCCGCTCTGGAGTTCCAGCTTGGTTACAGCCACCCGATCCTGATCGAGGCGCCCGAGGGCATCTCCTTCAAGGTCGAGTCGCCCACCAAGTTCTCGGTCGAGGGCATCGACAAGCAGAAGGTCGGCGAGGTCGCCGCCAACATCCGCAAGCTGCGGAAGCCCGACCCGTACAAGGCCAAGGGTGTCAAGTACGCCGGCGAGGTCATCCGCCGCAAGGTCGGAAAGGCTGGTAAGTAGCCATGGCATACGGTGTGAAGATCGCCAAGGGCGACGCGTACAAGCGCGCTGCCAAGGCTCGCCGCCACATCCGCATCCGCAAGAACGTCTCGGGTACGGCGGAGCGTCCGCGCCTCGTCGTGACGCGTTCGAACCGCAACATCGTTGCTCAGGTCATCGACGACCTCCAGGGCCACACCCTGGCGTCCGCGTCGACCCTGGACGCTTCGATCCGCGGTGGCGAAGGCGACAAGAGCTCGCAGGCCCAGGCTGTCGGCGCGCTCGTCGCCGAGCGTGCCAAGGCCGCGGGTGTCGAGACCGTCGTGTTCGACCGCGGTGGCAACCGATACGCCGGGCGCATTGCCGCTCTGGCTGACGCCGCCCGCGAAGCCGGGCTGAAGTTCTAAGCCCCGGTTCCGGGACTCACGGACGTAACAGAGAGAGGTAATCCAATGGCTGGACCCCAGCGCCGCGGAAGCGGTGCCGGTGGCGGCGAGCGGCGGGACCGGAAGGGTCGCGACGGTGGCCCTGCCGCCGAGAAGACCGCTTACGTTGAGCGCGTTGTCGCGATCAACCGTGTCGCCAAGGTTGTCAAGGGTGGTCGTCGCTTCAGCTTCACCGCGCTCGTCGTGGTGGGTGACGGTGACGGCACCGTAGGTGTCGGTTACGGCAAGGCCAAGGAAGTTCCCGCGGCCATCGCCAAGGGCGTCGAGGAAGCCAAGAAGAACTTCTTCAAGGTTCCCCGCATCCAGGGCACCATCCCGCACCCGATCCAGGGCGAGAAGGCGGCCGGCGTTGTCCTGCTGAAGCCTGCTTCCCCCGGTACCGGTGTTATCGCCGGTGGCCCGGTGCGCGCCGTTCTGGAGTGCGCCGGCGTTCACGACATCCTGTCGAAGTCGCTCGGCTCCGACAACGCGATCAACATCGTGCACGCGACCGTGGCGGCCCTCCAGGGCCTGCAGCGTCCCGAGGAGATCGCGGCTCGCCGTGGTCTGCCCCTCGAGGACGTCGCCCCCGCGGCTCTGCTTCGTGCGCGTGCCGGGGCGGGTGCGTAATGGCTCGCCTCAAGATCACGCAGACGAAGTCGTACATCGGCAGCAAGCAGAACCACCGCGACACGCTGCGTTCGCTCGGGCTCAAGCGCCTGAACGACGTCGTCGTCAAGGAGGACCGCCCCGAGTTCCGCGGAATGGTTCACACCGTCCGCCACCTCGTGACGGTTGAGGAGGTTGACTAATCATGGCTGAGAACAGCCCGCTGAAGGCCCACAACCTCCGTCCCGCCCCCGGCGCCAAGACCGCGAAGACCCGTGTCGGTCGTGGTGAGGCGTCGAAGGGTAAGACGGCCGGTCGTGGTACGAAGGGCCAGAAGGCCCGTTACCAGATCCCGCAGCGCTTCGAGGGTGGGCAGATGCCCCTCCACATGCGCCTGCCGAAGCTCAAGGGCTTCAAGAACCCGTTCCGCACCGAGTTCCAGGTTGTCAACCTGGACAAGCTCGGTGCCCTCTACCCCGAGGGTGGAGAGGTCACGGTGGCCGACCTGGTCGCCAAGGGCGCGGTTCGCAAGAACAGCCTCGTCAAGGTCCTGGGCCAGGGCGAGATCTCCGTGGCGCTGACGGTTTCGGTTGACGCCGTTTCCGCCTCCGCCAAGGAGAAGATTGCCGCTGCCGGCGGCTCTGTCACCGAGCTCGTCTAAGACGATCAAGTGACTAAATAGCTCGAAACCCGACCGGGGATGCCTCACATATGGGGCATCCCCGGTTGGTCGTTCCACGGGGGGCACACTCGCCGGTAAGGTGGCGTGCACCTTTGCTTTGTCGTATACGTCGATCCCTCAGACCGTCACCTCTGACGCAGTAGCGCGGGGGTCGCAGGAGGCACCGTGCTCACCGCGTTCGCCCGGGCGTTCAAGACGCCCGACCTGCGCAAGAAGCTGCTCTTCACGCTCGGCATCATCGTGCTGTTCCGGCTCGGGTCCCACATCCCGGTACCCGGCGTGAGCTACAAGAACGTACAGATCTGCGTTGAGCAGGCCGGCAGCAGCAATGGGCTGTTCGGTCTCGTCAACATGTTCAGCGGTGGCGCGCTGCTGCAGATCACGATCTTTGCGCTCGGCATCATGCCGTACATCACGGCGAGCATCATCCTGCAGCTGCTGACCGTGGTCATCCCGAAGCTGGAGAACCTCAAGAAAGAGGGACAGTCCGGCACCGCGAAGATCACCCAGTACACGCGCTATCTGACGGTCGCACTCGCGATCCTGCAGGGCACCGGCCTCGTCGCCACCGCCCGCACCGGCGCCCTGTTCCAGGGTTGCCAGGTCGCCAGCCAGATCGTCCCGGACCGGTCCATCTTCACCACGATCGTCATGGTCATCACGATGACCGCCGGCACCTGTGTCGTCATGTGGCTCGGTGAGCTCGTCACCGACCGCGGCATCGGCAACGGCATGTCGATCCTCATGTTCATCTCGATCGCCGCCGGCTTCATCGGCGCCCTCTGGCAGATCAAGCTCCAGGGCAAGATCGCCGACGGCTGGGTCGAGTTCGGTGTCGTGATCCTCGTCGGCCTCGCGATGGTGGCCCTGGTGGTCTTCGTCGAGCAGGCCCAGCGCCGGATCCCGGTCCAGTACGCGAAGCGCATGATCGGTCGCCGCGCGTACGGCGGTACCTCGACCTACATCCCGCTCAAGGTGAACCAGGCGGGTGTGATTCCCGTCATCTTCGCCTCGTCGCTGCTCTACATCCCCGCGCTGATCGTTCAGTTCAGCGGATCCCAGGCGGGCTGGGCCACCTGGATCCAGAAGCACTTCGTCAAGGGCGACCACCCGTACTACATCGCGGCGTACTTCCTCCTGATTGTCTTCTTCGCGTTCTTCTACGTGGCGATTTCCTTCAACCCCGAGGAAGTTGCAGACAACATGAAGAAGTATGGTGGGTTCATCCCGGGTATCCGTGCGGGTCGACCCACTGCCGAGTACCTGAGCTACGTGCTCAACCGGATCACCTGGCCGGGGTCGCTGTACCTGGGTCTCATCGCTCTTGTGCCGACGATGGCGTTGGCCGGCTTCGGAGCGAACCAGAACTTCCCCTTCGGGGGAACGAGCATCCTGATCATCGTGGGTGTGGGTCTGGAAACCGTGAAGCAGATCGAGAGCCAGCTCCAGCAGCGTAATTACGAAGGGTTCCTCCGCTGATGCGAATCGTCCTCGTCGGACCGCCCGGTGCCGGCAAGGGAACGCAGGCCGCGTTCCTTGCCAAGAACCTGTCCATCCCGCACATCTCCACGGGCGACCTGTTCCGGGCCAACATCAGCCAGGGCACCGAGCTCGGCAAGAGCGCCAAGTCGTACATGGACGCAGGCCAGCTCGTCCCGGACTCCGTCACCATCGGCATGGCCAAGGACCGGATGGAGCAGCCGGACGCCGTGAACGGCTTCCTGCTCGACGGGTTCCCGCGCAACGTCTCGCAGGCCGAGGCGCTCGACGTCATGCTGCAGGCCGAGGGCATGAAGCTGGACGCCGTCCTCGACCTGGAGGTCGAGGAGGACGAGGTCGTCAAGCGCATCGCCGGTCGCCGGATCTGCCGCAACGACTCCGCGCACGTCTTCCACGTCACGTACGCGGCGCCGAAGACCGAGGGCGTCTGCGACACCTGCGGCGGCGAGCTGTACCAGCGCGACGACGACTCCGAGTCGACGGTCCGCAACCGGCTTGAGGTCTACCACACGCAGACCGAGCCGATCATCGACTACTACAAGGAGCAGGGCCTGCTGGTCACCATCTCCGCCCTCGGCGAGGTGCAGGAGATCACCCAGCGCGCCATGGACGCCCTGAAGAAGTAGTTCCCTTGCAGTGCAGGTACGGCCGCGATGTCCCCAGGGCATCGCGGCCGTACTGTTGAGAAGTCCAGGTTCCGAAGGTGGAAGGTCCGTTTCATGGTTCAGATCAAGACCCCCGAGCAGATCGCGAAGATGCGCGAGGCTGGGCTGGTCGTCGCCGCGATCCACGCGGCGACCCGTGAGGCCGCGGTGCCGGGCGCCACGACCCGGGATCTGGACATGGTGGCCCGCAAGGTGATCGCCGACGCCGGAGCGAAGTCGAACTTCCTCGGATACGGCGGCTTCCCCGCGACGATCTGCACCTCGGTCAACGAGGTCGTAGTCCACGGCATCCCCGACGACAAGACCGTCCTCAAGGACGGCGACATCATCTCGATCGACGCCGGCGCGATCGTGGACGGCTGGCACGGTGACGCCGCCTACACGGCCTTCGTGGGCACCGGTCACGCTCCGGAGCTGGTCGAGCTGTCCCGGGTGACCGAGGAGTCCATGTGGGCCGGTATCGCCGCCATGAAGCTCGGCAACCGCCTCGTGGACATCTCGAAGGCGATCGAGTCGTACATCAAGCGCCAGCCCCGCCCCTCCACCGGTGAGCACAGCCTCGGCAAGTTCGGGATCATCGAGGACTACGGCGGCCACGGCATCGGGTCCGAGATGCACATGGACCCCCACCTGCTGAACTACGTCTCGCGCAAGCGGGGCAAGGGGATCAAGCTGGTCCCGGGCCTCTGCCTGGCGATCGAGCCGATGGTCTCCCTGGGCACCGCCCAGACGGAGGTGCTGTCCGACGACTGGACGGTCATCACCACGGACGGCACCTGGTCCTCGCACTGGGAGCACTCCATCGCCCTGACGGAGGACGGCCCGATCGTCCTGACCAGCCCGGACTGCGGCAAGGCGAAGCTGGCGGAGTACGGGGTCACCACGGCCCCGGACCCGCTCGGTTAATGATCTAGACTCTGGGGCAAACTTTCCGGATTCGTCTTTCTGGGTGCCCTGACGTAGACTGACTCGTCGGCTCTCGTGCACATCCATGTCTGCATGGCGAAGCGCGAAGCCGATCAAGGTAGCCGATTCGAAAGGCGAAGCGTGGCCAAGAAGCAAGGTGCCATCGAAATCGAGGGCACCGTGATCGAGTCCCTCCCGAACGCCATGTTCAAGGTGGAACTCCAGAACGGTCACAAGGTCCTCGCGCACATCAGCGGCAAGATGCGTATGCACTACATCCGCATCCTCCCTGATGACCGGGTCGTTGTGGAGCTGTCTCCGTACGACCTGACGCGTGGCCGGATCGTCTACCGATACAAGTAGATCTTGCTCTCACTCCTGCCTGGGCATTCGTCCCGGTGCGGGTGGTGGCACTGACCCGGAGAACCTCACCAACATGAAGGTCAAGCCGAGCGTCAAGAAGATCTGCGACAAGTGCAAGGTGATCCGCCGTCACGGCCGGGTCATGGTCATCTGCGACAACCTGCGCCACAAGCAGCGCCAGGGCTGACGCACGCCGACCGACCTGCCTTCCGCAGTTCTTCGCGCGACGTAAGAAAAAACGTACATACGCAGAACCCGCCCAGCCCTTCAGGGGGCCGGCGGCACCTCCGGCGGGGGCCGGGGACCCGGACGTACCACCACCCACTCGGGCGGTCGGCGGTCGGGATCGGTTCTGCGGAAGACCCCCGAACACACAGGAGCCATTGCATGGCACGCGTTTCCGGTGTTGACATCCCGCGCGAAAAGCGCGTGGAGATCGCACTCACCTACGTCTTCGGTATCGGGCGCACCCGGTCCAAGGAGATCCTCGCCTCCACCGGCGTGAACCCGAACACCCGCGTTCGTGACCTGGCCGAAGAGGACCTCGTCAAGATCCGCGAGTACGTGGACGCCAACCTCCGTACCGAGGGTGACCTCCGCCGCGAGATCCAGGGCGACATCCGCCGCAAGATCGAGATCCAGTGCTACCAGGGTATCCGCCACCGTCGCGGCCTCCCGGTGCACGGTCAGCGCACCAGCACCAACGCGCGTACCCGCAAGGGCCCGCGTCGCGCGATCGCCGGTAAGAAGAAGCCGGGCAAGAAGTAGTCCTGTTCAGCGGTCTTGCGCTGTAGGACCGACCACCTCCCGTAGGAGATTTAGATGCCCCCCAAGGGTCGTCAGGGCGCTGCCAAGAAGGTGCGCCGCAAGGAAAAGAAGAACGTCGCTCACGGGCACGCCCACATCAAGAGCACGTTCAACAACACCATCGTTTCGATCACGGACCCGTCCGGCAACGTGATCTCCTGGGCCTCCGCCGGCCACGTCGGTTTCAAGGGCTCGCGCAAGTCCACCCCCTTCGCCGCGCAGATGGCCGCCGAGTCGGCCGCCCGCCGCGCGCAGGAGCACGGCATGCGCAAGGTCGACGTCTTCGTGAAGGGTCCGGGCTCCGGCCGCGAGACCGCGATCCGCTCCCTGCAGGCCACCGGCCTCGAGGTCGGCTCGATCCAGGACGTCACCCCCACCCCGCACAACGGCTGCCGCCCGCCGAAGCGCCGCCGCGTCTGACGCAGCGGACGCACCTGTGCGTTCTTGAGTGTCCGGGCGGTACGACCCCTTCGGGGGCCGTGCCGCCCGTACCCTTGCAGTAGCCGTACTCCGGTACGGCATCCCGTCGGGCGTCAAATAGTGGGCGTCCACGAATGAAGGAACACAGACATGCTTATCGCTCAGCGTCCTTCGCTGACCGAAGAGGTCGTCGACGAGTACCGCTCGCGGTTCGTGATCGAGCCGCTGGAGCCGGGCTTCGGCTACACCCTCGGCAACTCCCTGCGCCGTACGCTCCTGTCCTCGATCCCGGGTGCCGCTGTCACCAGCATCCGCGTGGACGGCGTCCTGCACGAGTTCACGACCGTGCCGGGTGTGAAGGAAGACGTCACCGACATCATCCTGAACATCAAGCAGCTGGTCGTCTCCTCGGAGCACGACGAGCCGGTCGTGATGTACCTGCGCAAGCAGGGTCCCGGCCTGGTCACCGCCGCCGACATCGCGCCCCCGGCCGGTGTCGAGGTGCACAACCCGGACCTGGTCCTCGCCACGCTCAACGGCAAGGGCAAGCTGGAGATGGAGCTGACCGTCGAGCGCGGTCGCGGCTACGTCTCCGCCGTCCAGAACAAGCAGCTGGGCCAGGAGATCGGTCGCATCCCGATCGACTCCATCTACAGCCCGGTCCTCAAGGTCACCTACAAGGTCGAGGCGACCCGAGTCGAGCAGCGCACCGACTTCGACAAGCTCATCGTCGACGTCGAGACCAAGCAGGCCATGCGCCCGCGTGACGCCATGGCGTCCGCCGGCAAGACCCTGGTCGAGCTGTTCGGTCTGGCCCGCGAGCTCAACATCGACGCCGAGGGCATCGACATGGGCCCCTCGCCGACGGACGCGGCCCTGGCCGCCGACCTGGCGCTGCCGATCGAGGAGCTCGAGCTCACCGTTCGGTCGTACAACTGCCTCAAGCGCGAGGGCATCCACTCCGTGGGTGAGCTCGTCGCCCGCTCCGAGGCCGACCTGCTCGACATCCGCAACTTCGGTGCGAAGTCGATCGACGAGGTCAAGGCGAAGCTGGCCGGCATGGGCCTGGCCCTCAAGGACAGCCCGCCCGGATTCGACCCGACCGCCGCCGCCGACGCCTTCGGCGCCGACGACGACGCGGACGCCGGTTTCGTCGAGACCGAGCAGTACTGAGAAAGCTTGCGGGGGGCTCGCGCCCCCCGCACCCACCCTCTCGCGACCGCTTGGGGGAACTGACACCGGTACCTGACACGGCCGGTGCAGATTTGAAGGAGTAACAATGCCGCGTCCCGCTAAGGGTGCCCGCCTGGGCGGCTCCGCCGCGCACGAGAAGCACCTGCTCGCGAACCTCGCGAAGGCGCTCTTCGAGCACGGCCGCATCACCACCACCGAGGCCAAGGCCCGCCGCCTGCGTCCCTACGCCGAGCGTCTGGTCACCAAGGCCAAGAAGGGCGACATCCACAACCGTCGCCTGGTGCTGCAGACGATCACGGACAAGAGCATCGTGCACACGCTGTTCACCGAGATCGCCCCGCGCTACGAGAACCGCCCCGGTGGTTACACGCGCATCACCAAGATCGGCAACCGTCGTGGCGACAACGCCCCGATGGCCGTCATCGAGCTGGTCGAGGCCCTGACGGTCGCCCAGCAGGCCACTGGTGAGGCCGAGGCCGCCACCAAGCGCGCCGTGAAGGAGGCGGAGGCCGCCGAGGCTCCCGCCGCCGAGGAGACCAAGGAGGCCTGATCCCTGCCGGGATCACGCTGAAAAGGCTCTGAACGGGCCCGCCCCTCTCCGGGGCGGGCCCGTTCTGCGTGTTTTGGGTTCAGGGGTGTCTGAGAGGATTCGGGTGTGAGTGACGAGGTGGAGCCCGGGCACGTCCGGGTGCGGCTGGACCTGTCGTACGACGGCAAGGACTTCTCGGGCTGGGCGAAGCAGCGCACGCTGCGCACCGTCCAGGGCGAGCTGGAGAGCGCGCTGCAGACCGTGATGCGGCTGAAGGACCCGGTCGAGCTGACCGTGGCCGGCCGTACGGACGCGGGCGTGCACGCCCGCGGACAGGTCGCGCAGTTCGACATCGCCGACGAGGTGTGGGCCGAGCACCACGACAAGCTGCTGCGCCGCCTCGCCGGGCGTCTGCCGCACGACATCCGGGTGTGGAAGGTCGCCGAGGCCCCCGAGGGCTTCAACGCGCGCTTCTCCGCCATCTGGCGCCGCTACGCCTACCGCGTGGGCGACCACCAGGGCGGCGTCGACCCGCTGCGCCGCGGGCACGTGCTGTGGCACCAGTGGCCGCTGGACGTGGACGCCATGAACCGGGCGGCCGCCCCGCTGCTCGGCGAGCACGACTTCGCCGCGTACTGCAAGAAGCGCGAGGGCGCCACGACGATCCGTACGCTCCAGCAGCTCGGCTGGGAGCGGGCCGAGGACGGGATCGTCACCGCGACCGTCCGCGCCGACGCCTTCTGCCACAACATGGTCCGCTCGCTCGTGGGGGCCCTGCTGCACGTCGGCGACGGGCACCGGCCCGTGGAGTGGCCCGGGCAGGTGCTGGAGGCCGCCGTACGGGATTCCTCCGTGCACGTGGTCAAGCCGCACGGGCTGACCCTGGAGGAGGTCGGCTACCCGGCGGACGAGCTGCTGGCCGCCCGCAGCAAGGAAGCGCGCAACATGCGGACCCTGCCGGGCAAGGGCTGCTGCTAATCGGTTTGGGTCCGGCCCCGCCGGACCTGGACAATGCCCCGCATGGGACATCTCGAAGCCAGCCACCTGGAGTACTACCTTCCCGACGGGCGGGTGCTCCTCTCCGACGCCTCCTTCCGGGTGGGGGAGGGGTCCGTGGTCGCCCTGGTCGGGGCCAACGGCGCCGGCAAGACCACTCTGCTCAAGTTGATCTCCGGCGAGCTCCAGCCGCATGGCGGCGGGACCACCGTCAGCGGCGGCCTCGGCGTGATGTCCCAGTTCGTGGGCTCCGTACGCGACGAGACGACCGTGCGGGACCTGCTGGTGTCGGTGTCGCAGCCGCGGATCAGGGAGGCCGCGAAGGCCGTGGACCGGGCCGAGGAACTGATTCTCACCGTCGACGACGAGGCCGCGCAGATGGCGTACGCGCAGGCGCTCAGCGACTGGGCGGACGTCCAGGGCTACGAGGCGGAGACCCTCTGGGACGTCTGTACCATGGCCGCGCTGGGCATGCCGTACGACAGCGCGCAGTTCCGCGAGGTACGCACGCTGTCGGGCGGTGAGCAGAAGCGGCTGGTGCTGGAGGCGCTGCTGCGCGGCCCCGACGAGGTGCTGCTCCTCGACGAGCCGGACAACTACCTCGACGTCCCCGGCAAGCGGTGGCTGGAGGAGCAGTTGCGGACGACCCGCAAGACCGTGCTCTTCATCAGCCACGACCGGGAGTTGCTCGCCCGGTCCGCGCAGAAGATCGTCAGTGTCGAGCCGGGTCTGGACGGCTCCGACGTGTGGATGCACGGAGCGGGCTTCGACACGTTCCACGCGGCGCGCCGGGAGCGCTTCGCGCGCTTCGAGGAGCTCAAGCGCCGCTGGGAGGAGAAGCACGCGCAGCTGAAGAAGCTGGTGCTCAGCCTGCGCCAGGCGGCGTCGATCAGCCACGAGCTGTCCTCGCGGTACGCCGCGGCCCAGACCCGGCTGAAGAAGTTCGAGGAGGCCGGCCCGCCGCCGGAGCCGCCGCGGGAGCAGGACATCAAGATGCGGCTCAAGGGCGGCCGTACCGGCGTGCGGGCGCTGACCGTGGAGAACCTGGAGCTGACGGGGCTGATGAAGCCCTTCTCCCTGGAGGTCTTCTACGGGGAGCGGGTCGCGGTCCTCGGCTCGAACGGTTCCGGCAAGTCGCACTTCCTGCGGCTGCTGGCCGGCGAGGACGTCAAGCACACCGGTGACTGGAAGCTGGGCGCGCGGGTGGTCCCCGGCCATTTCGCGCAGACGCACGCGCACCCGGAGCTCTTCGGCCGCACCCTCGTCGACATCCTGTGGACGGAGGCGGCCAAGCCGCTGGGCCAGGCGATGGGGGCCCTGCGCCGCTACGAGCTGGAGCGCCAGGCCGAGCAGCCCTTCGAGAAGCTCTCGGGCGGTCAGCAGGCACGCTTCCAGATCCTGCTGCTGGAGCTCGCGGGCACCACGGCGCTGCTGCTGGACGAGCCGACGGACAACCTGGACCTGGAGTCCGCGGAGGCCCTTCAGGACGGCCTGGAGGCTTACGAGGGCACGGTGCTGTGCGTGACGCACGACCGCTGGTTCTCCCGAACTTTTGACCGGTACCTGGTCTTCGGTTCGGACGGGGTGGTACGAGAGACTACGGAACCCGTCTGGGACGAACGTCGAGTCGAGCGCAAGCGCTAGGGGATACCGCTGTGGGGTTGAGGCCTGGCATCTGGCTGAGGCGGTGGGACGCCCGCGTCCGGGATTCCGGGAGCCGGCTGGTCGACTGGCTGCTGCGGCCCGCCTCACTGCCCTGGCGGCTCGCCTCGCTCGCCGTGGTGCTCGGGATCTGCGTCTCCACGAGCCTGCGGGAGAACTGGGGCTCGGACAACGCCTTCGTGGTGAAGGCCGCCGAGACGCTCCTGGACGGCGGGTCCCCGTACGAGGACAAGCGGTTCCTGTACCTCCCCAGCGCCGTGCTGATGGCGGTGCCCGAGGCGCTGCTGCCGCAGACGGCGCTGCGGTGGGTGCTGCCCGTCGGGATGTCCGGGCTGCTGGGGATCGGCTGGCTGGCCGCGCTGAGGCTGTTCTCGGTGCCGCTGCGCTCCCGGTTCGCGGTCGTCGGCTTCGCCGTCTTCGCCCTGGCCTACAAGCCGTACGTGAACCTCGTGCTGATCGGCAACTGGACGGCCATCTCGGCGGCCGCCCTGCCGGTGGCTCTGCTGCTGGTGGCGCGCCGCCGGGCGTGGGGGGCGGCCGGTCTGGTGATCGGGCTGGCGATCGCCTGCAAGCCCATGCTGGTGCCGCTCGGGGTGCTGTTCCTCTTCGCCCGGCAGTGGCGGGGGCTCGCGGCGGCCGTGCTGGTGCCGCTGGGCTTCTCGCTGGCGGGGGCGCTGCTGATGCCGAGCCCGTCGCTGTTCTTCACCAAGACCCTGCCGTTCCTGCTGGGCGGGCAGGACGCCTACGCGCTGCCCTGGGACGCCTCGCCGATCGCGGTGCTGCCGCGGCTGGGGGTGCCGGAGTCGGTGGCCGTGGTCGTCGCGTTCGCCGGGGCCGGGGCGGGGCTGTGGGCGGCCTGGGTGCGGTGGCGGCGGCCGGACGGCGCCGACGGGGGCGAGCTGCGGCTCGTGGAGACGGCCTGCATGGTGATGCTCGCCGCATTCCTGGTCTCCCGTCCGTCCTTCGACCACTACCTGCTGGTGGTGCTGCCGCTGCTGCTGGCGTCGGCCGTGCGGGAGGGCTCGATGCCCCGCTCGCCCTGGTTCTGGCTGGCCTTGACGCCCCAGGTGGCCCTGCTCCCGTGGCCCTCCGAGCTGGCCCACAAGCGGCGCGCCTTCAAGGACTGCGCCACCCTCTGCGGACTCGCGTTTCTGCTGGCGCGTCGTGCGCTGCGCCCGAGCCGGGTTACTCTGGAGCCCGTAACAACTGCGGGGTCCCCACCCAGGACCGAACCGGAGTGCGCCGCGACGCCTGCTGAATCGGCATCGCGGACCGCGTTTTGACCCGTACGGGTCTGCTTGGGTATCCTGCTGGTTTGTTATGCGTATTGGCTTTCTCATTCTCACGTGAAAGGGCCTTACGCCGGTCCACCGGACCGATGACCAGCGGTTTTCACTCGGGTGCGTCCCCGATGTGAACGAGGGCTGTCGTGATCGTCCGTGGTGACCCTGTCAGGACCCTTCCCGAGGGGCTCGTGCCCTATGGGATGACCCACCACTGAAGAAGCGAAGGCATACGCGTGCGTACGTTCAGCCCCAAGCCCGGCGACATCTCGCGCCAGTGGCTCGTCATCGACGCCCAGGACGTTGTCCTCGGCCGTCTGGCGACCCAGGCCGCTGCCCTCCTCAAGGGCAAGCACAAGCCGACCTACGCCCCCCACATGGACATGGGCGACTTCGTCATCGTCATCAACGCCGACAAGGTGCACCTGTCCGGCAACAAGGCGTCGCAGAAGATGGCGTACCGCCACTCCGGCTTCCCGGGCGGTCTCCGCTCCGTGCGTTACGACGACCTGCTCCGCGACAACCCGGAGAAGGCCGTCGAGAAGGCCGTCAAGGGCATGCTCCCCAAGAACACCCTGGGCCGTCAGATGCTCTCGAAGCTGAAGGTCTACTCGGGCGACCAGCACCCGCACGCTGCGCAGCAGCCGGTGCCGTTCGAGATCACCCAGGTCGCGCAGTAGTTCCGGCCACCCCCTAAGACGTAGAAAATTCTGAGGAGCATCGTGGCCGAGACCACCGCCGAGACGACCGTCGAAGAGTTCGAGGGCAACGTCGAGGAGTACACCAGCGAGTCCGAGGTCGTCGTCGAGGGCGACTACACCTCCGAGTCCCTTGCCGGTCGCTTCGGCGACCCCCAGCCGGCCGCCGGCCTGGGCCGTCGCAAGAACGCCATCGCCCGCGTCCGGATCGTTCCGGGCACCGGCAAGTGGAAGATCAACGGTCGCACCCTTGAGGACTACTTCCCCAACAAGGTGCACCAGCAGGAAGTCAACGAGCCCTTCAAGCTCCTCGAGCTCGACGGCCGTTACGACGTCATCGCCCGCATTTCGGGTGGCGGCGTCTCCGGCCAGGCCGGCGCCCTGCGCCTCGGCGTGGCCCGTGCGCTGAACGAGGCGGACGTGGACAACAACCGCCCGGCGCTGAAGAAGGCCGGCTTCCTCTCCCGCGACGACCGTGCGGTCGAGCGCAAGAAGGCCGGTCTCAAGAAGGCCCGTAAGGCTCCGCAGTACAGCAAGCGTTAATCTGCGCCTGCTGTTCAGCAACGAAACCGCCCCGGCAGCACTCTCTGTGCTGCCGGGGCGGTTCGTTTACCGCCACAAGCGGCAAATACCTGTCACAACCGGTCACATGCGAAGCGGAAACTCGGGAGGACAACAGTGGGACGACTCTTCGGGACGGATGGTGTACGCGGCGTCGCCAACGCGGATCTGACGGCTGAGCTCGCGCTCGGTCTCTCCGTAGCGGCTGCCCACGTGCTGGCCGAGGCGGGCACGTTCGCGGGCCACCGGGCGACCGCGGTCGTCGGCCGGGACCCCCGGGCCTCCGGCGAATTCCTCGAGGCCGCGGTCGTCGCGGGCCTCGCCAGCGCGGGCGTGGACGTCCTGCGCGTCGGTGTGCTGCCCACCCCGGCGGTGGCGTATCTCACCGGTGCGCTGGGTGCCGACCTCGGCGTGATGCTCTCCGCCAGCCACAACGCCATGCCCGACAACGGCATCAAGTTCTTCGCGCGCGGCGGCCACAAGCTGGCCGACGAGCTGGAGGACCGCATCGAGTCCGTCTACGAGGAGCACCGCACCGGCGCTCCCTGGGACCGGCCCACCGGCGCCGGCGTCGGCCGGGTCTCCGACTACAACGAGGGCTTCGAGAAGTACGTCGCCCACCTGATCGGCGCCCTGCCCAACCGCCTCGACGGCCTGAAGATCGTCCTGGACGAGGCGCACGGCGCGGCCTCCTACGTCTCGCCCGAGGCCTTCGCCCGGGCCGGCGCGGAGATCGTCACGATCGGCGCCGAGCCGGACGGCCTGAACATCAACGAGGGCTGCGGCTCCACCCACCTCGGCCTGCTCAAGGCGGCCGTCGTCGAGCACGGCGCCGACTTCGGCATCGCGCACGACGGTGACGCCGACCGCTGCCTCGCGGTGGACGGCACCGGCGCCGAGGTCGACGGCGACCAGATCCTCGCGGTGCTGGCCCTGGCCATGCGCGAGGCCGGCCAGCTGCGCGAGAACACCGTGGTCGGCACCGTCATGTCCAACCTGGGCTTCAAGCTGGCCATGGAGGGCGCGGGCATCCAGGTCGTGCAGACCGGGGTCGGCGACCGGTACGTGCTGGAGGCCATGAAGGAGCACGGCTACGCGCTCGGCGGCGAGCAGTCCGGCCACGTGATCATCCTCGACCACGCGACCACCGGCGACGGCACGCTGACCGGCCTGCTGCTCGCGGCGCGGGTCTCGGCCACCGGCAAGTCCCTGGCGGAGCTGGCCGGGGTCATGGAGCGGCTGCCGCAGGTGCTGATCAACGTCCCCGACGTGGACAAGTCCCGGGTCACGACCTCGGCCGAGCTGGCCGCGGCGGTGGCCGACGCCGAGCGCGAGCTGGGCAGCACCGGGCGGGTGCTGCTCCGTCCGTCGGGCACCGAGCCCCTCGTCCGGGTGATGGTCGAGGCCGCGGACATCGAGCAGGCCCGCGCGGTGGCCGGCCGGCTCGCCGACGTGGTGAAGTCGGCGCTGGGCTAGCCCGCCCCGCCCGTCCTGCGTGGCGCACCCGGCCGCCGGATCATCCGGCCGTGCTGGGTGCGCCACAGCAGTTTCCAGGCGATGAGGGTGAGCGTGCCCGAGAGGACGATGCCGCCCAGGTTGACCGCGAGCTGGATGCCCGAGCCCCACATCTGGGCCAGGTCCCCGTAGCTGAGCGCCACGGCCGCGTTGGCGCCCGCCGGGACGGTGGTCACGGAGATCGCCACGCCGACCAGCGCGCCGGCCTTCGCCGAGGTCAGCGACAGCATGCCGGCGATCCCGGCGAGCAGCGCCACGACGAAGGAGAACGGGTCGGGCTGCCAGATGAAGCTGGTGTTCGGCCGGGGGTCGTCGAGCATCCCCTCGTGGAACAGGCCGAGCGCGCTCATCACCAGGCTGAAGACCGTCGTCGCCGCCATGGCGACGGTGAAGCCGACCGCCAGCGCGAAGAGCGAGCGCGCGGCGAGCCTCGGGCGGCGCTGCACCAGGCCCGTGCAGATGCCGGCGAGCGGGCCGAACTCCGGGCCGACGGCCATGGCGCCCACGATCAGGATCGCGTTGTCCAGGACCACACCGCAGGCCGCGATCATCGTCGCCAGGATCATGAAGGCGCTGTAGGTGATCGTGAGGGTGGACTCCTCGTGCGTCGACTCGGAGAGCTGCTCCCAGACCACCGCGTCGGCGGCCTCGCCCGGTGCCTCCTCCTCCGCGTCGTCCGCGCGTGTGGAGATCGACAGGTCGATGTTCTCGACGGCGATCGAACCGGTCTTGTCGATGCCGAGCGAACGCATCTCCTGCAACAGCTCGTCGGCGGCCTCGCGGGCGACGTCGACCAGTACGAGATCGCCCTCGGGGTCGCGGGCGGCGCCGGGCAGCACGACCAGATGGGTGGTCCCGACCGTCTGGTCGATCAGGTCCACCACCTGTTCGGTCAGGTGGTGCGGAGTGATCATCCGAAGATGCAGCATGCCCGCACCCTAGTGCTCGGGGGCGCTAGAGCTTGCGCAGGCTCAGCTTCTGGACCTTGTGGTCCGGTCCCTTGCGCACGACCAGGGTCGCGCGGCCTCGGGTGGGGGCCACGTTCTCCAGCAGGTTGGGCTTGTTGACGGTGCGCCACATCGTCTGCGCGTACTCCATGGCCTCCTCCTCGGAGACCTGGGTGTACTTGCGGAAGTAGGAGAAGGGATTCTGGAAGGCGGTCTCGCGCAGCTTCCGGAAGCGGCCCAGGTACCAGCGCTCGATGTCCTCGGGGCGCGCGTCCACGTACACGCTGAAGTCGAAGTAGTCGGCGAGCGCGACGCGGGTGCGGCCGTCCGTCCCGGGGAGGGCCGGCTGGAGCACGTTCAGGCCCTCGACGATGAGGATGTCCGGGCGGCGTACGACGAGCTCCTCGCCCGGCACGATGTCGTAGATCAGGTGCGAGTAGACGGGGGCCCGCACCTCGTCCTTGCCGGCCTTGATGTCGGCGACGAACCGGGTGAGCGCGCGGCGGTCGTAGGACTCGGGGAAGCCCTTGCGGGAGGTGAGCCCGCGCCGCTGGAGCTCCTTCATCGGGTAGAGGAACCCGTCGGTGGTGACCAGCTCCACGCGCGGGTGTTCGGGCCAGCGGGCCAGCAGGGCCTGGAGCAGACGGGCCACGGTCGACTTGCCGACGGCGACCGAACCGGCGACGCCTATGACGAAGGGGGTGCCCGTCTGCGCGCCGTGGCCGTTGCCCGCGTCGCCGAGGAAGGTGTTCAGGGTGCCGCGGAGGTTGCTGGTGGCGCCGACGTAGAGGTTGAGCAGGCGCGAGAGCGGCAGGTACACGTCGCGGACCTCGTCGAGGTCGATGACGTCACCGAGGCCGCGCAGCCGCTCCACCTCCTCAGCGGTCAGCGGCAGCGGCGTGCGCTCGCGCAGTGCGCTCCACTCGGCGCGGGTGAGGTCGACGTACGGGGAGGCGTCGGGGCCCCGGCGGGGAGCGGGGCGGGTGGGGTGCCCGTCCCGGCCGGTGCGCTCCATCGCGCTGTCAGGCGTGCTTCGTGGCGGCGAAGTGATCACACCGCCATTGTCGGGGCTCGGAGGCGGTTGTGGGTGGTGTGGTCGGTCACGTGACCGGAGGGGTTGTACGGGGGTGGGTACCGGCTCTGTCGCCGTGCGGTCTCGTCGTGGTCACGATCGCCGGCGGAAGCGAAATGATCCGAATGCGTGATCGTTTCACCGGTACATTGCCTGACACCGCAGTTCCGAAGCGCGCCCCGGCCCCGCCGACGGGCGCCGCTCCTGCTGTTCTCTGATCGCAATCCTGGGGGAGATCCATCGTGCGCACCGCACTCGTCCGTCGTACCGTCCTGACCGCTTCCGCCGTGTCCCTGGCCCTGCTCGCCACCGCGTGCGGCTCCGACAAGGCGGACGACAAGAAGGCGGACGCCAAGCCTTCCGCCGCCGCGACCTCGGCGGCCCCGGCCGCCAAGGCGAAGACCTCCGCCGAGCTGACCGGCGTGCTCGTGGTCCAGGCGGACCTGCCCAACCACGTGGTCAAGCCGGCCACCGCGGCCGAGCTCGCCGCCGCGGCGGGCACCAAGAGCGACAAGCCGGAGTGCCAGCCGCTGGTCTCCGCGCAGTCGATGGCCCCGATCGGCACCGTCGTGGGCACCGCCGGGACCAAGGCCGTAGCCAAGGGCAAGGAGCCGGCCGCCGACGCCAGCCCCGAGGAGAAGCTGAAGGCCGGTCTGGACGCCCTGGGTGCCACCGCCACCTCGGTCTCCCTCCACTCCTACGAGGGCAAGGGCGCCGCGGAGGCCTTCGCCACCCTCAAGACGGCGGGCACGGCCTGCGCCGGCGGTTACACGGGCGGCCAGGGCGGCGACTCGCTGAAGATCACGAAGGTGGCCCCGGGTGCCGCCGTCACCGCGGGCGACGAGGCCCTCGCGTACACCGTGACGGGTGACGCGGACGGCAGCCCGATGAGCATGGAGCTCGTGGTCGTCCGCAAGGGCGGCACCCTGGCGACCTTCTCGGCCGTGAGCCTGGCCGGCGCCGCCGAGCAGCCGAAGGCCGTCGTCGACGCGCAGGTCAAGAAGCTCGGCTGAACACCGGCCGACTGACCGTCATCCCCGCCCCGGCGAATGCGCCGGGGCGGGGATTTCGTCTGGTTCGGGTACGGGGCAGACGGCCGGAGACGGCGTACCCTGCGGCCTATGTGCGGAATTGTGGGTTACGTGGGAGCGCAGTCTGCGCTCGATGTGGTCATCGCCGGACTCAAGCGGCTGGAGTACCGCGGCTACGACTCGGCCGGGGTCGCCGTCCTCTCCGACGGGGAGCTGGCGTCCGTCAAGAAGGCCGGGAAACTCGTCAATCTGGAGAAGGAGCTGGTGGGGCACCCGCTGCCGGCCGGTTCCACGGGGCTCGGGCACACCCGGTGGGCGACCCACGGCGGGCCCACCGACGTCAACGCCCACCCGCACCTCGACAACTCGGGGCGCGTGGCCGTCGTCCACAACGGCATCATCGAGAACTTCGCCCTGCTCCGCGCCGAACTCGCCGAGCGCGGGCACCGGCTGGAGTCCGAGACGGACACCGAGGTCGTCGCGCACCTGCTGGCGGAGCGGTTCTCGGCCACCGGGGACCTCGCCGAGGCCATGCGGCAGGTGTGCCGCCGGCTGGAGGGCGCCTTCACCCTCGTCGCCGTGCACGCGGACGTACCGGACGTGGTGGTCGGCGCGCGCCGCAACTCCCCCCTGGTGGTGGGCGTCGGCGAGGACGAGAACTTCCTCGCCTCGGACGTCGCCGCGTTCATCGCCCACACCCGCTCCGCGATCGAGTTGGGCCAGGACCAGGTCGTTGAGCTCCGCCGCGACGGGGTCACGGTCACCAACTTCGACGGTTCGGAGGCGTCCGTGCGGGCGTACCACGTCGACTGGGACGCCTCGGCGGCCGAGAAGGGGGGTTACGACTACTTCATGCTCAAGGAGATCGCAGAGCAGCCGAAGGCCGTCGCCGACACCCTCCTGGGCCGGATCGACGCGAGCGGCTCGCTGAGCCTGGACGAGGTGCGCATCCCCGTCTCGGTCCTCCGCGAGGTCGACAAGGTCGTGATCGTGGCGTGCGGTACGGCCTACCACGCCGGCATGATCGCGAAGCTGGCCATCGAGCACTGGACCCGCATCCCCTGCGAGACGGAGCTGGCGAGCGAGTTCCGCTACCGCGACCCGATCCTCGACCAGCGGACGCTGGTCGTCGCGATCTCGCAGTCCGGCGAGACCATGGACACCCTCATGGCGCTGCGGCACGCGCGCGAGCAGGGGGCCAAGGTGCTGGCCATCTGCAACACGAACGGGTCGACGATCCCGCGCGAATCGGACGCGGTGCTGTACACGCACGCCGGTCCGGAGGTGGCCGTCGCCTCGACCAAGGCGTTCCTGACGCAGCTGGTGGCCTGCTACCTGGTCGCGCTGTACCTCGGGCAGGTCCGCGGCACCAAGTGGGGCGACGAGATCCGCGCCGTGGTCCGGGAGCTGTCGGACATCGCCGCGGCCGTGGACACCGTCCTGGAGACCATGGAGCCCGTACGCAAGCTCGCGCGCTCCCTCGCCGACAAGAACACCGTGCTGTTCCTGGGCCGGCACGTCGGCTACCCGGTGGCGCTGGAGGGCGCGCTCAAGCTCAAGGAGCTGGCGTACATGCACGCCGAGGGCTTCGCGGCGGGCGAGCTCAAGCACGGACCGATCGCGCTGATCGAGAAGGACCTGCCGGTCGTGGTGGTCGTCCCGTCGTCGCGCGGGCGTTCCGTCCTCCACGACAAGATCGTGTCGAACATCCAGGAGATCCGGGCGCGGGGGGCGCGGACCATCGTGATCGCGGAGGAGGGCGACGAGGCGGTCGTCCCGTACGCCGACCACCTGATCCGGATCCCGGCGACGCCGACGCTGCTCCAGCCGCTGGTGGCCACGGTGCCGTTGCAGGTCTTCGCGTGCGAGTTGGCGACGGCGCGCGGCAACGAGGTGGACCAGCCGCGTAACCTCGCGAAGTCGGTGACGGTGGAGTGAGCGAGAAGCGGTAAGTGGGGCTGTCGTTGTGATTATCGGCGTCGGGATCGACGTGGCGGAGATCGAGCGGTTCGGCGAGGTCATGGAGCGGACGCCGAGGATGGCGCAGCGGCTGTTCCTCGACTCCGAGTTGACGCTGCCGAGCGGCGAGCGGCGCGGAATCGCCTCGCTCGCCGCGCGGTTCGCCGCGAAGGAGGCCCTGGCCAAGGCCCTGGGCGCGCCGGCCGGTCTGCTGTGGACCGACGCCGAGGTGTACGTGGAGGACAGCGGGCGGCCCCGGCTGCGGGTCACCGGCACGGTGGAGGCGAGGGCGGCGGCGCTGGGCGTGAAGTCCTGGCACATCTCGCTGAGCCACGACGCCGGGGTGGCCTCCGCGGTGGTGATCGCCGAGGGTTGATCCATGCGTACTGCTTACAGCGTGGAGACCGTACGGGGCGCCGAGCGGGAGTTGATGGCCCGGCTGCCCGAAGGCACCCTCATGCAGCGGGCGGCGGCCGGACTGGCCGCCGCCTGCGCGGGACTGCTCGGGCGGGTGTACGGGGCCCGGGTGGTGCTGCTCGTCGGGCCCGGGGACAACGGCGGCGACGCGCTGTACGCGGGCGCGCGGCTGGCCCGGCGGGGCGCCGGGGTGACCGCGGTGCCGATGGATCCGGCGCGGATGCACGCGGGCGGCCTGGCCGCGCTGCGGGCCGCCGGGGGGCGGGTGGAGGAGTCGGTCCCGGCCCGGGCCGACCTGGTGCTCGACGGTCTGGTCGGCATCGGCGGGCGCGGTGGGCTGCGGCCGGCGGCGGCCGCGTTGGTCGAACGGATCCCGGCGGGTGCCGTGGTGGTGGCCGTGGACCTGCCGAGCGGGGTCGACGCCGACTCCGGGGAGGTGGCGGGGGCGGCCGTCACGGCCGACGTCACCGTGACCTTCGGGGCGTACAAGCCCGGCCTGCTGATCGACCCCGGGGCCTCGCGGACGGGCGCGGTGCGGCTGGTCGACATCGGCCTGGAGCTGCCGTCGCCCGATGTCGAGGCCTTGCAGCACGCGGACGTGGCGGAGCTGCTCCCGGTCCCCACGGCGTCGAGCGACAAGTACCGCCGGGGCGTGGTCGGGATCGTCGCCGGGTCCGCGCAGTACCCGGGCGCGGCGGTGCTGGCCGTGGCGGGAGCGCTGCGCGGCGGCGCGGGCGCGGTGCGGTACGTGGGGCCGGCCGCGGACGCGGTGCTGGCCCGTTTCCCGGAGACGTTGATCGGGCGGGGCCGGGTACAGGCGTGGGTGGTCGGGCCGGGGCTGGGGGAGGGGCGCGCCGGGGAGGTCGCGCGGGTGCTGGCGGAGGACGTGCCCGTACTGGTCGACGCGGACGGGCTGCGCGGCCTGGACGCGGGGGCGCTGCGGGCGCGCACGTCCCCGACGCTGCTGACCCCGCACGCGGGGGAGGCCGCGGCGCTGCTGGGGGTGCCGCGGGAGTCGGTGGAGGCGGGACGGCTGGGGTCCGTAGGGGATCTGGCGGGGCGTTACGGGGCGGCGGTGCTGCTGAAGGGCTCCACGACGCTGGTCGCCTCCGGCGGTTCGCCCGTGCGGGTGAACCCGACGGGGACGCCGTGGCTGGCCACCGCGGGGAGCGGGGACGTGCTGTCCGGACTGGCCGGGGCCCTCCTGGCGGGCGGCCTGTCGGCGGCGGACGCGGGCTCGGTGGCGGCCTACCTCCACGGCCTGGCGGCCCGCCTGAACGGGGGCCCGCTCCTGGCCCAGGACGTCGCCGCCACCCTCCCGGACGCGTGGCGCAACGTCCGCCGCCCTTGACCCGGCCGGGCCGCTGGGGCTCTGCCCCGCACCCCGCGCCTCAAACGCCGGCGGGGCTGGATTCGGCTGCTGCCGTCCGCCAGGTGCGGGCTGAATTGCCCGCAGGGCAGGTCCAGCCTGCACGGACGGATCCGGCCCCGCCGGGAGCGAAATCCAGCCCCGCCGGCGTTTGAGGCGCGGGGTCCGGGGCGGAGCCCCGGGTCTTTGAGCCGCGGCGACGATCGAGGCGCGGGGGTCCGGGGCGGAGACCCGGGGAACGGTGGAAGGGCGGGGAGGGGACGGCCCCGCGCAGCGGCCGCCGCCAGGCCCGCGGCGGCGCCCCGCGGGTCGTGGCGGCGCCAGGGGCCGGCCCTGGGAGGGGTTCTGAGAGACTGGGGGCGATGAACGAGACACCGATGCGCGTGTACGCCGAGATCGATCTTGACGCCGTGCGGGCGAACGTGCGCGCCCTGCGCGAACGGGCGCCCCGGGCCGAGGTGATGGCCGTGGTCAAGGCGGACGCCTACGGGCACGGAGCCCTGGCCTGCGCACGGGCCGCCCAGGAGGCCGGTGCGACCTGGCTCGGCACCGCCACCCCCGACGAGGCGCTCGCCCTGCGCGCGGCCGGCGTCGAGGGCCGGATCATGTGCTGGCTCTGGACCCCCGGCGGGCCCTGGCGGGAGGCCGTGGAGGCCGACATCGACGTCTCCGTCAGCGGCATGTGGGCGCTGGAAGAGGTCCGCGAGGCCGCCCGCGCCGCCGGCCGCACCGCCCGCATCCAGCTCAAGGCCGACACCGGCCTCGGCCGCAACGGCTGCCAGCCCGCCGACTGGGAGGAACTGGTCACCGCGGCCGTCGCCGCCCAGACGGAGGGCACCGTCAACGTCACCGGCATCTGGTCGCACTTCGCCTGCGCCGACGAGCCCGGCCACCCGTCGATCCGGCTCCAGCTCGCCGCGTTCCGCGACATGCTCGCGTACGCCGAGAAGGAGGGCGTCGAGCCCGAGGTGCGGCACATGGCCAACTCGCCCGCCACGCTCACCCTCCCCGAGTCGCACTTCGACCTGGTGCGTCCCGGACTCGCGATCTACGGGGTGTCGCCGGCCCCCGAACTCGGCACCCCCGCCGAGCTCGGGCTGCGGCCCGCGATGGCCCTCAAGGCCCGCGTGGCGCTCGTCAAGACCGTCCCCGCCGGGCACGGCGTCAGCTACGGGCACCATTACGTCACCGAGCACGAGACCGCGCTCGCCCTCATCCCGGCCGGCTACGCCGACGGGGTCCCGCGGCACGCCTCGGGGGCCGGACCGGTCCTCGTCGGCGGCAAGGTCCGTACGGTCGCCGGGCGCGTCGCCATGGACCAGTTCGTGGTCGACCTGGACGGAGACGGGGACCGGGTCCGCGTCGGCGACGAGGCCGTCATCTTCGGGGACGCGGAGCGCGGTGAACCCACCGCCGAGGACTGGGCTCAGGCGGCACACACGATCGCGTATGAGATCGTCACCCGTATCGGTGGCCGAGTGCCCCGGGTGTACCTCGGCAGCTGAGCGGAGTGAGGGCGGCGGCGTGAGCGAGAACTGGCGCAAGGCCGGCTGGGCCGGTGCCGCGATCGGCGTGATGGCCGCGGGCGCCGCGGCCGGTGTCGCGGTCGAACGGATCACCGTCGGGCGGGGCATGCGCATGAAGGCGCGCCTCGCGCTCGATGCCGCCGGGGACTACGGGTCCCTGCGCGGGACGGAGGGGATCTGCCGGGCCGAGGACGCCACCGAGCTCCACTACGAGATCGACGAGCTCCCCGAGGAGGCCGCGCGGCCCCGGTCACGGCTGCGCCGCAAACCCGCCCCCCAGCCCACCGTCGTGTTCTGCCACGGCTACTGCCTCTCCCAGGACTCCTGGCACTTCCAGCGCGCCGCCCTGCGCGGAGTGGTCCGTTCCGTCTACTGGGACCAGCGCAGCCACGGCCGCAGCGCCCGGGGCCTCGCCCAGGCGGACGGCGAGCCGCTGACCATAGACCAGCTCGGCCGCGACCTGAAGGCCGTGATCGACGCGACCGCGCCCGAGGGCCCGCTGATCCTGGTGGGTCACTCGATGGGCGGAATGACCATCATGGCGCTCGCCGACCAGTACCCCGAGCTCGTGCGGGACCGGGTGGTCGGCGTGGCCCTGGTCGGGACCTCCAGCGGCCGGCTCGGCGAGGTGACGTACGGGCTGCCCTCCGTCGGCGTGGGCGCCGTACGCCGGCTGCTGCCCGGGGTGCTCAAGGCGCTCGGCTCGCAGGTCGAGCTGGTGGAGAAGGGCCGCCGGGCCACCGCGGACCTGTTCGCGGGCATGATCAAGATGTACTCGTTCGGTTCCAAGGACGTGGACCCGGGCGTCGCGCGCTTCGCGGAGAGGCTGATCGAGGCCACCCCGATCGACGTGGTCGCCGAGTTCTACCCGGCCTTCCAGACCCACGACAAGACCGAGGCGCTCCAGCGCTTCGAGGGCCTGCCCGTCGTCGTCATGGCCGGCGACAACGACATGATCACCCCGCCCGCGCACAGCACGGCCATCAAGGAGGCCCTGCCCGGCGCCGAACTGGTGCTCCTGGAGTCCACCGGGCACCTGATGATGCTCGAACGCCCCGAGACCGTGACCCTGCTGCTCATGGAGCTGCTGGCCCGCACCGGCGCGGTGACGGTCCCCGTAGCGACTAACGTTGGCCCGCATGGAAGAAGTACCGCTGGAAGCACAGCGCAGCCAGGCAGCACCGGCACCTGAGGCCGGGCACTCCGAGGGCACGGAGCGTGCCGGCACGGAGGCCCGGATCACCGTCGACTCCCCGGACGCCATGCAGGACCTGGGCCGCAGGATCGCGGGGCTGCTGCGCCCCGGCGACCTCGTCCTGTTGACCGGTGAGCTGGGCGCCGGCAAGACGACCCTGACGCGCGGGCTCGGCGAGGGCCTGGGCGTGCGCGGGGCCGTGACCTCGCCGACCTTCGTCATCGCCCGCGTACACCCCTCGCTGTCCGGCGGACCGGCGCTGGTGCACGTGGACGCGTACCGCCTGGGCGGCGGGCTGGACGAGATGGAGGACCTGGACCTCGACGTCTCGCTGCCCGAGTCCGTGATCGTCGTGGAGTGGGGCGACGGCAAGGTGGAGGAGCTGTCCGACGACCGGCTGCACGTGGTGATCGCGCGCGCGGTCGGCCACGAGGAGGTCCTGGACGACGTCCGGGAGGTGTCCGTGCGCGGGATCGGGGCGCGCTGGGCCGCCGGCGCCGGGGTCGAGGCGCTCGCCGGGGCCCTCTCGGAGTAGGCGCAACCGACTCGGAGCAAACGTACCGACAACCCGTCGGCAAGATATTGCGCTCGTGGCAGCGCTCGTGATGACATGGTACCGAGCGTTTCTTAGGTATGCCTAAGTTCGGCGTCCCCGGGCCCAGGAGGCAGCAGCCATGTCGGCACCAGCAGGAGCACCGCGCGAGCCCCGTGACCCCCGCCCCTCCGCGTCCGCGTCCGCCTCGGGGTCCGCCGTGTCCATGCGGGCACTGCTCGCCGCGGGAGTGGCCGCCACCGCCGTCTCGACGCCGCCCGCGCGGGCCGGCGCACCGGGCGGGGACGAGCCGGAGGACGACGTACGAGAACAGGCCGCTCCGGAGTCCGAAGCGGCCTGAGTCACACGTACGGGTGAACCTGCGGGTGGGCCCGTCACGGCATGACGACGACCTTCGAGCCGATCGTCGCGAAGCCCCACATCGCGTCGCCGTCGGCGCGCGCCATGCGGATGCCTCCGGTCTTCTTGCCCGGATCGGGCTCCGGCGTCGCGCCGTCCACGCGGGCGCTGAAGCCGACCGCCACGCCCTCCGTGGTCGCGAACCGCACGACGTGCTCGATCGGCACCCCGTCCGAACCGGTCACCGTGCCCGAGCGCGAACCGACCGTGTAACTGCCCGCCTTCGGGTGCACCGTGCTCGGCATCACCGCGAACGACTTCGTCTCCTGCCCGACCGGTCCGACCAGCCACACCCGCTTCTGGCTCACCGAGTACACGACGCGCGTACCGGTCCCGGAACCCTCGGGAACGGCGACCGGCTTCGCCGGGTCCTGCTTCGCGGCCGCCGGGCTCGGGGCGGGCGAAGGCTGCTGCGCGGCCGCCTTCGGAGGATGCGCGGGGGCCGTCGCCGAGGCCTGGTAGCCGAGGAACCCGACTGCGGCGATCGCCGCGGCGGTGAGCCCGGCCACGATTCCCGAGCTGCTGCGTGCCACCTTGCTCCACCTCTCCGATCCGACCCGTCATCCGGACCGGTCGACTGCACCGAACACCGGACCGACACCTGCGTCGAAAGGTAGCAGCAGGGCCGCCGTTCGACCGGCCGCAAGGGCCGGGGCCGCGGGAGTCGTAGGCTGTTCGCGTGCTCTTGCTCGCTGTAGATACCGCCACGCCCGCCGTCACCGTCGCCCTGCACGACGGCGAGTCCGTCCTCGCCGAGTCGAACCAGGTCGACGCCCGCCGACACGGGGAGCTGCTGCTGCCCTCCGTGGACAAGGTCCTCGCCGAGGCAGGGGTCAAGCTCGAAGCCGTCACCGGCATCGTCGTCGGCGTCGGCCCGGGTCCTTACACGGGCCTGCGCGTCGGCCTCGTCACCGCCTCCACCTTCGCGACCGTGCTGGGCGTGCCCGTGCACGGCCTGTGCACCCTCGACGGGCTCGCGTACGCCGCCGGGGCCGCGGGGATCGAAGGCCCCTTCGTCGTCGCCACCGACGCGCGGCGCAAGGAGGTGTACTGGGCGCGCTACGAGGACCCGCGCACGCGCGTCGCCGAGCCCGCGGTCGACCGCCCGGCCGACATCGCCGACCAGGTCGCCGGGCTGCCCGCGGTGGGCCAGGGCGCGCTCCTGTACCCGGACGTCTTCACCGGCGCGCGGGAACCCGAGCACCAGTCGGCCGCCGCGCTGGCCTCGCTGGCCGTGGAACGGCTGGCGGCCGGGCAGGAGTTCCTGCCCCCGACTCCGCTCTACCTGCGCCGGCCCGACGCCCAGGTGCCGAAGAACTACAAGGTGGTCACCCCGCAGTGACCCCAGTGACCCCGGCGGCCTCCCACACGCTGCGCGAGATGCGCTGGTGGGACATCGCGCCCGTGCTCGACCTGGAGCACGAGCTGTTCCCCGACGACGCCTGGTCCGCCGGGATGTTCTGGTCCGAGCTCGCCCACGCCCGCGGCCCGCGGTCCACGCGCCGCTACGTCGTCGCGGAAGAGCCCTCATCCGGCCGGCTCGTCGGATACGCGGGACTGGCCGCGGCCGGTGACCTGGCCGACGTACAGACCATCGCCGTCGCCCGCGACCAGTGGGGGACCGGGCTCGGCGCGCGGCTCCTCACCGAGCTGCTGCGCGCCGCCACCGCCTTCGAGTGCGCCGAGGTGCTGCTGGAGGTACGGGTCGACAACACCCGCGCCCAGAAGCTCTACGAGCGCTTCGGCTTCGAGCCGATCGGCTTCCGGCGCGGCTACTACCAGCCCGGCAACATCGACGCGGTCGTCATGCGACTGACCGACCCCGCACAAGCACGAACTGAGAGCAGTGAGAGCAATGGCTGACGAACCGCTCGTCCTCGGCATCGAGACTTCCTGCGACGAGACCGGCGTCGGCGTCGTCCGCGGCACCACCCTGCTCGCGGACGCCATCGCGTCGAGCGTCGACGAGCACGCCCGCTTCGGCGGCGTCGTGCCCGAGGTGGCCTCCCGCGCCCACCTGGAGGCGATGGTCCCCACCATCGAGCGCGCCCTGAAGGAAGCCGGCGTCAGCGCCCGCGACCTCGACGGCATCGCCGTCACGGCCGGCCCGGGCCTCGCCGGCGCGCTGCTGGTCGGCGTCTCGGCGGCCAAGGCGTACGCGTACGCACTCGGCAAGCCGCTCTACGGGGTGAACCACCTCGCCTCGCACATCTGCGTGGACCAGCTGGAACACGGGCCGCTGCCGGAGCCGACCATGGCCCTGCTGGTATCCGGCGGGCACTCCTCGCTGCTGCTGGCCCCCGACATCACCTCCGACGTCCGGCCGCTCGGCGCGACCATCGACGACGCCGCCGGCGAGGCCTTCGACAAGATCGCGCGCGTGCTGCAGCTGGGCTTCCCCGGCGGCCCGGTCATCGACCGGCTCGCGAAGGAGGGCGACCCGAAGGCGATCAACTTCCCGCGCGGTCTGACCGGGCCGCGCGACGCGGCGTACGACTTCTCCTTCTCCGGACTGAAGACGGCCGTCGCCCGCTGGATCGAGGCGAAGCGGAACGCGGGCGAGGAGGTCCCGGTGCGCGACGTCGCGGCGTCCTTCCAGGAGGCCGTGGTCGACGTGCTGACGCGCAAGGCGATCCGGGCGTGCAAGGACGAGGGCGTCGACCACCTGATGATCGGCGGCGGCGTGGCGGCCAACTCCCGACTGCGCTCGCTCGCGCAGGAGCGGTGCGACGCCGCGGGGATCATCCTGCGGGTGCCGCGGCCGAAGCTGTGCACGGACAACGGCGCGATGGTCGCCGCGCTGGGCGCGGAGATGGTCAAGCGGAACCGGGCCGCCTCGGACTGGGACCTGTCGGCGGACTCCTCCCTCCCGGTGACGGACCCGCACGTGCCGGGGGTCGGGCACGCGCACGGCGACTCCGACTCCCACTCCCACTCGCACGGGCACGACCACGACCACGTGCACGAGCTGAGCAAGGACAACCTGTACTCGTGAGCACCGTCGCCCTGATGTGGGAGGCCCGGGCCGCCGACGGCCGGGGCAACGAACTGCTGGAGTGGGCGCGCGCCCAGGTCCTCGCCCGGGAGCCGGTGCGCCGCGAGGTGTTCCGGGCCCCGCAGGACCGGGTGCTCGTCATCACCTGGTGGGAGACGCCCGAGGGAGTGGCGGCCCAACTGCCGGAACTCCCGGAACCCGCCGCCGACTTGATCACGCGTGCGGTCCACCGCTGGCGCTTCGAGTCCGTCGAGACCACGCCGTAGGGGTTCGCGGGCACTGCGGATATGGTCATGTTCATGCCCCGCAGCGCCCTGCCACCCCTGCCGCCGCCCGCACACCTGCGCCCCTGGCTGGACGACGCCGTCCTGCGGGCCGACCGCGCACGGTTCCTGAACGACCTGAGCCGGCGCAATCTGAGCATAGGGCGGTTGCTGCTGTTGTGGGCCGTCGCGGCCGTCTTCGTGCTCGGCTGGACCTTCGTCTGCATGGCCTGGATGGCCCTGGAACGCCACGACCTGTTCGAGTACGCCCACGGCCTCATCTACGGCGTGCTCGGCGTGGGCGTGCTGATCCCCGCCGTGTTCTGGCTCGTCCGGGGCGTCCGGCAGGATCGGAAGGTGCGGCAACTGCTGTACGCCTGGGTGGAGTCGGACCACGATCCGGCCGCGGACGCCAGGCTCCGGGCGCCCGGGCAGAGCCTGGTCTGGCTGCTGGCCTCGTTGGCGGTGGGCGGGTTCGGGCTGTGGGCGGCCTTCGGCGCCGCGATCTCGACGGCCGGCCCGAGCCGCACGACCACCGGCGAGATCGCCTACCTCATGGGCACGGGCCAGATCATGTGGATCACGGGCCTGTTGGGCCTCGCCAAGGCGATCGTCCACTACCGCTGGGCGGTGCGCACCTTCCGGCCCCGGCGCCAGGTCCTCAGGACGCGAGGTTGAGCTGCCACGAGACGCCGAAGCGGTCGTTGACCCACCCGAACCGGGCGCTGAAACCGTACGAGCCCACCGGCATCAGCTCCGAGCCCTGCTCGGCGAGGGCCGCGTAGAGCCGGTCGAGCTCGGCCGCGCTCTCGCACTCCACGAAGAGCGACATCGCCGGCGTGAAACCGAAGCCGTGTTTGACGTGGCTGTCGATGCACTTGAACCGCTGCCCGGCGAGCGCGAACGTGGCGACCTTCACCGTGCCCGCCTCGCCCGGCCCGTCGGCGTCGTAGCGGACGATGTCGACGACCTCGGCGTCGTCGAACAGCGAGGCGTAGAAGGTCATCGCCTCCTCGGCCCTGCCCTCGAACATCAGGAACGTGGTGATCTTCTGCGGAGCCGAGGCCATGGTGGCTGCCTTCCCGGGGCGGTGCGACGGAACGAGGTGGGGGTCCCTCACAGCCGAGGCTAGGACAAGGGTCCGACACCGCCCCGGCGGCTCACGGGGCGGGCGGCGGGACGGGCACGGCCTGAGGCCGCGCACCACGCGGGCCGCACCGCGAGGGGCCGCACGGCCCCCGGGCACGTGGCGCCGGGCGCGCGGCAGTCGGCCGACCCGGGTCAGCGCGCGGGCTTCGCCGCAGGCGGTACGGCGGGCGGTACGGCCGGTGCACCGATCAGCATCGACGGAGCGCCCGCCACCCGCGTCAGGAACACCGTCGCCGAATTCGGCCCCTGCGGCTTGACCTTCTTGCGCAGTTCCTCGGGCTCGATCGCCGAGCCGCGCTTCTTCACGGTCAGGACGCCGACCCCGCGCTCGCGCAGCAGCGCCTTCAGCTTCTTCAGGCCGAACGGCAGCACGTCGGTGATCTCGTACGCCGTCGCGTACGGCGTCGCGCGCAGCTCGTCGGCGGTCACGTACGCGATGGTCGGGTCGATGAGCCGGCCGCCCAGCTGCTCGGCGACCTCCGCGACGAGGTGGGCGCGGATCACGGCGCCGTCGGGCTCGTACAGCCAGCGGCCCACCGGCCCCGCCTCCGGATCCGGCAGCGGATCGGCGGTGTGCAGCTCGCGCGGCCCCGGCAGCAGGGTGGCGCGGACCGTGCCGGGTGCGGTGCCGAACCAGAGCACGGCCTCCTTCACGTCCCCCTGGTCGGAGATCCACTCGGCCTCGGCCTCCTCGGGCACGGCCTCGTGCGGGATCCCGGGGGCGATCTTGATGGCCGCGTACTCGGCCGTACGGGCGGCGGCGACGGCCCAGGACAGCGGCGGCGAGTAGGACTCCGGGTCGAAGACCCGCCCGCGTCCGCCGCGTCGGGCGGGATCGATGAACACGGCGTCGAAGCCGGCCGTGTCCACCTCCGTCACATCGGCCTCCCGGACCTCGATCAGGTCCGCCAACCCCAGCGCCTCGGCGTTGGCCAGGGCGACGGCGCAGGTCAGCGGGTCGCGGTCGACGGCGAGCACGCGGATCCCGAGCCGCGCCAGCGCGAGCGCGTCCCCGCCGATGCCGCAGCACAGGTCGGCGACGCTGCGCACGCCGAGGTCCGCCAGCCGCCGCGCGCGGTACGCGGCCACGGAGGCGCGGGTGGCCATCTCGCCGCCGCCGGAGGTGAAGTACATCCGGAAGGCGTCCTCCGCGCCGAACTTCGCCACCGCGCGCTGCCGCAGCCGGGCCTGCCCGAGGGCTGCCGATACCAGCCCGGCGGGGTGCTCGCGGCGCAGCCGGGTGGCCACGGCCAGCTCCTGGGCAGGGTCGTAGTCGCGGAGCGAGTCGAGGAGGGCACGGCCCTCGGGGGTGAGGAGGGCGGCGAAGTCTTCGGGGGTCACGCCTCCATTGTCGGCGACGGCCGGTACGGGCCACCGGTATGGGCCACTCGATGGAAGGTGGCCGGCCCGTCGCGGTGTCTTCCGGGGAGGCTGCTCCGCAGGTGCCAGGATGCGCAGCTATGCAGCTAGTCGGACAAAAGGAAGATAAGGCGCAACACGGTCACCGGCGTGCGGCGATCCCGCACGGCCGGTTCGGGGTGGCACTGGCCGCCCTGCTCGTCGCCGCCCTCGGGACGGCGTGCGGCTCCACCGGCTCCGGCGGGGCGGAAAAGGCCGAGAAGACCAAGAAGACCGCCAAGGGCGCCGAAGGCGCGGCCGGCGCGATCGTCTCGCAGGCGGAACAGCTCAAGGCGGCCCAGCAGGCACGCGTCGCCGCGGCGAAGAAGTGGCACCTGGCCAAAACGCCGCTCGCCGCCCCGGCGGCGCCGAAGACGAAGCCCGAGATCACCACCCGCGACGGCTTCGAGGTGGAGGACCAGGAGAACCTGCCGCCGGTCTTCACCACCGTCCCGACGGAGGACAAGGTCGTCTTCCTGACCATCGACGACGGCGCGGAGAAGGACCCCGAGTTCCTGAAGATGATGCAGGAGCTGAAGATCCCGTACACGGCCTTCCTCAGCGACTACCTCGTGCGCGACAACTACCCGTATTTCAAGCAGATGCAGGCCGCGGGCGTCACGCTGAACAACCACACGCTCAACCACCGCTACATGCCCGCGCTCTCGTACGAGAAGCAGCGCGAGGAGATCTGCGGTCAGCAGGACACCATCCAGAAGGAGTTCGGCAAGCGCCCGACCCTCTTCCGGCCGCCGTACGGAAACTACAACCAGGACACGCTGAAGGCCGCGAAGTCCTGCGGCGTCAAGGCCGTCCCGCTGTGGAACGCCGAGGCGTTCACGAACCGGATGGACTACCGGGAGTGGGACCGCGATCTGCACCCCGGCGACATCATCCTCACGCACTTCCGCGGTAAGGAGGACTGGAAGGGCACGATGCCTGACATGATCCGTCATGTCATGAAGACCGTCACGGACAAGGGATATGCCGTGGCACGGCTGGAGGATTATCTGTGAAGCACGCGCGCCGGTTCGTAGCCGGGACGCTGGCGGCCGGCGCGCTCGCGCTGTCCCTTGCGGGGTGCGGGGACAGCGTGGACCCCATCGAGCGGCTCGGCCGCAAGACGGCGGAGGAGAAGCCGGGGGCGAAGGAGACGGGGACCGCCGGCTCGGCCGCCCCTTCGTCCCCGAGCGCCTCCGGCGGCACCGGCGCCTCGGACGACGCGTACAAGAAGTGGGGCCTGACCGCACCCCTCCAGTACGCGCAGAAGCCCGCGCAGAAGCCCCAGATACCGAAGGCGGCCCCCGGCAAGGTCCCGGTCGTAGACCGAATACCCGTCCCGGCCAACGACAAGATCGTCTTCCTGACCTTCGACGACGGCGCCGAGAAGGACCCCGAGTTCCTCAAGATGGCCGCCGATCTCAAGCTGCCGATCAGCATGTTCCTGACGGACAACGTGGCCGCGTCGGACTACGGCCACTTCGAAAAGCTCCGCGACAACGGCTCCGGCAGCACGATAAACAACCACACCCTGAGCCACCCCAATCTGCGGACCCTCTCCTACGAGGCGCAGAAGCGCGAGATATGCGGCCAGCAGGAGCGCCTGGAGAAGCGCTTCGGCAAGCGCCCACCGCTCTTCCGACCGCCCTTCGGCAACTACAACGACGACACCCTCCGGGCCGCCTCGGAGTGCGGAGTCTCGTCCATGGTGCTGTGGAAGGTCTCGATGCAGATCAACAACTTCCAGTACGCCGAGGGCTCCGCCCTCAAACCGGGCGACATCATCCTGGCCCACTTCCGCGGCCCCTCCGAGCTCAAGGGCTCGACGGAGATCCAGATGACGACCCGCATGCTCCAGCGCATCCAGGAACAGGGCTACCGCATAGGGCGCCTGGAGGACTACCTGTAGGGGCGGTGGGGGCGGTGGGGGCGGTGGGGGCGGTACGGGCTCACGCGCGAGCCGGACTCCCCCCTCGGCCCCGCCCCTCCGGGTGGGCAGCCGCCGACCGGCAGGCGCGGGCCGCAGGGGGGACGGCCCCGACCGCGCGTGGCCCCGTACCCCCTAGCCCGCCACCGCCACCGGCGTGATCGTGGTTTCCACCGGGCCTCTGGCGTCGGCTTCGCGTTGGCGTTCCGCGCTGTCGCTGATGCGGAGGAGGAGGGCGATCATGATCCAGTTGGCCAGCAGGGACGAGCCGCCCTTCGCGAGGAAGGGCAGGGCCTTGCCCGTGAGGGGGATCAGGCCGGTGACGCCGCCCGCCACCACGAAGACCTGGAGCGCCAGTGCCGAGGCCAGGCCCACCGCGAGGAGTTTGCCGAACGGGTCGCGGGCGCCGAGGGCCATGCGCAGGCCGCGCTGTACGAGGAGCGCGTAGAGGAGCAGCACGGCCATGACCCCGGCCAGGCCGAGCTCCTCGCCGACCGTGGTGAGGATGAAGTCGCTGCGGCCGGCGAACGCTATGAGATCCGGGTGGCCCATGCCGAGGCCCGTGCCGGTGATGCCGCCCGTGCCGAAGCTGAAGAGGGCCTGCGCCGACTGGTCCGAGGTGACACCGGGCGGGGGCACCTCCCAGTAGTAGGACAGCGGGTTGAGCCAGGCCGCCACTCGGGCCTTCACGTGCGGTTCGGTCGACCCGACGACGAAGGCGCCCACGGCCGCCATGAGCAGACCGCACACGATCCAGCTCGTGCGCTCGGTGGCCACGTAGAGCATCACCACGAAGACGCCGAAGAAGATCAGCGAGGTGCCGAGGTCGCGCTCGAAGACCAGGACCAGCATCGAGACGATCCACACCGTGATGATCGGGCCGAGTTGGCGCATGGGCGGCAGGCGGACGCCGAGGAACTTGCGGCCCGTCAGGGCCAGCGAGTCGCGGTGGACGACCAGGTAGCCGGCGAAGAACACCGCGATCATGATCTTCACGAATTCGCCGGGCTGCAGGGAGAAGCCGAAGAGTTTGATCCAGCGCTTGGCGCCGTAGGTGTCCGCGCCGAAGAACGCCGGTGCGATCAGCAGCACCAGCGAGACGGCCATCGTGATGTAGATGAAGCGCTGTAGGAGCCGGTGGTCGCGCAGCAGCGCCAGGACCAGGAGGCAGGCGGCGACGCCGACCACCGTCCACATCAGCTGCCCGGGCGCGTTCGCGTCCGCGTTCCAGCGCTCGATGTAGCTCTGGTCGAGGCGGTGCAGGAGCACCAACCCCAGCGCCGTCAACAGCATGGCGAGGGGGAGGACCAACGGATCCGCGTAGGCCGCGAACCGGCGTACGCCCAGGTGCCCTACCAGCGACAGCAGGGTCAGGCTGACCGTGAAGCCCGCCAGGTTGGGTGGCAGCTCGTCGTTCATGGCGAGGCCGGCGGCGGCATGGCCGAAGACCGCGATGGCCAGGACGAAGAGCAGGAGCAGCGCCTCGGTGCGGCGGCGGGCGCCGGCCGAGGTCAGGGGTTTCAGCCCGAGCACGCGATCAGCTCGCGCACGTGGTGCCGCCGACGTCCTTCGGGGCCGCGGAAGCCTTCGGTCCGATCTGATCGGCAATGAGGCGCTTTATCTTCATGTCGTCTATGACGTTTATGTCCTGCCGGTGGTTCCTCGGCCGCCTGGGCGCTCGCTGTTGTCCCCGCCACTGCGGCACTGCCGGCTCGGTGGCGGTCGGGTCCGGCTCGGTCGCCGGCGGGGCCGGACGCGGCCGGGGCGCGGCGCTCGACAGGAGGTGATCCCGAACGTGCGTACGCCCGCGTTTCGGTGGCGCGGGAGGCGGGATCGCGCAACGCCGTACGGCGAGAATTGGCACTCCGCTTGACCGAGTGCTAATCGCCGGAATAGTGTCGCACCTGGCACTCGCCCCGGGTGAGTGCCAACACAGCGACAGGCAGGTCCGGCACCCGCGACGACGGATCGACCTGGTCGCCACCTCAGACAGTTAACCCCGGATCTCCGAAGGGGGAGGTCGGATCGTGACGACCGCCAGCTCCAAGGTTGCCATCAAGCCGCTTGAGGACCGCATCGTGGTCCAGCCGCTCGACGCCGAGCAGACCACGGCCTCCGGCCTGGTCATCCCGGACACCGCGAAGGAGAAGCCCCAGGAGGGCGTCGTCCTCGCCGTGGGCCCGGGTCGCTTCGAGGACGGCCAGCGTCTCCCGCTGGACGTCAACGTCGGCGACATCGTGCTGTACAGCAAGTACGGCGGCACCGAAGTGAAGTACAGCGGCGAGGAGTACCTCGTCCTCTCGGCTCGCGACGTGCTCGCGATCGTCGAGAAGTAATTCGCTTCTCCAGTACTGCTTTGAGCTGCGCCCCTGGTCACCCCGCTGATTGCCGGGCGGCGAGGGGCGCAGTTCGTTAAACCCGAGTTTTCGAGAGGGCTGAACCGCTCCCATGGCGAAGATCCTGAAGTTCGACGAGGACGCCCGTCGCGCCCTCGAGCGCGGCGTCAACAAGCTTGCCGACACGGTCAAGGTGACGATCGGCCCCAAGGGCCGCAACGTCGTCATCGACAAGAAGTTCGGCGCGCCCACCATCACCAACGACGGTGTCACCATCGCTCGCGAGGTCGAGCTGGACGACCCGTACGAGAACCTGGGCGCCCAGCTCGTGAAGGAGGTGGCGACCAAGACCAACGACATCGCGGGTGACGGCACCACCACCGCCACCGTGCTGGCCCAGGCGCTGGTCCGCGAGGGTCTGCGCAACGTCGCCGCCGGCGCTTCCCCGGCCGCCCTGAAGAAGGGCATCGACGCCGCGGTCAAGGCCGTGTCCGAGGAGCTCCTCGCGACCGCCCGCCCGATCGAGGACAAGTCCGACATCGCCGCCGTGGCCGCGCTCTCCGCGCAGGACCAGCAGGTCGGCGAGCTCATCGCCGAGGCGATGGACAAGGTCGGCAAGGACGGTGTCATCACCGTCGAGGAGTCCAACACCTTCGGCCTGGAGCTGGAGTTCACCGAGGGCATGGCCTTCGACAAGGGCTACCTCTCGCCGTACATGGTCTCCGACCAGGAGCGTATGGAGGCCGTCCTCGACGACCCGTACATCCTGATCAACCAGGGCAAGATCTCGTCCATCCAGGACCTGCTGCCGCTGCTGGAGAAGGTCATCCAGGCGGGTGGCTCCAAGCCGCTGCTGATCATCGCCGAGGACGTCGAGGGCGAGGCGCTCTCCACCCTCGTCGTCAACAAGATCCGTGGCACCTTCAACGCCGTGGCCGTCAAGGCCCCCGGCTTCGGTGACCGTCGCAAGGCGATGCTCCAGGACATGGCCACCCTCACCGGTGCCACCGTCATCGCCGAGGAGGTCGGCCTCAAGCTCGACCAGGCCGGTCTGGACGTGCTGGGCTCCGCCCGTCGCGTGACCATCTCCAAGGACGACACCACCATCGTCGACGGTGCCGGCTCCTCCGACGAGGTCCTCGGCCGCGTCAACCAGATCAAGGCCGAGATCGAGTCCACCGACTCGGACTGGGACCGCGAGAAGCTGCAGGAGCGCCTGGCGAAGCTCGCCGGCGGCGTCTGCGTCATCAAGGTCGGCGCCGCCACCGAGGTGGAGCTCAAGGAGAAGAAGCACCGCCTCGAGGACGCCATCTCGGCGACCCGCGCCGCGGTCGAGGAGGGCATCGTCTCCGGCGGTGGCTCCGCGCTCGTCCACGCCGTGAAGGTGCTGGAGGACAACCTGGGCCTGTCCGGCGACGAGGGCACGGGTGTCGCGGTCGTCCGCCGCGCCGCCGTCGAGCCGCTGCGCTGGATCGCCGAGAACGCCGGTCTCGAGGGTTACGTCATCACCTCGAAGGTCGCCGAGCTCGACAAGGGCCAGGGCTTCAACGCCGCTTCCGGCGAGTACGGCGACCTGGTCAAGGCCGGCGTCATCGACCCGGTGAAGGTCACCCGCTCCGCGCTGGAGAACGCCGCTTCCATCGCCTCCCTGCTGCTCACGACCGAGACCCTGGTCGTCGAGAAGCCGGCGGAGGAAGAGGCCGAGGCCGGTCACGGCCACGGTCACGGCCACAGCCACTGAGGCTCGACGCCTGATCGACCGAACGGCCGATGGCCCGATCGGTTGAACCGGAAGGCCCCCGCCGCACGCGAGTGCGGCGGGGGCCTTTCCGATTCCCGATTCCCGTTTCCCGGCCGCTCCGTGTTACTCCATCACTCCCAACTGCCGCATGAGGGACATGGCGTCGTAGTGCCAGTAGCCCTCCTTGATCATGCCGTCCTCGCAGCGGAACGTGGTGGTGCCGTCCATCGAACAGGTCTTGCCGGTGTTGGCGACGCCCATGAAGTCGGCCTTCTGGGTGCCCGTCCACGTCCACACGGTGGTGACGCAGTCGTCCTGCGCGAGCTGCGCCTTCTTCGTGAACGTGAAGTCGAAGGCGTCGCGCCATCCCGTCACGTCCCTGCGGATCGCCTCGCGGCCGATCTCCGGCTCCATGCCCTTCATGACGTCGTGGTCCGTGTAGTCCTCGGCGAAGATCTCTTCGATGACGCCCATGTCGCCCTTCATCGCGATGTCGTCGAACATCCGGTTCACCAGCATGGTGTTGAGGTGCTCGTCGCGGATGACGTCGAGGTTGGTGAAGGTCGGCATGCCGTCGCAGAGGGCCGCCATCTCCTGGAACATCCGGTCGGTCTCCGGGAGGTTCGAGTTCTTCATGGCGTCTTCGTACGAAGGGAACTGGACCACGTCGACATAGTGGTTCTCGGACTCGCGGTCCTTGCCCAGCATGGTGTGCGTCAGCGTGCGCTTCCCCTGGCCCTGTGCGACGTACCTGTCGAGGAGGGCGTTCAGCGCCTCGGGCTGCTTCGTCTCGTAATCGACTATCTGTACGAATCTGGTCATGATCTCTCCCGGGCTGGATGGGGCACATCCAGTTTAGGAAGAATTCACCCATTTGGCCCGGTTTGTCACTGGGGTCCGTACTTGCGTCCCGTACGCGAGGACACCCCGCCCAGCAGCCCGCGCGGGGTCAGTTTCACCACGCCCATCAGCGCCTTGTAGCGGGGGTCCGGGATCGAGACCGTCTTGCCCCGCGCCAGGTCGGCCAGGGCCGCGGCCACCAGCTTGTCGGCGTCGAGCCACATCCAGTTGGGGATGTTGTCGGTGCCCATGCCGGCCCGCTGGTGGAACTCGGTACGGACGAATCCCGGGCACAGCGCCATCAGCCGCACCCCGGATCCCGCCAGGTCCTTCGCCGCGCCCTGGGTGAACTGCACGACCCACGCCTTGCTCGCCCCGTACGTGCCGCGCGGCACGAAGGCGGCGACCGAGGCCACGTTGATCACGCCGCCGCGGCCGCGCGAGCGCATCGATTCGCAGGCCGCCGAGGTCAGCCGCAGCACCGCCTCGACGTGCACCTTCAGCATCGTCAGTTCGTCGGCCATGGAGACTTCGAGGTAGCGGCCCTTGTTGCCGAAGCCCGCATTGTTGACCAGCAGGTCGACCGGGTGCCTGCGGTCGGCGAGCCGCTCCTCGACGGCCTTGACGCCCTCCTCCGTGGAGAGGTCGGCGGCGAGCACCTCGGCCTCGATGCCGTGCCGGTCGTGGAGTTCGGTGGCCTGCTCGCCGAGCCGCTTGGTGTCGCGCGCCACCAGCACCAGGTTGTGACCCTGGGCGGCGAGCCGCCTGGCGAAGGCGGCGCCGATGCCCGCCGTGGATCCCGTAATCAACGCAGTCGTCATAGGCGCAACCTAGCGGCCCCGCGTGACGGCGCTACCGCGCCCCGTTGGACGGTCCGTACTTCTCGATGTGCAGGCGCACCCTCTCGTGGGCCTCGGGCTCCATCGCGGCGCCGGCCGCCAGGGTGCGGGCCATCAGGTCCCGCTCGGTGGTGAAGGCGCGGAACCAGAGCGAGACCGTCACGTCGTGGTCGGGGCGGTGGACGATCTCGACCGGGTCGCCGGGGGAGACGCGACCCTCCTCGATCACGCGCAGGTACGCGCCCGGCCGCGTCGCCTGGGTGAACCGCTTGACCCAGGCGTGCTCGCCGAGGGCCCCCTGGAAGGTCCGGCACGGGATGCGGGCCGAGGCCACTTCGAGCACGAGGTCCGGGCCGACCCGCCAGCGGTCGCCGATCAGGGCCCCGCTCACGTCGATGCCGGAGGTGGTGAGGTTCTCGCCGAAGATCCCGCCGGGCAGTTCGCGGCCCAGCTCGCCCTCCCACCAGTCCAGGTCCTCGCGGGCGTACGCGTACACGGCCTGGTGGTCGCCGCCGTGGTGGCGGCGGTCGCAGACGGCGTCACCCTCCAGGCCGCTGCCGAGGCCCGTGGCCCTGGGGCCGGGGGCGAAGACGCGGACCGGCCCGGTTACGGGGCGCTTGCCGTGGCCCGTCAGCCCGCCTTCGGCGTCGGTGTAGTCGACGGCCGTCGCGCGGCCGAGGTTCACGGAGATGAGATGAGAGGGGCCCATGCCCACACGCTAGTCGCCGAGACCCAAAGCGTCACTGGGATATTCGCGTGACGGTCAAAGCGGGGCTTATGCTCAAAGGGTGATCGAAGCACGTCATCTCCGGGTTCTGCGCGCTGTCGCCGGGACCGGTTCCTTCTCCGCCGCCGCCCGCGAACTGGGCTGCACCCAGCCGGCCGTGTCCCAGCAGATGAAAGCGCTGGAGCAGTCGGCCGGCACCCCGCTGCTCATCCGCACGGGCCGCGAGATGCGGCTGACCCAGGCCGGTGAGGCCCTGGTCCGGCACGCCGCGGGGATCCTGGCCGGGCTGACGGCGGCCGAGGAGGAGGTCGCGGCGATCGCCGGGCTGCGCGCGGGTCGGGTCCGCCTGGTCTCCTTCCCCAGCGGCAGCTCGACCCTGGTGCCGACCGCGCTCGCGGCGATGCGCGCCGAGCACCCGGGCACCCGTATCTCCCTGGTCGAGGCCGAGCCCCCGCGCTCGGTGGAGATGCTGCGCGAGGGCGACTGCGACCTGGCGCTGGCGTTCCGGTACGGCGGGGCCGCCGGGTCGGCCGCCGAGTGGGAGGACCTGGTGGTGCGGCCGCTGCTGACCGACCGGCTCGTCGGGCTCGTTCCCGAGGGGCACCGGCTGGCCGGAGCCGAGCGGGTGGGCATGGCGGAGCTGGCCGACGAGCCCTGGATCGCGGGCTGCCCGCGCTGCCGCCGCCATCTGGTGGAGGTGTGCGAGGACGCGGGCTTCACCCCGCGCATCGACTTCGCCACCGACGACTACCCGGCGGTGGTCGGCCTGGTCGGCGCCGGGCTGGGCGTCGCGGTGCTGCCGGAGCTCGCGGTGGAGTCCGTACGGGCCAAGGGCGTGAGCACCCTGGCCGTGGAGCCGGCCGTGGAGCGGGAGGTCGTGGCGCTGACCCTGCCCGACCTGGCGCGGGTGCCGGCCGTGGCCGCGACGTTGGCCGAGCTGGAACGGGCCGCGGCGCGCTGACCGCAGGGGGCGCGCCGACCCTGTCCGCGCGCCGTACGCATGCACGCGCGCGCCGACCGTTCGCGCCTGCCGCTCGCACGCGCCGGCCGTACGCACACGGGTTCGTGCGCACGGCCGAACGCGTGACGTGCGGGCCGGAGTCCCGGCACGCCCGGGCGCGGGCGGCGGTTCGGAGGGATTCGGGATTCGGGGGTCGGGATCGGAGGTGAAACGTTCCTTCGGGCGTTTCGTCTCGTGTGCCGTCAGTGCGGCGTGATCGGTGCGATCGCACTCGACGCGGGGATCAGGCGGTGCCTGGCGCGTCCCATCAGTTCCTCGCGTTCGTCCTCGGTGAGGCCGCCCCACACCCCGTAGGGCTCTCGGACGGCGAGTGCGTGCGCGGCGCATTCCGAACGCACCGGGCATCTCATGCAGACCTCTTTAGCCGAGGCCTCGCGCGCGCTCCTCGCCGCGCCCCGCTCACCTTCCGGGTGGAAGAAGAGGGAGCTGTCGACCCCGCGGCAGGCGGCGAGCAGCTGCCAGTCCCAGAGGTCGGCGTTCGGTCCGGGGAGGCGGGAGAAATCTGCCATTGGTAGTCCTCTTGGTGCCGGTACTGAGGCGGATACGGTCCATGTCTCCAAGGGTCTCCACACCTACTGTCGGAGTAGATGTAAATATGACTCATTGGGAATCTAGCCTCAGACATGTGCCAAACGGAAGGAAAGCCGCCAAATAGGGCATAGCTCCAGATGGAGGACAGATGGCGTGTGGCGTCCGTGTCGTGATCGGTTCCTCACGTAGAGTGCCGAAGGTGTCCGTCCGACCCGTAACTCTTTCGAGTGACCATCGTTGAGAGTGCGAAGGCGGTTGAACCAACAAGTTCCCGGACAGGTGTCCGAGAGCATCGACCGCACAGGTGACGATACGTACCAGCCTGGAGGCTCAAGGTGACGCGCATCAGCAGCTGCGGAGGGCGGTCATGACTTCCGTCCTCGTCTGCGACGACTCCCCGCTTGCCCGAGAGGCGCTCCGTCGCGCGGTTGCCACCGTGCCCGGCGTCGAGCGTGTGACGACGGCCGCCAACGGCGAGGAAGTCCTCCGCCGCTGGGGTGCCGACCGCTCCGACCTGATTCTGATGGATGTACGGATGCCCGGGCTCGGCGGTGTGGAGACGGTCCGCCGTCTGCTCTCTGCCGACCCCGGGGCCCGCATCATCATGCTGACGGTCGCCGAGGACCTGGACGGCGTGGCCCTCGCGGTCGCCGCCGGCGCCCGCGGCTACCTGCACAAGGACGCCTCGCGCGCCGAACTGCGGGCCACGGTCACCCAGGCGCTCGCCGACCCGACCTGGCGACTGGCCCCGCGCCGGCTCCGCTCGGCCGAGATGGGCGCCGCGCCCACGCTCACCGCGCGCGAGATCCAGGTGCTGGAGGGCATGAGCCACGGCCGGTCCAACGCGGAGATCGGGCGCGAGCTCTTCCTCTCCGAGGACACGGTCAAGACGCACGCCCGCCGCCTCTTCAAGAAGCTCGGCGCCTCGGACCGTGCGCACGCGGTCGCGCTCGGTTTCCGCTGGGGTCTCGTGCGCTGACCCGGCCCGGCGATGGTGAGCCCCGCCGTACCCGGTGCGCACCCGGGGGTTGGCGGGGCACAATCCGGGGGACGTGTCGCTTCGTGCGCGATGCCGCATCCTTGAGGGTGTGCCGCATTCTTGGAAATGTGGGGTCCCCGTCCTCGGGGACCATTCGGCCGAGCGGGGAGGGGAGGGCGCAAGCATGAGTTCAGGCGCACCCGCTCATAACGCTTCGACGCACGAAACGGGCCGCGGTGCCACGGATCCGCCGGCGCCAAGGCACCATGGATTGATGCGTGAAGACGAGGCCCCGGGGTCACCCGCGGCCACTGGCCCCACCGGCGCCGCCAAGGGCGGAAGCGCCGGGGCCGTCAGCGCGCTCGTACGCCGGGCGGTCGAGGGCGACGAACAGGCCACGCACGACCTGCTCGCCTTCGTGCACCCCCTCGCGATCCGCTACTGCCGCACCCGGCTCTCCCGGCTCCCGGGCGACGCCCGCCACTTCGTCGAGGACCTGGCGCAGGAGGTTTGCGTCGCCGTCCTGATGGCCCTGCCGCGCTACCGGGACACCGGGCGGCCCTTCGAGGCGTTCGTCTTCGCCATCGCCGCGCACAAGGTCGCCGACCTGCAGCGGGCCGCCATGCGGCACCCGGGCAGCACGGCCGTCCCGTCCGACGAGATGCCGGAGCGCCCCGACGACTCGCTGGGGCCGGAGGAGCGGGCGCTGCTGAGCAGTGACGCCGCCTGGGCCAAGAAGCTCCTGGCGAACCTGCCGGAGAACCAGCGCGAGCTGCTCGTGCTGCGCGTGGCCGTCGGGCTGACCGCGGAGGAGACCGGGCAGATGCTCGGAATGTCCCCGGGTGCGGTGCGGGTGGCCCAGCACCGGGCGCTCAGCCGGCTCCGCGCGCTCGCGGAGCAGTAAATCCCGCTGCGAAACTCGTAGCAACATACGAAAATGGCCGTCGATCTTCATCGTGGAATGAGACGCGGCGGGATCCCGTTAGCATGGACATCCGCGCTGAGCAAGACCATTTGGGAAGGTGTCATGACCGCCGACGGAGTGCCCGACAAATTCGCCACGCTCGGACTGACCTACGACGACGTGCTGCTGCTGCCGGGCGCGTCGGACATGTCGCCCGATGCGATCGACACCTCTTCCCTCATCTCGCGCAACGTGCGAGTGAACGTTCCGCTGCTGTCCGCGGCCATGGACAAGGTCACCGAGTCCCGGATGGCCATCGCGATGGCCCGCCAGGGCGGCGTCGGAGTCCTGCACCGCAACCTCTCCATCGCCGACCAGGCCAACCAGGTCGACCTGGTGAAGCGCTCCGAGTCCGGCATGGTCACCGACCCCATCACGGTGCACCCGGACGCGACCCTGCGCGAGGCCGACGAGCTCTGCGCGAAGTTCCGCATCTCCGGCGTCCCGGTCACCGACCCGGCGGGCAGGCTGCTGGGCATCGTCACCAACCGCGACATGGCCTTCGAGTCGGACCGCAGCCGCCAGGTGCGCGAGGTCATGACCCCGATGCCGCTGGTCACGGGCAAGGTCGGCATCTCCGGCGTGGACGCCATGGAGCTGCTGCGCCGCCACAAGATCGAGAAGCTTCCGCTGGTCGACGAGGCGGGCATCCTCAAGGGCCTCATCACGGTCAAGGACTTCGTCAAGGCCGAGAAGTACCCGAACGCCGCGAAGGACAAGGACGGCCGGCTGCTCGTCGGCGCCGCGGTCGGTGTCGCCGGTGACGCCTACGAGCGCGCGCAGGCCCTGATCGAGGCGGGCGCCGACTTCATCGTCGTCGACACCGCCCACGGTCACTCCCGTCTGGTCGGCGACATGGTCGCGAAGATCAAGTCGAACTCGTCCGTCGACGTCATCGGCGGCAACGTCGCCACCCGCGACGGCGCGCAGGCGCTGATCGACTCGGGCGTCGACGGCATCAAGGTCGGCGTCGGCCCCGGCTCGATCTGCACCACCCGCGTCGTCGCCGGCATCGGCGTCCCGCAGGTCACCGCGATCTACGAGGCCTCGCTCGCCGCCAAGGCCGCGGGCGTCCCGGTCATCGGCGACGGCGGCCTGCAGTACTCCGGCGACATCGCGAAGGCCCTGGTCGCGGGCGCCGACACGGTGATGCTCGGCTCGCTGCTCGCGGGCTGCGAGGAGTCCCCGGGCGAGCTCCTCTTCATCAACGGCAAGCAGTTCAAGTCGTACCGCGGCATGGGCTCGCTGGGCGCCATGCAGTCCCGCGGCGATCAGCGCTCCTTCTCCAAGGACCGCTACTTCCAGGAGAACGTGGGCGGCGACGACAAGCTGATCCCCGAGGGCATCGAGGGCCAGGTCCCGTACCGCGGCCCGCTCGCCGCGGTCGTGCACCAGCTCGTCGGCGGCCTGCGCCAGTCGATGTTCTACGTCGGCGGTCGCACGGTCCCCGAGCTCCAGGACCGGGGCCGCTTCGTCCGGATCACCTCGGCGGGCCTCAAGGAGAGCCACCCGCACGACATCCAGATGACGGTCGAGGCTCCCAACTACAGCCGCAAGGGCTGATCGCGACACCCCCGAAGGGGCGTGCCCGCACGGGCCCGCCCCTTCGGCGTGCCCGCACGTCGTTCGGAGCAGCGGGGCCGTCCGTACAGCGGTCACCGGAACGCGGGCCCCCGGGGTTCGGGGATACTGGACGGGCAGACCCAGAGGAAAGGCCACCACACGTGACTGAGATCGAGATCGGGCGCGGCAAGCGCGGCCGCAGGGCGTACGCGTTCGACGACATCGCCATCGTCCCGAGCCGGCGTACCCGGGACCCGAAGGAGGTCTCGATCGCCTGGCAGATCGACGCGTACCGCTTCGAGCTCCCCTTCCTGGCCGCCCCCATGGACTCGGTCGTCTCCCCGCAGACCGCGATCCGCATCGGCGAGCTCGGCGGCCTGGGTGTGCTGAACCTCGAAGGCCTGTGGACCCGGTACGAGGACCCGCAGCCGCTGCTCGACGAGATCGCGGAGCTGGACGAGGCGACGGCCAACCGCCGACTCCAGGAGATCTACTCCGCCCCGATCCAGGCCGACCTGATCCGCGCGCGGATCAAGGAGGTCCGTGACTCGGGCGTCGTCACCGCCGCGGCGCTCTCGCCGCAGCGCACCGCCGAGTTCTCCAAGGCCGTCGTCGACGCGGGCGTGGACATCTTCGTGATCCGCGGCACCACGGTCTCCGCCGAGCACGTCTCCGGCGCCGCCGAGCCGCTGAACCTGAAGCAGTTCATCTACGAGCTCGACGTCCCGGTCATCGTGGGCGGCTGCGCCACCTACACGGCGGCCCTGCACCTGATGCGCACCGGCGCCGCGGGCGTGCTCGTCGGCTTCGGCGGCGGCGCCGCGCACACCACGCGCAACGTGCTCGGCATCCAGGTCCCGATGGCGACCGCCGTCGCGGACGTGGCCGCGGCCCGCCGCGACTACATGGACGAGTCCGGCGGCCGTTACGTGCACGTCATCGCCGACGGCGGCGTGGGCTGGTCGGGCGACATCCCGAAGGCCGTCGCCTGCGGCGCCGACGCCGTGATGATGGGCTCCCCGCTGGCCCGCGCCACCGACGCGCCCGGCAAGGGCAACCACTGGGGCATGGAGGCCGTCCACGAGGACGTGCCGCGCGGCAAGAAGGTCGACCTCGGCACGGTCGGCACCACCGAGGAGATCCTCACGGGCCCGTCGCACACCCCGGACGGCTCGATGAACATCTTCGGCGCGCTGCGCCGCTCGATGGCCACCACCGGCTACAGCGAGCTCAAGGAGTTCCAGCGGGTCGAGGTCACGGTCGCGGACTCGCAGCACAGCCGCTGATCGTTCTTCCGTACGTACGCCGGAGGGCCGGCACCCCGAGCGGGGTGCCGGCCCTCCGGCGTGTGCGGTGTCGGCCGGTGGCCGACGTCAGTTGGCGCCGACCTTGCGGGCCGACTGGAAGGCGGCGTAGGCGCCGATGGCGAGGAAGAGGAAGGTCATCGGGCTCGACACTTCCTTCCACGCGTCGACCAGCGGGGAGACGCCCTCGCCCAGGATGTCCGTGGTCTTCACGCCGAGCTGCTCCGCGGCCAGCCAGGCGATGCCGAAGAGCTGGCCACCGAAGACGGCGGCCAGCGACAGCAGGCCGCTGAGGACGGGGAGGACCGGGTTGGAGCCGCCCAGCTTGCCGGCCGCGAGGCCGATGACCGCGCCGACGGCGACGGCGGCGTAGCCGATCTGGTAGCCGCTGGCGCCGATGATGGCGCCGTACGCGGCGGCGGTGACCAGGGCCGCGACGACGGCGGCGGCGATGCCGAGGCCGATGTTGCCCGTGCGGGCCGGGGCCGGGGCGGGAGCCTCGGTGAAGGAGTCGGGCGCCGGAGGCTGGAAGTTCTGGGTCATGCGGAGATCCCCCCCAGGGAATCGTGGGCACACGTGTCCTGGGGGACGTATGTGCGAGATAAGGAAGTGACGCCGCAGGCTAGCAGTCGCTTACGACATCCGTGAGGGGGATTTTTCGGGCACTTACAGGCGGTGCGCGGCGCCCGCGGGGCTGGCGCCGCGGGTGTCCAGGAGCAACTGGGCCTTCACCGCGAGGCCTTGCAGGTCGTAGGTGCGGTGGTGCTGGAGCAGGATCGTCAGATCGGCGTTGGCGGCGGCCTCGTACAACGATTCGGCACGGGGCACCGGCTGGTCCCGCACCCGCCAGCCCGCGATGTACGGGTCGTGGTAGCTGATCAGCGCACCCAGGTCGAGGAGGCGGCTGGCGATCTCGCGGGCGGGGGAGCCCTCCTGGTCGGCGAGGTCGGGCTTGTAGGTGACGCCCAGGAGCAGGACGCGGGCGCCGCGGGCGGACTTGCCGTGCTCGTTCAGCAGGGTGGCGGAGCGCTGGATGACGTACTGCGGCATCCGGTTGTTGATCTCCTGCGCCAGGCCGACCATGCGCAGGGGGTGGCCCGGGGTGCGGGTGGTGTGGGGGAGGTAGTTGGGGTCGAGGGGGACGCCGTGGCCGCCGACGCCGGGGCCGGGGCGGAACGCCTGGAACCCGTACGGCTTGGTCTCGGCGCAGCGGATGACGTCCCACAGGTCGACGCCGAGGTCGTGGCAGAGCACCGCCATCTCGTTCATCAGGGCGATGTTGACGTGCCGGTAGTTCGTTTCGAGGAGCTGTACGGTCTCGGCCTCGCGCAGGCCGCGGGCGCGGACCACCTTCTCGGCGAGGCGGGCGTAGAAGGCGTGCGCGGACTCGGTGCAGGCGGGGGTGAGGCCGCCGATGACCTTCGGGGTGTTGGAGATGCCGTGGGTGCGGTTGCCGGGGTCGAGCCGGCTGGGGGAGTAGGCCAGATGGAAGTCCCGGCCGGCCCGGAGTCCGGAGCCCTCTTCGAGGATGGGGCGGAGGTACTCCTCGGTGACGCCCGGGTGGACGGCGGATTCGAGGATGACCGTGGTGTGCGGGCGCAGCCGGGCGGCGAGCGCCCGGCCCGCCTCGGCGACGGCCGAGAGGTCGAGGGCGCGGTCGGCGCCGAGGTGGGTGGGGGCGCAGATGACGGCGGTGCGGACCCGGCCGAGTTCGGCGGGGTTGGTGGTGACCCGGAACCCCGCCGCCGACATGCGGCGGATCTCGGCGGCGGTGAGGGTGGAGTCCGTGACCGGACCGCTGTCGTAGCCGACGGTCTCGATTCCGGCGGCCACGGCCGCCTGGGCGAGGGGGAGGCCGAGGTGGCCGAGTCCGATGACGGCGAGGTCTGCGGGCATGGGGGTGCCGTCCCTTCCCTGACACGAGGCTGATGCGCGCGCAAGCCCTGTGGACGGAGAGGCCACGCAGGGAGCCGGCGCAATGTCAGACTAGGCGTATATATGACAGATATGTCGCATTCCGGGGTGAAGGTCGCCGTTGTGTTGTCCACAGGCGGTGGCTGATGTGCGTGCGGCCGGTCAGAATCGTGAAAACGGGGATGTGAGCGGGATCACCCGCACCATGCGGGCACGTCCGCACGAGGCGGGAACACCCGCACCAACGGGAGGCAGCCGTGAGGACAGCGACACTGGGGCCGGCGCAGCGCGCCGAGGCCCTCGCCCGGATGGCCGAACGGGAACTGGACGTCTTGGTCGTGGGCGCGGGCGTGGTCGGCGCCGGCACCGCGCTCGACGCCGTGACCCGGGGCCTGTCGACCGGCCTGGTGGAGGCGCGCGACTGGGCCTCCGGCACCTCCAGCCGGTCCAGCAAGCTGATCCACGGCGGGCTGAGATACCTGGAGATGCTCGACTTCGCCCTCGTGCGGGAGGCGCTGAAGGAGCGCGGCCTGCTCCTGGGGCGCCTCGCCCCTCACCTGGTGAAGCCGGTGCCGTTCCTGTACCCGCTGCAACACAAGGGCTGGGAACGCTTCTACGCGGGCTCCGGCGTCGCGCTGTACGACGCCATGTCCGTCTCCAGCGGCCACGGGCGCGGCCTGCCCGTCCACCGCCACCTCTCGCGCAGGCGCGCCCTGCGGGTGGCGCCGGCGCTGCGCAAGGACGCGCTGGTGGGCGCCCTGCAGTACTACGACGCCCAGATGGACGACGCCCGGTACGTCGCCACGCTGGTCCGCACGGCCGCGGCGTACGGGGCGCACTGCGCCAACCGGGCGAGGGTGGTCGGCTTCCTGCGCGAGGGCGAACGGGTGGTCGGGGCGACGGTGCGCGACGTCGAGGGCGGCGGCGAGTACGAGATCCGCGCCAAGCAGGTGGTCAATGCGACGGGGGTGTGGACGGACGACACCCAGGCCCTGATCGGGGAGCGCGGACAGTTCCACGTACGGGCGTCCAAGGGCATCCATCTGGTGGTTCCGAAGGACCGCATCCACTCCAGCAGCGGGCTGATCCTGCGCACCGAGAAGTCGGTGCTGTTCGTCATCCCGTGGGGACGGCACTGGATCATCGGGACCACGGACACCGACTGGGACCTGGACAAGGCGCACCCGGCGGCGTCGAGCGCGGACATCGACTACCTGCTGGAGCACGTGAACTCGGTGCTCGCGGTGCCGCTCACTCGGGACGACGTCCAGGGCGTGTACGCGGGCCTGCGACCGCTGCTGGCCGGGGAGTCGGACGCGACGAGCAAGCTCTCGCGCGAGCACACGGTGGCGCACCCGGTGCCGGGGCTGGTGGTCGTCGCGGGCGGAAAGTACACGACGTACCGGGTCATGGCCAAGGACGCCGTCGACGAGGCGGTGCACGGACTGGACCAGCGGGTCGCGGAATCCGTGACGGAGGACGTGCCGCTGGTGGGGGCCGAGGGCTACCACGCGCTGTGGAACGCGCGGGCGCGGACCGCGGGCCGGGCCGGGCTCCATGTGGTCCGGGTGGAGCACCTGTTGAACCGGTACGGGTCGCTGACGGAGGAACTGCTGGACCTGATCGCCGCCGACCCGGGACTGGCGCAGCCGGTCACCGGCGCCGAGGACTACCTGCGGGCGGAGATCGTGTACGCGGCCTCGCACGAGGGGGCGAGGCACCTGGACGACGTACTGACGCGGCGGACGCGGATCTCGATCGAGACCTTCGACCGGGGGACCAGGTCGGCGCGGGAGTGCGCGGAGTTGATGGCGCCGGTGCTGGGGTGGGACAAGCAGCAGATCGAGAAGGAAGTGGAGCACTACGAGAAGAGGGTCCAGGCGGAACGGGAATCGCAGCGACAGCCGGACGACCAGACGGCGGACGCGGCGAGGCTGGGGGCGCCGGACATCGTTCCGTTGTAACTCCGCGATGCGGAAGGGGGAACCGCGGACCCGGGGCGCCCGTCAGTTGCGGAGTGAGGAACAATGAGGTTTCCGCCGGGGTGGGTTACAGCGGGCCCCGGCGGCTGGCGGGGCAGCCGGGGCAGGCTGCAGGAACGCAGAGGGGACGCATGTCGAAGCCGGAGCACACCAACTCGCCTGCGGCGTTGCCCGAGGAGGTGGCGTCGCCGTCGGCAGGGCAGGGCGGCGCGGTTCCGGGCGACGCCCCCGCCGTGTCGCCCGCGGCGGGCCCCGCGGAGGCCGGTTCGCCTTCGGGGGACGCCGCCGTTGCGCCTGCGGCTGAGCCCGAGGGCGAGTCTGCGGCTGCGGACGGGTCCGCCGGCGACGCGGAGCCGGATACCGGTGCGCCTGCGACGGAGCCCGAGGACGCCGAGCCGATCCACGCTGCGCCTGCGGCTGCCGGCGGTGGGAAGAGTGCCGCCAAGTCGAGCCTGAGCGAGGGGGCGGCTGCGGCGGACGCCGGTGGGTCCGCGGTCGAACCCGAGGACGCGAAGCCTGCCGACGCCGGGAAGGCCACCGCCAAGTTGAGCCTCGGCAAGGGCGCGCCCGCGGACGCGAAGTCCGCCGAGGCCGCGAAGAGTGCCGACAAGCCGGGCCCGGGCAAGGGCGCGGCAGAGGGCGAAGGGGCCAAGCCGGCTCCCGGCAGGGCCGGCGGGGAAACGGTCAACCCCGTCGTCGAGAAGGCCGACGCCATGGCGGCGGCCGTCAAGGCCGCGGCTGCCAAGGCCGCTGCGGACGGTGGCACCGAAGGGCGGCTGCTGGCCGGGCGCTACCGGCTCGGAGCCGTGCTCGGCAAGGGCGGGATGGGCACCGTCTGGCGCGCCCAGGACGAGACCCTGGGCCGTACCGTCGCCGTCAAGGAGCTCCGCTTCAGCACCGGCGTCGACGAGGACGAGAAGCGCCGCCTCATCACCCGTACCCTGCGCGAGGCCAAGGCCATTGCCCGGATCCGCAGTGGTGGTGCCGTCACCGTCTACGACGTCGTCGACGAGGACGGCCGGCCGTGGATCGTCATGGAGCTCATCGAGGGTCCCTCGCTCGCCGAGTTCGTGCGGGAGAACGGCCCGCTGACCCCGCGCCGCGCCGCCGAGGTCGGCCTCGCGGTGCTCGACGTACTGCGCGCCGCCCACGGCCAGGGAATCCTGCACCGGGACGTCAAGCCGTCCAACGTGCTCATCGCCGCCAACGGCCGCGTCGTCCTGACCGACTTCGGCATCGCGCAGGTCGAGGGCGACCCCTCCGTCACCTCCACCGGCATGCTCGTCGGCGCCCCCTCCTACATCTCCCCGGAGCGCGCCCGCGGCCAGAAGCCCGGCCCGCCCGCCGACATGTGGTCGCTCGGCGGCCTGCTGTACGCCTCCGTCGAGGGCGTGCCCCCGTACGACAAGGGCTCCGCGCTCGCCACCCTCACCGCCGTGATGACCGAGCCGGTGGACCCGCCCAAGAACGCGGGCCCGTTGGCCGACGTCATCTACGGCCTGCTCGTCAAGGACCCCGCGGGCCGCCTCGACGACGACGGTGCGCGCGCCATGCTCACCGCCGTCGTGAACGCGCCCGAGCCCGTCGCGCCGCCGGTCGTCGCCCCGAACGCGGAGGAGACCCGGCAGATATCGCTGGCCGACGCCAAGGAGGCCGTGGACAAGGCCGCCGCCGAGAAGGCGGAGAAGGCGGCCGAGAAGGCCGCGAAGAAGGAACGCGAGCGGCGGGAGCGCGACCAGCGCGAACGCGCCCGCGCCGCGCTGAAGTCGGCCCGCAAGGAAGCCGCGGCGGCAGCTGCGGCGGCCGCGGCCGTGCCGACCGCCTCCGCGGCCGAGGCCCCGGCCTCCGGCAGGCCCGCACCCGTCGCGGCCCCGGTCACCGACGTCCTGCCGCGCCGCACGATCGCGATGGCGGTGGCCGCCGTACTGGTGGTGCTCGCGGCGGTCGGTTCGCTGATCGCCTACATGGCCGGCGGCGACGACGAGGGCGGCGGCAAGCCGCAGGGCAAGAACGGCGGCAAGCCCACCCCGGCCGCCTCCGGCAACCAGACCCCGGGTCAGGGCCAGGACGGTACCGGGAAGAACACCCCGCAGAACGCCTCGCCGGACACCTCCCAGAGCACGCCGTCCTCCTCCGCGAGCGCGGGCGGCGGCGGTGATTCGGGCACGACCAGCACGAGCCAGGGACAGGGCGCGCCGCTCGGCGGTGGCGTCGGGGGGCTCCCGGCGGGGTTCGCCACGGTGACGGACCCTGGGTTCCACTTCTCGATGGCCATGCCGCAGGGCTTCCACCAGACGGGCACGGCCGGCCAGAACTCCGGCGCGATATACAGCCGTGACGGCGGCTTCCCGCGGATACAGGTCGACTACAACAGCAGCCCGGGCGACGACGCGCGCAAGGCCTGGCTGGAGTTGGCCCCGGCCGTGGCGGGCAGCAGCAAGGGCTACAAGCTCATCGACATCCGAGTGGTGAACTACCGGAACTACCCGACCGTCGCGGACTGGGAGTTCGAGCGCGTGCACGACGGCGTCAAGGTCCACGTGGTCAACCGCGGGTTCAAGATGGACGAGAAGCACGGCTACGCCATCATGATCAGCTGCGCGGCGGACCAGTGGGACGGCGCGGAGTGCACCCAGATGCGCAACGTGGCGTACGAGACCTTCCAGCCGCTCGGCTGACCTCGGGACGCGGGCGGCCCCGGCGACGTATCGTGTCAGCGGGGCCACGGGGGACCCGGCGCACTCGGGGGAGGCGATGTGGAGGAGTACGCGGGCCGGATCCTGGCCCACCGGTACCGCCTGCCGCTTCCGCCGGCCGACCACGCCGAGTACGAACTCGTCGAGACCCGCGCCTTCGACACGCGCAGCGGGCAGGAAGTCCTCGTACGGCAGGTGCCGTTGCCGGAGGTCGTGGACGCCGAGCTGATGGACGGGCCGCGGCCGCCGACCGTCCCGGCGGGGGAACTGCCGGCCGTGCGGCGCGCGATCGAGGCGGCGCAGGCCGCGGCCGCGATCCCGGACCACCCCCGGCTGGACCAGGTCTTCGACGTGTTCGCGGAGGACGGCTCGCTGTGGATAGTGAGCGAACTGGTCCCGGCCAGGCCGCTGGCCTCGCTGATCGCCGACGCACCGCTGAGCCCGTACCGGGCGGCGGAGGTGGCGTCGGACGTACTCACCGCGCTGCGGGTGCTGCACGCGCACGGCTGGACGCACCGGAACATCACCGTGCGGACGGTGCTGGTGTGCGAGGACGGCCGCGTCGTCCTGACCGGCCTGGCCGCGGGCGCGGCGGAGGACGCACTGTGCGGGTACGACCCGGTCCCCCGGGACGCGGGTGCGGTCGCCTCCGGCGGTGAGGCGTGGGGGCCCGCGCCGGGTGGCGGGGGCTTCGACGCGGCCGGTGGCGCCTTGGCGCCCGGGCCCGCGCTTCCCGACCGCGAGCCGGGTGCTTCAGGCGACGGCGACGGCGCGGGCGTTTCCGGCCCCGGGCCGTACGAGGCTGCGGAGGAGCCGTCGCCCGAAGCGCAGGCGCGATACGCGCCGTTGGTGGCGCCGGGGTACGACACCGGGCCGCGGTACACCGACCACGTCACACCGGGGCGTTCCGAGGAGCGGCCCGACCTCCAGGCCGCGGCACGGGCCGGGGCCATCGCCGCGTACCGGGCCGGCTCGCGGGCGGCCGCCGCTCGCGTCATCGAACAGCGCAAGGCCGAGGCCGAGGCGGCAGCGGCGGTGGCGGGGACCCCCGCGCCGGAGTCGGAGCCGGAACCGAGGCCCGAGGGGTCGAACCTCCCTGAGGGGTACTCGTACCCGTACGGCGGCCCGCAGTCCGGCGCCACCGCCTCCTGGCACGGCGCGACCCCCCGCCGCCAGGCCCTCCCCCCGGCCGGGACGACGCCGGGGGCGGACGTGACCCGGCCGGAGCTGCCCGCACAGGCGGGATCCGGACAGGGGCACTCCCCGCAGGGCGCCCCCGCACAGCCCGTCCCGCTGCCGCGGGAGGAGGCCTGGCGGCAGCCGCAGGGGGACCCGGCGCGGCCCGGTTCGCCCGCGCGGCTCGCTCTGCCGCAGGGGTACCGGCAGGCGGAGACCTCCGCTCCCGAGGGCGGCATCGCGCCGCACGGCGGGCCGGGCGCCCCCGGCTACGGTCACCCCCGGCCCGGTGCCGGACGGGTGCCCGTGCAGCCGGCCGGCCAAGGGCCCGCCGGCGGTCGGCTGCCCGGGCCGCAGGGACCCGGCCCCGCGCAGGGCCCCTCCGGGGCCGGTGGACGGCTGCCCGCCCGGCAGGGACCTGCCCACCAGGGACCCGCGCAGCAGGACGCCGGCCAAGGAGCGGGGATCCGGGGCGGATACGCGGCGCCGCAGCCGAGTCGGCTGGATGCCGAGCGGGCGCGCCAGACGCGGATGGCCGTCGTCGGCGCCGTCACCGAGCGGTGGGCTCCCGAGCAGGCCCGCAGCGTGTCCGGGCCGTGGCAGCTGGCCGCTCCCGTCGGGCCCGCCACCGACCTCTGGGCGCTCGGCGCGCTGCTGTTCCGCGCCGTGCAGGGCCACGCCCCGTACCCGGAGGACAGCGCGGCCGAGCTCGTCGAGCTCGTCTGCGCCGAACCTCCCGCCTACGCCGAGGAATGCGGCGCGCTGCGCCCGGTCGTGGAGTCGCTGCTGCGCCAGGACCCCACCGAGCGGCCCGACTTCGAGGAGCTGCGGGGCTGGCTGCGTTCCCTCGTACGGTCGGCTCCCGAGCCGGAGTCGGAGGCCGGCTTCGCCATGCTTCCGATGGCGGAGCCGGATCCCGCGCGCCTGCCCGTCGTACGCCGCCGGGGCGAAATGCACGGGCGGCACCGCAATCCGTCCGCCCCGCGCACCCGGGGGCCCCGCTCCCTCGGCCGGACCCTGCTCCTCGGGATCCTCGTCCTGCTCGCCGCAGGCGTGGCGTACGCGATGCTGTTCATGCCCCGGGCGGCGGACGGCGGGGGAAGGCAGGACGCCGCGCCGACACCCTCGAAGCAGGGCCAGAGCCCCTCCCAGGTGCCCACCGGGACCCCCGAGTCCAAGCCGGCGCCCCAGTCGACCGCGACCGCGCCCGCCCCGGAAGGGACGGCGCCGCCCGGCTACGCCCTCCAGCAGGACCCCGAGCACTTCGAGATCGCCGTGCCGGAGGGCTGGGAGCGCCGCAGCGTCAACGAGGCCGGTCAGGTCCGGTACGTGAGCGGGCAGTTCGTGCTGACGGTCGTCCCCGGTCGCGACAAGGTCGAGGGCAACCCCGACCCCGCCGCCTACCAGAAGGACAAGGAGCAGGAGTTGACCCCGTACCGCACCTCCACCTGGTCCTCCGTCGGCGACGTGAAGACCACGACGGTCGGCCGCCAACTCCGCGCCACCGGCCGCTACACGTGGATCGACGGCACCGGCCGCAACGTCTTCGCGCGCAACTTCGTCGTCGCCCTCGCGGGCAGCTACCACGTCGTCATGGTCACGGGGCCGGAGGACGAGCAAGGCAAGGTCACCGAGGTATTTGAGAAGGCCACGGCGAGTTACAAGTCCGGTGGCTGAGAGCGTACTGACGACTGATCAGTACGGCGATTGCGTCACAGTGCTGCCTTTCCGGCCCCGTGCGGTACCGGCAGCACCCGTGGGCTCCGTAATCTGGCGGCCTGAAGTGTGAAGAGCGGCGGGATTTCGTGGAACAGCAGACAGGTGGGGGCACCGTGCTCGCGGGCCGGTACCGGCTCGTCGAGCCCATCGGCCGCGGCGGCATGGGCAAGGTGTGGCGCGCGCATGACGAGCTGCTGCACAGGACCGTCGCCGTCAAGGAACTGACGGCGGGTCTGTACGTCGCCCAGGCCGACCGGGACGTCATGCACGCCCGTACGCAGAAGGAGGCCCGGGCCGCGGCCCGGATCCAGCATCCCGCGGTCGTCACCGTCCACGACGTGCTGGAACACGACGACCGGCCCTGGATCGTCATGGAGTACATCGACGGCCCGTCCCTCGCGGACGCGGCCAAGGCGGCCGGGCGGATCGAGCCCCGCGAGGCGGCCAGGATCGGCCTGCACGTGCTGGGCGCGCTGCGCGCCGCGCACGCGGTCGGCGTACTGCACCGGGACGTGAAGCCGGGCAACGTGCTGCTGGCCAAGGACGGCCGGGTGCTGCTCACGGACTTCGGGATCGCGGCGATCGAGGGCGACTCCTCCATCACGCGCACCGGCGAGATCGTCGGCTCCATCGACTACCTGGCCCCCGAGCGGGTCACCGGCGGGACCCCCGGCACGGCCTCCGACCTGTGGTCGCTGGGCGCCACGCTCTACACGGCGGTCGAGGCCCGCTCGCCGTTCCGCCGCACGTCGCCGATCTCCAGCCTCCAGGCCGTCGTCAACGACGAGCCGCCCGCGCTGCGCCAGTCCGGCGCCCTGGCTCCGATCATCACGGCCCTGTTGCGGAAGGACCCGGCGGACCGGCCCTCGGCGGAGGAGGCCGAGCGGATGCTGCTGGAGGCGATGGAGGGCCGCGAACCGAAGGCGGCGCAGGCGTACGTCCCGACCCGCGCGGTGACCCCGGAGGAGCTCGCTCCGGCGCAGGACCGGGCCGAGGAGCCGCCCGCGCCCGCTGAGCCCGCCCAGACGGCCGCGCTGCCGGAGCAGCCGGCTCCCGCGGCGGCACCCGTGCCCGCTCCCGAGGGGCCGGCGGGCGGCTGGCTCAAGCGGGCCGCGGTGATCGCCCTGGTGGCGGCGCTGATCGGCGGCGGCGGCGTGTTCGGCGTGCTCAAGCTGACCTCGGACAGCGGCGGCGGTTCCGACAAGAACACGAGCTCCCTCGACGCGAAGGCCGACGACGGGAAGGCCGATGACGCGGCGAGCGGGAACACGACGACCGTGCCCGCCGGCTGGAGCGAGGTCGTCGACCCGGAGGGCTTCCGGCTCTACGTCCCGAACGGCTGGACGCGCCAGATGGACGGGAACCAGATCGACTACACCCCGGACAACGGCAAGCACTTCATCCGGATCGCCATCGACCCCACCCCGGACTACGACACCCCGTACGCGCACCTGCTCGACCTGGAGAAGTGGGTGGCGAAGCGGACGGACTACAAGCGGGTGAAGCTCAACCAGAACACCTTCCGCGACACCACCCGGGCCGCGATCTGGGACTTCACGTGGACCGAGAAGGGGACGCAGGCCGGACCGCGCCGCGCCCGCGAGCAGATGTACATCGCCCCTAACGAGACCGAGTACGCGATCTACATCTCGGGCCCCGCCGGGGACTGGAAGACCACCCAGCAACAGTTCGACACGGTGCTCAGCGGCTGGAAGCCGCCCGAGAAGGCGCAGTAGCGGCGGCGGGCCGCGTCGATCGGCTCATTCCGCCAGCAATCACTGGCGGAAATGGCAAAATCCGGTTACCCACGGGTACCCAAAGGCTCGCGGGCGCAATACGCTCACCGCCATGACGGATTCGCAGGCCCCCGCCGCCCCCCTCCGCACCGCACCGCAGCCCACCAACCCGGTGGCCCCGGCCCCGGCCGGCGCGCGGACCGCCGCCGACGTGGTCACCGCCGACCTGGTCGCCCGGCTGACCCGCGGAGTGATCGGCTCCGGCCGCACCGCCAACCACACCCCCTTCACCGGGGACCGGCTCGCGGAGCTGCCCGAGGCCACCCCCGAGGACGTGGCCACGGCCTTCGAGCGGGCCCGCGCCGCGCAGCCCGCCTGGGCCGCCGTCCCCGCGCGCAAGCGGGCCGCCGTACTGCTGCGCTTCCACGACCTGGTGCTGGCCCGGCAGGCCGAGGTCCTCGACCTCATCCAGCTGGAGACCGGCAAGGCCCGCCTGCACGCCCACGAAGAGGTCCAGGCGGTCGCCGTCGCCGCCCGCCACTACGGCCGCAAGGCCCCCGCCTACCTGCGCCCCAAGGGCCACACGGGTGCCATGCCCACCCTGACCAAGGTCACCGAGCTGCGCCAGCCGCGCGGGGTCGTCGGCCAGATCGCCCCCTGGAACTACCCGCTCGAACTGTCGGTCGGCGACGCCCTGCCCGCCTTCGTCGCGGGCAACGCGCTCGTCATGAAGCCCGACACCGAGACCGCGCTGACCGCCCTGTGGGCCCGCGACCTGCTGATCGAGGCCGGGCTGCCCGCCGAGGTCTTCCAGATCGTGCTCGGCGAGGGCCCCGTCGTCGGCCCCGAGGTAGTCCGGCACGCGGACTACGTCTCCTTCACCGGCTCCACCCGTACCGGCCGCGAGGTCGCCCGGGGCGCCGCCGACCGCCTCGTCGGGGTCTCCCTCGAACTCGGCGGCAAGAACGCCATGCTCGTCCTCGCCGACGCCGACATCGAGAAGGCCGCCGCGGGCGCCGTCCGCGCCTGCTTCTCCTCCGCCGGCCAGCTGTGCATCTCCATCGAGCGGCTCTACGTCCACGCCTCCATCGCCGATGCCTTCGTCGAGCGGTTCGCCGCCCGTACCAAGGCCATGCGACTCGGCGCCTCCCTCGCCTACGGCGCCGACATGGGCTCCCTGGTCGGCGAGCGCCAGCTGGAGACCGTGACGCGGCACGTGGACGAGGCCGTCGCCAAGGGCGCCACCCTCGTCGCCGGCGGCACCGCCCGCCCCGACATCGGCCCGCTCTTCTACGAGCCCACCATCCTCGACGGCGTCGAGGCGCCCATGGCGGTCTGCGGCGAGGAGACCTTCGGCCCGGTCGTCTCGATCTACCGGTTCACCGACGAGGACCAGGCCATCGCCGAGGCCAACGCCACCGCCTACGGCCTCAACTCCAGCGTGTGGACCAAGGACTCCCGCCGGGGCCACGCCGTCGCCGCCCGCCTGCGCACCGGCACCGTCAACATCAACGAGGGCTACGCCCCCGCCTACGGCAGCGCGCAGGCGCCCATGGGCGGCATGAAGGACTCCGGCCTCGGCCGCCGCCACGGCTCCGAGGGCATCCTCAAGTACACCGAGGCCCAGACCGTCGCCCACCAGCGACTGCTCCCCATGGCGCCCTCGCTGGGCATGGACGACGAGAAGTACGCGGCGTTCATGACCCGCAGCCTCAAGGTCATGAAGTCCCTCCGGTTCCGCTGAATCCGACTCGGCCAAGGAGCAGCACCGTGTCTGAATCTGAGTCGTACGACTACGACGTCATCGTCATCGGATCGGGCTTCGGGGGGTCGGTCTCGGCACTGCGCCTCACCGAGAAGGGCTACCGCGTCGGCGTCCTGGAGGCAGGACGCCGCTTCACCCGCGAGAGCCTGCCCAGGAACAGCTGGGACCTGCGCAACTACCTGTGGGCCCCGGCCCTCGGGCTGTACGGGATCCAGCGCATCCACCTGCTCGGCAACGTGATGGTGCTCGCGGGCGCCGGTGTGGGCGGTGGCTCGCTCAACTACGCCAACACCCTCTATGTGCCGCCCACGGCCTTCTTCGAGGACCGCCAGTGGGCGTCCATCACCGACTGGCGCGAGGAACTCGCCCCGTACTACGACCAGGCCAAGCGGATGCTCGGGGTGCGGCTGAACCCGACGACGACCCCCTCCGACGTCCACCTCAAGGCGGCCGCCGAGAAGATGGGCGTCGGGGACTCCTTCCACATGGCGCCCGTCGGCGTCTTCTTCGGCGACGGCGACGACGCCGAAGGACAGCGGAAGGTCCGCCCCGGGGACGAGGTCGCCGACCCCTACTTCGGCGGCGCCGGCCCCTCCCGCAAGGCCTGCACCGAATGCGGCGAGTGCATGACCGGCTGCCGGCACGGCGCGAAGAACACCCTGAACGAGAACTACCTGCACCTCGCCGAACGCGCCGGCGCCGTCATCCACCCCATGACGACGGTCACCGCGCTCTCCGACCACCCGGAAGGCGGCTACCGCGTCCGCACCGTCCCCACCGACGGCCGGCGCAAGGGAAGGGCGAGCGTGCTGCGCGCCCGGTACGTGGTCGTCGCGGCCGGCACCTACGGCACCCAGACCCTGCTGCACACGATGAAGGACCGCGGCGAGCTGCCGCACCTCTCGGACCGGCTCGGCGACCTGACCCGCACCAACTCCGAGGGCCTGGTCGGCGCGCAGACCGACGACCGCCGCTACCGCAGGCGGCACGGGAACGAGCGGCGCGCCGACTTCACCCGCGGCGTGGCGATCACCTCGTCCGTGCACCCCAACGCCGATACGCACATCGAGCCCGTCCGCTACGGCAAGGGCTCCAACGCGATGGGGTTCATGACCGTCCTCCAGGTCCCCTACGCCAAGCACCGGGTCCGCGCCTGGTTCGCCCGCACCGCCCGCCACCCCGTGCAACTGGCGCGTTCCCTGTCCAACCGGCGCTGGTCGGAGCGGACCATCATCGGCCTGGTCATGCAGTCGCTCGACAACTCCCTGACCACCTACCGCAAGCCCCGTGGCATCGGGAAGGGGCTGCTCACCGCCCGGCAGGGGCACGGTGCCCCGAACCCGGTGCAGATCGCGGAGGCCACGCAGGCCGCGACCCTGCTCGCCGAGGAGATCAACGGCTTCCCCGGCAGCAACATCGGCGAGCTGATGGGGACCCCGCTGACCGCGCACTTCCTCGGCGGCTGCCCGATCGGCGCCTCCGCCGAGGAGGGCGTGGTGGACCCGTACCACCGGCTCTACGGGCACCCGGGCATCTCCGTGGTGGACGGCGCGGCCGTCTCCGCGAACCTCGGGGTCAACCCGTCGCTCACGATCACCGCGCAGGCGGAACGGGCGATGTCGTACTGGCCGAACAACGGGGAGCGGGACCGGCGCCCCGAACAGGGCGCGGACTACGTACGCCTCGCCGCGGTCGAGCCGGTGCGCCCGGCGGTCCCGAAGGAGGCCTTCGGCGCACTGCGGCTGCCGTTCCTGGCGGTCCCGGAGGTCCCGCCGAAGCGGGACCTCTGAGACGACCGGCGCCGTTACGCGTGGTTGCCGCGGCGGCGCCGGAACACGACGAACAGCACGGTGCCCGCGGCGAGGACGGCGGCCGCCCCGACGGCGGTCGCCAGCGCGGAGCTGCCGGTGGAGGCCAGACCGCCGGAGGCCGCGGTGGCCGAGGCGGAGGCGGAGGCCGTCGGCGTGGCCGTGCCGCTCGGGGTGGCCGTGCCGGTCGGCGTGGCCGACGTCGTCGCGGTGGGCGACGGGGACGGGCTGGTGTTCTTGGGGTTCAGGACGATGGCGGCCTTGTTGTTCGAGTGGTCCGGGTCCCACTTCTCGGGTTGGGTGCCGCCCTGGTTCGAGCCCACCTTGATGGAGCCCTTGGCGTCAGGGATGACCTCGTCGACCCGCAGCTCGAAGGTGCGGAGGACCTTCTCGTCCTCCAGCATCGAGATCCCGCCGCTGCAGAAGTACTCCTTGTTGTTCTGGTACTTCTCGGTGCAACCCTCGGGAACCTTGGTGACGGTCGTTCCGGGCGGCATCCTGACGTCGCCCGAGACGGCCGACTCGCGGAGGTCCATGGTGACCGCTGCCGGGCCGCGGTTGTGGAAGCCGACGTCCAGCTTGACCGTGTCACCGGCCTTCGCCGTGGCGGTGGCGCCGATGGCGGCGAAGTCGGCGGTGTTCGGGACGGACCACTGGGAGTCCCAGGACGGGTCTTCGTAGACGCCCCCGGGGGCGGTGCGCGGCTTGAGCGTCAGCTTCTTGCCGGTGTTCGGCCGGGTGTGTCCCTGGGGGGCCTTCGGCGCTTCGTTCACCCGGAAGACCTGGAGGTCCAGGCGCTCGTTCATGGCCCGCCCGTTGGCCTTCACGGTGAGGGGCTCGGCCGGCTCGTAGGCCTTGCCGCCCTCGATGGGGCCCTCGAAGGTGCAGGTGATCAGGGTGACGCCCTTGCCGAGGTTCTGGGTTTCGGCGGGTCCGTACGTGCAGTTGTCGTACTTCTCCAGGAGGTCGGTGCCCCGGCGGACGTGCATCCGGACGACGGCGCCGTCCGTCGCGATCCGGCCGGTGTTCTTGAACGAGAGCGGGATCCTGCCCTGGTCGCCGATCGCCTTGATGGCCGGCATGCGCGCCTGCGCGTCCAGGGCGAGCTTGGGCCCGCCGACCTGGACGGGGACCTTGTACGGGGTGAAGGTGGCGCCCTCGGTCTTCGCGGTGACGGCCAGCTCGCCCAGGTCGCCCACCTTGGAGCCCTTGCGGGCCGTGAGCTTCAGATCGAGGTTGGACTCCGGCGTGACACAGGTGAGGGTGGTCGCCGCGGAGGTGCACTTCTCGTTTTCCACGGAGGCGAAGGCGGCGATCTCGCTCGTGTCGATCGTGAAGGTGACGGGCTTGCCCTGCCAAGAGGGGCTGCTGAAGTAGCCCACGGTGAGCAGGCTGCCCATCACCTCCCCCGACTCCGTCACCGGGGGCAGGGACACGGACGCGGGGTAGCTCCCGAGGGGGTACACGGGGTCCGCCGCGCCGGCCGGTGCGGCCAGGCCGAGCGGGATCAGGGCGGCTGCCGCCAGCAAGGTCAACTTCTTCTTCATGGGGTGCCAGACCGGCCAACTCCCCGCACAGTTGCGCCCTTTGTCCTGTGACGGCCGACACAGGCGACAACCGGATGGCCGGGCGGGTACCGCGCTCCCCCTCCGAGCGCGGTAACCACCGCGGTACATGAGTGACAGGTGGTCAGCACGGATGGTTGTACCGGAATCCGTCCTGCCGGGCTGTGGCGTCCATCACGTGGTGAAGCGCGCGGCGGCGGAAACGAAAGAACGGCCGGTCCGGGGCGTCCCCCGAACCGGCCGTCTTTTGTGGGGTGACCGGGCTGCTGTCCCCTGCCGCCCGGTCACACGAAGGAGCGAGGTCCCATGACGGGCGCTCCACGGGGCGCCCGTCTCATCGCTCCGGCGGAGCCACGCGTGGTGTCGCGGTCCCGCACCTGGCCGGTGCGGACAACCTCACCAACGAGGTCCCCCGGGGGCCGTCACGGTCCGGACGGGTGAAGAACGGGCGTCGGCGCCCGTCGCCCGTCGCCCGCCGTCACACCCGGCCGCGGCACAGCTCCAGCAGCGTCATGGCGAGGGCGGTGCCGGGCTTGCCGAGGGCGTCGCTCCAATGGGAGAGCACCTCCATCTCGCGTGACAGGTGCACGCGCCGGCCGCCGGAGGAGATCCGGGCGTCCTGGATCACCGTCGAGACGGCCATCCGCTCCTGGATCAGACCGATGATCCGGTCGTCGATCGCGTCGATGCGGACACGGGAGTCGGCGATCAGCTGCTCGGGCGTGGTGGTGATCGTGGTCATGGTCTTCTCTCCTGTCGGGTGTGGCCCGCAGGTCCGGAGAAGCGCAGAGCGCCCCGGTCCTGTCGGACCGGGGCGCTCTGGGAAGTCAGTGGCTCAGGCGAGCATCACGATGACCCATGGCGACCGGACCGGCCGGTGCCATAGGTAAAGAGGAAGCTCAGCTGCTTGCGCACGGAAGGGATTATTGCCTTTCGTGCGCCTCCGGGCCAAGCAGGTTCGGATGTTGAGATCCTCCCCTTCGCGAACGAGGGGATTCCTACCTCACGCTGCCCGACGGACCGGCGGTCCGTCGGGTCTTCCACGATCGGCGGTAGCCGGGGTGAGACCAGCCCGGACGAGCATCACGAGTGCGGAGTTCTTGTCCCGAGGGGAGACGGCTCCGCACGCGGTGCACGTGTATGTGCGTTCCGACAGCGGAAGTGCGTGCTTGGTTCTCGCTCCGCACTGTCCGCAGTCCCTGGTGGTGTGTGCCGGGTGCACGAGCCGGAGGGCCCGGCCGTGCTTGCGGGCCATGTTGATCAGCTCGCGCTTGGTGGCCGAGATCGCGGCGTCCGCCGCCTTGCGGGCCATGGTCGACTTGGCGAGGAACTTCGGTCGGAAGTCCTCCACCGCGAGCTGGTCGAAGTCCTCCACGACCTTCTTGGCCCACTTGCGGGCGGTGTCCTGGCGCTGGCGGGCGATCTTCTTGTGTGCTTTCGCGGCCTGCCACTTCGCCTTGCGGTAGCCCTTGGAGGGGGCCTGCCCTCGCTTCGGTCTCCGGCGGGCCATCATCCGCTGGTAGCCGGCCAGTTTCCCTGCAGCCTTCTTCCCGTATCCGGCGTAAGGGAGATCATGAGAGTCGCTGGTCGTGGTTGCGGTCTCCTTCACACCCCAGTCGATACCGATCACCGCACCGGTCTGAGGCAGTGCCCTGACCTCTGCTTGGACGACGAAGGACGCGTACCAGTGGCCGAGGCCGTCACGGTAGATGCGGACACTGGAGGGCGATCAGGGCAGCCGGCGCGACCACACCACCGGAAGCTCTACACCGCCCGCCAGGTGCAGGCGTCCATTCCTCACCCGGAAGCCGTTCCGGGTGTAGTTGAGCGTCGGGTCCGCTCGGTCTCTTTTTTGAAGAGGGGCATCCCTGCGCGCTGTCGCACCGGCAACCGGGCCTTGATGTCCTTCACTGCCTTGGCGCGCGCCTTGGCGAAGTCCCGGATGGTCTGTTGTTGCGGCACACTGCCACCCTGGCGCAGCCACTCGTGCTTGCCGCGCCAGCCGGTCAGCAACTTGTCCAGCGCTGCCGGTCCGCACTTCTTCCCGGCCCTGTGCGCGGCCCGCGATTCGGCCACGCACTGGTTCCACACCCAGCGACACCGGTCCCACTCCATCAGCAGAGCCGACAAGGCGGTGGGCGACACGCGCAGTCGGTAGGTGTACCGGGCGTACCCGGCCTCCCCCACTCTCCCCATGCCGCCAACGTAGGGCTGCAGCCCGTAGTTTTCTCCGAAAGCCCGACGGCCCACACGAACGAGTGACCGACCGCACTGCCTCCGGGCTCCTGCCCTGAAAGCCGGCTTACCGGCAGTCGGACGTGCTCACCGTCGGTGCCTGCCGTGCCGCCGGGCCGGCCATGGGGCGCTGCCGTGGCCTCTGACTCGGATGGTGAGACGAAGAGGAGGTTACGTCCCCCGTTAGAATCGACAAATACAACCACCTCTTCCGCCGGAAGGCCGCCCCGTGCCAGAAGCACCCTCCGCCGCCCACGACAGCGCCCCGGACACGGTTCTCGTCGTCGACTTCGGCGCCCAGTACGCCCAGCTCATCGCCCGCCGCGTCCGCGAGGCACGGGTCTACAGCGAGATCGTGCCGAGTTCGATGCCCGTCGACGAGATGCTGGCCAAGAACCCCAAGGCGATCATCCTCTCCGGCGGCCCGTCCTCCGTGTACGAAGAGGGCGCGCCGCAGCTCGACCGCGCGATCTTCGAGGCCGGGATCCCCGTCTTCGGCATGTGCTACGGCTTCCAGCTGATGGCGACCACCCTGGGCGGGAAGGTCGACAACACGGGCGCCCGCGAGTACGGCCGCACCCCGCTGGCCGTCTCCAAGGCAGGCTCCACCCTCTTCGAGGGCACCCCGGAGAACCAGTCGGTGTGGATGTCCCACGGCGACGCCTGCTCCGCCGCCCCCGAGGGCTTCACCGTCACCGCGTCCACGAACGTCGTCCCCGTCGCGGCCTTCGAGAACGACGAGAAGAAGCTGTACGGCGTGCAGTACCACCCCGAGGTGATGCACTCCACGCACGGCCAGCAGGTCCTGGAGCACTTCCTCTACCGCGGCGCCGGCCTGGAGCCCAGCTGGACCACCGGCAACATCGTCGAGGAGCAGATCGCGGCCATCAAGGCGCAGGTCGGCGACAAGCGCGCCATCTGCGGCCTCTCCGGCGGCGTGGACTCCGCGGTCGCCGCGGCCCTCGTCCAGAAGGCCATCGGCTCGCAGCTGACCTGCGTCTACGTCGACCACGGTCTGATGCGCAAGGGTGAGACCGAGCAGGTCGAGAAGGACTTCGTCGCCGCCACGGGCGTGCAGCTGAAGGTCGTCGACGCGCAGGAGCGCTTCCTGAACGCGCTCGCCGGCGTCTCCGACCCGGAGACCAAGCGCAAGATCATCGGCCGCGAGTTCATCCGCGTCTTCGAGCAGGCCCAGCTGGAGATCCTCCAGGAGGACGGCCCGGCGGTGGCCTTCCTGGTCCAGGGCACCCTGTACCCGGACGTCGTCGAGTCCGGCGGCGGCACCGGCACCGCGAACATCAAGTCCCACCACAACGTGGGCGGCCTCCCCGACGACATCGAGTTCGAGCTCGTCGAGCCGCTGCGCCAGCTGTTCAAGGACGAGGTCCGGATGGTCGGCCAGGAGCTCGGCCTGCCCGACGAGATCGTCCAGCGCCAGCCCTTCCCCGGCCCCGGCCTCGGCATCCGCATCGTCGGCGAGGTCACCAAGGAGCGCCTGGACCTGCTGCGCGAGGCCGACGCCATCGCCCGCCACGAGCTGACCGCGGCCGGCCTGGACCGCGAGATCTGGCAGTGTCCGGTCGTGCTGCTGGCCGATGTCCGCAGCGTCGGCGTGCAGGGCGACGGCCGTACCTACGGTCACCCGATCGTCCTGCGCCCCGTCTCCTCCGAGGATGCGATGACCGCGGACTGGACGCGCATGCCGTACGAGGTGCTCGCCCGGATCTCCACCCGCATCACCAACGAGGTGCCGGAGGTCAACCGCGTGGTCCTCGACTGCACGAGCAAGCCCCCGGGCACCATCGAGTGGGAGTAGGGGCCCCCGCCCCGTACGACGGCGCCGCCGTTCAGCCCGGCTGAGCGGCGGCGCCGTCGTTTCCCGGCCGGGCCGCGGCTCTGGTCTCCTTCGCCCGCCGCGGGTACCTTGCGCCGCGAGTCGAGCCGTCGAAGGAGCGCCCATGCAGGACCAGCCCGTACCCGTGCCCCTGGAGCGGCTCGCCTACGAGATGCCGCCCCGGTTCGCCACGGCCGACGAGGAGCGCGCGCACCGCAAGGAACGGCTCGCCGAGGCGCTGCGGCTGCTGGCGCGGCTAGGCCACGGGGGCGGGATCGGCGGGCAGATCACCGCCCGGGACCCGGAGTTCGACGACTGCTACTGGGTGAATCCCTTCGGGCGGGCCTTCGCCGGCCTCACCGCCGACGACCTGCTGCTGGTCGACGGGGACGGGCGGGTCCTCCAGGGCGGGCGCCGGGTCAACGAGCTTGCCTTCGCCGTGCACGCCGCCGTCCACCGCGCGCGCCCCGGCGCCGTGGCCGTGGTGCGCGTGCGGGCCCCGTACGGCCGCGCTCTCGCGGCGCTGGGCGAACTGCTGGCCCCGATCACCGAGGAGGCCTGTGCCTTCTACGAGGACCACGCGCTGCTGGACGAGTTCACCGGGGTGGAGGAGCCGGGCCGGATCGCGCAGGCCCTGGGCCCGTACAAGGCGCTGATCCTGCGCAACCGGGGGCTGCTGACGGTCGGGGACTCGGTGGACGCGGCGGTCTGGTGGTTCATCGAGGCGGAGCGGGCGGCGCAGGTGCAGCTGACCGCCCGGGCCGCCGGGAAGCCGGTGCCCGTCGACCACCGCGCGGCGGTCGCGACGCGCGAGCGGTTCGGGTCCGATCTGGCCGCCTGGGTGAGCTACCAACCCCTCAGGGAAGCGGTGGCGTCAACATCATGAACCGTTAATCACCTGCTCTGACATCGTGCGCAATCCGGAACACTGCCCCAGTGGTGCACAATTCGCTGGCATTGCACCGTAGTTCAGAGAGGCGGCACGCACGTGGCTGTCCAAGAGATGTCCGAGATGTCCCGCGGGGTTGCCCACACGGCCGCCTGTGCCTGCGACGAGTGCGCACGTGAGGGTCACCGCCGCGCGGTCGCCGCGTTCCTGGAGAAGCGCGACGAGTTCGCCTCCGGCCACGGGGTGCCGGCCGCCGTGGCGCACTCCCTCGGAGCCTCCCGCCAGTGGGTCTCCGACGAGCTGACCCTGTCGGCCCGCGCCGCGGCGGACCGGGGCCGGGAGGCCGGGAACTCCTGGCTGTACCTGTTCTCCCGGCGGGCCGTCCTCGCCGTGTGGATCGCCGCCGGGGTCCTGCTGGTGGTCCAGGTCGGCACCGCGCTCGGCACCGGCTGGTCCACCGCCCGCACCGCCGGACTCCTGGCCGCCCTGGTGCTCGCCGGGCTGCTCACGGTCGCGGCACGCGCCCAGTCGGTGCGCGGCGGGCTGCTGGCCCCGCTGGTCGGCGAGGACAACCGGCTGTCCACCTCGAAGGCGGCGGCGAGCGCCTGGGTCGTGCTGACGGCCTTCGCGACCCTGTTGCCCGCGCTCCGGCTCGCGGCCTCCTCGCCGGGCCCGGAGCGCCAGGCACTCTATGCGGGGCTCGCGCTGGACCGGGCGCTGCCGCTGCTGGCGGTGGTGTCGCTGACCTCGGCGGTGGCGGTGCTGGTGCGCCGGGTGGTGTCCGTACGGATCATGGGCCAACGGCTGCAGAAGCTCCCCGCGGACCGGCCGCGCGGGGTGGACCTGCTGACGGACGACGCGGGCCGCGGGAGCTTCCCGGACGCGCAGTACGTGCTGGTCTCCACGGTCGTGCTGGCCTACGCGGCGGTGTCCCTGGCCCGCTTCCCCGAACGGCTCCCGCAACTGCCGTGGGCGCTGGCGCTGCTGGTGGCGCTGTCGGCCGCGGTGTACCTGGCGGCGAAGTACGCGGAGGGCAGCCGCCCCCTCGTCCTGTCGGTGGTCCGCAGACGCGAGCCCGGGGACCTGGACGCGGCGGTCCGCCCCGGGGACGACATCGAGATCCGGGGGGTGGGATTCGTGCCGCCCGGAGCGCAGACGCCGGAGATGCTGGCCCGGCTCGTGGTGCGGATCGGCGCGATCCACGTGCACGTGCCGCTGGTTCCCGTGGCGGGCGGGTTCACCAATCCCTCCGACGCGGTGCTGACCGTACCGGTGCCCGCCGAAGTGGAGCCGGGCCGGATCGACATCCAGGTCATCACGGCCGCAGGAGTGGAATCCAACCGCTGCGTCATCGACGTGGCCGAATGATCGGGGTAGACATGACGGGTGACCACAACCGGAATTGACGCCCCGTCCAGAGCGGAGGGGCTGCGTTTCGCCCCCCTCGCCTCCCGCCACGCCCTGCTGCCCCTGCGGATCTTCCTCGGGGTGACCTTCGTCTACGCGGGGCTCGACAAGCTGACCGACTCCGCCTTCCTGTCCGCCACCGGCACGGGATCCATCGGCGACCTGATGCACGGGGTGCGCGACACCGCCGCGATCCCCGCCATGGTGGACATGGCGCTGAACGCCCCCGTCGCCTTCGCCGTGGCCATCGCCGTGGGGGAGCTGCTCGTCGGCCTCGGGGTGCTGGCCGGCCTGCTGACCAGGATCGCCGCCGCCGGCGGAGCGCTGATCTCGCTCAGCCTGTGGCTGACGGTGTCGTGGGCGGTGACCCCGTACTACTACGGCAACGACCTGATCTACCTGATGGCCTGGACCCCGCTGATCCTCGCCGGGGCGCCCTACCTGTCGCTGGACTCCGTGATCCGGTCGCGCCGGTCCCTGCGCACGGCGTAGGTCACCATCCCCACGAGGGCGGCGAGGCAGAGCCCGCCGAAGGCCATGGGGACGACCAGGAACCACGGCACGTCGGCCTCGCCCGCCGCGTCGAGCAGGTACATCACTCCCGCGGTCAGCAGCACGATCCCCGCGAGGAGCCGTCCGGGCTGGAACTCATGACGCGGCACGGGCCACCTCCACCTGTCCGACACCCGCGTGCAGGTGCAGATCGATCGTCCCGCCGGCCTGGGCGCCGGCGGTGGGTGCGAGCGTCTGCGTCTGGGTTTCGCCGCCGCTCTTGATGCGTACGTCCTGGCTCGTCTCCCCGGGCATGTGGATGTCGCCGAGCTTGACCGACACGTCGGTCCGCGCGGTGACCTCCCGGGGCACGATCACCTTCAGCCGCCCCGCGTCGAGGGACGCGCGGACCGAGACGGTGGTGCCCTTCGGGACGTCCAACCGGCTCAGGTCCAGGGTGGCGAGCCCGGTGCCCGCCTCGTACACGGGTCGTACGTCGGCCACGGACGCGGGCCGCCACTCCACCTGCTCGAAGTCGGTGCCGATCTCGGGCGGCAGCGCCGACGCGCCCGCCAGCAGCCCGGCCGTCACCAGACCCAGCAGGACGGTGCCGAAGCCCGTGCGGCCCTTGACCGAGCTGACCGCCAGGCCCAGGCCGAAGACGGCCAGCGCCGCGGCGAGCCCGATCTCCAGGGCGTGGCCCAGCGTGCTGCCCCGCCACACGGAGGCGGCACCGACGATGCCCGCCAGCAGGGCCAGTACGAAGATCCGCCCGCCGATCCCGCCGCTCGGGCGGGCCGGTTCCGGGGCGGGCTTCTCGGGCGACCGCGGAACCGTGCCGCCGCCCGGCTCCGCCTCCTCGGCGTCCGCGGGACCCCACAGGTACCCGGTGGACCCGACGGGACCGGTGGTGCCGTCCTTGACCAGCGGGTCCCGCCACCACGACGGGCTGCCGGGGACCGGCGGGGCCTGCGTCTCGGGCGGGGCCGGGGAGTGCGCGGCAGGGGTCTCGGCCTCCGGCGCCTGGGCCCGGCGCCGCTGCGACCAGTACGAGGCACCGCCCAGTGCGAGGATCACGAGGATCGAGAAGACCGCGAGCCCGCCGTTGTCCAGCATCGACAGGAACAGCGCACAGCCCACCAGGGCCGCGAACAGCGCCGCCAGCGTGGTGCCCTCGACCCGGCCGGTCAGCAGCTTCTTCGCCTCGCTCTCCTCCTCGCCCTCCTGCGGGAGCATCAGCCACGCGAAGCCGTAGAAGATCAGGCCGACGCCCCCGGTGACGGTGAGGACGCCCAGGACGATCCGGAAGACCACCGGATCCAGGTCGAAGTACCGGCCCAGGCCGCCGCACACGCCCGCGAGGACCTTGTCGCGCCGGCTGCGACGGAGGGGCGGCCGGGCGTCGGGAGGCTGAGGAGCCCCGGCACCGGCCGGAGGGGCGTCGTGTACTTCGGTCATGCGTCCATGGTGACGGGCCCGGACCGCCCCGGGCATCCGGCCCAACCCTGGCGCAACCCTGATATCCCCCCGGTCGGAATGGGGGGATGCCCTGATGCCCGGCCGCCCGCGCGCGTGTGACCCTTGGTGACATGCCCGTAGCCGCCGCTCCCCACCCCGTGCCCGACACCGACGAGGCGCCGCCGCGCAAGCTCTACCGCAGCGCCGACGGCCGGATGCTCGGCGGAGTCGCACGCGGTCTCGCCGGGCACCTGGGCCTGCCCGTGATCTGGGTCCGCCTCGCCTTCCTCGGCCTGTTCATGTTCGGGGACGGCCTCGGCGTGCTGCTGTACGGCGCGTTCTGGGTCGTCGTACCACTCGGCGTCGGCGGCCGCTCCGCGAACCGGTCCTTCTTCGAGACCCTCACCGACGGCAGCCGTCACCTCCGCCGGCCCGACAAGGGGCAGGTCCTCGCGCTGATAGCCCTCTTCGTCGGCGTGTGGATCTTCATCGCGAAGCTCCAGGTCGGCGGCTCCTCCGGCCGCTACGTGTGGCCGACGTTGCTCGTCGGCGCGGGCGTGGTCCTCGTCTGGCGGCAGGCCGACAACGCGCGGCGCGACCACTGGGGCGATGCCTCCGGGCGTCGCGGCCGGCTGTTCCAGGTCGCCCGGGCCCTCGCCGGAGTCGCCCTCGTCGGCGTGGGCCTGACCGTCTTCATCGTCGTACGGGGCTCCGCCGCGCAGCTCGGCAACGTGCTCACCGCCACCCTCGCCGTCCTCATCGGCGTCGCCCTGCTCGCCGGGCCCTGGCTGATCCGCATGACCCAGGACCTCTCCGAGGAACGCCTGATGCGCATCCGCGCCCAGGAACGCGCCGAGGTCGCCGCCCACGTCCACGACTCCGTGCTGCACACCCTCACCCTGATCCAGCGCAACGCGGAGGACGTCGGCGAAGTGCGCCGTCTCGCCCGGGCCCAGGAGCGGGAGCTGCGGAACTGGCTGTACAAGCCCGAGGGCACCGGAAAGGACGAGGCGGAGGAGCCGGCCACCCTCGCGGAGGCCGTGAAGAAGACCGCCGCCGAGGTGGAGGACCACCACGGGGTGCCCATCGAGGTCGTCGTCGTCGGCGACTGCCCGCTCGACGAGAAGCTCGGCGCACAGATCCAGGCCGCGCGCGAGGCGATGGTCAACGCCGCCAAGTACGGTGGCGAGGGCGGCCCGGTACAGGTGTACGCCGAAGTGGAGGGGCAGACCGTGTTCGTGTCCGTACGGGACCGGGGGCCGGGCTTCGACATGGACGCGGTACCGGACGACCGCATGGGCGTACGAGAATCGATCATCGGCCGGATGCAGCGCAACGGCGGGACCGCACGGCTGCGGTCCGCGCCCGACGGCGGCACGGAAGTCGAGCTGGAGATGGAGAGGGCGGCGAAGGCGGCATGACCGAGGACAGCGCTGAGAAGGAGACCCGCAGGGTCCGGGTGGTACTCGTCGACGACCACCGGATGTTCCGCGCGGGCGTACAGGCGGAGATCGGCGAGACCGACCGGACGGGGGTCGAGGTCGTCGGCGAGGCGGCCGACGTCGACCAGGCCGTCACCGTCATCACCGCCACCCGCCCCGAGGTGGTCCTGCTCGACGTGCACCTGCCCGGCGGCGGCGGGGTCGAGGTGCTGCGGCGCTGCGCCCCGCTGATGGCGGCGGCGGAGAACCCGGTGCGCTTCCTGGCGCTGTCGGTGTCCGACGCGGCCGAGGACGTCATCGGGGTCATCCGCGGCGGCGCCCGCGGGTACGTCACCAAGACCATCACCGGCACCGAACTGGTGAGCTCGGTCTTCCGCGTGCAGGACGGGGACGCGGTGTTCTCGCCGCGGCTGGCGGGCTTCGTGCTCGACGCCTTCGCCTCGACGGACGCCCCGCCGATCGACGAGGACCTGGACCGTCTGACGCAGCGCGAGCGCGAGGTGCTGCGGCTGATCGCGCGCGGGTACGCGTACAAGGAGATCGCCAAGCAGCTGTTCATCTCGGTGAAGACGGTCGAATCGCACGTCTCGGCGGTGCTCAGGAAGCTCCAGCTGTCCAACCGTCACGAACTGACCCGCTGGGCCACCGCGCGCCGCCTCGTCTGACGCCTGACCTGCGGGTGAACCGTCGGTGACACCCCGGGGCCGGGCCCCGGGGTGTGATCCACGACGCAGTCGGCGAGGGCAACCGGACCGCCTCGCGCCGCCCTCTTGGGTGGCGTGATGAGCCTGACGGGGACCCCCTTCTTCGTGACGGCGATCGTGCTCACCGCGATCGCCGTCGTCCTTCCGCTGGCCTTGTGGAGCAAGGTGCGCGGCCCCGCCGCCGTGCGGGTGGCGACCCGTGCGCTGATGGTGGTGTTCGCCCAGGTCACCGCCGTCGCCGTGGTGTTCGTCGCGGTGAACCGGGCGGAGAACTTCTACGCCTCCTGGGGCGACCTGTTCGGCACCGGCAAGTACGTCCAGGCCGCCCCCGACCTCGGCCCGGACGGGCTCGGCGGGAAGAAGGCCGAGGAGGTCAAGCAGGCCCCGAAGGTGCACCAGGACTTCCAGCCGGTGGAGGGCCTCGGCGGGCGGGTCAAGAAGACCGAACTCGACGGGAAGATATCCGGCGTCAAGGGCGACGTCATGGTGTGGCTGCCGCCGCAGTACGACGAGCCGGCCTTCAAGGACAAGAAGTTCCCCGTGGTCGAGCTGATCCCCGGCATCCCCGGTACGGGCAAGTCCTGGTTCCAGGGGCTCCACGCCCACGAGGTGCTCGAACCGCTCATGAAGAGCGGCAAGGTGCAGCCGTTCATCCTCGTCTCGCCGCGCGCCATGCTCGTCGGCAACGGCGACACCGGCTGCGCCAACATCCCCGGCAAGGTCAACGCCGACAGCTGGTTCAGCGTCGACGTCCGCAAGATGGTCGTCGACAACTTCCGGACCTCGGAGGACCCCAGGCACTGGGGCGTGGCCGGGTACTCGGCGGGCGCCTACTGCGCGGCCAAGCTCGCGATCGCCCACCCCGACCGCTACAGCGCGGCCGTCTCCCTCTCCGGCTACAACGACCCGGGCCAGGAGCCCTCCTCGCTGGTCGCCCAGGACCCGGAGCTGCGCCGCACGCACAACCTCAAGGCCGTGCTCCAGGCGGCGCCCAAGCCGCCGGCGGTCTCGCTGTGGCTGTCGGGGGCCGAACAGGACGGCTACCTGTCCGGCATGGACCTCAAGGGGCTGGCGAAGGCGCCGACGGTGGTGCACGCGGAGAAGGTGGTCGGCGGCCACAACCTCGAAGCGTGGTCCAAGCAGTTGCCGCAGACCTTCGGCTGGCTGAGCGGCGTGGTCAAGGCTCCCTAGCGGCTTCCCCGGGCGGGCCGCGCGGGCTTGCGGGGGCTGCGGGGCTACGCGGGGCGGGAGGCGCCCGCCCACGGCATCGAGTCGACCGGGGCGATGCGGACCGTGGAACCGGGGCGCGGGGCGTGGATCATCTGGCCGTTGCCGATGTAGAGCCCGACGTGGGTCACCCCGGAGTAGAAGAACACCAGGTCGCCGGGGGCCAGTTGGTCGCGCGAGACCCGCTGTCCGGCATTGATCTGGGTGTAGGTGGTGCGGGGGAGGGAGACCCCGGCCGAGCGCCAGGCCGCCTGGGTCAGGCCCGAGCAGTCGAAGGAGCCCGGGCCCGTCGCGCCCCACACGTACGGCTTCCCGATCGCCCCGTACGCGAAGGCCACGGCGCGGGCCGCGCGCGAACCGTCGGAGGGCGGGGGCGGGGTCGCGGTGTGCGGCCCGGCGGGGGACGCGCCGGCCGACTGGGCCTCGTACGCGGCCCGCTGCTCGGCGGTGAGGCGGGCGAGCAGCTGTTTGGCCGTGTCGAGCTTGCCCTCGATCTCCGTCTTGCGCGCGGCGAGTTCGTCCTGCCGGGCGCGGAGGTCGGCGACCTGACCGGCGGCCTTCTCGCGGAGCTTGCCCACCTCTTCGAGGCGGCGGCGCACGGTGCTGATCCCGGCGGCGTTGCGCTCCTGGGCGCGGCTGATGAAGGAGGCCTGGGACAGGTACTCCTGCGGGTCGGCGGCCAGCGCGAGCTGCACGGCGGTGCCGAGGGAGCCGCTGCGGTACTGGCCGGCGGCGAGCGAACCCAGCGCGCTGCGCGCGGCGTTGAGCTGGTCGGTCTTGCGGGCGGTCTCCTCGCGCAGGCCGGTCAGTGCCCGCTCGGCCTCGTCGGCCCTCTCCTTCGCCCCGTTGTACCGCTCGGTCGCCGCCTCGGCCTCCTCGTACAGCCGGTCCACCTCGGCCTTGACCTGGGAGGGGGTGGGCTGGGGGTCGGCCTGGGAGGTGCCTTCGAAGGCGGTGGCGGTGGCAGCGCCCGCGAGGGCCAGGGTGGCGGCGGTCGTCCGTACCGTTCCGCCGGAGAGCGGGCGCTGCCTGGGCTTTCGATGACTGGCCACGAGGGCCTCACGTCCTTCCCCTGTCGGCTGGGTCTTGGGGGAGGACGCTAAACCTGAAAGTAACGGGCGGATGACGAGATGACCCGAACTGATCGGATGTGGTGGATCGTTTCTCGTCAGTGCCAGAGAACGGCGATAAAGATGTTGAGCACGGTCAGTCCGCCGACCGCGCCGAACAGTGCCTTCTCGATGCGTTCCTCGTCGCGCTTGACGTAGACGAGGGCGAGGACCACGAAGAGGACCGCCAGCTTCACGCCGATCTTGACGTGGTTCAGGGAACCCCCGTCCATTTCGCGGAAGCCGACCAGCAGTACGCCGGTGACGAGCATGGTGAGCGCGCCGTGCAGCATCGCCGGCACGAAGCGGGCGGTGCCCGCGCCCATCGCCTTCATCTGGGTGAGGAAGCCTCCGAGGAGCGAGGCTATTCCGATGATGTGAAGACCGACGAAGGCATTGATGAGTACGTCCATGGCGTCGAGCGTACGGGGTGGCTTTTCGCGGAATTCGGTCAGGCGGGCGAATAGGGCGGGGACTGCTTCGGGCGGGTCGGTCAGCCGAAGAAACGGGTCAGTTCGGCGGCCACGAACTCCGGCCGCTCCTCCGGCAGGTAATGGCCGCCGCCGTCGACGCGGACGACCCGGGTGTCGGTGCCGAGTGCCGGGACCGCGGCGACCAGCTGCTCGTAATTGCTGTGTTCGCCGCCGAGGGCGAGCAGCGGCGCGGTCACGGGGGCGTAGCCGGCGAGGTCGGCGATGTCCTGGCCGAAGGCGCGGTACCAGGCGTTCCCGGCGCGGATCGCGTCCGGGGAGTCGTACGCCCGGGCGTACACCGCGCGCGAGCGGGCGTCGATCGCGGCCTGGTCGACGGCCATGCCCGAGAACAGCCGGTCCAGCAGGAGGTGGAAGCGGCCCTCCAGGAGCTGCTCGGGCAGGCCCTCCACCTGGTTGAAGGCGAACCACCACAGATGGAACAGGTCGGACCGGGGCAGCAGCGGCATCCGCGCCCAGCTCTCGTCGGGGTGCGAGACGTCGAGCAGTGCGATGCGTCGCGTGGCCTCGGGGTGGTTCGCGGCGAAGGCGTAGGCCACCATCGCGCCGATGTCGTGGCCGGCGAGGTGCGCGGAGTCGATGGAGAGGTGGTCGAGGAGGGCGCGGACGTCGGCGGCCATCGTCTTCTTGTCGTACCCCGTCGCCGGCTTGGCGGAGCCGCCCATGCCGCGCAGGTCGACGGCGATCACCCGGTGGCGGCGGGCCAGCGCGGGCAGCACCTTGTTCCACTGCCACCAGGTCTGCGGCCAGCCGCCGAGGAGGACGAGCGGCTCGCCGCCGCCGCCTTCCACGTAGTGGAGCCGGGTGCCGTTGACCTCGGCGTGGCGGCTCGTGAAGGCACCGTCGAGGGAGGCGGCGAGGGCGGCGTCGTCGAGGGCGGCGTCGTCGAGGGAGGCGGTGGCGGGCGCGGTGGCGGGCATGGGTGTCCTCACGTCGGAATGACCGTACGAATATCTCGTACGGTCATGACAGTACGAGATCTTCGAACGGTCTGGCAATGTCCGTACGAGATCTGCGTACAGTTGCTGCATGCCTGCCGAGCCGACCCACCCCGCCACCGACCGCATCGACCTGGTCGAGGTCCTGGCGGCACTCGGTCATCCCGTCCGACTGGAGATCGTCCGCAAGCTGGCCTCCGGGGAGGAGGCGTTCTGCGGCGAGGTCGTCCCGGACCTGCCCCGGTCGAGCGTCACCCACCACCTCAAGACGCTGCGCGAGAGCGGAGTGATCTGCCAGCGGCCCCGCGGCCGCAAGCTCTACCTGGCGCTGCGCCGGGACGACCTTGACCGGTGCTTCCCCGGTCTCCTGGAACTCGTGCTCGGCTGTCGGTCCCGCCCCCTAGACTCGGAATGCGATGAGCAGCCTCTTTGACGACAGCTTCCTGGCCGACCTCACCCCCTCCGACGAGGTCCCGCCGCCGCCCGAGGACCACGCCGCCCCCGAGTCGGGCGCGGACGACCTCTTCGGGGGCAGGTTCGACATGCCCATGAGCGGGGACGCGTACTACCGGGACGGCGCCCCCAGGCCCGTCATCGACCCGGCGACGCTCCTGGACGGGCTGAACGAGCAGCAGGCGGCCGCCGTCGTCCACGCGGGCTCCCCGCTGCTCATCGTCGCCGGCGCCGGCTCCGGCAAGACCCGCGTCCTCACGCACCGCATCGGGCACCTGCTGTCCGCGCGGGGCGTCCACCCCGGCCAGATCCTGGCGATCACCTTCACCAACAAGGCCGCCGGTGAGATGAAGGAGCGCGTCGAGGGCCTGGTCGGCCCGCGCGCCAACGCCATGTGGGTCTCCACCTTCCACAGCGCGTGCGTCCGCATCCTGCGCCGCGAGTCCAAGCGACTCGGCTTCACCTCGTCGTTCTCGATCTACGACGCCGCCGACTCGAAGCGCCTGATGGCGCTCGTCTGCCGCGACCTGGACCTGGACCCGAAGAAGTTCCCGCCGAAGGCCTTCAACGCCAAGATCTCCAACCTGAAGAACGAGCTGATCGACGAAGAGGCCTTCGCCGACCAGGCCGCGGACGGCTTCGAGAAGACCTTGGCCCAGGCGTACGCGATGTACCAGGGCCGGTTGCGCGAGGCCAACGCCCTCGACTTCGACGACATCATCATGACCACGGTCCACCTGCTCCAGGCGTTCCCGGACGTCGCCGAGCACTACCGGCGCCGCTTCCGCCACGTCCTGGTCGACGAGTACCAGGACACCAACCACGCGCAGTACACGCTCGTGCGCGAGCTGGTCGGCACCGGCTACCCGGACCTGCCCCCGGCCGAGCTCTGCGTGGTGGGTGACGCCGACCAGTCGATCTACGCCTTCCGCGGCGCGACCATCCGCAACATCCTCCAGTTCGAAGAGGACTACAAGGACGCGACGACGATCCTGCTGGAGCAGAACTACCGCTCCACGCAGACGATCCTCTCCGCCGCCAACGCCGTCATCGAGCGCAACGAGAACCGCCGCGCGAAGAACCTGTGGACCCAGGCCGGCACCGGCGCCGTCATCACCGGCTACGTCGCGGACACCGAGCACGACGAGGCCCAGTTCGTCGCCGACGAGATCGACCGGCTGACGGACGCCGGGGACGCCAAGGCGGGCGACGTCGCGATCTTCTACCGGACCAACGCCCAGTCGCGCGTGTTCGAGGAGATCTTCATCCGCGTCGGACTGCCCTACAAGGTCGTCGGCGGCGTCCGGTTCTACGAGCGCAAGGAGGTCCGCGACGTCCTCGCGTACCTGCGCGTCCTCGCGAACCCCGAGGACAACGTCCCGCTGCGCCGCATCCTGAACGTGCCCAAGCGCGGCATCGGCGAGCGCGCCGAGGCGATGATCGACGCGCTCGCGATGCGCGAGAAGATCACCTTCCCGCAGGCGCTGCGGCGCGTGGACGAGGCCTTCGGCATGGCCGCGCGCTCGACGAACGCGGTCAAGCGGTTCAACGTCCTGATGGAGGAACTGCGCACCATCGTCGACTCCGGCGCCGGCCCCGCCGTGGTGCTGGAGGCGGTGCTGGAGCGCACCGGATACCTCGCCGAGCTCCAGGCCTCCACCGACCCGCAGGACGAGACGCGCATCGAGAACCTCCAGGAACTCGCAGCCGTGGCGCTCGAATTCGAGCAGGCCAGGGAGGCGGCGGCCACCGAGGCGGCCGAGACCGGCGCCCCGGCACCCGGCCCCGGCACCCTCGCCGAGTTCCTGGAACAGGTCGCGCTCGTCGCCGACTCCGACCAGATCCCCGACGAGGACACCGACGGCACGGGCGTCATCACGCTGATGACCCTGCACACGGCCAAGGGCCTGGAGTTCCCGGTGGTCTTCCTGACCGGCATGGAGGACGGGGTCTTCCCGCACATGCGCGCGCTGGGCCAGACCAAGGAGCTGGAGGAGGAGCGCCGGCTCGCCTACGTCGGCATCACGCGCGCCCGCGAGCGGCTGTACCTGACCCGGTCGAGCATGCGCAGCGCGTGGGGCACGCCCTCGTACAACCCTCCGTCCCGGTTCCTGGAGGAGATCCCGGCGCAGTACCTGCAGTGGAAGCGCACGGGCGCCGCACAGAAGCCGGCCGGGCCGATGCGGAGCATGGGCGGCGGCAAGGCCTCGTTCGGCACCTCGCCGGAGTCGTTCCTGTCCTCGTCGCGCACGAAGTCGGGTCCGTCGGGCTTCGCGACGCGCCGGGCGGCGGACAAGCCGGTCATCGCACTGGCGGTCGGCGACCGGGTCACGCACGACCAGTTCGGGCTCGGCACCGTCATGGAGGTCAAGGGCGCCGGTTCGGACGCGCAGGCCACCATCGACTTCGGGGACGACAAGCCGAAGCGCCTGCTGCTGCGCTACGCGCCGGTGCAGAAGCTCTAGCGGCCGTAAGGCCCTGGGGTCCTACGGCCCCAGGGTCCAGGGTCCCAGAGGCTCGGGGTGGCCCTGGCTCAGCGGGGGTCCAGGCCGTGGCTGCGGAGCCACGGCAGGGGGTCGATCGCGCTGCCGCCGCCGGGCCGTACCTCGAAGTGGAGGTGCGGGCCGGTGGAGTTGCCGGAGTTGCCGGAGTACGCGATGACGTCGCCGGCCTTGACCTGCCCGGACCGGATCTTGGTGCTGCTGAGGTGGCAGTACCAGGTCTCGGTGCCATCGGGCGAGGTCACTATGGCCATGTTGCCGTAGGCGCTGTTCCACTGGGTGCGCACGGTGCCGTCGGTGGCGGCCATGACCGGGGTTCCGTAGGAGACCGGGAAGTCGATGCCGGTGTGCACGGACATCCACATGCCGCCGGCCTGGCCGAACATGGCGCTCAGGCCGTGCTGGGCGACGGGGATGGCGAACTTGGGGCGGGCCGCCTCCTTGGCCGCCGCCTCCTCCGCCTTCTTCTTCTTTTCCTCTTCCTGACGCAGGCGCAGGTCGATGCGCTCCTGCGTGCGGCTCGCGCGGTCCGCGAAGTCGCCCGCGTCGGCGCTGAGGGCCGTCAGCTGGGTGTCGAGCTTGGTGTTCGCCGCGACCGGCTTCACGGAGGCCGGGTCGGGCGCGGCCATCGTCGTGGTGTCGTCCGAGGACTTCTCGGCGCCGGTGAGCCCGCCGACGGAGGCGGCCGCGATGCCCGCGACGCCCATCACGCAGGCGGAGGGAACGGCCACGGTCAGCAGGGCGGAACGCTTCGCCGGGGTGCGGCGACGGCCGTTGCCCGCCTTGGCGTTGGTGCCGGAACCGCCCTTGCCCTTGGGGACGCTGCGGCGCGCGGAACGCGCCCCGGGGGTCACCGGCATGGCCTGGGTGGGGAGGTCGTGCACCTGGTGCACGTCGGGAATCTCGTACGCCTCGTACGCCGCGAGGTCGCCCAGCCCGTCGAGCGCCTCCGGTGCCTCGGTCGCTTCGTCGAGCGCGACTTCGTCGGCCACCGCGTGGGTGACGGGCTCGAAGACGGAGGTCTCGTCGTAGGGGTCGGCCTCCGCGGCGAGGGGGACGACGGGCGCCTCGTAGGCATAGCCGACGGTGGTCGCCTCGTACGCGTACTCCTGCTGCGCGGGCTGCTGCCCGGCATAGGCGGAGTGGTCCGTGACGTCGGTGACGTCAGCGCCGACCGTGCCGGCCGTGTTCCAGGCGGTGGCGTCGTAGGCGCCGGTCTCGGTGCCGTAGCCCGGCATCGCCCAGTGTCCGGTCTGCTCGGCCGAGGTGTCGTAGCCGAAGGAAGGCGCCGACTGGTAACCGGAGTAGTCCGTGCTCGGAGTGCTCCAGGCGCTCGAATCCCACTGACCCGTCGTGTCCGCGGGCGCGGTCTGCGAGGGGATGGTGGACAGATAGCCGTCCTGGGCGTTCTGCGAGGTCCACGCCGTGGTGTCGTACGCGCCGGTCTCGTAGGAGCCGTATGCCGCGTAGTTGACCCCTTGTCCCTGCGTTTCATAGGAGACGTAGGCCTGGTCACCAGCGAAAGTGGTGGTGCCGAGGCCGTCGTACCCGTAATCCGGGTACTGGCCCGACGAGGGGCGGTCGTTCACCAACTTCTCTTTCGCCTCGGCAGTGGGGGCCTGGGTGGCCGGTGGAACGAGGTCCACCGGAGGAGAGCAGTGGCGTGACTGTACCCGGCGGTTACTGGCATCGACAATCTTCGGAGGGTTTTCGCTTCGCCGGAACCGGGCATTCGGCCGCCTTTCGGTCGCCGAAAGACGCACCCTTGGCCTTGAGTTCGAAATTCGTTCGACTCCAGGTCGTCCGGTGGCTATGCGACCGAAGCGGCTCCGGAGCCCTCGACGGCCATCGGGCCGGGGCCGTCGAGGGCCCGCCGGACCGCGGCGATCACGGTGGGGTGCGCGGGCAGCGCGAGGTGCCCGATGCCGGTGACCTCCACGTTCTCCACGCGCAGATCGGGATGGTCGATCCTGGCCGTCCCGACGGGGGCCATCAGCGCGTCGAACTCGCTCCAGAACGCGACGCACCGAGTGGCGCAGCCGGGCGCGGGCAGGGCCAGTTCGGTCAGCACCTCGGAGTCGGGCCGCACCTGCCGCACCAGCGGGTGCGCGTCCATGAAGGGGGCGACCGCCGTGCCGGAGTGCGGGGTGCCGAGCGTGACGAGGGTACGGACGCGGGCGTCACCGCCGAGGCGCTGGACGTAGTACCGGCCGACCAACCCGCCCAGGCTGTGCCCCACGATCTCCACCCGGTCGTGCCCGGTGCGCGCGCACAGCTCCTCCACGCGCCGGGCGAGGTGGCGGGCCGTGACGCGCAGGTCGCGGGTGAAGGGCGAGTAGTTGTACGCCTCCACGTGCCGCAGCCCGCCGGCCCCGAGGGCGCGGCGCAGCAGGACGAAGACGGAGCGGTTGTCGGTGAAGCCGTGGAGGAGCAGTACGGGCGGCCGCACCGAAGCCGGGTCGGGGGCGGTCCTCTCCTGGCAGACTCCGGTGGGATAGAGGAGAAGGTGCCCGCCGAGCACGACCACCTCGAGCGCGCCGGCCCGCAGCGCGGCGCCGGACGTGGGTATCGACACGGGTATGGACAGCCCCATCGCGGCCTCCCCTGGCCTCCCCTGAGCCTCTGGGACCGCGGCCGGAAGCGCCACCGTGCCGTGCGGCTGGCGGCACGGTGGCGCAATGCCGTCCCACGTGTGATTTCCCCCTCGTGGTTGACCGTGAAACGGTGGCGTGCGCGATGCTGTACTTAACGTTCGTTCACTCGGGAGGCAGTGCGATGGGTGTGACCGGTCCGATCCGTGTGGTGGTGGCCAAGCCGGGTCTCGACGGCCACGACCGCGGGGCCAAGGTGATCGCGCGGGCGCTGCGGGACGCGGGCATGGAGGTCATCTACACGGGCCTGCACCAGACCCCCGAGCAGATCGTGGACACCGCGATCCAGGAGGACGCCGACGCGATCGGCCTCTCGATCCTCTCCGGCGCCCACAACACGCTGTTCGCCCGCGTTCTCGAACTGCTCAAGGAGCGCGACGCGGAGGACATCAAGGTCTTCGGTGGCGGCATCATCCCGGAGGCGGACATCCCTCCGCTGAAGGACAAGGGCGTGGCCGAGATCTTCACCCCGGGCGCGACTACCACCGCCATCGTGGACTGGGTCCGCGCGAACGTCCGCCAGTAGCCTCCGGCCCGGCCGCCGTTGGTCCGGGTGCTCCGCCCCCGAACCGCCGCGCCTCAGACGCAGGCGAGGCTGGATTTCCAGCCAGTCCGGCGTTTGGGGGCGGGGGTACCTCCCAGCGGTAGCTGGGGGAGGGTCCGGGCGGAGCCCGGGGAACGGTGGAAGGGCGGGGAGCAGCTCCGCGCAGCGGCGACCCGCACCCGCCCACCCGGCAGCGGCGACCCGCGGCCCACCCACCCCGGGAGGGATCAGGCGGCCGGGGCCAGCTCCGCGAGCATGGCGTCGCGCAGCCGAAGCGTGGCCACCAGCCGCTGGAACGCCTCGGCCCAATACGCGGCAGCCCCCGGCACCGCATCCTCCGGCTCCGCCACGGCCGCGGTCAGCGCTTCCAGCCGCAAGGCCTCCGCAGGATCGAGGCAGCGCTCGGCGAGCCCCATCACCCCGCTGAAGCTCCACGGGTAGCTGCCCGCTTCCCGGGCTGTGTCCAGCGCGTCCACGACCGCCCGCCCCAGGGCCCCCGCCCACGGCACCACGCACACCCCGAGCAGCTGGAACGCCTCGGAGAGCCCGTGGGCGCGTATGAACTCCGCGACCCAGTCCGCCCGCTCCCCGTCCGTCAGGACCGACAACAGCTTGGCCCGCTCGGCCAGCGAGGCCGTGCCCGGGCCGGCGGCCGGCGGCGCGGACGGCGCGCCGAGCAGGGCCCGCGACCACTCCGCATCGCGCTGGCGCACCGCCGCCCGGCACCACGCCGCGTGCAGTTCCTCCGTCCAGCCCTCGCCCTCGGCGATCGGCAGCGCCACTGTCTCCGCAGGGCCGAGGCCCCCGAACCGCTCCCGCCAGCAGGACAGCGGCGCCGCCTCCACCAGCTGGCCGAGCCACCACGCCCGCTCCCCGCGGCCGGCGGGCGGCCGCTTGACCACCCCGTCACGGAGCATTCCCGCGTCGCACTCGGCCGGCGGGGTCACCCCCTCGGGGCCGACGCAGGCCAGGGCGCGCTCCGCCATCCGCCCCGCCAGCGCCGAGTGCGGCAGCGCCGACAGCAGCTCGGCGGCGGTCGCGCGGACATTGCGGCTGCGGTCGCCGAGCGCCGCCTCCAGGAACGGCTCGTCCCCGTCCGACAGCCCCACCCTCAGCGAGTCGAGGAACATCAGCCGGTCCTCGGCCCGCTCCGTGCTCCAGGTCGTCTCCAGCAGGTGGCGCGCGGCCGCCGCGTCGGCCTCCCGTACGGCGCCCAGCAGCGCCACCCGCTCCGCGAACAGCCCCTCCTGCCAGAGCCGTTCCACCCCGGCCGGGTCCGACGGCCCCGGCAGCTCCCCGGCGCCACCGGTCCCGCCCCGCAGGGCGAACCGCCAGTCGGGATTCAGCCGGGCCAGCCACAGCCCCCGCACCCCGGCCAGCGCCAGGGCGTGCGGCCGCAGGTCCGTACGGGCCCGGGCCGCGTCCAGAAGCGCGGGCAGCAGCGCGGCCGGTGAGCGGTAGCCGTGCCGCCGGGCGGCGGCCAGCCACTGGGGCAGCAGCTCCGTCAGATCCGGGGCGGCCCCCCGCCGCCCGCCGCCGCCGACCGCGCCCGAACGGCCCGCCAGCAGCTGCGCGAGCCGCCGTCGGGCCGCCTCCGGCGGTGCCGGGCGCGGATCCCGCGGTGCGGGCTCCGGGCGCGGGCCCGCCTCGGCCGGCCGCAGCCCGGCCCGGCGGCGTACGGCGTGCACGGCCGCCGCGTCCAGCAGGGCCTCCGGCGAGCCGGTCGGGCCCCCGCCCCGGCGCCGGTCGGTGCCCAGCAAGGCGGCCCCGACCAGTTCCTCCCACTCCCCGTACCCCTCGTCGACCTTGTCCATCGCTCCTCTCCCTCTTCCCTCGTCCTGCTTCCCGCTGCGTGTCCTGCGCTCCGGTCCCGCCCCCTCCGCGGGACCGGAGCGGCCCTGCCCCCGTCGGATCCGGCCGACTCGGTCGGCCGTGCTCAGCTGGCGTGGTTGTCGTTCATGCAAGCCCCCCGGCTCCTCGTCACCTCGCGCCGACGCCCCCGCGCCGCCGCGTACTTCCCGTAGTCGTCGTAAGAGGACACAGAACCCCCCAGGCCCCCAGTGATGTGTGTTGTCCTTCCGGCCCGCTCAGGCCAGGGCGACCGGCTCCGGTGAGCCCGGCTGCCAGGCCGTCAGCGGGGTGAAGCCCCGATGGCCGCATTCGCCGAACACCGTCACCGGACCCCCGCCCGACAGTGCGGCCAGCTGCCACAGGCCCCCGCGCGAGCGGCTGCCCGCCCCCGTGAGGGGCACCGGCAGGGCGGAGGTTCCCTCCGCATCCGCCAGTTGCCAGCCCAGCTCTCCAGGTATCGGGACCACCGGACCGAGCACCACCGGCCAGGACTCCAGCCACGGGTCGTCCCGCAGTGCCGCCCCGTACGCCTCCAGTGCCGCCCCCGTGCTCACGCCGGCCGGAACCTCCGTGCACGGCACGGCCGCCGCGAACCTCTCCCCGAGATCCCCCCGCAGCCCGGCCGACCCCGGCCGGAAGCGGATCTCCGCGTCCAGCACCAGCCCCACCGGCAGGGTCGGACCCGGTGGCCGCCCGGGCGGTCCGAAGTCCAGCACCAGGGCGGGCCGCCCGCTCCCCGTCCCGCGCAGCCATGTCCGGCGGGTGGTGAGCCGGCCGTCCGGTGACACCGAGTCGTACTGGGCCAGCACCAGCCAGCGGTCCCGTACGGCCTCCCCCTCCCCGGAGGCCGGCAGTCCCACTCGGCTGCGCACCGTCGCGGCCAGCTGATCGGGCAGTACCGCCACCCCGAGCCAGGCCCGGTCCAGCAGGTGCAGCAGCGCCGCCTCCTCCAGCATCCGGGCGGGCCAGCCGGGGCCGCAACTGGGTATCGTCCCCAACTCCCGCACCCGGCCCGCCAGTCCGGGTGCCTGGGCGTCCACCATCCGGGCCGCCGTCTCCTCCCAGGCCCCGTAACCGGCCTGCTCCTGGCCCGCGAGACCGCTGCGCAGGAGATCGGCCAGCCGCTGTTCCAGCTCGGTGACGCCCGCGCCGATCCGGGCCGCCCGTCGCTCGGCCCGCTTCCGCGCCGCCTCCACGTCCACCGGACCGCCCGCACCGGCGGCGGGGCGCGCGGCCTTCTCCGCCCGGTCCGCCAGCCACCGGGCGGCCCACTCGGGAGCCTCCCCGGGCTCGCCCGCCCCCTCGGCCGACCAGAGCAGCAGCAGCCCCAGCGCGTGCTTGCACGGGAACTTCCGGCTCGGACAAGAGCACTTGTACGCAGGTCCCGTCAGGTCCACGACCGTCTGGTACGGCTTGCTCCCGCTGCCCTTGCACAACCCCCACACAGAACCGGAAGCGGAACCTCCGATCTGCGACCACGGCCCCGCCCCGCCGAGTCTGCTTCCCGCCTTGCGTGAGGCATCGTCAGGAGCCAGAGCCAGTACCTGTTCCGCCGTCCAGCGGACCCCCTGCTCAGTCATGGGAACAACCGTAGAGACCCCCACTGACAATCGCCCTGACCTGCAACAACGCCTCGAATGGGGTCCGTTGTCAGTGGCGTGGTGCACCTTGGACACAGCAGTCGGGAGCGGCTGCCGAGCATTGGAGGGGGACCATGACCGAGCACGAGGACACCCGCGGATCCGAGGCACTGCGACCGCACGCAGAAGACGCCTTCGCACACGAACTGAAAGCCCTGGCAGCGGTCGACGACCGCCCCCGCCCGGCCCGCTGGAAGCTCTCCCCGTGGGCCGTCGCCACCTACCTGCAAGGCGGCACGCTCGATGACGGCACGGTCATCACGCCCAAGTACGTGGGGCCCCGCCGGATCGTCGAAGTCGCCGTCACCACCCTCGCGACCGACCGCGCCCTGCTCCTGCTCGGAGTCCCCGGCACCGCCAAGACCTGGGTGTCCGAACACCTCGCGGCCGCCGTCAGCGGCGATTCCACCCTCCTCGTCCAGGGCACCGCCGGCACCCCCGAGGAGGCCATCCGGTACGGCTGGAACTACGCCCGCCTCCTGGCCCACGGCCCCAGCCGCGAAGCACTCGTCCCCAGCCCCGTCATGCGGGCCATGGCCGAGGGCATGACCGCCCGCGTCGAGGAGCTCACCCGCATCCCCGCCGACGTCCAGGACACCCTCATCACCGTCCTGTCCGAGAAGACGCTCCCGATACCGGAGCTCGGCGAAGAGGTGCAGGCCGTGCGCGGGTTCAACCTCATCGCCACCGCGAACGACCGCGACCGGGGAGTCAACGAGCTCTCCAGCGCGCTGCGCCGCCGCTTCAACACCGTGGTCCTGCCGCTGCCCGCCACGGCCGACGCCGAGGTCGACATCGTCGCCCGCCGCGTCGACCAGATGGGCCGCGCCCTCGACCTGCCGGCCGCGCCCGAGGGCCTCGAAGAGATCCGCCGCGTCGTCACCGTCTTCCGCGAGCTGCGCGACGGCGTCACCGACGACGGCCGTACCAAGGTGAAGTCCCCCAGCGGCACCCTGTCCACCGCCGAGGCCATCTCCGTCGTCACGGGCGGCCTGGCCCTCGCAGCCCACTTCGGGGACGGCGTGCTGCGCCCCTCCGACGTGGCCGCCGGGATCCTCGGCGCGGTCGTCCGCGACCCGGCCGCCGACAAGGTCGTCTGGCAGGAGTACCTGGAGGCGGTGGTCCGCGAGCGTGACGGCTGGAAGGACTTCTACCGCGCCTGCCGGGAGGTGACGGTATGAGTCCGAGCCCGAAGGGCCCCCTGCTCCTGGGGGTGCGGCACCACGGGCCCGGATCGGCCCGCGCGGTGCGGGCCGCCCTGGAGACGGCCCGGCCGGCGGCCGTCCTGATCGAGGGCCCGCCCGAGGGGGACGCACTGCTCGCGCTCGCCGCCGACGCGGGCATGAAGCCGCCCGTGGCGCTGCTCGCGCACGTCGCCGACGACCCCGGCCGGGCGGCGTTCTGGCCGCTGGCCGAGTTCTCCCCGGAGTGGGTCGCCATCCGTTGGGCGCAGGAGGCCGGCGTACCGGTGCGGTTCATGGACCTGCCGGCCGCGCACTCGCTCGCCCGAGGGGAGGAGGAAGAGCGGACGGCGGGGGAATGCGAGCCGGCCGCACGGATGGACCCCCTCGCCGTACTGGCCGAGACCGCCGGGTACGACGACCCCGAGCGCTGGTGGGAGGACGTCGTCGAACACCGGGGAGCCGGTGCGGCCGACGCCCTGGGCGCGTTCGAGGCCCTCGGCGAGGCCATGGACGCCCTGCGCGGGGCCGACGGCGACGGAGTCGACGCCCGGGACCTCGTGCGCGAGGCCCACATGCGTCAGCGGATGAGGGCCGCCCGCCGGGAGTTCGGCGACGGGTACGCGGTGGTGTGCGGGGCCTGGCACGTCCCGGCGCTGCGGGCGAAGACCACCGTCGCCGCGGACAAGGCGCTGCTCGCGGGACTGCCCAAGGTCAAGGTGGAGACGACGTGGGTGCCCTGGACCCATCGCAGGCTCGCCCGGGCCGGCGGGTACGGAGCGGGCATCACCTCGCCCGGCTGGTACGCACACCTCTTCGCGGCCCGGGACCGGCCCGTGGAGCGGTGGCTGACCAAGGTCGCCGGCCTGCTCCGGGAGGAGGACCGGCAGGTCTCCTCGGCGCACGTGATCGAGGCGGTCCGGCTGGCGCAGACGCTGGCCGCGATGCGGGGGAGGCCGCTGCCCGGGCTGACGGAGACGCTGGAGGCCGTCCGGGCGGTGATGTGCGACGGCTCCGACGTGCCGCTCGCACTCATCGAGGACCGGCTCGTGGTCGGTGACGTGCTCGGCGAGGTCCCCGACGGGGCTCCCGTCGTACCGCTCCAGCGTGACCTGACCCGGCAACAGCGCTCCCTGCGGCTCAAGGCCGAGGCGACCGACCGCGAGCTGGAACTGGACCTCCGCAAGGACACCGACACCGCGAAGTCGCTGCTGCTGCACCGGCTGCGGCTGCTCGGGATCGCATGGGGCAGACCGGTCGCCTCCCGGAGCAGCACCGGCACCTTCCGGGAGACCTGGCGGCTGCGCTGGGAGCCGGAGTTGTCGGTGCGGGTCGCCGAGGCCGGCATATGGGGCACCACCGTCCTGGCCGCGGCCACCGCCAAGGTCGAGGCGGAGGCGGCCGCGGCGGAGGAGCTCGGGAAGGTCACGGCGCTCGCGGAGCAGTGCCTGCTGGCCGGGCTCTCCGAGGCGCTGCCCGCCGTGCTGCGGGCCCTGGCGGACCGGGCCGCGCTGGACACCGATGTGGCACGGCTCGCCAAGGCCCTGCCCGCACTGGCCCGCTCACTGAGGTACGGGGACGTCCGGGGCACCGACGCGGCGGCCCTCGCCACGGTGGCGACCGGCCTCGCGGAACGCATATGCGTGGCCCTCCCGTCGGCGTGCGCGGCCGGTCTGGACGCGGACGCGGCGGCGGAGCTGCGGGGCCATGTGGACGGGGTGCACGGCGCGGTCGGGCTGCTGGCGGACGCCGAGGAGGGGCTGCGCGAGCGCTGGTCCGCGGTGCTGCGGAAGCTCGCCGCGAGGGACGCCGTGCCCGGGGTGATCCGCGGCCGGGCGGCCCGGCTGCTGCTCGACGAAGGGCGGCTGCCGGCCGAGGAGACGGCCCGGCTGATGGGGCTCGCCCTGTCACCGGCGGCCGACCCGGCCGACGCGGCGGGCTGGATCGAGGGCTTCGCGGGCGGGAGCTCGGGCGGCGGCACCCTGCTCGTCCACGACGAGCGGCTGCTGGGCCTGATCGACAGCTGGCTGGTGGGGGTCCCGGAGCGCGCGTTCACCGACGTACTGCCGCTGCTGAGGCGGACGTTCGGGGCGTACGAGTCGGGGGTGAAGCGGACGTTGGGCGAGCTGGTCCGTCGGGGCCCTGGCGGGCGGCCGGGTTCGGCGTTGGTTGCGGGTGCGGCTCCCGAGGGCTTCCGGCCCGAGCTGGACCCCGTCCGGGCGGATGCGGTGGTCGAGGTGGTGCGGATGCTGCTGGCCGGTGCGGTGGCTTGAGGCCGGGTGCGGCGCCGTTGCCGGGGGCGCTGCCCCCGGACCCCCGCGCCTCAAACGCCGGCGGGGCTGGATTTGCGGCCGGATTTTGGTTGATGACGAATGCAGGGGGGACGGACGGATGAGCAGTACTGAGAGCGTGGCGGTCGGTGGGGCCGCCGAGACCGCCGGGGGCGAGAGGTTGCGGCGGTGGCGGATGGTGCTCGGTGGGGGAGAGGGGGACGGGACCGGGTGCGTGCCGGCCGGGCGGGACGCGGCGATGGACGCCGCGCTCGGTGCGCTGTACGGGGGAGGGACGGGTACGGGGCGGAAGGGGCCCGGGGAGCGGTCGGCCGGGCTCGGGGGGTCCGCGCCGAACGTGGCCCGCTGGCTCGGGGACATCCGTACGTACTTCCCCGGTTCGGTGGTCCAGGTCATGCAGCGCGACGCGATCGAGCGGCTCGGCCTGTCCGCCCTGCTGTTGGAGCCGGAGATGCTGGAGGCCGTGGAGCCGGACGTACACCTGGTCGGCACCCTGCTCTCGCTGAACAAGGCGATGCCCGAGACCACGAAGGAGACGGCGCGGGCCGTGGTCCGCAAGGTGGTCGAGCAGTTGGAGAAGAAGCTCGCGGCGCGCACGCGGGCCACGCTGACCGGAGCCCTCGACCGGTCCGCCCGCATCAGCCGGCCCCGGCACCACGACATCGACTGGGACCGGACCATCCGGGCGAATCTGAAGAACTACCTGCCCGAGTACCGGACCGTGGTCCCCGAGCGGCTCGTCGGCTACGGCCGGGCGGCGCAATCGGTGAAGAAGGAGGTGATCCTCTGCATCGACCAGTCGGGTTCCATGGCGGCCTCCGTCGTCTACGCCTCCGTCTTCGGGGCGGTGCTGGCCTCCATGCGGTCGATCGCGACGCGGCTCGTCGTCTTCGACACGGCCGTGGTGGACCTGACCGATCAGCTCGACGACCCCGTGGACGTCCTCTTCGGCACCCAGCTGGGCGGCGGCACCGACATCAACCGGGCCCTGGCCTACTGCCAGTCGAAGATCACCCGTCCCGCCGACACCGTCGTCGTCCTGATCAGCGATCTCTACGAGGGCGGCATACGCAACGAGATGCTGAAGCGGGTCGCCGCGATGAAGGCGGCGGGGGTCGAGTTCGTCACCCTCCTCGCGCTGTCCGACGAAGGCGCCCCGGCCTACGACCACGAGCACGCCGCCGCCCTGGCCGCGCTCGGCGCCCCCGCCTTCGCCTGCACCCCGGACCTGTTCCCCGATGTCATGGCCGCGGCGCTGGAGAAGAGGCCCCTGCCCGTGCCATGACGAGCCCGGACCGCGCCACCCTGTGAATCGGTAGATCGCACGAACTTCCAGTTCAACCGTGAGGCGATCTGTGAGAGGAATCACCGCTCAGGTGTGATCTGCGATTTAGGGACCTACGTCCCACGGGGATAACCTGCGGGACGGACATGCCGCGTCCACGGTCACCGTGTGCGCCTTCCTAGTGACAGCGCCGTCACGTTGCCCTCCGCGGCACGCCCACGCAGATAGCAGACAAACCGCGAATCACTGCGAATCTTTGAAGACAAGGGACGGACGCGCGTGGACCTGTTCGAGTACCAGGCGAGGGACCTCTTCGCCAAGCACGGTGTACCGGTGCTGGCCGGTGAAGTCATCGACACGCCTGAGGCGGCTCGCGAGGCCACCGAGCGGCTGGGCGGCAAGTCGGTCGTCAAGGCGCAGGTGAAGGTCGGCGGCCGCGGCAAGGCCGGTGGCGTGAAGCTCGCCGCCACCCCGGACGAGGCCGTCGCCCGCGCGACGGACATCCTGGGCATGGACATCAAGGGCCACACGGTCCACAAGGTGATGATCGCCGAGACCGCTCCCGAGATCCTCGAGGAGTACTACGTCTCGTACCTGCTGGACCGCACCAACCGCACCTTCCTGGCCATGGCCTCGGTCGCGGGTGGCATGGACATCGAGCAGGTCGCCGAGGAGACCCCCGAGAAGCTCGCCAAGGTCCCGGTGAACGCCAACGAGGGCGTGACCATCGAGAAGGCCCGCGAGATCGTCGCCCTGGCGCAGTTCCCGGCCGAGGTCGCCGAGAAGGTCGCCGAGGTCCTCGTGACCCTGTGGAAGACCTTCATCGCCGAGGACGCGCTCCTCGTCGAGGTCAACCCGCTCGCGAAGGTCGCCTCCGGCGACGTCATCGCCCTCGACGGCAAGGTCTCGCTCGACGAGAACGCCGAGTTCCGCCAGCCGGGCCACGAGGAGTTCGTGGACCACGCGGCCGCGAACCCGCTCGAGGCCGCCGCCAAGGCGAAGAACCTCAACTACGTCAAGCTCGACGGTGAGGTCGGCATCATCGGCAACGGCGCGGGTCTCGTCATGAGCACCCTCGACGTGGTCGCCTACGCCGGTGAGAACCACGGCGGCGTCAAGCCCGCCAACTTCCTGGACATCGGCGGTGGCGCCTCCGCCGCCGTCATGGCCAACGGTCTCGAGATCATCCTCGGCGACCCGGACGTCAAGTCCGTCTTCGTCAACGTCTTCGGTGGCATCACCGCGTGCGACGAGGTCGCCAACGGCATCGTCCAGGCGCTGGCCCTGCTGGAGGAGAAGGGCGAGGCGGTCACCAAGCCGCTCGTCGTCCGTCTCGACGGCAACAACGCCGAGCTGGGTCGCAAGATCCTCTCGGACGCCAACCACCCGCTGGTTCAGCGCGTGGACACCATGGACGGCGCGGCCGACAAGGCCGCCGAGCTCGCGGCTGCGAAGTAAGGGCAGAGGTCACAGACTCACATGGCTATCTTCCTCAACAAGGACAGCAAGGTCATCGTCCAGGGCATGACCGGTGCCACGGGCATGAAGCACACCAAGTTGATGCTGGCTGACGGCACCAACATCGTCGGCGGCGTGAACCCACGCAAGGCCGGCACCACCGTCGACTTCGACGGCACCGAGGTCCCGGTCTTCGGCTCCGTCGCCGAGGCGATGGAGAAGACGGGCGCCAACGTCTCCGTCCTCTTCGTCCCGCCGGCCTTCGCGAAGGCCGCCGTCGTCGAGGCGATCGACGCCGAGATCCCGCTGGCCGTCGTCATCACCGAGGGCATCGCGGTGCACGACTCCGCCGCCTTCTGGGCGTACGCGACCGCCAAGGGCAACAAGACCCGCATCATCGGCCCGAACTGCCCGGGTCTGATCACCCCCGGCCAGTCCAACGCCGGCATCATCCCGGGCGACATCACCAAGCCCGGCAAGATCGGTCTCGTGTCCAAGTCCGGCACGCTGACCTACCAGATGATGTACGAGCTGCGCGACATCGGCTTCACCTCCGCCGTCGGCATCGGTGGCGACCCGGTCATCGGCACCACGCACATCGACGCCCTGGAGGCCTTCGAGGCCGACCCGGAGACCGAGCTCATCGTCATGATCGGCGAGATCGGCGGCGACGCCGAGGAGCGTGCGGCGGACTTCATCGCGAAGAACGTCACCAAGCCGGTCGTCGGCTACGTCGCGGGCTTCACCGCCCCCGAGGGCAAGACCATGGGCCACGCCGGCGCCATCGTCTCCGGTTCTTCTGGCACCGCACAGGCCAAGAAGGAGGCCCTGGAGGCCGCGGGCGTGAAGGTCGGCAAGACGCCGACCGAGACCGCGAAGCTGGCGCGCGAGATCCTGAACGCCGCTCAGTAAGCAGTAAGCAGTAAGCAGTAGGCGGCAAGCAGTCCGTTCACGGACGCAAGGGCGTGGCCCGCACCCCTCGGGAGGTGCGGGCCACGCCCTTTTCCGTGCGCCGTTCGGTCGCCGCTCGGCCGTCCGTCAGTCGCCCCTCATTCGATCTTCGGGGCGATCCTGGCCGGACCGGCCGCCGGGTCGGCGCGCAGCTTGTCGTGGAGGGCCTTGCTCTCCTCCGTGAGCTGCTGGGGCCCGCTGTGCGGGGGCACGCCCGAGACGTTCGCCCCGGGGGCGTTCGGCGGCTCGTACTTGGTCGGCGCGGTCGCGGTCGTGTACGCGGTGGCCACGGTGATCACCGCGGCCAGGCCGATCACGGCGCGCGTCCGCCGCCGGGCGCGCCGCTCGGCGTGTTTCCGTGCCGCGGCGGCGGGGCGCGGTTCGAGCACCACGGCCGGCTGCAGCGCGGTGAACCGGTCGCGCAGCAGCGCGGACTGCTTCTCGGGTGCCGCGGCGGCCAGCGCGGGGATCCGCGCGGCGAGCGTTGCGTGCGCGTGCAGCAGTCGGTTGCCGGCGGTGGGGGTACTGGACTCCGTCTCGGCGGCGGTGTCGGGCAGGTCGAGTCCCACGCCGTCGTAGAGCAGCACGGTGCGGCGGTGGTTGGTGGGCAGCGCGAGCATGGCGTCGAGGAGGATCCGGTCGGCGGGCTCGGCGGGGGGCTTGTCGGGGTGGCGGTGGGCGCGGCGGAACCGGTGCCAGGGCGAGAGCGCGTACTCGTACGCGGCCGCGCGCACCCAGCCCACCGGGTCCGGATCGGTCGCGACCTCGGGCCAGCGGTCCCAGGCCTGCTGGAAGGCGCGGTCGACGGCCTCCAGGGCGAGGCCCCGGCGGCCGGTGAGCAGGTACGCCTGCCGGGTGAGGGCGGCCGCGGCGTGGGCGTGCAGGGCGTCGAAGTCGTCGACGGGCATCCGTTGCCCCACGGGGTGCGGGTCGCTCGGCGGGTCGCTCGGCGGTTCGGTCTCGGCGGCTGCCGGTGGCGTCCCGGCGGGGTCGGGTGACGGTGCCTCGGCTGCTGCGGGCGGGTGATCGGGCTCGGCGGTTTCCTGCGGAGCCTCGGCGGGAGACGCCTCGGAGGCTCCGGCGGGCCCGGACCCGGGAGCTGCTGCCGCGTCGCCCTGTGGCGCTTCTGCCGGGGGCGGCTCGGGGGTGCCGACGGCACCGGGCGCCTGGGTCCCCGCAGGTGCGCCGGCTGCCTGCGGTGCCGGTGTCGGTGTCGGTGTCTCCGCCCCGGTTGCCTCCGCCCCGGTCGGGGCCGCGGGGGCATGCCGGGTGGGGTCGGGTGACGGTGCCTCGGCCGGTGTCGGCGTCGGTGCCGGCCCGTTCGGGTGGGCGGCGGTTCGGTCGGCCGTGGCCTCCGGGTGGGTCCCGGCGCCGGTGAAGGGGCGCGCGGCCTCGGGGGAGGGGTGCAATGCGGGTGTGGGGGTGTCGGATGACCCGGCGTCAGCGTCCGGCGCGCCTGACGCGCGCGCGGAAGTGGCCTCGGCCGGGGTCTGGAGGCGGGTCAGAAAGCGCGCGTACAGCTCCAGTTTGCGGCCGCGCGGGGCCGTGCGGCCGGTTTCCCAGGAGCGGACCGTGGTCGGGGTGACGCCCACCGCCGCCGCGACCTCATCGTGCGTCAGCTCCGCCGCTTCGCGCAGTCTGCGGCGCTCCTTCGGGGACGGGAGGCTCCGCTCCGCGTCGGATGCGGAGGTCGTATCGACGCTTTGTGTCATGCCGCACTCCCCGCGATCTGACCGGTCTGGGCGAAAAAGTACATAAACGTATATTGGGCGACACCACGGACATTCGCCCGTTACGCACTCATAGCGCGTGTCGAAGGCACCATGGCGGGGTGACCCAAGTGACCGAACGCGGGACCCCGTTGCAGGCGGCCCCGCGAGCCGGCCGGCGGCGCCGTTCGCCGGCCGCCGCCGCATGCGTGATGGGCGGCGCCGTGGCGGCCGGGCTGGGGCTCGGCTTCCTCGCCGTGCTCGTCATCGTCCTGTGGATCAGCTCCCCCTACCCCGACAGCGGCCCCGGCGGCGCCCTCCACCTCGCCGCGGGACTGTGGCTGCTGGCGCACGGTACGGAGTTGGTGCGGTACGACACCCTGTCCGGCGTGCCCGCCCCCGTCGGGGTGACCCCGCTGCTGCTCGTCGCGCTGCCCGTGCTGCTGATGCGGCGTGCCGCCCGGCTGGGGAGCGGGTCCGAGGACGGTGGCGAGGAGGGCGGTGAGGACGGCGGCGAGGAGGTGCTGCCCGCCGGCGCCGTCTTCTCGGCCGTGCTCTGCGGCTACCTCGCGGTCGGCGCCCTCGCCACGGTGTACGCCGCCGGGGGGCCGATGCCGGCCGACCCGCTCAGCGCGGCGTGGCATGTGCCGCTGGTCGCCGTGCTCGCGGCGGCCGGCGGGGTGTGGGCCGCCCGGGGGCGTCCGGACGGACCGCTGCCGAACCGGCTGCCGGAGGGCGTACGGAGGGCGGTCGCGCGCCCCCGGTACGCGCTCGCGCTCCGTGCGGGGGCGGGTGGGGCGTTGGTGCTGCTGGGTGGCGGGGCACTGCTGGTCGGCGCCTCGCTCGCGTGGCACGGGGCCGAGGCGCAGGGGTCGTTCCTGGCGCTGACCGGGGTGTGGTCGGGGCGGTTCGCCGTGCTGTTGCTGGCGCTGGCGCTGATCCCGAACGCGATGGTCTGGGGGGCGGCCTACGGGCTCGGGCCCGGGTTCGCGCTCGGCGCGGGCGCGACCGCCACCCCGCTCGGCTTCGCCGGGTCGCCCTCGCTGCCGAGGTTCCCGCTGCTGGCCGCGCTTCCGCCCGAAGGGCCCGGGACCCCGCTGACCTGGGCGGCGGTCGGGGTGCCGGTGGCGGCGGGGCTTGCGGTGGGGTGGTTCGCGGTACGCCGGGCGCGCGAGGTCTCGTACGGGGAGACGGCGCTGACGGCGGCGCTGGGCGCGGTGGTGTGCGGGCTGGTGATGGCCGGGCTGGCCGCTGCCGCGTCGGGGCCGATGGGGTCGCGGCAGCTCGCGGAGTTCGGGCCGGTGTGGTGGGCGGTGGGGGCGGCCGCCTTGGCGTGGACCCTGCCGGGGGTGGTGGTCGCCGTGGCGGTGCACGCGTGGCGCAACCGGCCGGTTGCGCTCGCGCGCGGCGCCGTGGAGGGGGATGCGGACGGGGACGGCGGGTGGCACGACAGCGGGGTGCGGGAGCTTCGGTGGGAGGCGTTGAGGGCGGCCGCCGGTGGTTTGATCCCGGACATCTCGGCGCCGGCGGCTGCCGCTGCCCCTGCCCCGGCCTCTGCGCCTGTCGTTGCGCCGGTGCCGCCCGCTGAGGCTCCGGTCGTGGCGCCTGCCCCGGCCCCGGCCGCTGCCGCTGCCGCTGTCGTTCCGGCTCGGGCGTTGACCGTGGTGTCCGCCGTCGGGCCGGAGCTCACGGTGCCGGTGGCTGCGCCCTTGCCGGTGGTCGTGCCGGAGCCGCCGTTGGCGCCGCCGGTGGTGGGGGCGCGGGTGCTGGCCCGGCGGAAGCCGTCGGCGTAGCGCCGTTGCCGGGGGCTCTGCCCCCGGGCCCCCGTGCCTCAAACGCCGGCGGGGCTGAGTTTGGTGGCGCTGGATGGGCGGGTGCGGCGCCGTTGCCGGGGCTCTGCCCCCGGGCCCCCGTGCCTCAAACGCCGGCGGGGCTGAGTTTGGTGGCGCTGGACGGGCGGGTGCGGCGCCGTTGCCGGGGGCTCTGCCCCCGGGCCCCCGCGCCTCAAACGCCGGCGGGGCCGAGGTCGCCCCGGCGAGGCCGAGTTTGCCGTTGGCGGGGGGTTGCCCGGCGGGATGGGAGTCGTGGGGCGCGCCGCGAGGCTACTGGCGGACCTTCAGGATGTCGCCCACCACGTTGTTCGGGAGGAGGGTGTTGCACTGGAGTTCCGCGGACTGGGTGAGGGCGTCGTCGCGGCAGACGTAGAAGTCCTTGTACGCCAGCTGCACCGCGTACGAGCTCATCGACAGCAGGATCGCCAGTGAGGCCGTGACCAGGCCGCTCACCGCCGCCGTGCGCTGCGGGCGGGCCGCCGGGCCCAGGGCCGCCAGACCGCCGGGCCGCTCGGGCCGGTCCGGGCCGGCCGGCTGGGCCGGGCGGCCGCGCAGGGCGCTGATGCCCCAGTAGAGGGCCAGCGCGCCCAGCAGGAGTCCGACCGACGGGATGCCGAAGATCCCGAAGAAGAAGCCCCACATGCCGGCCAGCAGCGCGTACCGCGCCCGCCGCTGGATCGGGTCCGTCGGGTCCCAGCGGGCCGGGCCTCCCTGGCCGTCCGTGTTCCCCGGGTCCTCCCCGGACCCCCGGCCCGGCCCGCCGTCGCCGCCGGCGCGCGGCTGCCAGGGCTGGTCCGGCCGACCCTCCGGCGGCGCCGCGAACGGGTTGTCGTCCGTGGAGGGGGAGTCGGGGGAGGAAGGGGTGGAGGGGGTGGAGGAGTCGGGCTGGCGGCGGTCCGGCATCGGGTGCGTTTCTTCCCCTGTGTCAAGGACGTCAGGGCGACGTCGAGGCGTGTACGCCTGACGCTACCGCCCGGCCGTCCCCCCGTCCCTCGGGGGCCGTCCGGTGTGCCGGTATCGTTGCAGGCGGTCGGTGGCTTCGTATGGTTCCCCGTATATCGGTACCCCGAAGTTTCGTATGACCGCACAAGACGAACACCGCAATTACGCGAGAAAGGGCCTCCCATGGCCGCCTCCCGCCTGGTCGTGCTGGTCTCCGGTTCCGGCACCAACCTCCAGGCCCTGCTCGACGCCATCGACGCCCACCCCGGCGGATCCGAGGGCTTCGGTGCCGAAGTCGTCGCCGTGGGGGCCGACCGAGAGAACATCGCGGGCCTGGAGCGGGCCGACAAGGCCGGGATCCCCACCTTCGTGTGCCCGGTCAAGGCCTACGGGAGCCGCGAGGAGTGGGACGCCGCCCTCACCGGGGCGACCGACGCGTACGCCCCGGACCTCGTCGTGTCCGCCGGGTTCATGAAGATCGTGGGCAAGACGTTCATCGACCGCTTCGGCGGCCGGTTCATCAACACCCACCCCGCCCTCCTCCCCGCCTTCCCCGGTGCGCACGGCGTACGGGACGCGCTCGCCTACGGCGCGAAGGTCACCGGCTGCACGGTCCACTTCGTGGACAGCGGCGTGGACACCGGTCCGATCATCGCCCAAGGTGTGGTCGAGGTGCGGGACGAGGACGACGAAGCCGCTCTCCATGAGCGCATCAAGGAAGTCGAGCGCCAGCTGCTCGTCGACGTCGTGGGGCGCCTGGCCCGGCACGGCTACCGCATTGAGGGACGAAAGGTAACGATCCAGTGACCGCCGCAGACACCGCAGCGAGCAACGACCCGACCACGAACCAGCGGCCGATCAGGCGTGCGCTCATCAGCGTCTACGACAAGACGGGACTGGAAGAGCTGGCCCGCGGCCTGCACGAGGCCGGCGTCGCGCTCGTCTCCACCGGCTCCACCGCCTCGAAGATCGCCGCCGCCGGGGTGCCCGTCACCAAGGTCGAGGAGCTCACCGGCTTCCCCGAGTGCCTGGACGGCCGCGTCAAGACCCTGCACCCGCGCGTGCACGCCGGCATCCTCGCGGACCTGCGCCTGGAGGACCACCGCAACCAGCTCGCCGAGCTGGGCGTGGAGCCCTTCGACCTGGTGGTCGTCAACCTCTACCCCTTCCTGGCCACCGTCCAGTCGGGTGCCACCCCGGACGAGTGCGTGGAGCAGATCGACATCGGCGGTCCGTCGATGGTCCGCGCCGCCGCCAAGAACCACCCGTCGGTCGCGGTCGTCACCAGCCCGGCCCGCTACGCCGACGTCATCGCGGCCGCCCAGGGCGGCGGTTTCGACCTCACCGCCCGCAAGCGGCTCGCGGCCGAGGCCTTCCAGCACACCGCCGCCTACGACGTCGCCGTGGCCTCCTGGTTCACGAACGCGTACGCGCCGGAGGAGGGCGCCGACCTGCCCGAGTTCCTCGCGGGCGCCTGGGAGCGCAAGTCGACCCTCCGCTACGGCGAGAACCCGCACCAGGCGGCCGCCCTCTACACGGACGGTCAGCCGGGCGGTCTCGCCAACGCCGAGCAGCTGCACGGCAAGGAGATGTCCTTCAACAACTACGTGGACACCGAGGCGGCCCGCCGCGCCGCCTACGACCACGAAGAGCCCTGCGTCGCGATCATCAAGCACGCCAACCCGTGCGGCATCGCCGTGGACGCGACGGACGTCGCCGCGGCCCACCGCAAGGCGCACGCCTGCGACCCGCTGTCGGCCTTCGGCGGCGTCATCGCCGTCAACCGCCCGGTGACGGTCGAGCTCGCCGAGCAGGTCGCCGAGATCTTCACCGAGGTCATCGCCGCCCCCGCCTACGAGGACGGCGCGGTCGAGATCCTGGCGAAGAAGAAGAACATCCGCGTGCTCAAGGTGGACGGCACCCCGCACCAGCCGGGCGACCTGAAGCCGATCTCCGGCGGCGCGCTGCTCCAGCAGAGCGACCTCTTCCAGGCCGAGGGCGACGACCCGGCCAACTGGACCCTCGCCACCGGTGACGCCCTGTCCGCCGAGGAGCTCGCCGAGCTGGCCTTCGCGTGGAAGGCCTGCCGGGCCGTCAAGTCCAACGCGATCCTGCTCGCCAAGGACGGCGCCTCGGTCGGCGTCGGCATGGGCCAGGTCAACCGCGTCGACTCGGCGAAGCTCGCCGTCGAGCGGGCGGGCGCCGAGCGCGCGCAGGGCTCGTACGCCGCCTCCGACGCGTTCTTCCCCTTCCCGGACGGGCTGGAGATCCTGACGGCCGCGGGCATCAAGGCCGTGGTGCAGCCGGGCGGTTCGGTCCGTGACGAGCAGGTCGTCGAGGCCGCGCAGAAGGCCGGCGTGACGATGTACTTCACCGGCACCCGCCACTTCTTCCACTGAGCAGTCCCGCATACGGCGAAGGCCGCGACCCGCACTGCGGGTCGCGGCCTTCGCCGTATGCGTGGGACGTGCCCACGGGGCTCAGTAGCGCGGGCGCTTGAACCAGGCGGCGCCGTCGGCGGTGACCACCGAGGCGAGGATGATGCCGCCGATGGCGAGACCCACGACGCCACCCGCGGCGCCACCCGGGGTGCTGCTGCCCGTGTTGGCGAAGTTGCCGAGGCTGCCCAGGATGGACAGCGCGCCGAAGATGATCGTGGTGATGCGGATCCCGTTGCCGCCGTTGGCGAACTTCGCGCCGAGGAAGATGGCCAGGCCGCCGAACGCGAAGAAGACCAGGGCGAAGATGACGAGGAAGCCGCCGACGACGTCACCGCCGGTGCTCGAGGTGGAGCCGGACACCGCGGCGCCGCCGATGCCCATGACGAGGCCGCCGAGGATCTGCAGGCCACCGATGATGAAGAGCAGCACGCGCGAGGTCTTCAGCAGACCCGGCATCTGCATCGGCATGCCCGGGTAGCCGCCGGGGCCGGCCGGGTAGCCCATGGGAGCCTGCTGCTGCGGGTAGGCGTAGCCGCCCTGCGGCGGGACGCCCTGCGGTGCCTGCTGCGGGTAGCCGTAGCCGGGCTGGCCCTGCGGGGGCTGCTGTCCGTACGGGTTGTTCGGGTCGCCGAAGCTCATCTGGGGTGTTCCTCCGTGGAAGTGCGGGGACGCACGGCAAACGCACGGAGGAACTTGCGTCTTGCGGTCCGCCCCCCGGCCCTGCCCGCGGCACTCTTTCCTTGCATCGTCGTGGGACACGCAAGTACTTGTCCAGTTGGTTGCAATCAGCCCCGTCACTTGTTGTGCAAGTGCAATGAACCGCGTGCAGCGGCGAACGCCCGTCCGGCACCGTGACTGGAACCGGGGGCACTCCATCCGGGAGGATGGGTGCATGACCGCCCAGATTCTCGATGGCAAGGCCACAGCGGCCGCGATCAAGTCCGAACTGACCGCCCGAGTGGCGGCCCTGAGGGCCCGGGGCACCACCCCCGGCCTCGGCACCCTGCTGGTCGGCGACGATCCGGGCAGCCGCTGGTACGTCAACGGCAAGCACAAGGACTGCGCCGAGGTGGGCATCGCCTCCATCCAGCGCGAACTGCCCGAGACGGCCTCCCAGGAGGACATCGAGGCGGTCGTGCGGGAGCTCAACGACAACCCGGAGTGCACGGGTTACATCGTCCAACTCCCCCTCCCCAAGGGCATCGACACCAACCGGGTCCTGGAGCTGATGGACCCGCTCAAGGACGCCGACGGCCTGCACCCCATGTCGCTGGGCCGGCTGGTGCTGAACGAGCCGGGTCCGCTGCCCTGCACCCCGTACGGCATCGTCGAGCTGCTGCGCCACCACGACGTCGAGATCAACGGCGCCCACGTCGTGGTCCTCGGCCGCGGCATCACCGTCGGGCGCTCCATCGGCCTGTTGCTGACCCGCAAGTCCGAGAACGCCACCGTGACGCTCTGCCACACCGGTACGCGCGACCTGTCCGGGCTGCTGCGCCAGGCCGACATCGTCGTCGCGGCCGCCGGTGTCCCGCACCTGGTCAAGCCCGAGGACGTGAAGCCGGGCGCGGCCGTGCTCGACGTGGGCGTCAGCCGCGACGAGAACGGGAAGATCGTCGGCGACGTGCACCCGGGCGTCGCCGAGGTGGCGGCCTGGATCTCCCCGAACCCGGGCGGCGTCGGCCCCATGACCCGCGCCCAGCTGCTGGTCAATGTCGTCGAGGCGGCGGAACGGAGCACCAGTGCAGGCTGAACCCGACGCGGAGCAGCCGGGCGCGGAACGGCCGCCCGGCTCCCGGCGCTTCCCCTCCGTCACCCTGGACACCGCCCGTCCCGAGGGCAGCGGCCGCGCCGTGCCCGGTGCCGTGTCCACGCCCGCCCGGCAGTGGCCGATGCTCAGCGTGCTCACCGCGACCGCGGTCGGGCTGCTGGCCACGGCGCTGGGGCACCCGCGCGTCGGCACCCTGGTGATCGGCATCGCCCTCATCGCCGCCTCGGCCCTGCGACGGCTGCTGCCCTCGGTGGGGATGCTCGCGGTGCGCTCCCGCTTCACGGACATGGTCACGTACGGGCTCTTGGGAGTGGCGATCACGCTGCTCGCGCTGGTCATAGAACCCAAGCCGGTGCTGGAGCTCCCGTTCCTGGAGGACGCGGTCCGCTTCACCGTGCGCTGAGACCCCCGAAAGGGAGGCCCGGCCATAGCCCGAAAGGGTCGAGATGCAGGGCGGAAACCACCCTCCCGCCTTCGAACCCTCCGGTCCGTGTGCCATGCACCACAGGGACCGGGGGATCGAGCCGCTCCAAGGTCGGATAGCCTGACCGCGGATGTCTCTTCACATCAAGATTCACTGGGAAGCGGCGTCCTCCAGCACATGGGGCGGGACGCCCCAACCGCCAGCTGTCTAACGGAGAAGGCCATGACCCGCACTCCCGTGAATGTCACCGTCACCGGCGCCGCCGGCCAGATCGGCTACGCGCTGCTCTTCCGCATCGCGTCCGGCCACCTGCTCGGCGCGGACGTGCCGGTCAAGCTCCGCCTCCTGGAGATCCCCCAGGGCATGAAGGCCGCCGAGGGCACCGCCATGGAGCTCGACGACTGCGCCTTCCCGCTCCTCAAGGGCATCGACATCTTCGACGACCCGAACCAGGGCTTCGCCGGCGCCAACGTCGCCCTCCTCGTGGGCGCCCGCCCGCGCACCAAGGGCATGGAGCGCGGTGACCTGCTCTCCGCGAACGGCGGCATCTTCAAGCCGCAGGGCGCCGCGATCAACGCGAACGCCGCGGACGACATCAAGGTCCTGGTCGTGGGCAACCCGGCCAACACCAACGCGCTCATCGCGCAGGCCGCCGCCCCGGACGTCCCGGCCGAGCGCTTCACCGCGATGACCCGCCTGGACCACAACCGCGCGATCACGCAGCTGGCCCAGAAGACCGGCTCCGACGTCACCGACATCAAGCGCCTCACCATCTGGGGCAACCACTCGGCGACCCAGTACCCCGACATCTTCCACGCGGAGATCGCCGGCAAGAACGCCGCCGAGGTCGTGAACGACCAGGTGTGGCTGGCCGACACCTTCATCCCGACCGTCGCCAAGCGCGGCGCCGCGATCATCGAGGCCCGTGGCGCCTCCTCGGCCGCCTCGGCCGCCAACGCCGCCATCGACCACGTGCACACCTGGGTCAACGGCACCGCCGCGGGCGACTGGACCTCGATGGGCATCCCGTCGGACGGCTCCTACGGCGTCCCGGAGGGCATCATCTCCTCCTTCCCCGTCACCACCAAGGACGGCAAGTACGAGATCGTCCAGGGCCTGGACATCAACGAGTTCTCCCGCGAGCGCATCGACGCCTCCGTCGCGGAACTCGTCGAGGAGCGCGACGCGGTGCGCGAGCTCGGCCTGATCTGATCCCGGATCGCTTCACCGGAACGCCCCGGCGGGTCTGCCCGCCGGGGCGTTCCGTGCGTTCACGGCCGGGTCCCGGTGCGGACCCCCGTACGGCACTGGATCGCCGGGTCAGGCCTTGTACATGCCGGGCTTGTAGTGGCCCGGCGTCAGGCGCGTGGTGACGCCGATGCGGTTCCAGACGTTGATCGTCGCGATGACGGCGATCAGCTGGGCCAGCTCCTTCTCCTCGAACCGCTCGGCGGCCTTCTCGTACACCTCGTCGGGCACGAAGCCGTCGGTCAGCACGGTGACGGCCTCGGTGAGCTCGATCGCGGCGAGCTCCTTCTCGGTGTAGAAGTGCCGCGACTCCTCCCACGCGGGCAGCAGCACGATGCGTTCGATGCTCTCGCCCGCCGCGATGGCGTCCTTGGTGTGCATGTCGATGCAGAAGGCACAGTGGTTGATCTGCGAGGCTCGGATCTTCACGAGTTCGACCAGGGCCGGGTCGAGGCCCTTCTTGGCGGCGATCTCCAGGGCCAGGACGGCTTTGTAGACCTCGGGGGCGACCTTGGCCATCTGCATGCGCGGGGTGTGCTCGTGTGCGTTCTGTGTCTCGGTCATGTGATCGACCCTAGGGGTCGGGCGGCCCAGGGATATGGTCCATATCCATGACGGATTCGTGGGCCACTTTCGGTGCCGACCTGCATCTGGACCTCTCCGCCGGGCGCGGCCTGCGGGCCGGGCTCGCCGAGGCGCTGCGCGAGGCCGCGCGCAGCGGGCGGCTGGCGGCCGGGACGCGGCTGCCGTCCTCGCGGTCGCTCGCCGTAGACCTGGGCATCGCGCGGAACACGGTCGCGGAGGCGTACGCCGAGCTCGTCGCCGAGGGCTGGCTGACGGCCCGCCAGGGCTCCGGGACCAGGGTCGCCGAACGGGCCCGACCGCGCCGGACCGCGACCGCCGGCGCCGGCCGGGCCCGGCGCCCCCTGCGCGGCGGGCCCTCGTACGACCTCCAGCCCGGCTCCCCGGACCTGAGCGGCTTCCCGCGCGCGGCCTGGCTCTCGGCGGCCCGGCGCGCGCTGACCAACGCGCCGAACGAGGCCTTCGGTTACGCGGTCGAGGCGCGCGGCCGGATCGAACTGCGGGAGGCGCTCGCCGGGTACCTGGCGCGGGCGCGCGGGGTGTACGCGGACCCCGAACGGATCGTGCTGTGCGCCGGGTTCGTGCACGGGCTGAGCCTGCTGGCGGCGGCGTTGCGGGCGCGGCGGGTGCGGGAGGTGGCGGTGGAGGGGTACGGGCTGGACATCCACCGGGACCTGCTGGTGAAGGCGGGCCTGCGGACGCGTCCGCTGGGCGTGGACGCGGAGGGCGCCCGTACGGGTGAACTCGGCGCGGGCGGGCCCGGGGTGGGCGCGGTACTGCTGACTCCCGCGCACCAGTTCCCGACCGGCGTCGCACTGACCCCGGCCCGGCGGGCGGCGGCCGTGGACTGGGCCCGGACCACGGGCGGGCTGATCCTGGAGGACGACTACGACGGCGAGTTCCGTTACGACCGCCAGCCGGTGGGGGCGCTCCAGGGACTGGACCCGGACCGGGTCGTCTACCTGGGCACGGCCAGCAAGTCCCTCGCGCCGGGGCTGCGGATCGGGTGGCTGGTGGTCCCGCCGGGACTGGTGGACGAGGTCCTGGCCGTCAAGGGCGTGACCGACTGGACCTCCAGCGCGCTGGAGCAGCTCACGCTCGCGGAGTTCATCACCTCGGGGGCGTACGACCGGCACGTGCGCGGGATGCGGCTGCGGTACCGGCGGCGCCGGGACGAGCTGGTGGCGGCGGTGGCCGACCGGGTCGGGGTGTCCGGGATCGCGGCGGGACTGCACGCCGTGCTGGACCTCCCGGAGGGGACGACGGAACGCTCGGTGATCCAGTCGGCGGCCTGGCACGACCTGGCGCTGGACGGCCTGTCCCGCCACCGTCACCCGGAGGCGGTCCTTCCGCCGCGGCCGGCGGTGGTCGTCGGCTACGGGACTCCGTCGGACAGCGCGTGGGGCCCGGCGCTGGCCGCGCTGTCCGCGGTGCTGCCGTAGGGAGTGTGCGGCGCCGCCGTCGGGGGCACTGCCCCCGAACCCCCGCGCCTCAAACGCCGGCGGGGCTGGAGATGCCGCTGCGCGGCAACCCAGCCGCGCCCGGCGGACGGCATCGGCCGAACCAGCCCCGCCGGCGTTCGAGGCGCGGGGTCCGGGGCGGAGCCCCGGTTCGGGAAGGGGCGGGGTGGGGGAAAGCCCCGCGCAGCGGTGCGGCTGTGCCTCCCCGGCAGGCTCCGGCCCCGCGCAGCGGCACGGCACCCCGGTTCACGCCGGGGCCGGGTCCGTCGGGGCCGGGGGTTCGCCGAAGCGGGCCAAGGCCAGGGAGCCCGCCAGGGCCACCGCGAAGCCGGCGACCGCGAGCCACGTCAGCCCCTCGCGGGTGCGGTCGCCGAGCCAGGCCACGCCCACCACCGCCGGGCCGATCGTCTCGCCCAGCACCATCCCCGCCGTCGCCGCCGTCACGGAGCCCCGCGCCAGCGCCGAGGTGAGGAGGAGGAACGCCGCGCCGCCGCCCAGCAGGAGGGCGTACAGCGCCGGGTTCAGCAGCTCCCGCAGGGAGAAGGAGTCGATGAGCCGCACCGACACCTCCACCACCCCGAAGCCCGTCCCCGAGGCCAGACCCAGGACCAGGGCGCGCGGCCCGTCCGGGAGCCGGCCAGCCGCCGCGCCCACGGCGAGCACCATCACCGACACCCCCAGCAGCGCCAGCTTGAGGGCCGGGGAGCCCTCCCCGGAGCCCTCCTCCCCGGAGGCCAGCCCCAGCATCAGCAGCCCCGAGCACACCACCCCCACCGCGGCCCACTCCGTCCGCGAGAGCCGCACCTTCAGCAGGCGCGAGGCGGCCACCGCCGTCACGGCGAGGCTCGCCGCCAGCGCGGCCCCCACCGTGTAGATCGGGACGTGGCGCAGCGCGATGATCTGGAGCACGAACCCGGCCGCGTCCAGGCCGAGGCCGGCCAGGTACCGCCACTGGCGGGCCGCCCGCAGCAGCAGCGCCGGATCCACCCCGGAGCCCGTCCCGGGCTCCGCGGCCCGCGCCGCCATCGCCTGCAGAACGGACGCCGTACCGAAACAGACCGCCGCACCCAGCGCACAAACCATCCCAATCAGCACGAACTGACTCTAGGTCACAGTTTCTGCGACGGCCGGATTCCATCCCCCGGGGGCACCGCTCTACGCTGTCCCGACGTACGCAGGGTCCCAGGGGGAGTAGCAGACATGGACAGCAGCAACACCAACCGGCGCCGCATGCGCTCCGGCGCGGTCGCCCTCGGCGGTATGGGCCTGCTCGCGGCGAGCCTCGTGGCCTGCGGCAGCAGCAACGAGCCGGACAAGCGCTGCGCGTCCCGCTCCACGCTGGAGCACCTGAACGGCAAGGAGTGCAAGAGCGGCGGCCGCGGCTCGTACTACTACGGCGGCTACGTCTCCTCCGGCAAGGTCTCCGGCGGCAGCTTCGACAAGTCCGCCGTCACCCGCGGCGGCATCGGCGGACACAGCAGCTCCGGCTCCAGCGGCGGCTGAGGAACACGGAACCAGGCACATGAAGCGGCACACCATCGAGCCACGCCCCGACTGGCAGAAGACCGTCGAGGAACAGGGGCTGATCTACCCCCTGACCCGCTACCCCGACGACTCCCTGCGCCCCTACTGGGACGAGAGCGCGTACTACTCCTTCTCCCTCCCCGAAGTGGAGGCCCTGGAGAACGTCGTCGAGGAGCTGCACGCCATGTGCCTGGCGGCGGCCGCGCACATCGTCGACCACGACCGCTTCGCCGACCTCGGCATCACCGACCCGAAGCTCGCCGCGCTCATCGCCGAATCCTGGCGGCGCCGCGCCGAACAGCCGTCCCTCTACGGCCGCTTCGACCTGCGCTACGACGGCTCCGGCAGCCCCGCGAAGATGCTGGAGTACAACGCGGACACCCCGACCTCCCTCGTGGAGGCGGCGAGCCCGCAGTGGTTCTGGATGGAGGAGCGCTTCCCCGGCGCCGACCAGTGGAACTCCCTCCACGAGCGCCTCGTCGACGCCTGGCGCCGGCAGGCCGAGCTGCTGCCGCCCGGCGTGCTGCACTTCGCGCACTCCGAGACCGATGAGCTCGGCGAGGACCTGATGACGGTCGCCTACCTCCAGGAGACCGCGGAGCAGGCAGGCATCGAGACCCACGCCCTGTCCGTCGAGCAGATCGGCTGGGACAGCCTCACCGGCCGGTTCGTGGACGACAAGCTCCGCTTCATACGCGGCTGCTTCAAGCTCTACCCGTGGGAGTGGCTGGCCACGGACGAGTTCGGCCCGCAGGTCCTCGGCACCTACGACCTCGGCGGCGGCAGCGGCACCACCTGCTGGATCGAGCCGCTGTGGAAGATGCTGCTCTCCAACAAGGCGCTGCTGGCGATCCTCTGGGAGCTCTTCCCGGAGCACCCGAACCTGCTGCCCGCCTACCTCGACGGTCCGCGCGAGCTCGCCGACACCACCGGTTACGTCGCGAAGCCGCTGCTGGGTCGTGAGGGCGCCGGCGTCACCCTGCACCAGGCGGGCGGCGACGGGGAGCCCTTCACCCCGGAGGAGGGCGAGCGGTACTGCTTCCAGGGCCTGGCCCCGCTGCCGGACTTCGACGGCAACCGGGTGGTGCTCGGCGCGTGGGTCGTCGAGGACGAGGCGGCGGGGCTCGGCATCCGCGAATCCGCGGGGCCGGTCACGGACGAGTACGCCCGCTTCCTGCCCCACGTGATCCTCTAGGCGCGGGCCCGGCCGGGCCGGGCGGCTACGCGGACAGCACCGCCCTGAGCTGGTCGAGGCCCCAGTCCAGGTCCTCCTTGCCGATCACCAGCGGCGGTGCGATGCGGATCGTCGACCCGTGGGTGTCCTTCACCAGCACCCCGAGCTCCATCAGCTTCTCGGAGATGTCCCGGCCCGTCCCGCGCGAGGGGTCGATGTCGACGCCCGCCCACAGCCCGCGCCCGCGCACGGCCGTCACCGCGCCCCCGCCGACCAGCAGGTTCAGCTCCCGGTGCAGGTGGTCGCCCAGCTCGGCGGCGCGCTGCTGGTACTCGCCGGTGCGCAGCATCGCGATCACCTCCAGGGCGACGGCGCAGGCGAGCGGATTCCCGCCGAAGGTGGAGCCGTGCTCGCCCGGCTTGAACACCCCGAGCACGTCCCGGTCGGCGACGACGGCCGACACCGGCACCACACCGCCGCCGAGCGCCTTGCCCAGGACGTACACGTCCGGCACGACGTCCTCGTGCTCGCACGCGAAGGTCTTCCCGGTCCGGCCGAGGCCCGACTGGATCTCGTCCGCCATGAACAGGACGTTCCGCTCGCGCGTCAGGTCCCGTACGCCCCGGAGGTAACCGGCGGGCGGCACCAGCACCCCCGCCTCGCCCTGGATCGGCTCCAGCAGCACGGCGACCGTGTTCTCGGTGACGGCGTGCGCGAGCGCGGTCAGGTCCCCGTACGGGACGATCTCGAAGCCGGGGGTGTACGGGCCGAAGTGGTCGCGGGCGTCGTGGTCCGTGGAGAAGGAGACGATGGTGGTGGTCCGGCCGTGGAAGTTGTCGGCCGCGACCACGATCTTGGCGTGCCCGTCCGGGACGCCCTTGACCTCGTAACCCCACTTGCGCGCGGTCTTCACGGCCGTCTCCACGGCCTCCGCGCCCGTGTTCATCGGCAGCACCATGTCCTTGCCGCACAGCGCGGCGAGCTCGGTACAGAACTCGGCGAACCTGTCGTGGTGGAAGGCGCGCGAGGTGAGCGTGACCCGCTCCAGCTGCGCGTGGGCGGCGTCGAGCAACCGGCGGTGGCCGTGCCCGAAGTTGAGCGCCGAATAGCCGGCGAGCATGTCGAGGTAGCGGCGGCCCTCCACGTCGGTCATCCACGCGCCTTCCGCGGAGGCGACGACCACGGGCAGCGGATGGTAGTTGTGCGCGCTGTGCGCGTCGGCGGAACGGATGGCATCAGCAGTTGTCGACACGGGGTCTCCGATCGTCCGTCAGGCCTGTGACGAGGGTGGCGTCACTCTGCATCCTCGCTCGTATACCGGGCGGAGAAACCTTTCTCGTGGCGCGCCCGCTAAGGTGGGCGGTACGCACGGCGACTGGCGTACGGAGAAAAAACTCCGGGGGAGTCGTGCGCGCACGACCGCTATCAGGGCCGCTCGCCTGGGCCTCGCGGGGACGAGACACGAAATCGACCCCGGAGGAGCCGCCATGAGCGCGAACCACCGTCATCCCGCCCTTCTCGCGACCGACCCCGAGCTGGCGTCCTTCGTCGCGGCGGAGGAGACCCTGCAGGCCGAGACGCTGCGCCTGATCCCGAGCGAGAACTACGTCTCGGCGGCCGTCCTCGAAGCCTCCGGCACCGTCCTGCAGAACAAGTACAGCGAGGGTTACCCGGGCCGCCGCTACTACGAGGGCCAGCAGAACATCGACCGCGTCGAGGCCCTCGCCGTCGAGCGGGCCAAGGGCCTGTTCGGGGTGGACCACGCGAACGTGCAGCCGTATTCCGGCTCCCCGGCGAACCTGGCCGTGTACCTGGCCTTCGCGAAGCCCGGCGACACGGTGATGGGCATGGCCCTGCCGATGGGCGGGCACCTGACGCACGGCTGGGGCGTCTCGGCGACGGGCTCGTGGTTCCGCGGCGTGCAGTACGGCGTCCGCGCGGACGACGGGCGCATCGACTACGACGCGGTGCGCGAGCTGGCCCTCGCCGAGCGACCGAAGATCCTCTTCTGCGGCGGCACCGCGCTCCCGCGCACGATCGACTTCGAGGCCTTCGCGTCGATCGCCGAGGAGGCGGGCTCGATCCTGGTCGCCGACGTCGCGCACATCGCGGGCCTGATCGCGGGCGGCGCGCACCCGTCCCCGGCGGGGCACGTCGACGTGATCTCCACGACCACGCACAAGACCCTGCGCGGTCCGCGCGGCGCGATGCTGATGTGCCGGGAGGAGCACGCGAAGGCCATCGACAAGGCGGTCTTCCCGGGTCTGCAGGGCGGCCCTCACAACCAGACGACGGCCGGCATCGCGGTCGCCCTCCACGAGGCGGCGCAGCCGTCCTTCACGGCGTACGCCCACGCGGTCGTCGCCAACGCGAAGGCGCTGGCCGAGGCGCTGCTGGAGCGGGGCTTCGACCTGGTCTCCGGTGGCACGGACAACCACCTGATCCTGATGGACCTGACCTCGCGGGAGGTCCCGGGGAAGATCGCGGCGAAGGCGCTGGACCGCGCGGGCATCGTGGTGAACTACAACACCGTCCCCTTCGACACGCGCAAGCCGTTCGACCCCTCGGGGATCCGGATCGGCACGCCGTCGCTGACGTCCCGCGGCCTCGGCGTCGAGCACATGCCGGTGGTCGCGGACTGGATCTCCCGGGCCGTGGACGCCGCCACGAAGGCGGACGAGGCCCAGCTCGGGGCGGTCCGATCCGAGGTCGCCGACCTCATGGCCGCGTTCCCGGCCCCGGGCCTCCCCCTGTCCTGACCGCCGCGCCGCTGCGGGGGCTCCGCCCCCGTACCCCCGCGCCTCAATCGCCGGCGAGGCTGGTTTTGGCTCCCCCGAGCTGTCGGGTGCGACCCCGAACACGGCGCTCCGCGCCCGCGCCTCAAACGCCGGCGGGGCTGGATTTGCCCGGTACTTGAATGCGGCGCTCAGCCGAAATACAGCCACGCCGGCGATTGAGGCGCGGGGTCTGGGGCGGAGCCCCAGGAAGCCCCGTGCAGCGGACCGGGCCGCCCGGCCCCGCCCGGCACGGCAGGGGCGGGATCCGGCCACCGCGCTACGAGCCGGTACTGGTACCGGCTCCGGCACCCGGCCGGGCCGCGAGCCCCGCGCCCGGCGGGCGCACAAGGTTCCGGACACCGGCGGGCCCGAGCCCGCCCCCGCACCTGAGAGAATGAAGCCATGGCTTCTGATCGTCCTCGCGCGCTCTCCGGCATCCAGCCCACCTCCGGTTCGTTCCACCTCGGGAACTACCTCGGAGCCATCCGCCAGTACGTCGCCCTGCAGGAGACGCACGACGCCTTCTACATGGTCGTCGACCTGCACGCGATCACCATGCCGCAGGACCCGGCGGCCCTGCGCGCGAACACGCGCCTCTCCGCCGCGCAGCTCCTCGCCGCCGGCCTGGACCCCGAGCGCTGCACGCTCTTCGTCCAGAGCCACGTGCCCGAGCACGCGCAGCTCGCCTGGGTCATGAACTGCATCACCGGTTTCGGCGAGGCCAGCCGGATGACCCAGTTCAAGGACAAGTCCGCCAAGGGCGGGGTCGGCAGCGCCAGCGTCGGCCTGTTCACCTACCCGATCCTCCAGGTCGCCGACATCCTGCTCTACCAGGCGCACTCCGTCCCCGTGGGCGAGGACCAGCGCCAGCACGTCGAGCTGACCCGCGACCTCGCGGAGCGCTTCAACCAGCGCTTCGGCAAGACCTTCACCCTCCCTGCCGCGCACATCGTCAAGGAGACCGCGAAGATCTACGACCTCCAGGACCCGTCGATCAAGATGTCGAAGTCGGCGTCCTCCCCCAAGGGTCTGATCAACCTCCTCGACGAGCCCAAGGCCACCGAGAAGAAGGTCAAGAGCGCGGTCACCGACACCGAGACCGAGATCCGCTACGACACCGAGAAGAAGCCCGGTGTCAGCAACCTGCTCACGATCTACTCCACCCTCACGGGCGAGACCATCGCCGAGCTGGAGGCGAAGTACGAGGGCAAGGGCTACGGCGCGCTGAAGACGGACCTGGCCGGCGTGATGGTCGACTTCGTCACCCCGTTCAAGCAGCGGACCCAGGAGTACCTGGACGACCCGGAGACGCTGGACTCCATCCTGGCCAAGGGTGCGGAGAAGGCCCGGGCGGTAGCCGCCGAGACCCTCGCGCAGGCCTACGACCGGATCGGTTTCCTGCCCGCCAAGCACTGACGGGCGCCGGCGCACGCGCTTGCGAAAGACGGCCCTGGCGGTTCAGGGGGTGCTGCCCCACACTGGGGCGACAGGACGCAATCGACGACGAAGGAGACATACGTGGGGACCGTAACGCTCGGCGTTTCGATCGCGGTCCCGGAGCCGTACGGCAGCCGCCTCCAGGAGCTGCGCGCCGGCTTCGGGGACGCCGCCGCGCACGGTATCCCCACGCATGTCACCCTCGTGCCGCCCACCGAGGTGGAGGCCGATCGGCTGCCCGCGATCCGGGCCCACCTGGCCGAGGTCGCGGAGGCCTTCCGGGGCTTCCGGATGCGGCTGGCCGGGACGGGAACCTTCCGGCCCCTCTCGCCGGTCGTCTTCGTCCAGGTCGTGGAGGGCGGCGCGGGCTGCACCCGTCTCCAGAGCGAGGTCCGCAATCCGGAGGGCCCGCTCGACCGCGAGCTGGCCTTCCCGTACCACCCGCACGTCACCGTCGCCCACGGGATCTCCGAGGAGGCGATGGACCTCGCGTTCGGGACGCTCGCCGACTACGAGGCCGAGTGGCTCTGCGAGGGTTTCGCGCTCTACGAGCAGGGCTCGGACGGGGTCTGGCGCAAGCTGCGTGAATACCCTTTCGGCACGGGCCCGACGGGGGTCCCGGCGCAGCCGGGCGCGCCCGCCGAAGCGGCCCGGGCGACCGTACGTCCTTCCTGACCGAGCGGCCGCCGGCCCAGCCGGACGGTGAGCCGGGCCCCGAATCGGAGCTTCCGTAGGACCAGGGTGTGGAACGGATGAGTCGTCGGGCGAAAAGTCACAATCGACGACCGTAGTACCCGAAACCGGCAATCCCGACTATTTCCGGCAGGCCAATTACGGTGACGTCATGGACTGGCTGACGAAACTCCCGGTGATCGGGCCGCTTGTGGCCCATCTGATGCGGACCCACGCGTGGCGTTCGTACGAACGGCTCGACCGCGCTCACTGGACCAGACTCGCCGCGGCCATCACCTTCATCAGCTTCATCGCGCTCTTCCCCCTGATCACCGTGGCCGCCGCGGTGGGCGCGGCCCTGCTCAGCCAGGAGCAGCTGGACAAGCTGGAGAAGAACCTCGCCGAACAGGTCCCGGGGATCTCCGGGCAGCTCGACATCGAGGGGCTCGTCGACAACGCGGCCACGGTCGGCCTCATCGCCGGCGTGATCCTCCTCTTCACCGGCATCGGCTGGGTGGGCTCGATGCGGGACTGCCTGCGCGCGGTGTGGGACAAGGACGACGAGGACCAGGGCAACCCCATCGTCCGCAAGGGCAAGGACGGGCTCGTCCTCCTCGGCCTCGGCGCCGTGGGCCTGGCCTCCGCCGCGGCCTCGATCTTCGGGGCCAGCGCGGTCGGCAAATCCGCCGAGTGGCTCGGCATCCCGCGGCACGGCGCGGGCGGCGGACTGCTGCGGGCCGGCGCGTTCGGGGTGGGCGTCGTGGCCGCCTTCCTGCTGCTGCTCTACCTCCTCACGCTGCTGCCCGGGGTCGAACCGCCGCGCCGTCGCCTGATCCAGGCGGCGCTGATCGGCGCGGTCGGCTTCGAGCTGCTGAAACTCCTGCTCAGTGGCTATATGCAGGGAGTCGCCTCGAAGAGCATGTACGGGGCCTTCGGCACGCCGATCGCCCTGCTGCTCTGGATCAACTTCACGGCGAAGCTGCTGCTGTACTGCGCCGCCTGGACCGCCACCCGGGACGACGGGGGCGGCGATGGGGACGGCGACGAAGCCGCCGCCGCTACACCAGGTCCTCGCCCCTCCCGCGACGACCCCGCGGCCAGCGCCGGTTGACGACGAAGGCGCCGCCCGCCATGAGGGCGACCACGCCGCCCGCCACGCCCAGCGCGGTGCCGATGCCGCCCGAGGCGTCCCCACCGGCCGCCGACGGGTCGTGATCGTGCGACTGGGCCGGAGAACCGTGCGGCGAGGTGTCCGCGCTCTTCGGCGGCACCAACTCACCCACCGGCTTGACCTTCCCGGCCGCCGCGAAACCCCAGTCGAAGAGCGCGGCGGTCTCCTCGTACACCGAGTTCGCCCCGCCGGAGCCCGGGTTCATCACCGTGACCAGCAGCTTGCGCGCGCCCTGCTGGGCGGCCCCGGTGAAGGTGGCGCCGGCCATCGTGGTGTTGCCGTTCTTCACCCCGGCGATGCCCTTGTAGGGGGAGATGCCGCCGGCGCCCGTCATCAGGCGGTTGGTGTTCTGGATCTCGAAGTACTCGCGCGGCTTCCCGGGCTCCTGCCTGCCGGGGAACTTGGCCTCGGCCGTGCCGCAGTACTCGCGGAAGTCCTGCTTCTGCAGCCCGGAGCGGGCGATGAGCGTGAGGTCGTACGCGCTCGACACCTGGTCGGGGGCGTCGTAGCCGTCGGGGGACACGACGTGGGTGTCCAGCGCCTGCAGTTCCTCGGCGTGCGCCTGCATGTCCCTGACGGTCTTCTCGATGCCGCCGTTCATGGCCGAAAGCACGTGCACGGCGTCGTTCCCCGACCGCAGGAACACCCCGAGCCACAGGTCGTGGACGCTGTACTCGTGGTCCTCCTTCACCCCGACCAGACTGCTGCCGGGGCCCACGCCGTCCATGTCCTTGTCGGTGACCTTGTGGACCTGGTCCTTGGGCAGACCCGGCAGCAGGGTGTCCGCGAAGAGCATCTTCATCGTGGAGGCCGGTGGGAGTCGCCAGTGCGCGTTGTTCGCCGCGAGGACCTCGCCGGACTCGGCGTCCGCCACGATCCAGGACTTGCCCGTGAGGCTCGTGGGCAGCGCGGGCGCCCCGGGCAGCAGGTTGACCTGGATCCCCGGCTGGCCCAGCAGCGTCCCGCCGACCGTGGACATCGACGCGGGCGGCGCCGCGGCCTGCGGCGCCTTGGTGGTCCCGCCCTTCCCGTCGGCCGGCGGCGACGGCGCGGCGTGCGCGGGAGCCATGAGCATCGAGGGGACGAGCAGCGCGGGGACAAGGACCGTCAAAGCGGTCTTTTTGGCGGACACGCAGGTGAAAGTACATCCCGATGAGCTGATCGTCATCACGGACCGGCCAATTCGCTGCAAGCTCCCCCGGGACAGCCCACCCCGGCGCGTCCGTCCTGGGGACGAATCCGATACTGAGGGCATGAAACTCAGCCGTACCGCCTCCTGGTTCCTGCTCGCCTTCGGCGTCTGGAGCTGGTTCATCTGGGTGTCTTTCGTCCGGAACCTGTGGAAGAACGGCAGTGGGTTGGCGTTCGATGCGGCGGGTGACCCCACGGCCTACTTCTGGGTGCACCTGACGCTCGCGGTGACGTCCTTTCTCCTGGGGACGGCCGTCGGTGTGATCGGGTTGCGCGCGGTCCTCGCGCTGCGGCGTGCGTCACGCACGGGAACGGACGAGGGCGAGGACCACTCCGCATGAAGATCGTGATCTTCGCGCTGATCGCCCTCGCGGTCCTCGCCCTGCTGGTACTGGTCCACCGCTGGCTCTGGATCCGGCTGGTGCGCGACACCACCGTCCCCGGCGGCCTGCCCCGGCGTGTCGGCACGGTCCTGTTCATCGCCCTGCCCCTCCTCTCTGTGGCCGCCCTGACCACCGGCCGCGGCGGGGCACCCTTCCGGATCCAGCAGGCGGTGGCCTGGCCGGGGTTCCTGTGGCTCGCGGTGCTCCTGTACCTGAGCCTGACGATGCTGGTCGCGGAGCCGATCCGCGCGCTGTTGCTCCGCCGACTGGCCCAGCGGCCTCCCACCGGGGAGGTGCCGGGCCCTTCCCCGGACCCCGAGCCGGCCCTGGCGGCAGCGCCGGCGGGCCCGGCCGCGCGCACGGCGGAACACCCCGGCACCGACGGTCCGTCAGCGGGCCGGCCGGTGGCCGGGGCCGCGGCCGACGAGCCGGCCGGGCAGGCGGGCGGGGACGACCCCGGAGCCGGGCTGCAGACCCGGCGGCGGTTCGTCGCCCGGACGATCGGAGGGGCGGCCGCCGCCGTGGCCCTCGGGACGGTCGCGAACGGGGCGTACGGGGTGCTGCGCGGACCGAGCGTCAAGCGGGTCAGGGTCCCCCTGGCCAAACTGCCCCGCGCGGCGCACGGCTTCCGGATCGCGGTGGTCAGCGACGTCCACCTCGGGCCGATCCTCGGCCGCGCCCACACCCAGCGCATCGTCGACACCGTCAACCGCACCCAGCCCGACCTGATCGCCGTCGTCGGCGACCTCGTCGACGGCGACGTGCACGACCTCGGGCCCGCCGCCGAGCCGCTGCGCGGGCTGGTCGCGCGGCACGGTGCGTACTTCGTCACCGGCAATCACGAGTACTTCTCCGGCGCCCGCCAGTGGGTCGACCACGTCCGCGAACTCGGGCTCACCCCGCTGGAGAACGCCCGCCGCGCCCTGCCGTACTTCGACCTCGCCGGCGTGAACGACATCGCGGGCGAGAGCGAGGGAGAGGGCCCCGACTTCGCCGCCGCCCTCGGCGACCGCGACCGGGCCCGTACCGCCGTGCTCCTCGCCCACCAACCCGTGGTCATCCACGACGCCGTCCGGCACGGCGTCGACCTCCAGCTCTCCGGCCACACCCACGGCGGCCAGCTCTGGCCCGGCAACTACCTGGCGGAGCTCGCCAACCCCACCGTGGCCGGACTGGAGCGCTACGGGGACACCCAGCTCTACGTGTCCCGCGGGGCGGGGGCCTGGGGTCCGCCGGTCCGGGTCGGCGCGCCGTCCGACATCACAGTCGTCGAACTCGCCTCATACCAGGCCTGACCCACCCCAACCGGTAACGACCCGCGTCCGATCGATCACACACCTGCCTTCCGGTGGCCGAAATTCCGTGATGGGATGGCCGGTATCCGGTAATCGGACAGTGGGGTGCTGTCTCCGGTACAGGGGTGGGGTTCGCGGGATGCCGTCTGTCGGGTCGAAGGTCGTCATTGCCGGGGTGGTCCTCGGCGTCGTCGGGGTGGGGGCCTGGCAGCTGGTGCCCTGGGAGGGCAAGGACCGGGGCTCCATCCGGGTCGGCACCAGTGACGTCGTCTCCTCCCTCGACCCCGCCGGGGCGTACGACGCCGGTTCCTGGGCCCTGTTCAGCAACGTCTACCAGTCGCTGCTCACCATCAAGCCCGGCTCCGCCACTCCCGTGCCGGACGCGGCCTCCTCCTGCCAGTTCGTCGGGCAGAAGCTCACCACCTACCAGTGCGAGCTGCGTTCCGACCTGAAGTTCTCCAACGGGCGCCAGATCACGGCCGAGGACGTCAAGCACTCCTTCGACCGGATCAAGGCGATCAACTCCGACCAGGGCCCGGCCCCGCTCTTCAACACGCTGGACTCGGTCAAGGCCGAGGGCCGCACCGTCACCTTCAACCTCGCCACCGGGGACGCCACCTTCCCCTTCAAGATCGCGACGGGCGCCGCCTCGATCGTCGACAAGGACAAGTACCCGGCGAAGGCGCTGCGCGAGGACGGGAAGGTCGACGGCTCGGGCCCGTACAAGCTCGGCGAGTACAAGGCCGGCACCAGGGCCGAGCTGGAGCCCAACGAGTCGTATGCGGGCCAGGCCAAGCCGGCCCAGACCGCCGTCACCGTCCGGTACTACGAGGGCTCCGCGCAGCTCGACAAGGCCTGGAACGACCGCGAGATCGAGGTGGCCCACCGGGAGATGCCGCCGGCCGTGCTCGCCGATCTCAACCCGGGCATGAAGGACACCCGTTACGAGGCCTCCGGCGGTACCGAGACCCGTTCCGTGGTCTTCAACGTCCGTCCCGGCTCGGCCGCGGCGCCGGTCGCCGTCCGTCAGGCCGTCGCCGCCGCCCTCGACCGGCCGAAGCTGGCCAGCGACGTCTACTCGGGCACCGTCACGCCGCTGTACTCCCTCGTCCCGGCGGGCATCGCGAGCCACAGCACACCGTTCTTCGACCTGTACCCGGCGGCCAACGGCGCGACCTCGAAGAAGATCCTGAAGGACGCCGGGATCGCCACGCCCGTCAATCTCACCCTCGGGGTCAACGCGAAGGGCGCGAACGTCCCCGAGGCCGAGGAGATCAAGCGGCAGATGGAGGCCACCGGCCTCTTCCAGGTGACGGTCAAGCCCATCGAGAAGTGGGCCGACTTCCAGAAGGGTTACGCGGCGGGGGAGTTCGACGCCTACACCATCGGCTGGATCGCCGACTTCCCGGACGCGGACAACTTCCTCGCCCCGCTCGTCGGCGCCGACTCCTCCATGAACAGCGGCTTCGCGGACAAGCACGTGGACGAGCTGATCACCCGTACGCAGTCCTACTCGGACCGGGGCGACGCCGCGGGCGACTTCCGCGAGCTGCAGAAGCTCGTCGCCCAGCAGTCCCCGATGGTGCCGATCTGGCAGAAGAAGGACTACGTGATGTCCCGCGACGCCGTCGCCGGCGCCCAGAACCTCTCCGACGGCACCGGGGTCTGGCGCCTGTGGGAGCTGAACTGGCTGTAGACCGGCCGGACACCTGCCGTCGGACACCTGCCGTCGGACGCCTGACGCCGAACGCTCGGCGCCCTACGTCAGTCGTCCGACGGGTCCGGCTTCGCGGCCCGAGCCGGGGTCGAGGACTTCTTGCGGGCCTTCGCCGTCGCCGTCTCGGCCATGCCGGGCAGGAAGTCGGCGAACAGCTCGTGGAGTTCCCGCACCAGCGGCCGCAGCACCCGGAACCGGGCGAGGATGATGCCCCGCGTGGTCAGATGCGCGCCGCGGTCGGCGAGCCGCCGGGTCTTCTCGCTGTCCGGTGAACGGTCGAAGACCCAGTAGAGGACCAGGCCCATCTGCGAGAGCCACATCAGCTCCGGCAGTACGTCGGCCAGTTCGGCCGGCACCTTGGTCTTCGCCCCCGCCAACACCTCGCGGTGTATGTCGATGCAGGCCTGCCGCGCGGGCTCGGACTCCGGCGAGAAGGGGCTGAGCGGACTCTCCGGGTCCGCCGCGTTCTTGAAGAACTGCGACGCGAACTCGTGGTACGGGGCCGCGATGTCCAGCCAGGTCGTCAGTACGCCCGCGAGCCGCTTCTGCAGATCGGTCTCGTTGTCCAGGATGGGCCGGACCGCCGCCTGGTGTGCGGCGCCGATCCGGTCGTAGAACCCCTGGACCAGGTGTTCCTTCGATTCGAAGTAGTAATAGGCGTTGCCGACCGAGACGCCGGCCTCCTTCGCGATACCCCGCATCGTCGTCTTGTCGAAGCCGCGCTCCTGGAAGAGCCGGAGCGCGGTTTCGAGGATGAGCGTGCGGGTCTGCTCGCTCTTGGGAGCCTTCTGATCAGTCACGGTGGATGAGCCTATCGGGGGACGGGACAGTGGTCGTCACAGGCCGGTCCCTCCGACTCCGCATCGGCGCCCCCGCCCCCCTCGGTCCGTACCGCCTGCCGCCATGCCGAGGCCGTGTACATGGCGGCCCGGGCGAAGGGGCGACCGGCCGGCGTGGCCAGCCAGTTGGCCCGGGGTCGGTGCTCGGACAGCGCCCACAGGCAGACGATGAAGGCGTCCGTGCCCCTCCACACCTGGCCCGAGTCCCCGATGACGGTGATCTCGCGGAGCGTGGAGGCGTGGTCGAGCTCCGGGTACCGCTGCCGCGCCGCGGCGGACGCGGCGGGGACGAGGCGGAGGGGCACCAGCCACTGCTGTCCGAGCAGCCAGTGCCGGATGTGCACGCAGAGCGGGCAGTCGGCGTCGTAGAGCACGGTCAGGTGACGGACCGCACCGGGCGCGGCCACCGGTCAGGCCCCGGCCGGCGCGGTCCACCCCTGGGGGGCGAGCGGCGGGGTCTGCTGGCGCTCCATGATCCCGCGGCGGCGCATCTTGTTGAGCGCGTACACGTTGCCGAGGTGCATGACCCCGAGGACCAGCAGGACGATGCCGAGCTTGAACGACAGCGCCTCGAAGAGCTCGCGGGTCGTCTCGATGGCGACGTCCGAGCGCAGGAACAGGGTCACGAAGCCGATGTTCACGAGGTAGAAACCGACCACGAGCAGCTGGTTGACGGCATCGGCGAGCTTCTCGTTGCCGGCGAGGACGTCGCCGATGAAGACGCGGCCGTTGCGGCTGAGCGTGCGGGCCACCCAGACGGTGAGCCCGATGCTGATGCCCAGGTAGATGACGTATGCGACGACGTTGAGGTCCACAGCCCCAGCCCCTTTGAACGTGTTCAACTGCTGACGACGATGACTGTAGGCCCTTTTTTGAACAAGTTCAAGCGAACGCGGCGGTGCCCTGGAGCACCCCGGGGAACGCGAAAGGCCCGCACCCCGGAAGGGGGTACGGGCCTCGGCGCGTCAGTAGGTCAGAAGCGGCGCGTGATCAGCGCGCGCTTGACTTCCTGGATCGCCTTCGTGACCTCGATGCCACGCGGGCACGCGTCGGTGCAGTTGAAGGTCGTGCGGCAGCGCCACACGCCGTCCTTGTCGTTCAGGATCTCCAGCCGCTGCTCGCCCGCCTCGTCACGCGAGTCGAAGATGAAGCGGTGCGCGTTGACGATCGCCGCCGGGCCGAAGTACTGGCCGTCGTTCCAGAACACCGGGCACGAGGACGTGCACGCGGCGCACAGGATGCACTTGGTGGTGTCGTCGAAGCGCTCGCGGTCCTCGGCGGACTGCAGGCGCTCGCGCGTCGGCTCGTTGCCCTTGGTGACCAGGAACGGCATGACGTCCCGGTACGCCTGGAAGAAGGGCTCCATGTCGACGACGAGGTCCTTCATCACCGTGAGGCCCTTGATGGCCTCGACGGTGATCGGCTTCTCCGGGTTGATGTCCTTGATCAGCGTCTTGCAGGCGAGCCTGTTCTTGCCGTTGATCCGCATCGCGTCGGAGCCGCAGATGCCGTGCGCGCACGAGCGACGGAAGGTCAGCGTGCCGTCGAGGTCCCACTTGATCTTGTGGAGACCGTCGAGCACGCGCTCCTTCGGGTCGATCTCGATCTGGAAGTCCTGCCACTGCGCCTCGTCCGAAACCTCGGGGTTGAAGCGGCGGATCCGGAAGGTGACCGTGATGTTCTGCGAGGCCGCGGCCTCGGCCTCGACCTTGTCCAGGGTGGGGGTGGCCATCAGTACTTACGCTCCATCGGCTGGTAGCGGGTGACGACGACGGGCTTGTAGTCCAGCCGGACGGAGTCCTTGCCGTCGGCGCCGACCTCGCGGTACGCCATGGTGTGGCGCATGAAGTTGACGTCGTCGCGGTTCGGGTAGTCCTCGCGGTAGTGACCGCCGCGGGACTCCTTGCGCGCCAGGGCGGACACGGCCATGACCTCGGCCAGGTCGAGCAGGTTGCCCAGCTCGATGGCCTCCAGCAGGTCCGTGTTGAAGCGCTTGCCCTTGTCCTGGACGGACACGTTCTTGTAGCGCTCGCGCAGCTCCGCGATCTTCTCGACCGCGGTCTTGATGGTCTGCTCCGTACGGAACACCATCACGCAGGCGTCCATCGTCTCCTGGAGCTCCAGGCGCAGGTCCGCGACCCGCTCGCTGCCCGTGGAGTTGCGCAGCTGCTCGACCTGCTCGACGACCTGCTGCGCCGGGTTCTCCGGCAGCTCGACGAAGTCGTTGGCGTGGGCGTAGGCCGCGGCCGCGATGCCCGAGCGCTTGCCGAAGACGTTGATGTCCAGCAGCGAGTTGGTGCCCAGGCGGTTCGCGCCGTGCACCGACACGCACGCGACCTCGCCGGCCGCGTACAGACCCGGGACGACGGTGGTGTTGTCCGCCAGGACCTCACCCTCGACGTTGGTCGGGATGCCGCCCATGGCGTAGTGCGCGGTGGGCTGGATCGGGATCGGGTCCGTGTACGGCTCGATGCCCAGGTAGGTGCGCGCGAACTCCGTGATGTCCGGGAGCTTCGCGTCGAGCTGCTCCGGCGGGAGGTGAGTCAGGTCCAGGTACACGTGGTCACCGGCGGGACCGCAGCCGCGGCCCTCACGGATCTCCGTGTAGATGGAGCGCGAGACGACGTCACGGGACGCGAGGTCCTTCATGACCGGCGCGTACTTCTCCATGAAGCGCTCGCCGTCCTTGTTGCGGAGGATGCCGCCCTCACCGCGGGCGCCCTCCGTCAGCAGGATGCCCATGCGCCAGATGCCCGTCGGGTGGAACTGGAAGAACTCCATGTCCTCCAGCGGCAGGCCGCGGCGGTAGCAGGCCGCCTGGCCGTCACCCGTGAGGGTGTGCGCGTTGGAGGTCACCTTGAAGAACTTGCCGGTGCCGCCGGAGGCGTAGATGACGGACTTGGCCTGGAACACGTGGATCTCGCCGGTGGCGAGCTCGTACGCGACCACACCGGCCGACTTCTTGACGCCGTCCTCCTCGACCAGGAGCTGGTCCAGGACGTAGAACTCGTTGAAGAACTCCACACCCTCCTTGACGCAGTTCTGGTACAGCGTCTGGAGGATCATGTGGCCCGTGCGGTCCGCGGCGTAGCAGGACCGGCGGACCGGCGCCTCGCCGTGGTTGCGGGAGTGACCGCCGAAGCGGCGCTGGTCGATGGTGCCGTCCGGGGTGCGGTTGAACGGCAGGCCCATCTTCTCGAGGTCGAGGACCGCGTCGATGGCCTCCTTCGCCAGGATCTCGGCGGCGTCCTGGTCGACCAGGTAGTCACCACCCTTGACCGTGTCGAAGGTGTGCCACTCCCAGTTGTCGTCCTCCACGTTGGCCAGCGCGGCGGCCATGCCGCCCTGCGCGGCGCCCGTGTGGGAGCGGGTGGGGTAGAGCTTCGTCAGCACCGCGGTGCGGCTGCGCTTCGTCGCCTCGATGGCGGCGCGCATGCCGGCGCCACCTGCGCCGACGATCACGGTGTCGTACTTGTGGATCTTCATCTGTTTCGCCTCAGCCCCGTTGCCTAGCGGATGTTCGGGTCGAAGGTGAAGATCACCAGCGTGCCCAGAAGGATGGTGAACACCGTGGCGGTGTAGAGCAGGCCCTTCAGCCACAGCCGCGTGTTGGCGCGCTCCGCGTAGTCGTTGATGACGGTACGCAGACCGTTGGCGCCGTGCAGCATCGCCAGCCACAGCATCAGCAGGTCCCAGACCTGCCAGAACGGGGACGCCCAGCGACCGGCCACGAAGGCGAAGCCGATCTTGGAGACGCCGCCGTCGAGCACCAGCTGGATCAGCAGGTGGCCGATGACCAGGACGACCAGCACGATGCCGGAGAGGCGCATGAAGAGCCACGCGGCCATCTCGAAGTTGCCGCGGGTCGAGCGCGGGGTCTTGCCCGTGCGCTTGCGCGGGGCCTCGATGTACGGGGCCGGGTTGTCGACGTCGTAGAGGGAGATGCCCTCCACCGAGCCGACCTTTTCGAAAGAAGTGTCAGAGCTCATGCGTGTCACTTCCCGAACAGTTCGAGGTAGGCGTGGCTCAGGACGGGGTACACGGCCCCGGCCATCAGCACGATCCAGACGCTCACCACGGTCCAGAGCATCTGCTTCTGGTAGCGCGGGCCCTTGGACCAGAAGTCCACGGCGATGACACGAAGACCGTTGAGCGCGTGGAACAGGATTGCGGCGACGAGGCCGTACTCCAGCAGCGCGACGATCGGAGTCTTGTAGGTAGCCACGACATCGTCGTACGCCTCGGGGGAGACGCGGACGAGAGCGGTGTCGAGGACGTGTACGAACAGGAAGAAGAAAATGAGGACGCCGGTGACTCGATGAGCCACCCAGGACCACATTCCTTCCCGGCCGCGGTACAACGTTCCAGCCGGCACGGAAAACCCTCCGGAAGCGGGGCGGGGGCCAGCCGGCTTCTTTGTCGGTCGGGCCCGGCCGGGTACGGTCCACCGGCCCCGGACATCGTAGCGACGCTTTGTCGGTTCCCTCGCCCGGGGTCCTCCGGTGTGATCAAACAGGCACGGACGGGCTATCCCACAGGAGCAAATAGCCCGAATTCGGCCGCAGCCACCCCATCCGGTGAGGTCAGTCGGCGTGTCAGTTCGGCCAGCCGGGTCTGCGCGAGGCGGCGCAGCTCGTCGGCGGAGATGGAGCGCTCCTCGTCCACCTCGTGCGCCATCCGGTGCCGGATCGCGGCCAGCAACTGGTTCGCCTGCTCCTCCGGCGGGTGCTCGTCGAGGCTGATCACGAAGGCGTGCCCGAACTTGCGCTCGTACTCCGCGTTGGCCGCGTCGAGCGCCAGCAGGGCCGCGTACGGGGAGCCGTGCCCGAGCTGCGCCGGGCATTCGACGGACAGCGCCTCCGTCAGGTCCGCCTGAGAGAGGTCGTACGAGGCCTCGTCCGCGGCGGCGAGCAGGACGCCGACGTCGGGATACGGTCGGTGGGCGGCCACCCGGTGGGCCCAGCGCCGGCTTCCGCAGCAGTGCAGCAGGAGGGCCCGGGCGGCTTCGGGGGAGAGGGCGTTGAACCGCGCCAGTCCGGAGTCGTGGGAAGGATCGGAGCAGCCGCGGGCCTGTGCCGGAAGGTGGCTGGACAGCGGGGGGCTCCTCGGGACGCGACGCGGGTGTACCCGCCACGCTATCGACGCGGGGCCGGGAGTGTCGTACCCATTCGAGCTTTTCGCGAGGAAGTGAGCCGAAAGGATGACGCGGGAGAGGAGGGTGGCGCGAGTGGCCCGCGAGGTGCCGTGGCCGCCCCGCGTCCCGCGTGCGGGGAGAGGTGGAGGACGACCGAGGCCGCCACCCCCCACAGGAGAGGCCCCGGTCGCCATCCGTCACGGGCTCGTGCGACAAGCCCGTACTCCTGTCAGCGCCCCGAGTGCGTTTTGTGTCACACCTCGCTCCGCACAGGAATGGTTGCAGGTTGTACAACACGTGGACGAGGGGTGCGGAAAGCCGTAACGTGCTGATTTGCGCCACACGGACAGGACGTTGAACGGGTTGGGGACTTTGCTGGGGGACGACGCGGAGCTGACCGCCGCGGTGCTCGCGGCACAGGGCGGCGACGAGAACGCGTTTCGTGCTGTGTACCGCGCCGTGCACCCGCGCCTGCTCGGATACGTACGCACGCTCGTCGGGGACGGCGACGCGGAGGACGTGACGTCCGAGGCCTGGCTGCAGATCGCCCGCGACCTCGACTCCTTCACGGGCGACGCCGACCGCTTCCGCGGCTGGGCCGCCCGCATCGCGCGCAACCGGGCCCTCGACCACATCCGCATGCGCGGCCGTCGGCCCGCCATCGGCGGCGACGAGACCGAGCTGACCGGCTGGGCCGCCGAGTGCGACACCGCCTCCGCCGCCATGGAGTCCCTCTCCACCGGCTCGACCATGGCCCTGATCGCCCAGCTCCCCCAGGACCAGGCGGAGGCCGTCGTCCTGCGGGTCGTGGTCGGACTCGACGCCAAGAGCGCCGCCGAGACCCTGGGCAAGCGCCCCGGCGCCGTGCGCACCGCCGCGCACCGGGGGCTGAAGAAGCTCGCCGAACTGCTCGGCGCGCAGGACGGCGAGGGCGGGGGCCCTCCCGACGCCGACAGCGGGATCACGGTCGGCCATAATGCCGGTGGCCGGCCACGGGACGGCGGGGGCAGGAGGGATCTCGACGCCGTTCCCGCGCAACGCGGCCACAGTGGGGGCCTCGTGGAGCAAACCGGTGTGACGCATTCACGTTGGCGGACGCAGAAGGACATGTGATGGCCGACGAGCGCGACAGGCGGTGGCTCGACGAAGCCGCGGCCGAAAAACTGCTGCGCGGTGAACCCCTGGAACCCCTGGGACCGTCCGCCGACCTCCGCGCCCGGGTCGAAGCCGCCCGGCTGCGGGCCGCACTCGATTCCCTCGCCCGGCCGCAGGCCCCCGTGGGCGCGCACGCCGGTGAAGCCGCGGCGATGGCCGCCTTCCGGGCCGCGCGCGCCGCGGCCACGGCCGACGCGATCGGCCCCGTCGCCGCGCGGGCCGACATCGCGGAACCGCTCGTCGAAGTCGGTCGGTACGAGCGCCCGCGGGGCGTCCGGCGCGGCCGGGCCGTACGGTTCGGCCTGGCGGCGGCCCTGGCGAGCGTCACGGTCGGCGGACTCGCCGCCGCGGCGGCCGCGGGACTGCTGGGCCAGGACCGGCACGACGTGGCGGGACCGGGACCGGCCGCCTCCATCAGCGTCGACGAGGACGCGGCGAAGGGCATCGGCACCGGCGCCCCGACCCAGTCCCCGCAGGGCCGGCCCACCCCGCACCGGGGCGACGGCGCGGTCCCGGCGACGCCCCCGGGCGGTACGCAGCCGCCGGCACCCGACGGGCTCACCTCCTGGGGCGGCTCCACGATTGGCGGAAATTCGCCGGGCGGCTCCGCCACGGGAGGCCCGGGACGCGACACCCCCGACACCCGCGACGGTGAGATCGGCGGTACGACCGGAGGCCGGGAGACCCCCGGCACCGAGGGCGGCGCCAAGGACAAGGACAAGGACCGGAACGGCCAGGGGCAGGGCGACGTCCTCCTGAAGGCCGCGGACCTGTGCAAGGAGTACCGGGCGGGCCGCCTCACCATCGAGCGCCGCGACCGGCTCTCGCTGCTGGCCCGCGGGGCCTCCCGGATCCCGGTCTACTGCGAGTCGCTGCTGAGCGGGGTCACCGCGGGCGGCCCGCGCGGGAACTCCCCGGGTCAGGACGGCCCGGTGAAGCCCCGGATCCTGGTTCCGGCCCGCCCCGGCAGCGGCTCCAGCAGCATCGGCTGAAACTCGTCCCGGCCCGCTGTAACACTTTTCGAAGCGGCGGCGCAGTACATAACGAGCCGACTGGTCATCGGCCGCGCATGAGCCGGGGTTCCCCCCGTACCCCTGGGCTCTGCGCAACCGGCGCGGGCGGGGCACGTTCCCCCGGCCCCGCCCGCGCCCTCTACTTCCGACCCGAACGGCCCGGCACGCACGCGAAAGCGGCCCGGCCGGATCCGCCCGGCAGGGCCGCGTCATCCAGGCGTCCGGCAGACCGGACGCCCCGGACTCACCAGTAGACGACGACCTTGTCGCCGGTCTGCACCTGGGCGAAGAGCGCCGACAGCTTGCCCTTGTCCCGGACGTTCACGCAGCCGTGCGAGGCGCCGGCGTAGCCGCGGGCCGCGAAGTCCGCCGAGTAGTGCACCGCCTGGCCGCCGCTGAAGAACATCGCGTACGGCATCGGCGTGTGGTAGATCGTCGACACCCAGTCCTTCTCCTTGCGGTCCACCTTGAACTCGCCCTCGCGGGTCGGAGTGTTCTCCGAGCCGAAGCGCACGTCCATGGTGGAGACGATCTTCCCGTCGATCATCCAGGCGAGGGTGCGGCTCTCCTTGCTGATGCACATCACGCGGCCCGTCATGCAGCGCGGGTCCGGAGCGTCGACCTCGTTCGTGGTCGGCGGGCGCAGCTCTTCCTCGGTGGGCTTCTTCGTCAGCTTCTGGATCTTCTGCCAGGTCGCGTCGTCGACCGAACCGCTGGCGGTCAGGGCGTTCTTCGACTGGAAGGACTTGACCGCGGCGGTCGTCTTCGACCCGTAGAAACCGGTCGGTGCGACCGACATCAGCTTGAGCTGCTTCAGCCGCGCCTGGAGCTCGCGGATCTGGTCGCTCTCGTCGCCGTTGGCCATGATCGCCTTCACCGCGGGCGTGGCGGACGGCGAGGCGGAGGCGGAGGCGGAGGCGGAAGCCGACGGCGAGGCGTCGCCCGGCTTGTTGTCCGTGGAAGGAGAGGCTTCAGGGGTCGCACCCGCCGTGGGCGAAGACGAAGCCGAAGAAGAGGAGCCTGCCGACTCCGACTTCTGCGGTCCGCAGGCGGTCGCGGCGAGCGCGACGGCGGTGGCGATCCCGAGCGTGCGGATTATGACTCTCTGGCGGTGCATGAGCGGTCCCCCGGTTTCTACGGTCGTGTATGTAGGTGATGCCTGGCGCGCGTGGAGAGTTGCACTGGGCCCGGGGATGTTGCGCCATTGTGACCAGGAGCCGTCCGCAGCCTTTCGAGGACATGTGCGGGACGGTTGTACCAGTCCTGGACCCGGTAGTTCCACGGAGGTCGCACGTGACGGCGCACACCGAGAGCGGAATCCCCATCGAACCCGTCTACGGTCCCGACGACCTGACGGGGTGGGACCCCGCGCAGGCCCTCGGGGAGCCCGGCGGCTTCCCCTACACGCGCGGGGTCTACCCGAGCATGTACACCGGCCGGCCCTGGACGATGCGGCAGTACGCCGGCTTCGGCACGGCCGCCGAGTCGAACGCCCGGTACCGGCAGCTCATCGCGGGCGGCGGCACCGGGCTGTCCGTCGCCTTCGACCTGCCGACGCAGATGGGGCACGACTCCGACGCCCCGCTCGCGCACGGCGAGGTGGGCAAGGTCGGCGTCGCCGTCGACTCCGTCGACGACATGCGGGTCCTGTTCGACGGGATCCCGCTCGACCGCGTCTCCACCTCCATGACCATCAACGCGCCCGCCGCGCTGCTCCTGCTGCTCTACCAACTGGTCGCGGAGGAACAGGGCATCTCGGGCGCGCAGCTGACGGGAACGGTCCAGAACGACGTCCTCAAGGAGTACATCGCCCGGGGGACGTACATCTTCCCGCCCGGCCCCTCGCTGCGGTTGACGGCCGACACCTTCCGCTACTGCCGGGCCGAGATCCCCAAGTGGAACACCATCTCCATCTCCGGCTACCACATGGCCGAAGCGGGGGCCTCGCCCGCGCAGGAAGTGGCCTTCACCCTCGCGGACGGGATCGCGTACGTCCGTACGGCCCTGGCCGCCGGGATGGCGGTCGACGAGTTCGCGCCCCGGCTCTCCTTCTTCTTCGTGGCCCGCACCACCCTCCTGGAGGAGGTCGCGAAGTTCCGCGCCGCCCGACGGATCTGGGCGCGCGTCATGCGCGAGGAGTTCGGGGCCCGCGACCCGAAGTCGCTGATGCTGCGCTTCCACACCCAGACGGCCGGCGTCCAGCTGACGGCGCAGCAGCCCGAGCTGAACCTCGTACGGGTCGCGGTGCAGGCGCTGGCCGCGGTCCTCGGCGGCACCCAGTCGCTGCACACCAACTCCTTCGACGAGGCCATCGCGCTGCCGACCGAGAAGTCCGCCCGCCTCGCGCTGCGCACCCAGCAGGTCCTCGCGTACGAGACGGACGTGCCGCACACCGTGGACCCGTTCGCCGGGTCGTACGCGGTGGAGCGGATGACGGACGAACTGGAGGCGGCCGCGCTCGCGCTGATGCGCCGGGTCGAGGACCAGGGCGGGGCGGTGGCCGCGATCGAGAACGGCTTCCAGAAGGCCGAGATCGAGAAGAACGCCTACCGCATCGCGCAGGAGACCGAGCGCGGGGAGCGCGTGGTCGTCGGGGTCAACCGGTTCGCGCTGGAGCGGGAGGAGCCGTACGAGCCGCTGCGCGTGGACCCGGCGATCGAGGCGCGGCAGTGCGAGGCCCTGGCGCGGCTGAGGGCGGAGCGGGACGGGGAGGCGGTCCGGGCGGCGCTCGCCGCCCTGCGGGAGGCGGCGGCCGGGACGGAGAACGTGCTCTACCCGATGAAGGAGGCGCTGCGGGCGCGGGCCACGGTGGGTGAGGTGTGCGGGGCCCTGAGGGAGGTCTGGGGCACGTACGAACCGGTGGATTCCACGTGGTGAAACACACTCGACCGACAGGTGTGTCCCTATGGGACACTCCTGCACATGCTGGGTGTGACTGATCTTCCGACCTATCTCGCCGGCCTGGTGCTCATCATTCTGCTGCCGGGCCCGAACTCGCTCTACGTGCTGTCCGTGGCCGCCCGCCGCGGCGTGCGCACCGGCTACAAGGCCGCCGCCGGGGTGTTCACCGGCGACGCCGTGCTGATGCTGCTGACGGCCCTGGGCGCCGGGGCGCTGCTCAAGGCGAGCCCACTGGTGTTCACCGTGGTCAAGGTCCTCGGCGCCGGGTACCTGGCGTGGCTGGCCGTGGGCATGATGCGCGGAGCCTGGGCGCTGTGGCGTACGCGTACGGAGCGGGCCGAGGCGGTCGAGGAGACACCCGCGGAGGCGGCCGAGCACGAGCGGCCCTACCGGCGGGCGCTGCTGATCAGCCTGCTCAACCCGAAGGCCATCCTCTTCCTGATGTCCTTCTTCGTGCAGTTCGTGGACCCGTCCTACGCCTACCCGGCACTGTCGTTCCTGCTGCTGGGCGGTCTGCTGCAGACCGGCAGCTTCCTGTACCTGACGCTGCTGATATTCGGGGGGACGCGGCTCTCGGACGCCTTCCGCCGCCGCAAGCGGCTGTCGGCCGGGGCCACCTCGGCGGCGGGCGTGCTGTTCCTCGGCTTCGCGGCCAAGCTCGCGACCGGCTGAGGTCGCAAGGCCCGGTCCGCCCGGCCGAGTCCGCCCGGCCGAGTCCGCCCGGGCGGAGGTCGTCAGCCCAGTACGCGCTTGAGCCGCCGGGCCACGCGGCGCACCGCCCGGCTCCGCGGCAGGAACGCCAGCCGGGCGGGGATGCCGCCCGGAAGGCCCAGGCCGGTCAGCCGGCGGCGGGTGAAGTACCGCCACGTGCGCGGGGTCAGGTGCCGGGCCAGATAGGCCTCGGCGTCGGCCCGGCGCCCGGCCAGCACCTGCGGCTGCATCGTGAAGCCGACGGCCGTGAGCAGCCCGGTCGTCTCCTCCCGCACCCGCTCGGGCGCGGGGAAGGTCCAGGAGCGCACCGCGCCGGCGTCCGCGAGGTCGGGCAGCAGGGAGTCCACCAGCGCGAGCGGGACGCGGTTGCTGTTCGGGTACGGGGTCAGCCGGGCCAGTATGGCGTCCGTCCCGGTCCGGGCCACCGGGAGCCCGTACAGCGTGGCGGCGGTCAGCAGCCCGGTCGAGAAGCAGCCGACGACCAGCGCCGGGCGCAGCCGCCGGTAGAGGGTCTCGGCCAGGACCGGGGTGTCGACCACGGTGATCCGGGCGCCGAGCCGCTCGGCCTCCGCCTCCGCGCGGCGCGAGTAGGCGGCCGGGGCGCTGGGATGCGGCTTGAAGACCAGCTCGGTGTGGCCCAGCGCGTGCGCGCCCCGGACCATCGAGACGTGCAGCTCCTCCTCCTCGTCCGGGCTCATCAGGTCGAGCGCGGAGAGGTACTGGCCCAGGAGCAGGGCGGGCGCAGCTCCCGACGCCACAGCCGGCTCCGCCGACTCCGCCGGTTCGGTCAGTTCGGCCAGTTCGCCCAGGACCTTGTGGAAGGCCTCCGTCGGCACCAGCTCCGCCCGGGCCCCGAACTCCGTCAGCAGCAGCGGCTCCAGCCCCGGTACGAGGTCCAGGTGGAGCACGCGCCGTACGCGCATCCCGAGCTGCGGGTCGAGCCGGAAGCGCGTGGGCCCGTAGCTCATCAGCCCGTCGGCGTAGACGTCGACGGCCGCGCCGGGGAAGAGCCGGCACAGGGTCTGCGCGGGCGGCACCTGGAGGGACTCCACGATCAGCTCGACGCGGTCCTCGCCCAGGCCCCACAGGGCGCGCAGCTGCCGCTCCCACAGCGGTACGTCCTCCGGGCGCGGGGCCCAGGTGCTCGGGTGCTGCGGTGCGATGACCTCGTTCCAGTCGAGCACCTCGTCGAAGCGGGAACGCAGGGCGGCGAAGCCCGGCGCGTCGGCGACCCCGGGGGTGACCTCGGCGGCGACGGCGTGGTTGCTGGTCAGCAGGATCCGCCGACCGGCGGGAGGGAAGGAGCCGGCGTCGACTCCCGCGGCGAGCGTGGCCGCGCCGTAGAGGGTGGAGGTCAGGAAGAGCTGCGTGGGCATCAGGCGGTCGCCCCCGACGGGACGCGGCGGCCGCCGCGGACGCGGCGCAGGACGCCGGCGCGTTCGGCGTCCATCGAGTCGAGGACCCGGTCCAGTACGTCCTGGGGCATGCGTCCGAGCGCGGCCGCGCTCATCGAACGGAGTTTCCTGGCCACGGCCGGTTCGAACCTCCCGATGGAACCGAAATGGTGCGCGATAATGGCGCAATATGTTCGTACGGCTTTCGGGAGAAAAAGCTCCGATTCCCGGTCTTTCCGCACGTCGGACAGGACTTCGTCGAATGCCTTGATGAAATCGAGCTGTCGTTCGTCGCCGATCTGCGTCAGCGAGGTGGAAACTCCGCGCCGGTAGAAGATCCCCGGCAGCCCCACCACGGCGAACGACTCCGCCTCCCGGTGCAGCCGCCAGATCCACGGTCGGTCCTCCGCCGTCCGCAGCCCGTCGGTGAACCGCAGCAGGCCGCTGTCCAGCAGTCGCCGGTGGTACATCCCGGCCCAGGCGTACGGGTAGTCCACCGAGGTGGCGCGGTCCACGGGCAGGATCGCGGTCCGCGGATCGGCCACCACGCCCTGCGGCCCGTAGGGGACCCGCTGCACACTGCGCGCCCTGCCGGTGCACTTCACATGGTCCGTGCGGATGAAGTCGCAGTTCAGAGTCTCAATGGCGGCCAACATCCGGGCCAGGTGGCCGGGGGCCAGCCAGTCGTCCCCGTCGAGGAACGCGAGGTATTCGCCGCGCGCGGCGTCCAGCCCGGTGTTGCGCGCGGTCGCCAGACCGCCGTTCCGCTCGTGTCCGACGTGCACCGCACCGGGCAGCTCGCGCGCCGCGCGCTCCAGCAGGGCGGGGGTCCCGTCCGTGGAGCAGTCGTCCACCAGGACGAACTCGAAATCGTCCCGGGCGTTGAGGGCGAGGCTTTTCAGGGCGTCCGGTGCGTACGTCTGCACGTTGTAGAACGGCACGACAACAGAGAGCTTGGGCACCTCCGAGACATTAGGGCGGCGCCCGGCATTCATCATGGCCCGGACGCGTATTCCATGTGAACGACGCACGGCAGACGTGTTAACCCGTCCGGTTTCGCATTCAGTCGATGCGTTGTTAACCCGCTGTTGTGCGTTCGTTGGGCCGATCACTCAATTCGCGGAATAGCTTCTGCGGCGTGTCGATCCGCAAACGCGTCGCCGTACTCGCCGATTCCGATACGCGATGGAAATGGGGCGCGCTCACCGCCCGCCGTCTCGTACCCGACGACCACGACCTCACCGGATACCTGCTGCGCGGCCGGGCCACGCCCACCGCGCGCCAGCTCGGTGAGGTGGGGGTCCGGGCCGACCGGCTGTCCGAGGTGACCTGCGCCGAGTTCCTCGCGGAGATCGGGCGCGAACGGTACGACGTGGTCGTCCTCGCCCTCGTCGGCGGGGCCGTCCAGGCCGTCCTGCACGGGGCCCGCGCCCTGTGGCCGGACCCGGCGCGGCGGCCCGTGTTCGTCACCGGGTACGTGGGCGTCGTGTACGAGAAGCTCGCCGACGGGCTGCTGCTGCGGCACGGGGCGGACCTCGTACTGGCCAACTCCCACCACGACGCCGAGCGGTTCCGCGCCGTGTACGAGGGGGTCGGCGCGGACGCCGCCGCCGTCACCGAGACCGTGCTGCCGTTCCTGGGCGGAGCCCCGTACGAGCGGGCCGGGAGCCGGGCCCACACGGTGGTCTTCGCCGTGCAGCCCTCCGTCCCCGACAGCCGCGCCGACCGCGCGTACCTGCTGGAACGGGCCGCCGGGCACGCGCGGCTGCACCCCGAACGCGAGGTGCTGATCAAGCTGCGCAGCAAGCCCGGGGAACACACCACGCACCTGGAGGAGCAGCCCTACCAGCGGCTCGCGGAAAAGATCCCCGGCGGACTGCCGGCCAACTGCCGTCTGGTCTACGGGAACATGGGCGAGGTCCTGGACGGCACCGACCTGCTGGTCACCGTCTCCTCCACCGCCGCCCTCGAATCCCTGCACCGGGGCGTCCCGACGGCCGTCCTCACCGACCTCGGCATCCGCGAGGCCCTCGGCAACCACCACTTCCTCGGCTCGGGCTGCCTGGCCTCCTGGGACCAGCTCGACGCCGGGCTGCTCCCGCAGGGCGACCCGGACTGGCTGTCGGCCCAGGGCGTCCGGCCCCCGGTCGACCAGGCCGGAGGCGCGCCGCACGACGCGTACGCCGCCGCGCGGGACCGGCTCGCGGCGCTGCTCGCCGAGCCGGTGCTGCCCGCCCCCGCCCCGTACTACACGCTCGAAACCGCCCCCGGGTACCTGCCCGGGATCCTCGCGCGGCAGCACCTGCGGCCCGACGGCACCCCGCTGCCCGGCGCCGTCCGGGAGACGGCGGGCGAGTCCCGGCTGCGCCGCCGGCTCCGCTCGTACCTGCGCGAGGCCGCCCGCGGGGCGTACCGGCACGGGGTGCAGCGCGTGGCCCCGGTCATCCGCCGGCTGGGGGAACTGTGAGGGTCCTCGCCGTCATCCCGGCGCGCGGCGGCTCCAAGGGGGTCCCCGGCAAGAACACCGCCCCCGTGGGCGGGGTGCCGCTCGTGGCCCGCGCCGTGCGCGCCTGCCGCTCCGCTCCCACGGTGACCGACGTGGTCGTATCCACCGACTCCGAGACGATCGCCGCCGCCGCCCGCACGGCCGGCGCCGACGTCATCTCCCGCCCGACCGCGATCTCCGGCGACACCGCGAGCAGCGAGGCCGCCGTTCTGCACGCCCTCGAATCCTTCGAGGAACTGCACTCCGTCACCGTGGACGTGGTCCTCCTCGTCCAGTGCACCAGTCCCTTCCTGACCCCCGGCGAGGTGGAGTCCGTCGCCGCCGCCGTGGCCACGGGAGCCGCCGACTCGGCCCTGACCGCCGCCCCCTTCCACGGATTCCTGTGGCGGGCGGACGCCGACGGCTCCGCGGCCGGCGTCAACCACGACGAGGCGTACCGCCCCCGCCGCCAGGACCGCCCCCAGGACCTGCTGGAGACCGGCGCCGCTTACGCGATGGACGCCGCCGGCTTCCGCGCCGCCCGCCACCGCTTCTTCGGCCGGACCCTGCCCGTCGCCACCGACCCGGCCCGGGTCCTGGAGATCGACGACCCGCACGACCTGGCCCGCGCCCGCCTCCTCGCACCCCTCTTCGACGAGGACGCGGCACGACCCGACCCGCAGCCCACACCCCCGCGGCCCACACCCCCGCACTTCACGACATCCCCGCACCGAAGGACGCCTCCTGCCATGACCTCCACCCTCGCCGACCTCCGCCACCGCAGCTTCGGCCCGCGCACCGCCGGCCCCGGCCGCCCCGTCTACGTCGTCGGCGAGATCGGCATCAACCACAACGGCGACCTCGGCAACGCCTTCGCCCTCATCGACGCCGCCGCCGAAGCCGGCTGCGACGCCGTCAAGTTCCAGAAGCGCACCCCGGAGATCTGCACCCCCCGCGACCAGTGGGACATCGAGCGCGACACCCCCTGGGGCCGCATGACCTACATCGACTACCGCCACAAGGTCGAGTTCGGCGAGACCGAGTACCGCGCCATCGACGAGCACTGCGCCAAGCGCGGCATCGACTGGTTCGCCTCCCCGTGGGACACCGAGGCCGTCGCCTTCCTGGAGAAGTTCGACGTCCCCGCCCACAAGGTGGCCTCCGCCTCCCTCACCGACGACGAACTGCTGCGCTCCCTGCGCGCCACCGGCCGCACCGTCGTCCTCTCCACCGGCATGTCCACCCCGAAGCAGATCCGCCACGCGGTCGAGGTGCTCGGCAGCGACAACATCCTGCTCTGCCACGCCACTTCCACGTACCCGGCCAAGGCCGAGGAGCTCAACCTGCGGGTGATCAACACCCTGCGCGAGGAGTACCCCAACGTCCCGATCGGCTACTCCGGCCACGAGACGGGCCTGCAGACCACTCTCGCCGCCGTAGCCCTCGGCGCCACCTTCATCGAGCGCCACATCACCCTCGACCGCGCGATGTGGGGCTCCGACCAGGCCGCCTCCGTGGAGCCCGGCGGCCTCACCCGCCTGGTCCGCGACATCCGCACCATCGAGACCGCCCTCGGCGACGGCGTCAAGCGCGTCTACGAGTCCGAGCTCGGCCCCATGAAGAAGCTCCGCCGCGTCCAGGGAGACCTGGCCACCGTCTGACCCCGGTCCGTCCGGTCCGTCCGGTCCGCCGCGAAGAGGTTCCGTCCCCTGACGAGGAGTACGCCGTGCCCCGTTCCGCCTCCACCCTGGCGTTCGTCGAGAGCCCGGTCCAACTGCTGAACGTGCTGGAGTGGGCCCACGCGCGGGGCGCCGCCCCGGCCGACGGACGACCGCTGCTCGACGGCGTCCCGCGCCAGTCGCGGAGCGAGGGCACACCGCAGAGCGGCGCCGGCGCAGGGTCCGCCGCGGCCGGGACCGAACCACGCACGGCCCGCGCGGCAGCGACGCGGATCGTCGTACTGCCCCCGACCGACCCCATGTCCCGCGGCCAGCTGCGCCGGATGGCGGCGCTGGCCCGGGACGAGGGGCACGAGGTCCGCTGGCAGGAGGCGCGCGGCGGCCGTCTCGCGCCGTTCAAGGCGCTCGCGGCACTGGCCCGCGACGTCCGTGCCGCCCGCACCGTCGTCGTGGGCGACCCCTTCTCGCGCTACGTGCAGCTGCTGCTCACCCTCGTACGGGCCGAGGAGCTGGTGGTGGTCGACGACGGCACCGCCACCATGGAGTTCGTCGCCCAGACCGCCCGCGGCGAACGCCTCGTCCGCTGGCACCGCGTCGGCGGCGGCGGACTGCCGGCCCGCGTCCGCGAGCTGGCGTACGCGCCGGTCTCGGCGACCGCCCGGCGCCGCTTCACCCCGCCCGCGGGCAGCGGCCGCACCGTCGAGGTGTTCAGCTCGATGCCCGTCACCCCGCACGGCGGCATGACCCTGCGGCTCAACGACTTCGCCTGGACCCGCGACCGGTTCGGCCCGCCGCGCCTGACCAAGGGCACCGACCTGGTCGGCACCTCCCTGGTGGAGACCGGAGTGGTGGACGCGGACCACTACCTGGAGGCGGTGCGCGTCCTGACCCGCGAGCACGGCGCCACCCGCTACTTCGCCCACCGCAGGGAATCCGCGGAGAAGCTGCGCGCGCTGAGCGAGGCGACCGGGCTGGAGATCGTACGGCCGGACCTGCCGCTGGAGCTGATCGCCCGGCGCGGCCCCGTCGGCCGGACCGTCGTCAGCTTCCCCTCCACGGTCGTGCACACGCTGCCTTACGCCCTGGCCGGCACCGGCGTCACCGTGGCCGTATGCGATGTGGACCCGGAGTGGCTGAGCGCCGCCGCCTCGCCGCGGGCCCGCGGATTCCTCGCGGGAGTCACCGACACCGCCCGCGATGTGCACAGACTTCCTGCTCAGACGGCACCCGCGGCCGGATGAGCGTGCGAGTGTACCCGCGAGCCCGCCCGGTCATGCGTCCAGAGGCCGGGAATCTTTCCCCTAACGGCATGAACTTTTGTGGATACCCGGCCAGTTGACCTATCAGTGCGCCTAGGCTTCAACAGGTGAACCAGTTGATGTCCCGCGAGTCCCAGACCGCCCAGCCCGCCGCGTCCGACCGCTCCGAGCTGCCCGGCAAGCTTCCGGACCACCTGCGTGCCGAACTGATCGCCTTCCGCCGGGACTTGCACATGCATCCCGAACTCGGGCACCAGGAATTCCGGACCACGGCCGCCATTAAGGCCCGACTGGAGAAAGCCGGCCTGCGACCACGGGTACTGAAGTCCGGCACGGGGCTCATCTGTGACGTCGGCACCGAAGAAATCGGGGCGCGAAGCTCGTTTGAGGGCGGTGGCGGGCGACGGGAGGGCGGCGTACGTCCCATGCTGGCGCTGCGCGCGGACATCGACGCCCTGCCCATCCCGGATGCCAAGACGCACGTCTCGTACCGCTCGACCTTCCCGGACCGCGCCCACGCCTGCGGCCACGACGTGCACACCTCCGTCGTCCTCGGCGCCGGCCTGGTCCTCGCCGAGCTCGACCGCCAGGGTCTGCTGCCCCGCCCCGTGCGCCTGCTGTTCCAGCCCGCCGAGGAGGTGCTCCCGGGCGGGGCCACCGACGCCATCGACTCCGGGGTGCTGGACGGCGTCGGCAAGATCATCGCCGTGCACTGCGACCCCCGGGTCGACGCCGGGAAGATCGGGCTGCGGCCCGGGCCCATCACCTCGGCCTGCGACCGCCTGGAGGTCTCGCTCTCCGGCCCGGGCGGGCACACCGCCCGCCCGCACCTGACCACCGACCTGGTGACGGCCGCCGCCCGCGTGGCCGTCGACGTGCCGGCGCTGCTGGCCCGCCGCATGGACGCCCGCTCGGGCATGTCCGTCACCTGGGGCCGGATCGAGGCCGGGCACGCCTGCAACGTCATCCCGATGCACGCCGAGCTGTCCGGAACCGTCCGGTGCCTCGACCTCGCCGCCTGGCACGAGGCCCCGGACATGATCCACGCGGCGATCGACGAGGTCGCCACCATGCACGGGGCGAAGTTCGAGATCAACCACGTGCGCGGGGTGCCGCCGGTGGTCAACGACCCGGTGGTCACCGAACTGCTCCGGGAGGCGATGGCGGCCCGCCGCGGCGCCGGGTCGGTCGAGGACACCGAGCAGAGCCTGGGCGGGGAGGACTTCTCCTGGTACCTGGAGCACGTCCCCGGCGCCATGGCCCGGCTGGGTGTCCGTACCCCCGGTGACCTCGCCAAGCACGACCTGCACCGGGGTGATTTCGACGTCGACGAGTCCGCGATCGCGGTCGGCGTCGAGTTCTTCACGGCCGCCGCCCTGCTCGACGGGCGACGCGCGAGGTAGTCGGTGAGGCCCGGATCACGGCCGGGCCGAACCGAAATTCGTACCCCATCGGCGAGCCTCCCGGCGGACGCGTCCAGCCCTTGGTACACAAGGGTTGGGCGTGTGACTCGTTACCGATCGGTCACTGTCTGATTCGCGACGATCCGATAACGACTCATGAACGGGCCTTTAACTGACATCTACGCGCGTTACGATCGCCGCGAAACCAGCGCCGGTCGTGGCGCTTCGGTCAGGTTTTGAAGGAGCCTCCCCTTGCGCCGGATCACCAGGATCGCCACCGTGGGCATCGCGTCCGCGGCGCTGGCCCTCTCGGCCACCGCCTGTGGCGGTAAGAAGTCGTCTGACACCTCCTCCGACAGCACGTCGCAGGCCGAGAGCGTCGCCATCGCGTACGACATCGGCGGCCGCGGCGACCAGTCGTTCAACGACGCCGCCTTCGCCGGCATGGAGAAGGCGAAGACCGACCTCCAGGTCAAGACCTCCGAGGCCGAGCCCACCGACGGCGAGGGCGAGGCCGACAAGGTCCAGCGCCTCACCGAGCTGGCCCGCAAGGGCAACAACCCGGTCATCGGCGTCGGCTTCTCCTACGCCCCGGCCATCAAGAAGGTCGCGCCGAAGTTCCCGAAGACCACCTTCGGCATCATCGACGACACCTCGGTGACCGGCCCGAACATCGCCAACCTCGTCTTCAACGAGGAGCAGGGCTCCTACCTGGCCGGCGTCGCCGCCGCCAAGGCGTCCAAGACCGGCACGGTCGGCTTCATCGGCGGTGTCGAGGTTCCGCTGATCAAGAAGTTCGAGGCGGGCTTCGCGCAGGGCGTCAAGGACACCAACCCGAACGCCAAGGTCCTGGTCCAGTACCTGACCCAGCCCCCGAACTTCGACGGCTTCTCGAAGCCCGACCTCGGCAAGGCCGCCGCGCAGGGTCAGATCGACCAGGGCGCCGACGTGGTCTACGCCGCCGCCGGTCTCGCGGGTTCCGGTGCCATCGAGGCCGCTTCGGCCAAGGGCAAGTGGGCCATCGGCGTCGACTCCGACCAGTACAACCAGGCCGGTCTGGCGAAGTACAAGGACGCCATCCTGACCTCGGTCACCAAGGACGTCTCGGACTCCGTCTTCAACCTGATCAAGTCGGTCAAGGACGGCAAGCCGACCACCGGGGAGATCCGCTACGGCCTGGACAAGGACGGCGTCGGCCTGGCCGACTCCAACCCGAAGTACAAGGAGATGACGGACGTCGTCGCCGCGGTGGAGAAGGCCAAGGCCGACATCATCGCCAAGAAGATCAACGTCAAGACCGCCCCGTAAGGTCGTTCCTGACATGTAGTCGTGGTCTCCGGGGTCCGGGCAGTGGTCTCATCCGCTCCCGGGCCCCGAGCCGCGTTCTGTGGGGCTCGTGGCCAGTTGGCCGCAAGTTTTCACTTCTGACAGTGCTACGCGCGTAGAAGCATCGTGGACGCGATACTTTCACTCCCCGCCCTGTCCTCCTGCCTTCCGCTCCTTCCGCGCCAAGGAGAGTGCGTCATCAACGCGTCCAGCCCGCCCCCCGCCGTAGAACTGCACGGCATCACCAAGCGCTTCCCCGGCGTCGTCGCCAACAAGGACATCGCGATCACCGTCCGCAAGGGCACGGTCCATGCCTTGATCGGCGAGAACGGCGCCGGCAAGTCGACCCTGATGAAGATCCTCTACGGCATGCAGAAGCCGGACGAGGGCACCATCGCGATCGACGGGGAGCAGGTCTCCTTCGCCAGCCCCGGCGACGCCATCGCCCGCGGCATCGGCATGGTGCACCAGCACTTCATGCTCGCCGACAACCTCACCGTCCTGGAGAACGTGGTCCTCGGCGGCGAGAAGCTGTACGGCATCGGTGCCAAGGCCCGTAAGAAGATCAAGGAGATCTCGGACGCGTACGGCCTCGGCGTGCGTCCCGACGCCCTGGTCGAGGACCTCGGTGTGGCCGACCGGCAGCGCGTGGAGATCCTCAAGGTCCTCTACCGCGGCGCCAAGATCCTCATCCTCGACGAGCCGACCGCCGTGCTCGTGCCGCAGGAAGTGGACGCGCTCTTCGACAACCTGCGCGAGCTCAAGGCCGAGGGCCTGACCGTCATCTTCATCTCGCACAAGCTGGGCGAGGTCCTGAAGGTCGCCGACGACATCACCGTCATCCGGCGCGGCACCACCGTCGGCACCGCCGACCCGAAGACCGCCACCACCAAGCAGCTCGCCGAGCTGATGGTCGGCTCCGAGCTCCCCTCGCCCGAGACCCGCGAGTCCACGGTGACCACCACGCCGATGCTCCAGGTCGACGGCCTGCGCCTGGCCGCCACCGACCCGGACGGCATCGTCCGCGAGGTGCTCGCCGGCATCGACTTCACCATCCACAAGGGTGAGGTGCTCGGCATCGCCGGCGTCGAGGGCAACGGCCAGACGGAGCTCATCGAGGCCCTCATGGGCATGAGCATCCCCGACGGCGGAACGATCACTCTGGACGGGACGGACATCTCCACCGCCCCGACCCGCAAGCGCCGGGTCGACGGCATCGGCTACATCCCCGAGGACCGCCACCGCCACGGCCTGCTGCTGGACGCCCCGCTGTGGGAGAACCGCATCCTCGGCCACGTCACCGAGGCGCCCAACTCCAAGCGCGGCATCCTCGACACCAAGGCCGCCCGCAAGGACACCGCGCGGATCGTCGTCGAGTACGACGTCCGCACGCCCGGCATCGACGTGACCGCGGCCTCGCTCTCCGGCGGCAACCAGCAGAAGCTGATCGTCGGCCGCGAGATGAGCCACAACCCGAAGTTCCTCATCGCCGCCCACCCCACCCGCGGTGTGGACGTCGGCGCGCAGGCGCAGATCTGGGACGCGATCCGCGAGGCCCGCCGCGAGGGTCTGGCCGTCCTGCTGATCTCCGCGGACCTGGACGAGCTCATCGGTCTGTCCGACACCCTGCGCGTGATCTACCGGGGTCGCCTGGTGGCGGAGGCCGATCCGGCGACCGTCACCCCGGAGGCCCTCGGCACCGCCATGACGGGTGCCGCCTCCGGCCACCTGGAAGCAACCGACAACCACTCCGCCGCCGGTACCGAGGCCGGTACCGACGCACCGGAGGACGAGGCCCGATGAAGAAATTCGACAAGGACCGGCTGATCCTCGGCATCGCCGGGCCCGTGGCGGCGCTCCTCAGCGCCTTCCTCCTGACCATGATCGTGCTGGCCGCGACGGGCATCGACCCGATCGAGCCGCTGCGCCTCATGGTGGAGAACGCCGGTTACGAGGACGTCCAGGTCCTCATCGTGAACCAGGCCGGTACGTACTACCTGGCGGCCATGGCCGTGGCCATCGGCTTCCGCATGAACCTCTTCAACATCGGCGTCGACGGCCAGTACCGCCTCGCGGCGATGCTGTCCGCCGTGGTCGGCGCGGCCGTGACCCTGCCGGGTCCGCTGCACCTGCTGCTGATCATCCTCGTGGCGATGCTCGTCGGCGCCTTCTGGTCCGGCATCGCCGGTGTCCTCAAGGCCAAGCGCGGCGTGAGCGAGGTCGTCTCGACGATCATGCTGAACGCCATCGCGACCGCCCTGATCGCCTGGCTGATGCTGACGAAGAACCTCGGCGTCCAGCCGGCGGGCTCCAACGACCTGACGACCGGCGACATCGCCCAGTCCGGCTGGTTCCCGGCCGTGGACCTCGGCGAGGGGCTGGAGATCTACGGCTTCACCTTCGTGGCCTTCGCCCTCGGCATCGTCTACTGGTTCACGCTCAACCGGACCCGCTTCGGCTTCGACCTGCGCGCCACCGGCGCCAGCGAATCCGCCGCGCAGGCCTCCGGCGTCGACGCCAAGAAGATGATCATCACGGCGATGCTCATCTCCGGTGCGGTCGCCGGCCTCGCGGGCATGCCGCAGCTCCTGGGCGAGACCCACACGTACAACCTGGCCTTCCCGACCGGTGTCGGCTTCACCGGCATCACCATCGCGCTGCTCGGCCGCAACAACCCGGTCGGCATCTTCTTCGCCGCGTTCCTGATGGCCTTCATCGACAAGGCCTCGGCCTCGCTCGACCAGGCCGGTTACGCGAAGGAGATCGGCACGATCATGAAGGGCCTGATCGTGATCGCGGTCGTCGTCTCCTACGAGCTCATCCGCCGTTACGGCATCCGCCGCCAGCAGCAGAAGGTCGGCGAGGAACTGGCCGCGGGCCACGCCATCAAGACCGAGAAGGAGGTCGCGGCGTGAGCACCAGCACCGTTTCCGCGACGGCCGCCGCCCCCAAGAAGTCGGCCGGCCGCAAGAAGCTCACCCTCCCGTGGATCATGCTGATCATCGCCGGCGCCCTCGCGCTGGTCTCGGTGGTCCGCCTGATCAGCGGCGCGAACGACCTGACCTCCGTCGGTCAGGTCTCCGGCGCCCTCTCGCTCGCCGTGCCGATCGGCCTCGCCGGCCTCGGCGGTCTGTGGGCCGAGCGAGCGGGCGTCGTCAACATCGGCCTCGAAGGCATGATGATCCTCGGCACCTGGTTCGGTGCCTGGGCCGGCTACCAGTGGGGCCCGTGGACGGGCGTCATCGCCGGCATCGTCGGCGGCGCCATCGGCGGCCTCCTGCACGCGATCATCACGGTCACCTTCAACGTCAACCACATCGTCTCCGGTGTGGCGGTCAACATCCTGGCCCTGGGCTTCACCCAGTACCTGTCGAACTTCACCTTCGCCGAGGCGCCCGGCGGCTCCTCGAAGCAGTCGCCGCAGGTCGAGCCGATCTACAAGATCACGGTGCCGGGGTTGTCCGACTGGATGGCCGACCTCCAGGCCAAGCACTGGTTCTTCGTCTCGGACCTCGCCGGCGTCATCGGCGGCCTGGTCACCGAGCTGTCGCTGCTGACCGTCGTCGCCCTGCTGCTGATCCCGGGCACCTGGTGGGTCCTGTGGCGCACCGCCTTCGGCCTGCGACTGCGCTCCTGCGGTGAGAACCCGACCGCCGCGGAGTCCCTCGGCGTCAACGTGTACAAGTACAAGTACATCGCCGTGATCGTCTCCGGTGGCCTCGCCGGCCTCGGCGGCGCGTTCCTGTCGATCGTCGCCAGCCCGATCTACCAGGAGGGCCAGACCGGCGGCCGCGGCTACATCGGTCTCGCCGCGATGATCTTCGGTAACTGGATGCCGGGCGGCATGGCGCTGGGCGCGGGCATGTTCGGCTACATCGACGGCCTCAAGCTGCGCGGTGGCGCCACGAACGTCCACGCGATGCTGCTGCTCCTCGCGATCGTGCTGGTGCTGGTCTGCGTCTGGCAGCTGTACAAGCGCAAGCACTTCCAGGCCGCCATCGCGCTGGCCTGCGCCGGTGGGCTGTCCGCCTGGTACGCGCTGACCGACCAGGTGCCCAGCCAGTTCGTGGACGCGGCCCCGTACGTGACCACGCTGCTGGTCCTCGCCCTGTCCTCGCAGCGCCTGCGCATGCCCAAGGCGGACGGCATGCCGTACCGCAAGGGCGAGGGCAAGTGACGGCGGTGCCCACCGTCGACTGGGAGGCCCTGCGCGAGGCCGCCCGGGACGCCATGTCCCGGGCGTACGCCCCCTACTCGGGCTTCCCGGTCGGCGTCGCCGCACGGGTCGACGACGGCAGGACGGTCGTCGGCTGCAACGTCGAGAACGCGAGCTACGGCCTCGGCCTGTGCGCCGAGTGCGGACTGGTCTCCTCCCTCCAGGCGACCGGCGGCGGCCGGCTGACGCACTTCACCTGCGTCGACGGCCGGGGCGAGATCCTCGTCCCGTGCGGCCGCTGCCGCCAGCTGCTCTTCGAATTCGGCGGACCGGACCTGCTGGTGGAAACCCCGAAGGGGATCCTCCCGCTGGCGGAGATGCTGCCGCAGGCCTTCGGGCCCGATCACTTGAGATAACCGTGCCGACGGCCCTCCACCCCCTTGGGCGGAGGGCCGTCGTACTTCCGCAACCCCCTCTCTCTATGCGCGTAGAAGGAAGCACCACATGGACGTCATCTCCGTCATCCGTACCAAGCGGGACCGCGGCGAGCTGAGCCCCGAGCAGATCGACTGGGTCATCGACGCGTACACGCGCGGCATCGTCGCCGACGAGCAGATGTCGGCGCTGGCGATGGCCATCCTGCTCAACGGCATGAACCGCACCGAGATCGCCCGCTGGACCGCCGCGATGATCGCCTCCGGCGAGCGCATGAACTTCGACGCGCTGTCCCGCCCGACCGCCGACAAGCACTCCACCGGCGGCGTCGGCGACAAGATCACCCTGCCGCTGGCCCCGCTCGTCGCCGCCTGCGGCGCGGCCGTCCCGCAGTTGTCGGGCCGCGGCCTCGGCCACACCGGCGGCACCCTCGACAAGCTGGAGTCCATCCCCGGCTGGCGCGCGCTGCTGTCCAACGAGGAGATGATGCACGTCCTCGACACCACCGGCGCGGTCATCTGCGCGGCGGGCGACGGCCTGGCCCCGGCGGACAAGAAGCTCTACGCCCTGCGCGACGTCACCGGCACCGTCGAGGCCATCCCGCTGATCGCCTCCTCGATCATGTCCAAGAAGATCGCCGAGGGCACGGGCTCCCTCGTCCTGGACGTGAAGGTCGGCTCCGGCGCCTTCATGAAGAACATCGAGGACGCCCGCGAGCTCGCCCGCACCATGGTCGGCCTCGGCACCGACTCCGGCGTCAAGACGGTCGCCCTGCTCACCGACATGTCCACCCCGCTCGGCCTGACCGCCGGCAACGCCCTCGAAGTCCGCGAGTCGGTCGAGGTCCTGGCCGGTGGCGGCCCCGCGGACGTCGTCGAGCTGACCATCGCCCTGGCCAAGGAGATGCTGGAGGCCGCCGGCATCAAGGACGCCGACCCGGCGAAGGCCCTGGCCGACGGCTCCGCGATGGACCACTGGCGCCGGATGATCGCGGCCCAGGGCGGCGACCCGGACGCGGCCCTGCCGGTCGCCCGCGAGCAGCACGTGATCACCGCCCCCGAGTCGGGCGTCCTGACCCGCCTCGACGCCTACGGCGTGGGCGTCGGCGCCTGGCGCCTGGGCGCCGGCCGCGCGCGCAAGGAGGACCCGGTGCAGGCGGGCGCGGGCATCGAACTCCACGCGAAGCCGGGCGACACCGTGACGGCCGGTCAGCCGCTGATGACCCTGCACACGGACACCCCGGAGAAGTTCGACTACGCCCTGGCCTCCCTGGAGGGCACGTACGACATCGCCCCGGCCGGCACGACGTTCTCCGCCACGCCGATCGTCCTGGACCGCATCGCCTGACCTGCGGCTTCCCTTTCGGGTGAACGGGACCGGTGGACCCCCGCCGGTCCCGTTCGGCATGCTGGGATCGGTGCCATCAGCTTGAGGAGCACACGATGAGCGCACTCACCGTCCAGCAGGAGCCCGCAAGCGGCGACAACTGGGACGAGCTCGTCCGCCTCTGGGAGGAGACGGACTGGCCGGAGGGCTGCAAGGTGGAGATCATCGGGGGGATCATCACCGTGGCACCACCGCCCGTCAACCACCACAACTACATCGCGGTCAAGGTCCAACGGGCCCTGTTGCCGGTGCTCCCCGAAGCCTGCGAGGTGTACCAGACGCTCAATGTGGCGGTCCCGTCCCGCGTGGGCCTTTACATCCCGGACCTGGTGGTCGTACCCGACCAGGCTGCCCTGGAGGAAGGAAACTACGTCCCGGCCGCCGTTGCGGAACTGGTGGTGGAGATCACCTCGAAGTCCAACGCCGTCAACGACCGTGTCGCCAAGCTGGCGGGCTACGCGACCGCCGCCATCCCGCTGTATCTGCTCATCGACGCCTTCGCGTCCGGCGGGCCGACCATCACGCTGTACGGCGAGCCGAACAACGGGCACTACCGGATTCTTCAGGCAGGCAAATTCGGCGAGACCTTCCACCTCCCCGCACCGTTCGACCTCAAGCTGGACACGTCCGCCTTCCCGACGCCTTGAGGCCGGCCCGGCGCCGATGAGTTCCGGCGGCCCGGGGAGTCACCCTCTCGTGACGATGAGACGACTCGTGCTGCCCGGACCCACCCCGACCGCACCCGACGCCGCGCGCCTGTGCGCGCGCCTGGCCCGGATGTACGAGGACGGCGCGCGCACGGTGGAGTGCGACGCCGGCGCCGTCACCGCGCCGGGACTGGCGGCGGTGGAGGTCCTGGCCCGGCTGCGGCTGACCGCCCGCGGACACGGCCGGGCCCTCACCGTGACCGGCGTCGGGCCCGCCTACCGCGCGCTACTGGACCTCGTCGGCCTCGTCGAGCTGCTCGGGGAGGCCGAACAGCGGGAACCACCGGGCGGTGTCCAGGAAGGCGTTGAGCCCGACGATCTTGCCGTCTGAGATCTCCAGCACCTGGAGCGCCCACGGCACGTGGCCCGTGCCCGAGGCGGCCGGACGGTACTGGCCGAAGGCCGGCAGGCCGTTCGCCGTCGTCGGGACCAGACGGGAGCCCTTGCAGCCGATGCCCTGGTTCAGGTGCCACGCCGCGATGTCGGCGTGGCCCTGCAGCCACAGGTCGAACGGCGGCATCGACAGCACCGCGTCCTCGTGCAGCAGGGTGGTCAGCCGCGAGATGTCGTAGGCCTCGAAGGCGGACAGGTACTGCTCCAGCAGCTTCGCCTGGTCCGCGTCCAGCGGGTCCGCCGGATCGCTGTCGCGGATCCCGTGCGAGGCCAGCGTGGCCCGGGCCCGCTGCAGCGCGCTGTTCACCGACGCCACCGTGGTCTCCAGCAGCACGGCGACCTCGTCGGCCTTCCAGGCCAGCACCTCGCGCAGGATCAGCACCGCCCGCTGCTTCGCCGGCAGGTGCTGCAGCGCCGCGACGAAGGCCAGGCGCACGGATTCCTTCGCCAGGGCCATCTCCGCCGGGTCGGCGGTCTGCGGCAGCACCCGGCCGTCCGGGACCGGCTCCAGCCAGGTCACCTCGGAGCGCTCGTTGAGCACGGCGGAGGCCTGGTGCTGCGGAGCGGTCAGGTCCATCGGGCGGGCCCGCTTGTTCCCCGCGTTCAGCAGGTCCAGGCACACGTTCGTGGCGATCCGGTACAGCCACGACCGCAGCGACGACCGACCCTCGAACTTCTCGTAGCTGCGCCAGGCGCGGACGTACGTGTCCTGCACGGCGTCCTCGGCGTCGAAGGAGGAGCCCAGCATGCGGTAGCAGTAGCCGGTGAGCTCCACCCGGTACCGGTCCATCGCCGTGTCGAGATCGAGGTCCTGCGGTGTCGTCGCCAGCTCGCTCATGGTGTCTTCCCCCTGGTGCATCCGGTACTTCGGAAACTACCGGAGGGCTCTGACAACGGCAGCCCGAACGGCCCAAGGACCGTTCGGGCGTGTCTCGACGTGCCGCGACGTGTCTCGACGTGCCTCAGCGCGCGGCGACCGCGGCCCCCGGCAGGCGCCGCTCGGCGCGGGCCGCGTGCGACCCGTACAGGGTGATCGACACGACGCCGAGCACCGCCAGCAGCGCGATGCCGACCGTCGCCGCCCAGCCCGCCGAGTGGTAGGCGAGCGCACCCAGGGTGCCGCCGGCGCTGGAGCCCAGGTAGTACGCCGACTGGTACAGGGCGGAGGCCTGCGCCCGGCCCGTCTTCGCCGTCCGGCTCACCGACGAGGAGGCCACCGCGTGGCCCGCGAAGAAGCCCGCCGTGATCAGGACCAGCCCGACCAGGATCGCGGCCAGGGAATCCGACAGCGACAGCAGCAGCCCCAGCGCGGTCGTGGTCACCGCCAGGTACAGCGCGCCGCGCCGCCCCGTCCGGGCCACCAGCTGCCCGGCGGCCGCCGAGGAGACCGTACCGACCAGGTAGATCAGGAAGATCGAACCGATCACGCCCTGCCCGAGGGAGAACGGCTCCTCGACCAGGCGGTAGCCGATGACGGTGTACACCGCGCCGAAGACGGTCATGAACAGCGCGCCGATCCCGTACAGCCGCAGCAGCAGCGGATCCCGCAGGTGACCGGCGACCGTACGACCCACCGCACGCGGGTTCAGCGACGCCGGCCGGAAGAACCGCGCCCGCGGCAGCAGCACCAGGAACGCCACCGCGCACGCCAGCGACATCAGCGCGACGGCCCCCAGCCCGGCCCGCCAGCCCCACAGCTGCGCGGCCCAGCCGGTGACGAGGCGGCCGCTCATGCCGCCGATCGAATTGCCCGCCACGAACAGGCCGATCGCGGCGACCAGCGCCTTCGGCTTGACCTCCTCCGCGAGGTACGCCATCGCGGAGGCCGGGATCCCGGCGATCGCCGCGCCCTGGACGGCACGCAGCCCGATCAGCCACTCCAGGTTCGGCGCGAACGGGATCAGCAGGGCCACGCCCACGGCCACGATCATCGAGCAGGTCATCATCCGGGTCCGCCCGAACCGCTCGGACAACGCGCTGAGCGGCAGGACGAACAGGGCGAGCGCACCGGTGGCCGCGGACACCGTCCAGCTGGCCTGACCCGCCGTCACGCCGAAACCGGCGGAGATCGCGGGCAGCAGCGCCTGCGTGGAGTAGAGGAGGGCGAAGGTCGCGAGTCCGGCGGCGAAGAGCGCGAGGCTCATCCGGCGGTAGCCGGGGCGGCCGGGGGAGAGGGCTTCGCGTGTCCGGTCCGGAGGCGCGAGGGACGACGGGGTGGAGGCACCCGTGGTGACGGATGCCCCGGTATGAGCGGGAGACATGCTTCGACGGTAGGCCCGCCCCCTTTCATGCGTCCAATGCACAGAATCGCGATAATCAATCCACTCATGCATCAGCACAGCTCAGGGCGGCGCACGTCGATGAACCGTTACGAAGAAGACTTGTCCGTGACACAACTGCTGGCCCCGCGCCTCGCGTACTTCGCGGCCGTCGCCCGGCACGAGCACGTCACGCGCGCGGCCCACGAACTGGGCGTCCCGCAGTCCACCCTCTCGCGGGCGATGGTCCGCCTCGAACAGGACCTGGGCGTCACGCTGTTCGCCCGCAAGGGCCGCACCGTCGCCCTCACCACCGCCGGCCGCACCTTCCTGGCCTCCGCCCAACAGGCCCTCGACGGCATCGCCCGCGCCGCCGAATCAGTCCAGCAGGACGCCGACCCGGCCTACGGCAAGGTCGCCTTCGGCTTCCTGCACACCCTGGGCTCCGAGACCGTACCCGGCCTCATCCGCGCCTTCCGCGCCGACCACCCGCGGATCCGCTTCTCCCTCGTCCAGAACTACGGCGAGGCCATGCTGGAGAAGCTGCGCTCCGGCGAACTCGACCTCTGCCTCACCTCACCCGTCCCCGACGCCCCCGACCTCGTCGCCCGCCGCCTCGACGAACAGCGCCTGCGCCTCGTCGTCCCCGACGACCACCGCCTCGCCGGCCGCAAGCGCATCCGCCTCGCCGAGGCCGCCGAGGAAACCTTCGTCACCCTGGAACCCGGCTACGGCCTGCGCCGCATCACCGACGACCTGTGCGCGGAAGCCGGCTTCACCCCCCGGGTCGCCTTCGAGGGCGAGGAGGCCGAGACCCTGCGCGGCCTGGTCGCCGCGGGCCTGGGCGTGGCCCTCCTGCCCCCGCCGGCCGTGGCCCGCCCCGGCGTGGTCGAACTGACGGTCACCGCCCCGCGCGCGGTCCGCGAGATCGGCGTCGCCTGGCTCGACGGCCACCCGGACACACCCCCGGTGGCCGAGTTCAAACGCTTCCTGCTCTCCCGCCGGGGGCGGCTGATCCCGGAACTGGAGTCGCCTGCCTAGGCGTCCGAGGCGCGGGGTCCGGGGCGGGGCCCCGGGTCCGGGCGCAGCCCGGCTCACGCCTCCGGCGCCTCCGGCTCGTCCGGGGCGGGCGGCACGGCAGAGGGCGCGGCCGGCGGCCCCAGCAAGTAGCCGGCCTGGAAGCGGGACTTGGCGCCCACCGCTCGCATGATCTCGGCGATGTGCCGCTGGCAGGTCCGCTCCGACATGCCCAGCCGGCGCGCGATCACCTTGTCCTCCAGGCCCTCCGACAGCAGCCGTACGATCGTCTGCCGCAGCTCGTCCGAGATGGACCGGGCCGCATCCGGGCTCACCGACGTCGGGAACGGTTCCGCTCCCAGCCACGACCGCTCGAACGCCGCCGTCATGAAGTGGACGACGTTCGGCTCCCGCACCACCAGCGCCGCCCCGCTCCGCTCCGGAACCGCCATCAGGCCCGTGTGGCCGTCGAAGACCAGCATCCGCATCAGCCCGTCGCCCAGCGTCCGCACCTGCGCGCCCAACGCCGTCACCCGTTCCACGTACGCCGCCGTGGGCCGCGAGTAGCGCGCCGTGTGCTGGTAGATCGTCCGCATCCGGACCCCGCGCGCCAGCAGCGACTCGTCCCGCCCGATCGCCTCCTCCAGGGTCTCCAGCGGCCGGGCGCCACCGGGCTGCGAGGTCAGCAGCTCCCGGTCGCACGCCGCGACCAGCTCCGTGATCAGCCCCCGCACCGCCCCCAGGTCGGTGACCAGCTCCAGGCGTCCCGAAGCGCTGAGGTCCCGGTGCGAGGTCCCCGCCTCGTACGCCGGTACCAGCGCCTCCAACCGCCCCCGCAGTCGGTCCATCTCGTCGTGGGTCTCCCGTACGAGCAGGGCCAGTGGGGCCAGCGCACGCGCCGCTGCCGCCCGGGGAGCCACCGCGCTCCACCGCTCGGGGCCGGCGCCCGGGGCGCGCTGGAGCAGGTGCGCGGCGGCCAGCTCGGTGATCGCGGTGGCCGCGCGCACGCCCAGCGCCCCCGTCGCCTCTCCCGCGTCAAAGGAATGCCGCTCGACCGCGTACGCGTACAGGCGCAGCGCGGCGGGGCTCAGCTCCCCGGGTGGCCCGGCCTCTCCGTCTTCCCCGGTCGCTCCTGCTTCATCGGGTCGCATATGCCTATTCATCCCTGTACGGGATGATCTGTAAACCCCTCGTGTTCCCGCAAGGCGGCAAGACGACCCCTGCCCCGACACGTTCGGCATATGCCGAAGAGGCACAGTGTCAGGACGGCGTGAGGGGGAGCGCGGTATGCGGCAGCAATGGACGCCCGACGGGGGACGGGGGCCCGTTGCCGTCCTGCTGAGCCCGCGACCAGCCGTGGTGGCGGCCGCCCGCCCGGGGGCACCTCCCAGCGGTAGCTGGGGGAGGGTGCGCACACCGTGGTGGTCGCGCCGGTTCCATCGGTGTCCACCGACCGTGAGGGGGCGGAGCGGCGGGTACGGACGGACTGGCGCGACCACGGCCACCTCATCGGGGGGTTAGGCCGCATGGAGGCCGTCCGCCGGGGCCGCGCCGCCGTGTTCGGCTTCGACGCCGCCGGGGCCCTCGCCGCCGCCCGGTGCGTGCCGGGCGTGGTCCGGGTGCAGCTGCAGATCCCGCCGGGCGCGGTGGTGCGCAGCGCCCCGACCGGCGCGCTGCACCACGCGTACGTCCTCGCCACCGACCCCACGGCGGACGGCCTCGCCCGCACCCTGGACCGCGCGGTCACGCTCCTCGGCCAGGGCCAAGGCCAGGGCGGGAGTCAGGGGCCGCCGACCCGGCGGACGCGTCAGCCGGACGCCGGCCTCGCGTAGTCGACGTAACCCGTCCAGTCCAGCGCGACGCAGGGCTCGTCACCCAGCACCCACGCGTCATGCCCGGGCGCGATCTGGATGAAGTCACCGGGGCCGATCTCGCCGCTCTCCCCGTCGTCCATGACGATCTTCATGCGCCCGCTCACCACGTACCCGGTGTGGGCGGACTGGCAGCTGTCCGTGCCCGCGATCGGCTTGACGTGCATCGACCACCGCCAGCCGGGCTCGAAGACCGCGCGTCCCACGGCGCCGCCCTCGGTGTTGAAGAGGTCCAGCCTGCCCGTCTTGGCCTCGAACGGTCGGGTCTCGTCCGGCTCGTCGAAGTTCTTGTGCAGCAATCCGCCCATGGTCGATCGCCCTCCGGGAGAGGTGAGCACCCCGAGTCCATTCCTCACGGTACGCCCGGGGCACCCGGCCCGCTCACCCCCTCAGCGACCGCCCGAACCCGGAGGCCAGCGGCATCCGCAGACCCAGCGGCGGGGGAGCGGCCAGGGCGTCCGTCACCGGGCGGGAGTAGCGGCCCGGGCCCAGGGAGCCCAGGACGAAATCCACGGCCAGCGCCACCACTTCCGCCTGGTGCTCGCGCAGCCCGTGCCCGTCCGAGTGGACTTCGAACCGGCAGGTAGAACGATTCGCCTTCTTCGCCCGCGCCGCCAGCCGGAACGAACACTCCGGGTCGCTGCGCGCGTCGTTGGTGCCGTGGACGATCAGGACCTGCCGCCCCGACAGCTGTTTCACCGGTTCAGGGGATTCGGCGTCGGCCACCTCGTGTAACGAAGGGGCCATCGCCAGAACGGAGTTGACGGCCTCGTGCCCCGCCGCCCGCAGCGCCGTCAGCCCTCCCGCGTCGTATCCGGCCAGGCACACCGGTACGTCCCCGTACCGTCGGCCCACCTCGTCCGCGGCCCACCGGGCCTGGTCCTCCCGGGACGCCTGGCCACCGTGTACGACGGTGTGCGCCACCAGCCCGTTCGCCGCACCCGCCCGGGCCAGCGCCCGCGCGAGCGGGCGCAGCGGACCGGGGAACCATCTGGACGCCCCCGGAAGCAGGAGCACCACACCACTGACCGTCGATACCGAGCCGTTCGCGCCGGCCACCCGTCCCAGACGGGCCCCGCGCGCCGGCGGCGCATGCTGTGCCATGGCGGAACAGTCTCAGACCCCGAGGTGTACGCCATCCGTCCGCGCGGTCACTGTTACATATCGGCGGACGCCGTCGGCATCCCGCTCTACGCGCGTAGGAGCTAGAGTGCCCAGATGACGAGCGAGACCCCCACCCTGCCGACCCCGGACCAGATCCGCCGCTCCCCGAAGGTGCTCCTGCACGATCACCTCGACGGAGGCCTGCGCCCCGGGACCATCATCGAGCTGGCCCGCGAGGTCGGCTACGAGAACCTGCCGGAGACCGACGCCGACAAGCTCGGCATCTGGTTCCGCGAAGCCGCCGACTCCGGCTCCCTGCCCCGCTACCTGGAGACCTTCGCGCACACCTGCGCGGTCATGCAGACCAAGGAGGCCCTCTACCGGGTCGCCGCGGAATGCGCCGAGGACCTGGCCGAGGACGGCGTCGTGTACGCCGAGATCCGCTACGCCCCCGAGCAGCACCTGGAGAAGGGGCTGACCCTCGAAGAGGTCGTCGAGGCCGTGAACGAGGGCTTCCGCGAGGGCGAGCGCCGCGCCAAGGCCAACGGCCACCGCATCCGCGTCGGCGCCCTGCTCACCGCGATGCGCCACGCCGCCCGCGCGCTGGAGATCGCGGAGCTGGCCAACCGCTACCGCGACCACGGCGTCGTCGGCTTCGACATCGCGGGTGCCGAGGCCGGGTTCCCTCCCACCCGCCACCTCGACGCCTTCGAGTACCTCAAGCGCGAGAACAACCACTTCACCATCCACGCGGGCGAGGCCTTCGGTCTGCCGTCGATCTGGCAGGCCCTGCAGTGGTGCGGCGCCGACCGCCTCGGTCACGGCGTGCGGATCATCGACGACATCGAGGTCGCCGACGACGGCTCCGTGACGCTGGGCCGGCTGGCCTCGTACGTCCGGGACAAGCGCATCCCCCTGGAGATGTGCCCGACCTCGAACCTGCAGACGGCCGCGGCCGCCTCGTACGGCGAGCACCCGATCGGTCTGCTGCGGAAGCTGCACTTCAGGCTCACGGTCAACACCGACAACCGCCTGATGAGCGGCACCAGCATGAGCCGCGAGTTCGAGCACCTGGTCGACGCCTTCGGGTACTCCCTGGACGACATCCAGTGGTTCACCGTCAATGCCATGAAGTCCGCGTTCATTCCTTTCGATGAACGACTGGCCATGATCAACGAAGTGATCAAGCCGGGCTATGCGGAGCTGAAGTCCGAGTGGCTCTTCCAGCAGACCGCCTCCACCAGCGGTTCCGTCCTGGCGTAGGCCACGACTTGACGTACCGAAAGCGCCCGGGAGGAGCAATTCCCGGGCGCTTTCTCGTATTTAAGGATGTTTGCGGGCCGGGGTTTGAAGTGACTAGTTTGCGGAGCCGCCCAAATTCCCCGTCGCAAGGACGATCCTTCATGAAGCAGTCAGCTGCCAAGACCCTCGGTGTCGCCGCCCTCGGCGCCGCCTTCGCCGCCGTCGCCGCGGGCACCGCGTCGGCCGCCGTGCCGGCCGTCGGCCTCACCGACACGCTGGGCACCGCCACCACCGCCGTCCAGGGCCTCACCAGCCAGCAGCACATGGGCGCCGAGGAAGGTCAGCAGTCCAGCGACCCGGCGGCCGCGCTCGGCCCGGTGACCGGCCTGCTCGGCGGCCTGCCGACCAGCGGTCTCGGCGCCTGATCCTCGTACGCGCGTACCCGTGGCGCACACCCCTTCGAGCGGGTGGGCGCCACGTCGCGTCGTATGCCACGATCATCGCCAACTGCCCACCCAGGTACGGGGTATGAGGTTCCGATCATGCGCATGAAGGCACGAGCGACGACCGTCGCGCTGCTCCCCGCCCTGCTGTTCGCGGCCGTGGGATGCAGCAGTACGAACACCCCCGCGGGCGGCAAGGCCCCGGACCCGAAGGGGTCCCCGGCCGCGCCCGCCGCCTCCGCCCCGGCCCCCGCGGGCTCCGCCCCCGCCAAGACCGGCGGGAGCAAACTGGAGCGGTCCGCGCTGGAACAGGGCGACCTGCCCGGCTACCAGATCTCCGCCCAGGGCAAGAACCCGAACGCCCCGGACGGCCAGCCCCAGGCCGACAAGAAGGCCTGCCAGCCGCTCGCCGACATCATGGGCGACAAGCCGGACCCGGCCGCGCGCCAGACCGTCAACCGCGGCATCGGATCCCAGAAACAACTCGGACTCGCCGTCTCCGCCTCCGTCAGCTCCTACACCGAGAGCGACGCCAAGGCGCTGATCGCCCGGCTCAAGGCCGCCGTGGCCGCGTGCGGCACGGGCTTCTCCGCCACCGTCGAGAAGCAGACGGCCGGCTACCGCGACGTACGCGCCGCCGACTACCGCACCGCAGGTGACGAGACCGTCAGCTGGACCACGACCGCCGCCGGCCAGGGCGTCTCCGCCCAGGTCCACCTCGTCGTCGTGCGCGAGGGCGACACCGTCGTGCGACTGATGGCGCTCGACGTGGCCTCCGGCCAGAAGCAGGTGCGGGTGCCGCAGGAAGTGGCGGACGGGCAACTGGAGAAGATCAAGCACGCCGCCTGACCCCTCCGGGGTCCACCCGCGTCCGCTACCAGGCGGTGGACGCGGGCTTCTCGTTCGGCAGCAGCAGCCAGAGCGCCAGGTAGATCAGGAACTGCGGACCGGGCAGCAGACACGAGACGACGAATATGACGCGCATCGTGTTCGCCTTGATTCCGAAGCGGCGCGCCAGCCCCGCGCACACTCCACCGATCATTCGGCCGTCACGGGGGCGGACAATGGCGCTCATGGGTTCTCCTTCGTCGGGATCGCTCGATTGCGATGTCTCAATACTCCCGGGGAACCGCCGACAGGACGTCGGTCCAGGGGCCGAGCCCGACCCTGGTAATTTTCGGGGTCGCCCCCTGATAAGCGGCGCGTGAGCGGCGCACCCGCGCCCGCGCCCGCAGCGCCGGTACGACGGCCAGGTGCGCCAGCACCACGCCCACCGTGTTCAGCAGCACCGAGTCCACGTCGACGACCTGCCCGGGGACCGCGGTCTGGAACATCACGATGCTCGCCGAGACCAGCGCACCCGCCGCGGTGGTACGCACCAGCGAGGACCACGCCGACAGCGCCGACGGCGCGAGCCGCCCGCTGACCAGCGGCAACAGCACCCCGAGCGGGGCCAGCAGGGCAAGCCCCTCCCCGAGCCGCCGGGCACCTTCGAGGGGCCCGGCCGTGAAGGCCGCCCTGATCCCCTCCAACGGGCTCAGATTGGCGGCCGCGGCCCACGGCACGTCGAGGGGGCGGAGGGTCAGCCAGCCGACGACCAGGAGGTGCGCGGCCAGCAGGGCCGCGGCCAGGAGCCGGAGCCGAAGGGAGACGGCGGGGGCGGTGCCGGTGCTTTCGCCGGCCTCATTGCGCTGCACACCTGCGAGGACGCGCCATGCGGCGGGGGCGGTTCCGCCGGTGGGGCGTGCTCGCTGAGGAACGCATGAGAAAACGTATGAGAATCCGAGCGGACGAACGCCCGGCACGAACGCGGCTCGTGCCGCGGCACGCCGCGAGGGCTCAGCGGAGGGCGATCAGCACGATCAGCAGCACCGCCCCGGCCACGGCCGGCGCGATGATCTCGTACGACCACTGCACCCGTACGGAGCCCTGGGCGCCGGGCCGCGAGGCCCCGCGCTCCGCGAGTTCCCGCAGCTCGTCCACGACCCGGTCGGCCCGCGCCCGCTGCGGGGCGCCGGCCGCGTCGGCGGTCTTGTCCTCGGAGGCACGGGACGAACGCCGGTTCGCCCGCTTGCGCTCCCGCAGCGACACGGGCACCGACCAGAGCTGGAACTTCGCCCCCTCGGCCAGCACCTCCGCCGAATACCCGGCGCGCACCGCGTCCACGGACGCCCAGGGCAGCTCGATGACCCGGAAGGGGTTCCGCACGCGCAGCCGGTCGTCATTGGCGAAGACGGCAGGTCGGACCGTGAACGCCACGATCAGCGGTACGACGAACAGCCCGATGGCGAGCGCGATCCAAGGGGTGTTCCCCGTGCCGCGGACCACCGCGTCCACGCACAGCCAGACGGCCAGCGCCAGCAGCAGCACGCCGGTGACCACGGACATGGAGGAGCGGTAGACACGGTCCGCGTACACCGGTTCATCAGGGGGCTGCTGGCTGCTCATGCGGTCGATTCTGCACCACGCCGTCTCAGCCCACGAGATCGGCGCCGGCGCGAGCTCCCGGAACGGGAACGGCGGGCCGCCACGAGGACGGCCCGCCGAAGGGTGGGTGTTGAAAGGTCGTACCAGGTCAGCCGTGGTTGCGGCGACGGCGCAGGACGGTCGCGCCGATGGCGGCGAGGACCGCGGCCGGCCCCGCGCCGGCCGCCACGGCGGCGGTGTCGTCGGAGTCCGCGACGGTCTCGACGGGGAGCTCGGCGCCGGCGGCCACCGGGCCCTGCGGGACGACCTTGGTCTGACCCGTGGTCTGCGCCTTCGGGGCGGCCGGGGTGGCGGACGGCTTCGGCGTGGGGTTCGCGGACCCCTCCTCGACGACCTCGTAGTCGAGCTTGCAGCCCTTGGGGAGCGCGGGGAAGGAGGTCTTGCCGACCGGGACGCCCTCGCCGCCCTGGGTCTTCCACTCGAAGACCGGCTTGGCGCCGCTCGGGTTCGCGATGCGCAGGTAGAAGGCGTCCCCGCCCTTCGGGTGCGTACGGTCCAGGGTCTCCGACCAGGTGTCGCCCGGGGCGGAGCCGTGCACGACCGCCTTCGGGCCCTGCGAGGACGTCGTCAGGTCGGCGATCGCGCCCGCGCCCACCTGGACCTCCTTGACCTCCGAGACGCAGGGGGCGGAGGTGCGCTTCGGGACCGCGAAACGCTTGGTCTGGCCGTTCAGGGTCACCGTGAGGGTGTGGCCCCCGCCCTTCGCGTCGTCGACCAGCGCCAAGTGGACGTCGTTGACCTGATCGGTGCGGTTGTCGACGTTCAGCGTCGTGATCCAGCGCGTCGGGAACTCGTCCGGCTTCCCGGACCCGATGGACAGGATCCGGGCCTCCGGGCCCTCGGCCGAGTACCCCAGGACGGCAGCCACGCGCGGGGCGATGTCCACCTGGACCGCGCCTTCGAGGCCGTCGGTGAAGTCGGTCGTGGCCGTGGCCGTGGCCGGCGCGGCCGAGGACGCGGCAGCGAACGCGGCGCCCGCGGCGGGGGCGATGAGGGCACCGGCGATGACGGCGGTGGCGATGGCGGAACGAACGGCGGTACGCATGACGACTCCTGGAAACAGAATGGGGTAAGTGGAGGAGAGCCGCATGCCGCGTCGTCTCTGTCGGGTTTTCGTCCGGGTGAGGCTCAGGCGGGCTGCTGAGAAAGAATTTGCGGATCTCGTACGGTCGGACGATCCAATTCCTGTCATGGCCGTGTAAACCGGATCCGGAGGCGGGAATTCACTCATCGCTTCATGCGACGAGGTCGGCGTACAAGATGATGTTGTCCGGTCGGTGGCCGTCGGTGATTTCGCCACCGCAGGTGATCACGCGCAGTTCGGGGCGGGTGGTGTCGCCGTAGACCTTGGCGGTGGGGAAGTTCTTCTTGTCGACCTGCTCCAATGCGCGGACCCGGAATACGGCGGTGCTGCCGTCCGCGCGCGAGACGGTGATGTCGTCACCGGTGTGGACCTTGGACACGTCCTTGAGCACGGCGGGGCCGCGCGCGGTGTCGAAGTGCCCGATCAGCACGGCGGGACCGGTTTCCCCGGGCGTGACGCCCTTCGTGTACCAGCCGATCTTGTCCCCGTCGGCCACGGAGGGCACCTCGACCGTGCCGTCGCCGGCCAGCCCCAGCTTCAGCACGGGGGAGGCGTCCACCCCGGCCGAGGGGATCCGCACCCGGACGGGCTCCGAGGCGGGCAGGGGGGATGCGGTCGCGGCGGGCGCCGGCGTCGCCGCGGGGGAGGACGCCGGGGAGACGTACGGCGCCGGGGTAGCGGGCTTCGCGGGCTCCGGGGCTCCGCAGCCGGTGGCGCCGGCCAGGGCGGCGAGGGTGACGGCGACGGCGAGGACCGGGCCGCGGACGGCACGGAGGGCGGGACGGGCCATGGGGAACTCCTGAAACGGATACGGCGGGCCGCCGGTAGGGCGGCCCGCCGTATGGGCAGAGGGAAGCGGTTCGGTCAGCCGTGGTTGCGGCGGCGGCGCAGCAGGGTCGCACCCAGCGCGGCGAAGATCGCGAGCAGTCCGGCGCCGGCGGCCATCGTGGCCGTGTCGTCGGAGTCCCCGACGGTCTCGACGGGGAGCTCGGCGCCGGCGGCCACCGGGCCCTGCGGGACGACCTTGGTCTGACCCGCGGTCTGCGCCTTCGGGGCGGCCGGGGTGGCGGCCGGGGTCGTGGCCGTGGTGGACGGCTTCGGCGCGGGCGCCTGGGACCCCTCCTCGACGACCTTGTAGTCCAGCTTGCAGCCCTTGGGGAGCGCGGGGAAGGAGGTCTTGCCGACCGGGACGCCCACGCCGCCCTGGGTCTTCCACTCGAAGACCGGCTTGGCGCCGCTCGGGTTCACGATGCGCAGGTAGTAGTCGTCCGAGCCCTCGGGGTGCGCGCGGTCCAGCGTCTTCGACCAGTCGGAGGCCGGGTCGGCGTCGTGCATGACGGCCTTCGGGCCCTTCGGGGACATGGTCAGGTCGGCGGTCATGCCGGCGCCCACCTGGACCTTCTTGACGTCCGAGACGCACGAGGTGGTGGGGACGGCCTCACCCTTGGGCAGCGGGTAGGACTTCGAGGTGGCGCCGTGGGTGACCTTCAGGACGGGGTTGGCCGTCGTGGCGCTCAGCAGCTCCAGCCGGTGGCCGTTGACCGTGGCGGTGGTCTGCTTGCGGTTCAGCAGGGACAGGACGCGGGTCATGTACTCGTCGCCCGGCTTCCAGTCCGTGCCCACGGCGCGGATCCAGGCCTCGGGGCCCTCGGCCTTGTTGCGCAGCACCGCGACCAGGCCCTCGCCGATGTACACCGGCTGTCCCTCGTACCGGCTGTTGTCACCGGCGGCGGCGACCGTCGAGTTCGGCGCCTGGCTCGTGGCGGCGAACGCCGCGCCGGCGGCGGGCGCGAGGAGCATGCCGGCGGCGACGGCGGTGACGATCGAGGTGCGGAGGGCGAGGGCGGAACGCATAACGACTCCTGAAGCGTGGCTGAGGAAGTGGAGGAGAGTCGCATGCCGCGTTGAGTCTGTTCGGTCGAGTTCACCGGGTCAGGTGTGGCGGGCTGCTGAAGAGAAATTTACGGATCTTGTTTGACCGGACGATGGGGTTCCTGTCCGTGCTGTGTAACAGGAAAAGCGGAGGTCAGCGGTCCGCAGGCGGGGCCCGACCGAGATCGTCGCCGCGCCCGGATGCGACCGGGGTCGAACGGATGTGCAGCGGCGGGGGGTGACAGGTCGCTACGCGCGTAGATATGCTCATGTGGTGACCATGCCCACCACCCTCTCCGCATTCGCCGACGTGACGACGTCCGACAGTGCGCTGCGCCGCTTCCTGCACGGGCTGCCCGGCGTAGACCCTGTCGGCCTGGAGGCCCGCGCGGCCTCGCTCGGGACCCGTTCGATCAAGACGACGGCCAAGGCGTACGCCATCGACCTGGCCATCTCGATGATCGACCTGACGACGCTGGAAGGCGCGGACACCCCGGGCAAGGTCCGGGCGCTCTCCGCCAAGGCCGTCAACCCCGACCCGACCGACCGGACGACCCCGATGACGGCCGCCGTCTGCGTCTATCCCGACATGGTGGCCACCGCGAAGGCCGCCCTGAACGGCGCCGACGTCAAGGTCGCCTCCGTCGCCACCGCGTTCCCGGCCGGCCGCGCCGCGCTGCCCGTCAAGCTCGCGGACACCCGCGACGCCGTTGCCGCCGGCGCCGACGAGATCGACATGGTCATCGACCGTGGCGCCTTCCTCGCCGGTCGCTACCTGGAGACGTACGAGCTGATCAAGGCGGTCAAGGAGGCCTGCGTCCGCGAGGACGGCAGCGCCGCACGCCTGAAGGTCATCTTCGAGACCGGCGAGCTGTCGACCTACGACAACATCCGCCGCGCCTCCTGGATCGGCATGCTCGCCGGCGCCGACTTCATCAAGACGTCGACCGGCAAGGTGGGGGTCAACGCCACCCCGGCCAACACCCTGCTCATGCTCGAAGCCGTACGCGACTTCCGCGCGCAGACCGGAATCCAGATCGGCGTGAAGCCGGCCGGCGGCATCCGCACCACCAAGGACGCGATCAAGTTCCTCGTCCTGGTCAACGAGACCGCGGGCGAGGACTGGCTGACCAACCACTGGTTCCGCTTCGGCGCCTCCAGCCTGCTCAACGACCTGCTGATGCAGCGCCAGAAGCTGAGCACCGGCCGTTACTCCGGTCCCGACTACGTGACGGTGGACTGATCACCATGGCATCTGTTTTCGACTACGCACCGGCACCCGAGTCCCGCTCGGTCGTCGACATCGCCCCCTCCTACGGGCTCTTCATCGACGGCGAGTTCACCGACGCCGCCGACGGCAAGGTCTTCAAGACGGTCTCGCCGAGCAGCGAGGAAGTCCTCTCCGAGGTCGCCCAGGCCGGCGCCGCCGACGTCGACCGCGCCGTCAAGGCCGCCCGCAAGGCCTTCGAGAAGTGGTCCGCGCTGCCCGGCTCCGAGCGCGCCAAGTACCTCTTCCGCATCGCCCGGATCATCCAGGAGCGCAGCCGCGAGCTCGCCGTCCTGGAGACCCTCGACAACGGCAAGCCGATCAAGGAGACCCGCGACGCGGACCTCCCGCTCGTCGCCGCGCACTTCTTCTACTACGCGGGCTGGGCGGACAAGCTCGACCACGCCGGCTACGGCCCGAACCCGCGCCCGCTCGGCGTGGCCGGGCAGGTCATCCCGTGGAACTTCCCGCTCCTCATGCTCGCGTGGAAGATCGCCCCGGCCCTCGCCACCGGCAACACGGTCGTGCTGAAGCCGGCCGAGACGACCCCGCTCTCCGCCCTGTTCTTCGCGGACATCTGCCGCCAGGCCGGCCTGCCCAAGGGCGTCGTCAACATCCTCACCGGATACGGCGACGCGGGCGCGGCCCTCGTCGAGCACCCGGACGTCAACAAGGTCGCCTTCACCGGCTCCACGGCCGTGGGCAAGAAGATCGCCCGCCACGTCGCCGGCACCGACAAGAAGGTCACCCTCGAACTGGGCGGCAAGGGCGCCAACATCGTCTTCGACGACGCCCCCATCGACCAGGCCGTCGAAGGCATCGTCAACGGCATCTTCTTCAACCAGGGCCAGGTCTGCTGCGCCGGATCCCGCCTCCTCGTCCAGGAGTCGATCCACGACGAGCTGCTGGACTCCCTCAAGCGCCGCCTGAGCACCCTGCGCCTGGGCGACCCGCTCGACAAGAACACCGACATCGGCGCGATCAACTCCGCCGAGCAGCTCGCCCGGATCACCGCGCTCGCGGACACCGGCGAGGCCGAGGGCGCCGAGCGCTGGTCCCCGGCGTGCGAGCTGCCGTCCGCCGGCTACTGGTTCGCCCCGACGCTCTTCACGAACGTCACCCAGGCGCACACCGTCGCCCGCGACGAGATCTTCGGCCCGGTGCTGTCCGTACTGACCTTCCGCACGCCCGACGAAGCCGTCGCCAAGGCCAACAACAGCCAGTACGGCCTGTCCGCCGGCATCTGGACGGAGAAGGGCAGCCGCATCCTCGCGGTCGCCGGCAAGCTCCGCGCGGGCGTCGTCTGGGCCAACACGTTCAACAAGTTCGACCCGACCTCGCCGTTCGGCGGTTACAAGGAGTCGGGCTTCGGCCGCGAGGGCGGTCGCCACGGCCTGGAGGGCTACCTCGATGTCTGAGTCTTCTGCGACCCGTCTGAACGTCTTCAAGACCTACAAGCTGTACGTCGGGGGCAAGTTCCCCCGCTCCGAGAGCGGCCGGGTGTACGAAGTGACGGACTCCAAGGGCAACTGGCTGGCCAACGCCCCGCTGTCCTCCCGCAAGGACGCCCGTGACGCGGTCGTCGCCGCCCGCAAGGCCTTCGGCGGCTGGTCGGGCGCGACCGCGTACAACCGCGGCCAGATCCTCTACCGCATCGCCGAGATGCTGGAGGGCCGCCGCGACCAGTTCGTCCGCGAGGTCGGCGAGGCCGAGGGCCTGTCCAAGTCGAAGGCCGGCGCCGTCGTGGACGCGGCCATCGACCGCTGGGTCTGGTACGCGGGCTGGACCGACAAGATCGGCCAGATCGTGGGCGGGGCCAACCCGGTCGCGGGCCCGTTCTTCAACCTCTCCACCCCCGAGCCGACCGGCGTCGTCACCGTCGTCGCCCCGCAGGCCTCGTCCTTCCTGGGCCTGGTCTCGGTGATCGCCCCGGTGATCGCCACCGGCAACACGGCCGTCGTCATCGCGAGCGAGAAGTCCCCGCTCCCCGCGCTCTCCCTGGGCGAGGTCCTGGCCACCTCCGACCTGCCGGGCGGCGTGGTCAACATCCTGTCCGGCAAGGCCGCCGAGATGGGCCCGCACCTGGCCTCCCACCAGGACGTCAACGCGATCGACCTGGCGGGCGCCGACACGGCCCTGGCCAAGGAGCTGGAGATCGCCGCCGCGGACAACCTCAAGCGCGTCCTGCGTCCACAGCCTGTGGACGACTGGAACGCGGACCCGGGCACGGCGCGCATGACGGCCTTCCTGGAGACCAAGACCGTCTGGCACCCCACGGGTTCGCTGGGTTCGGGCGGCTCGTCCTACTAGGACCACCGGAACTCCTGGGACCGTCCTCCCAGGAGTTCCGGTTCGAAGACCGGCCCCGGCAGCGTTCCCCCGCCTGCCGGGGCCTTCCCGTGCCCCCTACGCCTTGGGCAGCACGGGCCCGAGCAGGGAGGACACGGCGGCCGTCGGCAGCTCGCCGACCGAGGACCCGCGCGTCAGGCTGCCGGTGACCATCTTCGTGCCGACCTCGGGGAAGTCCGCGACCTGGGTGGCGGCCCCGTTGTCGAGCGGGTCCACGCCGGTATTGGCCAGCGGGTTCACCTTGAGGTTCGAGACGGGGTTCGCGACCCCGGCCAGCGCCGCCGGGATGTCGAGCTCACCGGCCTGCGCCCCGCCGGCGGCCATCGCCAGGGCCGCACCGGCCATCGAGACCGTCAGGCCCGCGCTGCGGAGCCGGTTCGGTACGGAAGGGGCTGCGTGACGTGCCATGGATTCCCGCCTGAAGGTCGTAGTCGCGTGCGCACGCAGCGTAGTGGAGGTGTGATCCTGGCTACCAACCGGCCACCGGAGGGATCCCCTACGCGGGGGAATGGTTCAGACTGGTGTCCCGTGAGCTGTTCTTCTCCCCTGCCTACGCGCGTCGTCCTGTTGACCGGGCCCTCGGGCTCCGGCAAGTCCTCGCTGGCCGCCCGGTCGGGTCTGCCCGTGCTGCGCCTGGACGACTTCTACAAGGAAGGCGACGACCCGAGCCTGCCGCTGGTCGAGGGCAGCTCCGACATCGACTGGGACTCCCCGCAGTCGTGGGACGCGGACGTCGCCGTCGCCGCCGTGGCCGAGCTGTGCCGCACCGGTCGTACCGATGTCCCGGTCTACGACATCGCGACGAGCTCCCGCACCGGCGCCGAGACCCTCGACATCTCCCGCACCCCGCTGTTCATAGCGGAGGGCATCTTCGCCGCCGACATCGCCGCCCGCTGCCAGGAACTCGGCCTCCTCGCCGACGCGATCTGCCTGCGCGGCCGCCCCTCCACCACCTTCCGCCGCCGTCTCGCCCGAGACATGCGCGAGGGCCGCAAGTCCCTGCCGTTCCTGCTGCGCAGGGGCTGGCGACTGATGCGCGCCGAGCGCGGCATCGTGGCCCGGCACACCGCCCTCGGCGCCCACGCCTGCGGCCCCGACGAGGCACTCGGCCGCCTCGCGGCCGCCGCCGCCGGCCGCCACCGCTCACCGAGCACCATCGCCGCCTAGGCCCGTACACATGAAAGCGCGGAACCGGTCGGACCCCCGTCCGACCGATCCCGCGCTTTCCCCCCATGGCCGCCGCCCCACCCCCGCAGGACGGCCCCCCGGCCGTTGGTCTCTCAGGCGACGAGCTCCCCGAAGGACTCCGCCTCGTCCGCACCGAAGCTCAGCGCCTCGTCCTCGCGCAGGCGCCGCAGCGAGCGCCAGATGCTGGACTTCACCGTGCCGACGCTGATCCCGAGGATCTCCGCGATCTCCGGGTCCGTACGGCCCTCGTAGTAGCGCAGCACCAGCATCGTGCGCTGCGGCTCCGGGATCCGGGTCAGCGCCTGCCACAGCACCGCGCGCAGCTCCGTCCCGCGCATCGCGTCCGTGTCCGAGGCCGTCTCCGGCAGCTCCTCCGTCGGGTACTCGTTCAGCTTGCGCCGGCGCCAGGCACTGATGTGCAGGTTCGTCATGGTCCGCCGCAGGTAGCCGCCGACCGCCGCCTTGTCACTGATCCGGTCCCAGGCGCGGTACGTCGAGAACAGCGCGCTCTGCAGCAGGTCCTCGGCCTCGTGCCGGTCACCGGTGAGGTGGAAGGCCGTCGCGTACAGGGCGGCACGCCGCTCCTGCACGTACGCCGTGAACTCGGCCTCCGACGTCGAGGACGTCGACGACGCGGTGCGCTGTGCGGGAACCGCTTCGTACTTCTGAGCGTCAATGGCTACGACGTGCGCCGGTCGAGGACGGGCGACCGCCACCGAACGGACACCCGCCCGGCGGTTCACATCGTGCAGCCGCGTGACAACCGCGCTGGTCGTGGTGCTGTGCAGCGTGTTCATCTCGCGCCCCCCGTCGTGGAGTGTGTCTGCTTCGGACCGTTGTGCTTGGTGCGTTGACAGAAGCCTGCCCGGCCGACTTAACCGGGGTGTCCGTCGACTGTCACAGCACTGTCACAGCGGCCCCGCGCGGATCGTGTCCCCCCGACGGTCGAACTCCCGACGACCGATGGGACAGAATGAGCCCGTGCCTTTCCTGTTGCTGATCGAGGACGACGACGCCATCCGCACGGCCCTCGAACTCTCCCTGTCACGCCAGGGCCACCGTGTGGCCACCGCGGCGACGGGCGAGGACGGCCTGAAACTGCTGCGCGAGCAGCGGCCGGACCTGATCGTGCTGGACGTCATGCTGCCCGGGATCGACGGCTTCGAGGTGTGCCGGCGGATCCGCCGCACCGACCAGCTGCCGATCATCCTGCTCACCGCGCGCAGCGACGACATCGACGTGGTCGTCGGGCTGGAGTCCGGTGCCGACGACTACGTGGTCAAGCCCGTCCAGGGGCGGGTCCTCGACGCCCGCATCCGGGCCGTGCTGCGCCGCGGCGAGCGCGAGTCCAGCGACTCGGCGAGCTTCGGATCCCTCGTCATCGACCGTGCCGCCATGACGGTCACCAAGAACGGCGAGGACCTCCAACTCACCCCGACCGAGCTGAGGCTGCTGCTCGAACTGAGCCGCAGGCCCGGCCAGGCACTGTCGCGCCAGCAACTGCTGCGCCTCGTCTGGGAACACGACTACCTGGGCGACTCGCGGCTCGTCGACGCCTGCGTGCAGAGGCTGCGCGCCAAGGTCGAGGACGTACCGTCCTCGCCCACCCTGATCCGCACGGTCCGGGGCGTCGGATACCGCCTGGACTCCCCGCAGTGATCCGCGCGCTGCTCGCGGGCCGGCGCTGGACCAGCCTGCGGCTGCGGCTCCTCATCGTCTTCGCGCTCGTAGCACTGACCGCCGCGGTCTCCGCCTCCGGCATCGCGTACTGGCTCAACCGCGAGGCGGTCCTCACCCGTACCCAGGACGCCGCCCTCGGCGACTTCCGGCGGGAGATGCAGGACCGGGCCGCGGCCCTGCCCGCCGACCCCACGGCGGAGGAACTCCAGCGCACCGCCGAGCTCATGGCGGGCAAGAGCCCCGGCTACAGCGTGCTGCTGGTCGACGAGACCAAGGACCACCGTCAGGTGATCGGCACCGGCGGCTCCGACTCCTTCGGGCTTGCCGACGTACCGAAGTCCCTCCAGCACGCGGTGAACGACCGTCAGAAGACCACCTCGGCCAACGACTCCGAGTACCACATGTACTGGCAGCGCACGAAGCCGAACGGCAACCCGTACCTGGTGGGCGGGACGCGGATCGTGGGCGGCGGGCCGACCGGCTACATGTACAAGTCGCTCGCGCAGGAACGGGACGACCTCAACGCGCTCGGCTGGTCGCTGACCATCGCGACCGGCCTCGCCCTGCTCGGCTCGGCGCTGCTCGCCCAGGCCGCGGCCCGGACCGTGCTCAAGCCCGTACAGCGGCTCGGCGACGCGGCCAGGCGGCTCGGCGAGGGCGAACTCGACCACCGCCTCGACGTGCGCGGCACGGACGAACTCGCCGACCTCTCCCGCACCTTCAACAAGACGGCTGAGGCGCTGGAGAAGAAGGTCGCCGACATGAGCGCGCGGGAGGAGGCGAGCAGGCGCTTCGTCGCGGACATGTCCCACGAACTGCGCACGCCGCTGACCGCGTTGACCGCCGTCGCCGAGGTGCTGGAGGAGGAGGTCGACGACCTCGACCCGATGATCGCGCCGGCGGTGGCGCTGGTCGTCAGCGAGACGCGCCGCCTCAACGACCTCGTGGAGAACCTGATGGAGGTCACCCGCTTCGACGCGGGAACGGCCCGGCTGGTCCTGGACGACGTCAACGTCGCCGACCAGGTCACGGCCTGCATCGACGCACGCGCCTGGCTCGACGCGGTCGAACTCGACGCCGGACGCGACATCGTGGCGCGCCTCGACCCGCGCCGCCTCGACGTGATCCTGGCCAACCTCATCGGCAACGCGCTCAAGCACGGCGGCTCGCCGGTGCGGGTGTCGGTGTCGGTCGAGGAGGAATGGCTGGTCATCGCGGTCCAGGACAACGGCCCGGGCATCCCGGAGGAGGTCCTGCCGCACGTCTTCGACCGCTTCTACAAGGCGAGCGCGTCCCGTCCGAAGTCGGACGGCAGCGGTCTCGGCCTGTCCATCGCCATGGAGAACGCGCACATCCACGGCGGCGACATCACCGCCGCCAACGTGGCCGGGGGAGGGGCGCTGTTCACGCTGCGGCTGCCCGTGGACGTGGGGAAGGTACTGGCGGGTGAGCAGGATGCGTAGGGTGCGGGCGCTGCCGGTGGTGGCTTCGACCCTGCTCGCGGCCACGGCGCTGTCCGGGTGCGGGATCCGGGCGACGACCGTGCCGGTGGACGTCGGCCCGGCGCCGTCGCGGGTGTCCTGCGACACCCCGGCGCAGCCGAGCGGTCAGAACGGGGTGCAGGGCTTCCGCGCCACGGTGGAACTGGTCTGCGGATCGCAGCTCGTGGGCGTGGAACGGGTCATCCCGGTGCCCGAGAAGCGCGCGGGGCTGAAGGACCCCGTGGCACTCGTCGCGCAGGCGCTGCTGGAGGCGCTGGAGAAGCCGCTGTCCGCGCAGGAACGGGACGCCGGCTTCACGACCGGTGTCCCGGACCAGCTGATGGCCGAGGCCCCGAGGGCCGGAGACCCGGCGGGCACGGTACGGCTGAGCCGCAAGCCGGAGGACCTCCCGCCGGTGGCGCTGTCCCAGCTGGTGTGCACGCTGGCGGGCAACGAGACCATCTCGGCGGGCCCGGGCCGACCGGTCACCCTGGGCGGCCCGGACACGGACCCGCCACGCACCTGGGAATGCACCGACGCCGTCCGCTCCCGCCCGGAGTCGGTCCCGACCCTGGGCGAAATCGCCCGCCCGTCGGCCTCACCGGTGGCCACGGCGAAGTGAGGGGGCGGGGCCCGGGGTGCCGGCCCCGGGGTACTGGCGCTGGGGTACTGGCCCCGGGCCAGGGGTCGGTACGGGCTGACGTCAGGGCGTACCCCCGCCGCTCACGTCGACGGCCCCCCGAGACCAAGGGCTCGGGGGGCCGTCGACGTGTGGCAGGGCGGTGGGTCAGATGCCCGCTGCTGCTGCCAGGTCCTTCTTGATGGCGTCCAGGACTTCCTGGCCGCGCGTGCGGGACGGGGCGAGGTCGGAGGCCTCGGCGACCGGGACGACGACCTCCAGGTAGCACTTGAGCTTCGGCTCGGTGCCCGACGGGCGGACGATCACGCGGGCCTTGTAGTCGCCGTCGAGGTAGTAGCGCAGGCCGTCCGTCGGCGGGAGGGCCGCCGAGCCGACGGCGAGGTCCTCCGCCGAGACGACCCGCAGGCCCGCCAGGGACGTCGGGGGCTCGGCGCGCAGCGCCGCCATCGCCGAGGCGATGACGGACAGGTCCGAGACGCGGACCGAGAGCTGGTCGGTGGCGTGCAGGCCGTGGGCCATCGCCAGGTCGTCCAGCAGGTCGGTCAGGGTGCGGCCCTGCTCCTTGAGCTCCGAGGCCAGTTCGGCGACGAGCAGCGCGGCGGTGATGCCGTCCTTGTCGCGTACGCCCTCGGGGTCCACGCAGTAGCCGAGCGCCTCCTCGTAGCCGTAGCGCAGGCCCTCGACGCGGGAGATCCACTTGAAGCCGGTGAGGGTCTCCTCGTACGGCAGGCCCGCGGCCTCCGCGATCCGGCCGAGGAGGGAGGAGGAGACGATCGATTCCGCGAACGTGCCCTGCGCGCCCTTGTGGACCAGGTGCGCCGCCAGCAGCGCGCCGACCTCGTCGCCGCGCAGCATCCGCCAGCCGCCGTTGTCGGGTACGGCGACCGCGCAGCGGTCGGCGTCCGGGTCGTTGGCGATGACGATGTCGGGGTCGACCTCGGCGGCCTTCGCGAAGGCCAGGTCCATCGCGCCCGGCTCCTCCGGGTTGGGGAAGGCGACGGTGGGGAAGGCCGGGTCGGGCTCGGCCTGCTCGGCCACGAGGACCGGGTCCGGGAAGCCGGCGCGGGCGAAGGCCGCGAGGACGACCTCCTTGCCGACGCCGTGCATGGCCGTGTAGACGGTCCGCACGCCCCGGGGGGAGCCGGGGGTCAGGACGGCGTCCGTACGGGCCAGGTAGGCCTCCAGGACCTCTTCGTCGAGCTGCAGCCAGCCGTCCTTGGGGCGGTCGACCGAGTCGAGCGTCGTCACGCGGGCGATGTGGCCCGCGATCTCGGCGTCCGCGGGGGAGACGATCTGCGAGCCGTCGCCGAGGTAGACCTTGTAGCCGTTGTCCCGGGGCGGGTTGTGGCTCGCGGTGACTTCGACGCCGGCGACGGCGCCCAGGTGCCTTATGGCGTACGCGAGGACGGGCGTCGGCAGCGGGCGGGGCAGGATGGCCGCACGCAGCCCGGCGCCGGTCATCACGGCCGCGGTGTCGCGGGCGAAGTCCTCGGACTTGTAGCGGGCGTCGTAGCCGACGACGACGAGGCCGCCGTCGTGGCCCTGGGCCTTCAGGTAGGCCGCGAGGCCCGCCGCCGCCCGGATGACCACCGATCGGTTCATCCGCATCGGACCCGCGCCGATCTCACCGCGCAGCCCGGCCGTGCCGAACTGCAGGGTGCCGGAGAACCGGTCCGCCAGCTCGGCCGTGTCGCCCGCCTCGATGAGCGCGGCGAGCTCGGCCGCGGTCTCCGGGTCGGGGTCCTCCGCCAGCCAGGCCTGGGCCCGGGTGATCAGGTCGTCCTGTTCCTGCACTGCTTCCGCCTTACCTCTCGTGACCTTGCGCGGCCTCGTACGTCGATCAGTCGATCAGATGCGGGCGAGGACCTGCGTCAGGAGCGTGCCCATGCGGGCGGCCGAGTCGCGGCCGGCCTGGAGCACCTCTTCGTGGTTCAGGGGCTCGCCGGACAGGCCCGCCGCCAGGTTGGTGACCAGGGAGATGCCGAGCACCTCGGCGCCGGCCTCACGGGCGGCGATGGCCTCCAGCACGGTGGACATGCCGACGAGGTCGGCGCCCATCACGCGGATCATGTTGATCTCGGCCGGGGTCTCGTAGTGCGGGCCGGGGAACTGGACGTAGACGCCCTCTTCGAGGGTCTCGTCGATCTCCTTGCACATCGCGCGCAGGCGGGGCGAGTAGAGGTCGGTGAGATCCACGAAGTTCGCGCCGACGATCGGCGAGGTGGCCGTGAGGTTCAGGTGGTCGCTGATCAGGACCGGCTGGCCGGGCTTCATGCCCTCGCGCAGACCGCCGCAGCCGTTGGTCAGGACGACGGTCTTGCAGCCGGCCGCGACGGCCGTGCGGACGCCGTGGGCGACGGCGGCGACGCCGCGGCCCTCGTAGTAGTGGGTCCGGCCGAGGAAGAGCAGCGCACGCTTGTCGCCGATCTTGTACGAGCGGATCTTGCCGCCGTGGCCCTCGACGGCGGGGGGCGGGAAGCCGGGCAGCTCGGTGACCGGGAATTCGGCCTCGGGAGCGCCCAGGGCCTCGGCGGCGGGGGCCCAGCCGGAGCCCATGACGAGGGCGACATCGTGGGATTCGACGCCGGTGAGCTCGCTCAGGCGGGCGGCGGCGGCGGAGGCGTCGGCGAAGGGGTCGGTAACAGATGCGTTCACGCTGACGAGCGTAGCCGCTTCCGGCCTACGCGCGTAGATGGCACAGCTCACGGTGTTCGGATCGTTGCCTTGTCGTTTCCGCCGAATCGTCCCCGGGCCGGCTCGAGGGCCTGGTCAGGCGGGGGGAGGGGTGGGCGGGGGCGTCAGCAGGGGCGCTTGCGGAGTTCCATCACGTAGTCGTGCGGGGCGCCCGCGGACTCGGCCGCGTCGGCGATCTCGCCCAGGTAGCGGGCGGAGGGCAGTCCGCCCTCGTAGCCGTTGAGGACGTAGCACCAGGCCGCTTCCTCGCCGTCCAGCGTGTGGACGCGGATGCGCATGCGGCGGTAGATGTCGAGGCCGACGCCCTCCCACCGGTCCATCGAGTCCTCGTCCAGCGGCGCGATGTCGTACAGGGCGACGAAGACCTGATGGCGCGGCGCTTCCACGATCGTGGCGAGCGCGCCCTCCCAACCCATCTGCTCGCCGCCGAAGGTCAGCCGCCAGTCGTTGATCCAGCCCGTGCCGCGCAGCGGCGAATGCGGGGCGCGGCGCGTCATCAGCCGCGGGTCGAGGTTGCCGGCGTACGCGGCGTAGAGCGACATGAGTCCGAGGGTACGGGAGGGGCACCGGTGGACGCGTTCCGGCCGCCGTCCCGGCGGGGGTACCCCGGATGGCGGCCCGGGAAGGGACCGGGCGCGAAGCACCTTGATGCGTGCGGGACAATGGGGCACGGAATGCATCCCCCGGGGAGACCCCCCGGAACACCGGCCGGGGCGGCAGCCGGCCGGGTAGACGTGAGGCGGACTTTTCGTGACCCGGATCGTGATCATCGGCGGCGGACCCGGCGGGTATGAGGCAGCCCTGGTGGGGGCCCAGCTCGGTGCGGAGGTGACCGTCGTCGACTGCGACGGTCTGGGCGGGGCGTCGGTCCTGACCGACTGCGTGCCCTCCAAGACGCTCATCGCGACCGCCGAGGTCATGACGACCTTCGACTCGTCGTACGAAGAGCTCGGCATCGTCGTCGCGGACGACACGCCGCCCATCGAGCAGGCCGCGCGGGTCGTCGGCGTGGACCTCGGCAAGGTGAACCGGCGCGTCAAGCGCCTCGCGCTGGCCCAGTCCCACGACATCACCGCCTCCGTCACCCGGGCCGGCGCCCGCGTGGTGCGCGGCCGCGCCAAGCTCGGCGGTCCGCAGGGCATCGACGGCACGCGTGACGTCATCGTCACCGCCGCCGACGGCACCGAGACGATCCTGACCGCCGACGCCGTGCTGATCGCGACCGGCGGCACCCCGCGCGAGATCCCCGACGCGATGCCCGACGGGGAGCGCATCCTGAACTGGACCCAGGTCTACGACCTGGAGGAGCTCCCCGAGGAGCTCATCGTGGTCGGCTCCGGCGTCACCGGCGCCGAGTTCGCCGGCGCGTACCAGGCCCTCGGCTCCCGCGTGACCCTGGTGTCCTCCCGCGACCGCGTGCTGCCGGGCGAGGACCCCGACGCGGCCGCCGTGCTGGAGGACGTCTTCCGTCGCCGCGGCATGAACGTCGTCGGGCGTTCCCGCGCCGAGTCCGCCAAGCGGGTGGGCGACCGCGTGGAGGTCACGCTCTCGGACGGCCGCGTGCTGACCGGTACGCACTGCCTGATGGCCGTCGGCGCGATCCCGAACACCAAGGACATGAACCTGGAGGAGTCCGGGGTCCGACTCAAGGAGTCCGGGCACATCTGGACCGACAAGGTCTCCCGCACCTCCTCGCCGGGCGTGTACGCGGCCGGTGACGTGACCGGCGTCTTCGCGCTCGCGTCGGTGGCGGCGATGCAGGGCCGCATCGCGATGTACCACTTCCTCGGCGACGCGGTGGCCCCGCTGAACCTGAAGACGGTCTCCTCGAACGTCTTCACCGACCCCGAGATCGCCACCGTCGGCTACACGCAGGCGGACGTGGACGCCGGCAAGATCGACGCCCGCGTGGTGAAGCTCCCGCTGCTGCGCAACCCGCGCGCCAAGATGCAGGGCATCCGGGACGGCTTCGTGAAGCTGTTCTGCCGTCCGGGCACCGGGATCGTGGTGGGCGGCGTCGTCGTCTCCCCGCGCGCCAGCGAGCTGATCCACCCGATCTCGATCGCGGTCGACAACAACCTGACGGTCGAGCAGATCGCAAACGCGTTCACGGTGTACCCCTCGCTGTCGGGATCGATCGCCGAGGTGGCCCGCCAGCTGCACACGCGGAAGGCCGCCGGAGAAGCCTGATTCGCCTTCAATCGCCGCATAACGCAAGGGAGTTGAGGGCGGGGCGCACTGGTGTGGCCGGACGTTCACCCAAGTCTCGGGCTGCGTATACCACTAGTCGCCCCGCCATATGGACAACTTCGGTATTCCGGCGCAAGGAGCTGAAAGCAGACGGTCGTTGGGGTTACTGTCAGTTTCGTGTTCGCTGCAGAACGTCGCCAATTGATCCTCGAAATGGTGCGGGCCAACGGAGCGGTTTCGCTCCGGGAGCTCGCCCGTGTCGTCCAGACCTCCGAAGTGACCGTACGGCGGGACGTGCGGGCACTGGAGGCAGAAGGACTCCTCGACCGCCGGCACGGCGGTGCGGTGCTGCCGGGCGGTTTCACCCGTGAATCCGGCTTCCCGCAAAAGTCCCATCTCGCGACGGCGGAGAAGACCGCCATCGCCGATGTCGCGGCCTCCCTCGTGGAAGAGGGCGAAGCCGTCGTCGTCGGAGCGGGCACCACGACCCAGGAGCTGGCCCGCCGGCTCGCGCGGGTGCCCGGCCTGACCGTCGTGACCAACTCGCTGCTCGTCGCCCAGGCGCTGGCGCACGCCAACCGGGTGGAGGTCGTCATGACCGGCGGCACCCTGCGCGGCTCCAACTACGCGCTGGTCGGCAGCGGTGCCGAGCAGTCCCTCCAGGGGCTCCGGGTCTCCCGGGCCTTCCTCTCGGGCAGCGGCCTGACGGCCGAGCGCGGCCTGTCGACGTCCAACATGCTGAGCGCGAGCGTGGACCGGGCGCTGGTCCAGGCGGCGGCGGAGGTCGTCGTCCTCGCGGACCACACGAAGCTCGGTACGGACACCATGTTCCAGACGGTGCCGACGGACGTGATGACCCGCCTGGTGACGGACGAGCCGCCGCCGCACGACGACCGGGCCGGTGCGGAGTTGCAGGCGCTGGCGGACCAGGGCGTGCAGATCACCGTGGCCGGTGGTGGTGTGCCGTCCGGTGCCGCCTCCGGCGACGGCATGGCGGGCCGCCGGCCGCGCCGGGAGTCCCCCCTGCCCGTTCAGCGGCGGGGCGGGCCGACGGCGCAGCTCCGCAGCGCGGGTGTCCTGCCGGACGTGCAGCCGGGGGAGCGGGCGCGGGTCGCGGACATGCGGCGCCGCTAGCCCGTGCGGGCGCGCTGCTGGGGGCTCCGCCCCGGACCCCGCTCCTCAAACGCCGGAGGGGCTGGATCGTGCCGGCCGAGCCGGGGCGTGCCGGCTGGGCCGGGTGGACGCAAAACGCCGGCGGGGGGGGGGGGGGCCCGGGGCGGGCGGGATTACAACACCCCCCCGGTGGGGCGGGGGGGTCCCGGGGGCGGCCCCGCCCAGCACGACGGGCTACTGATAACCCAAC